>CAMVKN010000005.1 GCA_947168045.1 uncultured Prevotellaceae bacterium
TAATGTAACTCATTGATTTTCAAACGATTAAATGTATAATTAACTAAGTATTGATAGAGGGAATCCCCATAATCCTCCATACGGACCACTAAGTGCTTCGCCATATGCCTTCATAATGTCTGGCGTGGCTGATGCGCACTTTCTGATGCCAGATAAAATGATGACACATACTATTCCAAGATTATACAGCCGCAACCGCTATTGTCATTTTTCATAAATGTTTTGTTGTTATTCGTCTTTTTCTATCCAAGTTTCTGCTCCTTCATTTCTCTTTTCTTTTGGGGCGAAAATATCGTCTCTGAAATATGCTTTATCTGGGGGCGGCGTTCTGTCAACAGATTGCATGAACGGCCTTTCCGCTCCCTCTTGCTTTTTTTCTTCCGAACAAGAAACCAAAAAGAAACAAACAAATAGAAAGGCTGCAATTATACTATAACGCATAGTGGTACTGCCCATTTAAGATAATGATATAATAGAAACTATTGCCTACCTTCATAATCTTGGAATCGCTAATTAACACGGTACTTTTCGTCGTAGGAAGATAGTATTTGTGATATATCAAGCTATTTTGGTCTTTAATCGTTCCTTCGTACCTGCAATTCCAATAAGCATCCCTCTCAAAATAAGAAATTTGAGTTGAAGTAACTTTGAGCGTCATATTTTTTGCAGCAACACCTGAGTTCGTATCTACATATTTAATATTGTACGTCCGATTCGGATTGCCAGCAAATACGATAACAGACAAAACTATGCCAATTATGAGTAAAAAGAATCTCTTTGTCATAGTCATATAGGAATTTAGTTTGCAAGTTCTCTTGCACGTTGTTCTACAGCCTGATTGAATCTATTTTGAGCGGACAAAACTCTATGTGTGTCTTCCTGAGACATTTTCTCATCCCCACCAGGCTTATTGCCCAAATCCGTGAGTTTGTCTTTTACTTCATAAGTAATTTCACTCAGTTCCTGCTTTGTTGATGCTTTTCTGACTTTCTCAATTCCATTTTCATAAATACGAATGCAATCATCAGCAGAAGGAGCACAGGCATTAAAGATAAATGCCAGTCCAAACGACAATAAGATAGTTTTTAGTTTCATAAGACTATTTCCCATTGCTCCCCAGCCGCCACGGGAGCCTTTAATTGTTATGAAGCGTGGCACTGATATACCACTTCTTCAAAAGGAGGTCGTGAGAATTACCTGAACTGAGAAGGAGTAACCAGCCCACGCTAAATAGCGCGAACCGTACACCGTTCTTGCAGTTCTTTCTTGGAAGTTTCTCACGTTTCCTTTTGCAAGTCGAGCA
This sequence comes from uncultured Prevotellaceae bacterium, assembly GCA_947168045.1. Lineage (GTDB taxonomy): Bacteria > Bacteroidota > Bacteroidia > Bacteroidales > Bacteroidaceae > Prevotella. The sequence continues at coordinate 1,304 of CAMVKN010000005.1, forward strand.
TAACGCTTCGTTGTTTCAATATGTCTTGTACTCCGAAGAATACGGTGCAAAATTACATTTTTTCTGCGAAAATAGAGTCGGATTTACAAAAAATCGTATTTCGATTATGCCATTTTTAGCAAATCACAACTCGGCGGGCTCTTAATTGACTACTATACGGACGAGTTGTTTATGCCCGATGAGGAGCAATACGGCATTGATAGTGCCGTCTTTCCTTATTGCCGGTTGTATTGCGATGTGGAGCGCTTAATCAATGATCCACTTGAAGGAAAGGGTTTAGGTATATCATATCACAGATCCGCCTGACATCGACATCTGCATTGGGTACACCTGACAAGGTTGTCATTGGCAACATAGTCCAATACTTTAAATCAAAGGGGTATAAGGTGGGCATCAATGCTCCGTGAATAATATAGGTTAGGGGGCTATATAAGGAAACGACAAAAAATAGTGCACCAAGTGCACCTTTGGGACTTAGTCGGCTGACTTGCATGTCGTTAGTTGGTGCACCAACCGTTCTCTTTGGTGCACCAAAGAGCACCAAGCCTCCCCTGCTCCCGAAGTGAAAGTCCCCCTTCTGCCCCCGAGGGGGCTACAATAGCCGCGACCCTTCATAGCAAAACTATAGAAGCCCCCTCGGGGGCAGTAGGGGGGCATTATTCTCGTAACTCGGCTCCTGGCTGAATTATCTCGTTGACTTATTGCAATAACTCAATGAGTTATTCCCGTAAAGTGCCGACTTATTGGCAAATTCTCTCGAGAATTTACACCTAAAAAGCGGGTGTGGCAACGCTTTGAGCAGGTTAGCATAGGTGCACGATGGAGTAGCGATGGTGCACCTGCCAATGACTTGCAAGTCAGCCGACTAAGTCCCAAAGGTGCACTTGGTGCACTATCTTTTCCGTTTTCCCTTCATATATAGTTGAATCGAAAGATGTCCTAGAATTGGACCAGACAATGGAGGTCATAGGATTATATTAGCTCAGACAAACTGGCTGCGCAGCACGTCCATGTAGGGTGTCAGCGTCTTTGCGTGCCAGGCACCCCAACGACTGATGGCATTATGGCAGTAAGTGACAACCAGACGGCGACGGGCACGCGAGATGGCAACATAGAACTTGCGTGCCTCCTCACCGCGACAGGCCTCTTGGGAGGCAAAGGCGCTGGGGTACTTGCCATCGACGGCATCGTAGACGATGACCGTGTCGAACTCAAGGCCCTTGGCCTTATGCACGGTGGAGACGAAGACACGCTCCTTCATGCTGCGCGAGCCACACATGTCGGCCTCCTTCAGCGTGCACAGCTCAGCATAGTGGCGCTGCAGGAGCAGAGCCAGCGGCAACGATTCCTCGCCGGCACATGCGCCCACCATGTCGGTGTCAATGTAGCTGACGACGTAGCCGAGCTTTGGCAAGGGGGCGATGATGCTCTGCCGCAACAGGTAGTGGTAGGCACGCAGCAGCTCGGCTGACAGGCTGTTGGCAGCTGTGGCGGCATCTGGTGTGAAGGGGGCGAAGAGCCGTTGGCGGGCTTCCGCATAAAGGGGACCATAGAGCTGACGCAACTGGTTCATCTTGACGCGGTGCCGGCTGAGGAACTCCATCTGCCGACCCATGACGCTGCGACTGCGCTCATAGCACTCCACGGCGAGACTCAGCGTGGCCATGATGTCGTCGTCGGCCAGGTGTGAGTTATGTCCCTCCAGGCGCAGCTCCACCAAAAGGTCGCGCAGCTTGTAGCTGGGCTGTCGCGGATGCAGCAGACGCGCCAGCTTCAGGGTGTCGAGATAGGTGGGCCAGAGGGTGCTCATGGACAGATGGGGAGCATAGCGCTGCATGTTGTGCTCCATGATCTGGTAGTCGTAGGTAGCGTTGTGGCCCATGATGGCGGCGCCCTTTGCAAAGTCGCAGAAGCGCTGCAGCGCATCGGCTGCCGACAGGTGCGGGTGGCGCCCATACTCCTCGACGAGCGGGTTGACCACGTCGCCGAGCATGGGGGGAATGGGCCTGGAGGTCTCGATGAAGAGATTGAGCGACGCCACCACCTTGCCCTGCTGCACACGGATGGCAGCTATCTGCACCACATCGTCGCTGAGGACGTCGAGACCCGTGGTCTCAGTGTCGAAGATGACGATGTCGCCCTGCTCATAGCTCTTCACATACTCAGCCACATAGGTCGAGCCGTCATACTGCAGCAGGTCAGCCGGTGTGATGGCCACCTGCTGCATGGTGCGCACCACCTGGCGGGCGGCACTGCACGAGGCATAGACATGCAGACCATAAAGCAGGTGCGACCAGGCGATGAAGTCGTTCTCGCTATGCAGGATGCCCAGATGTGCCATCAGCAGGCGCATGGGGGCGATGGTGAAGAAGTCGGTGCCGGAGATTTTGAAGTGAGGCAGCTGTCCGAGGGCACTGCTCACCTCGTCGGCATCGCTGTTGAAGGCCACCACCACGGCAATGGTGTGCTGCGGCTCGTCGTGGTAAAGCTTTTCCACGAACCGCGCCACCATGTTCGCCTCGTCGACATTGGTCGATGCCTCCATCAGCATCACGTCGGTGGCGCCCCTGCGACTGTTGTTGCTGGTGGAGGGCAGCAGTGCGGGGTCAATGCCCAGCCGCCACTGGGCATAGCGGTTGAAGATGTCAAGCAGGTACTGCGGCGAGCGGTAGTTCTGGAAGAAGTTGTGAAAGTGGCTGCCACAGCGCTCACGCAGCATCGTCAGCGTGTCGGTCTTGGCTCCCATGAACGAGAAGATGGCCTGCTGGGCATCGCCCAGGTAGACCACGGTGGCATCGGGGGCGGTGAAGCTGTCGACGATGGCCATCTGCAGCGGGTTGAGGTCTTGCACCTCGTCAATCTGCAGCCAGGGATAGCGATAGTCCTGCCACTGCGTGGGATGGTCTGTCAAGGCGTCATAGGTGACGAGGAGCAGGTCCTCAAAGTCCAACAGGTCGTTCTGCTGCTTGTACAGCTCGTAGCGGCGGGCGGCATAGAGCATGTTCATCAGCTGGCGTGCTTCGGTCGACACGCCGGTGGCCTCGTCACGATAGTCGTCGGCCTGGGTGTAGAGCTGAATGGTCGACGCCTGGCTGTAGGGCAGGGCGAAGCGTGTGCACAGCTCCCTGAGCAGCCGGGCCGGCAGGGCGTCGCGGTGTACCATCAGGTCCGACGGATAGCCGTGACAGCACTGGTACATCAGGTGCTGCAGGTTGATGATTTGCGAGTAGCGCTGCCGACTGCGGTTGTCGTCGAGGACGCGCAGCTCATCCTCGCCAAGGAAGTCGCTGATGATGCTGATGCTCGTGTCGGTGTCTACCACTGCGGTGTGCTCCGCCACCAGGTGGCTGTCGAAGAGGAAATGGAGGCAGAAGCGGTGCACATTGCCCACAAAGAGCTGGTCAGTGACCGCGGGGGTGTCGCCTAATCGCTCCTGTATGCGCTCACGCATGCTGCGTGCCGCCCTGTTGGTGAAGGTCAGGCAGGCCATGTCGCTGAAGGGCACGCCACGGCTGTAGGCCCAGGCGATGCGCTCAGCCAGCACGGCCGTCTTGCCGCAGCCGGGCGGGGCCAGCACGAGGTGATGGCCTCCCATGGCCTCGATGACGCGCTGCTGCTCACTGTTGAATTGCATATCCATCACTTTATCTAACGGCTTTTTCCACAATTTATTACTTGCGCGGGCAATAATCTTGGCCGCCGCTGCGTTAGAGAAAGAAACAACAGACAGAACCTATGATAGAATATGTACGCGGCGAACTGACCGACCTCACCCCCGCCCTCGCTACCATCGAGGCCGGCGGCGTGGGCTACGGCCTGAACATCTCGCTCAACACCTATACGTCCATCCAGGGCAAGAAGGAGGCAAAGCTCTACGTCTACGAATCCATACGCGAGGACGCCTACGTCCTTTACGGCTTTGCCTCAAAGCGCGAGCGGGAGATGTTCCAGCTGCTCATCACCGTCAACGGCGTGGGCACGAACACGGCGCGCATGATGCTGTCAGGCATGAGCGTCAGCGAGCTGTGCGCAGCCATCTCAACGGGCAACGCCAAGCTCATACAGAGCATCAAGGGCATCGGCAAGATGACGGCGCAGCGCATCATCGTCGACCTGCGCGACAAGATTGTGGCACTGGGCCTGACGGACGAGATTCCCGCCGGCGGCACCCTGACGGCACCGGTGAACAACGCCGTGCGCGACGAGGCCGTGGCGGCACTGACCATGCTGGGCTTCTCGCCGGCCCCATCACAGAAGGTGGTGGTAGACATTCTCAGCAACCAGCCCACGCTGCCCGTTGAGCAGGTGGTGAAGCTGGCACTGAAGCAAATCAAATAAGGCTAAGGGGGACTGGCTATTCCTTGAACAGCTCGTCAAGATATTCGTAGAAGGCGGGATCCTCACCCACGATGGTCTTGATGACATTTCCTTCCGGGTCGATGACAATCTTGGTGGGGAAGCCCTGAATGTCATAGTCAGCCAACACCGTCGACTCTTCTGTGCAATAGACGTGGAGCCAGGGCAGCTCGTGCTCTTCCACGGCCTTCTTCCAGTCCTCGGGGCTGTCGTTGCAGTCAATGCCGAGAATCTCGAACTTGCCGGGATATTTGGCATAGTACTCCTTCATCATGGGAATGCCACGGATGCACCAGACGCACCAGGAGCCCCAGAAGTCGAGCACGACGTACTTGCCGCGCAGCGACGAGAGGGCAAGGGGCTTGCCATTGATGTCGTCCAGGGTGAAGTCGGGAGCCTTTGTGTCATCAGCAGCCTCGGTGGTCTCCTCAGTCTGTGTCTTGTCGACGGTCTCAGTGGCAGGGGCAGTGCCGTTCTCCTTGGTCTCGCTGGTCTTTTTGCCGGTGGTATTGCAGGCACACAGGGTGACGGCGGCAAGCATAACGCTCAACAGTGTTTTTTTCATCATCTTTTGTTATTTAGCTTATTTTCGGAGGTGCGGGGGTACGAGCAATCGACCCTTGTTTTGTTTTATCGCCTCTGCCTGCTGCTCCATGCGGGCATGGCCTGCCCCACATGACTGAAGTCGATGAGCTTCACGTCGAAGACGAGGAGGCTGTAGCCCGGGATATTGGCATCCGACTGTCCTGTCTCGCCGTAGCCCAGCTCAGAGGGGATATAGATGCGCCAGCGGTCGCCACGGTGCATGTGCTGCAAGGCCGTGGAGAAGCCCACGACAGTGTTCGACACCAACATCTTGGCCGTCGAGCTGGTACTGACGGAGAACTGTCCGTAGACGGAGCCATCGAAGACGAAGCCTTGGCTATAGGTGGCCGAGGGGATGAGACGTCCTTGGTAGACGATGCGCACGGAGTCGGTGAAAGCCGGACATTCGGTACCGCTGCCCTGCTCCACCGTCTTCACATAGATGTACTGATGAGCATCGTGCTCCGTCTGTGGACTCTTGGCATAGCTCAGTATGCGCTGCCACTGTGCCGGGTGTGACTTGACCGAGTCGACCAGCGAGGCAAGAACCACCTCGTTGCGCTGCTGCCAGTCGTCCCACTCGCCAGCCTCCGTCTCCTCCTTGGAGCAGGCGCTGACGACAAATGACAAATGACAAATGAGAAATGATAAAGCTATCATCCACATCAGTCCACGTCTATCTTTGCCAACTCTTTTCACTTTCCGACAATTTATCATTTCTCATTTATCATTTATGCCGAAGGCCGTTACAGCTTCTTCAGCAGACTGGTGATGCTCACCTTGTCCTCGATGATGGCGTTCAGGTCGCTAATCTTCACGCGCTCCTGCTGCATGGTGTCGCGGAAACGCAGGGTGACGCAGCCATCGCTGAGCGTGTCGTGGTCGACGGTGACGCAGTAGGGGGTGCCGATGGCATCCTGACGACGGTAGCGCTTGCCGATGCTGTCCTTCTCGTCATACTGGCAGGTGAAGTGGTACTTCAGGTCGTCGACAATCTCGCGGGCCTTCTCGGGCAGACCGTCCTTCTTCACCAGCGGCAGCACGGCCAGCTTCACCGGGGCCAGGGCGGCGGGCAGGCGCAGCACGGTGCGCGACTCGCCGTTCTCCAGCTGCTCCTCGCAGAAGGCATGGCACATGATGCTGAGGAACATGCGGTCAACACCGATACTGGTCTCGATGACAAACGGCGTGTAGCTCTCGTTGGTCTGCGGGTCGAAGTACTTGATGCTCTTGCCTGAGTACTTCTCATGCTGCGACAGGTCGAAGTTGGTGCGGCTGTGGATGCCTTCCACCTCCTTGAAGCCGAAGGGCATGCGGAACTCGATGTCGGTGGCGGCGTTGGCATAGTGGGCCAGCTTGTCGTGGTCGTGGAAACGGTAGTTCTCAGCGCCGAAGCCCAGGTTCTGGTGCCACTTCATGCGCGTCTCCTTCCACTTGGCAAACCACTCCAGCTCGGTGCCGGGCTTGACGAAGAACTGCATCTCCATCTGCTCGAACTCACGCATGCGGAAGATGAACTGGCGAGCCACAATCTCGTTGCGGAAAGCCTTGCCTATCTGTGCGATGCCGAAGGGAATCTTCATGCGGCCCGTCTTCTGCACGTTCAGGTAGTTCACGAAGATGCCCTGTGCCGTCTCGGGACGCAGGTAAATCTTCATGGAGCCGTCGGCCGTCGAACCCATCTCGGTGGAGAACATCAGGTTGAACTGGCGCACGTCGGTCCAGTTCTTGGTGCCGCTGATGGGGTCCACTATCTCCTCGTCAAGGATGATTTGCTTCAGCTCGTCCAGGTCGGGACCCTGCATGGCGGCAGCGTAGCGCTGGTGCAGGGCGTCGCGCTTGGCCTTCGTCTCAGCCACACGCGGCGACGTCTCTAAGTACTTCTGCTCGTCGAAGCTCTCGCCGAAGCGCTTGCGGGCCTTCTCCACCTCCTTCTGAATCTTCTCGTCGTACTTGGCTATCTGGTCCTCGATGAGCACGTCGGCGCGATAGCGCTTCTTCGAGTCGCGGTTGTCGATGAGGGGGTCGTTGAAAGCATCCACGTGGCCGGAGGCCTTCCAGATGGTGGGATGCATGAAGATGGCTGAGTCGATGCCCACGATGTTCTCGTGCAGCATGGTCATGGCTTTCCACCAGTACTGCTTGATGTTATTCTTCAGTTCAACACCCATCTGGCCGTAGTCGTAGACTGCGCCCAGACCGTCGTAAATCTCGCTCGAAGGGAATACGAAGCCATACTCCTTGCAGTGCGAGACAATCTTCTTGAAAACGTCTTCTTGTTGTGCCATAATTTTATTACGCGAACATATTATTTATATATCTTTGGAAAACATTCCTCCCTATGGGAGGGCATGGGTGGGCCTTACTTGTTGATAATCTTGCGCACGTCCTTGCCCACCTTGACAATGTAGACGCCACGCGACAGACCGCCGAGGTCGTAGCTGCCGCTCTCGTTGGCGCTGAACACCTTCTCGCCCTTCATGTTATACAGGACGACGGTCTCGCCCGGCTCCAGGGCGGCACGCAGCACGCCACCGGCGAAATGGGTCTTCGGCTCCGAGTTGCTGACGGCAGCAATGGCCGACGGCGAGCCGGCAAAGAACATCTTCTCAAGGCCGGAGAGCGCCAGGCGCTGCTCAGTGCCGTCAGACAGGTGAAGCACCATGTCAGCAGTGTCGAAGGTAATCTTCTTGATGCTGCTCACGTTGAAGCTCGTCTCGCTGCCGCTGCCGCTCACGGTGAGGTACTGATAGCTGTCGGCCACGGCGCTGGCACTGCACAGAACAAGGCACAGTGAAGCCAGAAATGTACGAATGGTATTCATAAGTCGTGAAATTTTGCTGCAAAGGTAGCCATTAATTTACAAAATCGCGCTTCTTTCATGTTTTTTTTCCTTAAAATGTTGCAAGTAACAAAGAAATTACCTAATTTTGTCAGCAGAAAAGCGATAACCATGAAGCTGAAGAAGAGAGAACTACTCTACCAGGAGGCGGGGAAATACTTCCTCGACCTGTCGAAGCTGGTCTTCGGCGGCATCATCCTGGCTGAGATTATGAATCTGGGAATCAACGAGACTGCGGTCTTTGGCATAGGGTCAATAGCCGTTGTCATCTTGGCTCTGTTTGGATTCCACTATTACTCTAAATCGAAAAAATAACTATGGGACTGATTTACTTCTTGCTTTTTTTCATCGTGATAGGCTTCTTGTCAATCCTATACACAGACTGGTACGACAGAAAACATCCAGGCTGGGGTGAATAACCATATAAAAATGAAATAGATTATGTTAGACGTAAAAGAGACATTGCAGAAGAGCGAGGAGCGCATGGAGATGGCAGCCATGTTCCTGGAGGAGGAGCTGAACCGCATCCGTGCCGGAAGGGCCAACGTGGCCATCCTCGACGGAGTGAGAGTGTTGAGCTATGGCTCGAAGGTGCCCCTCAACCAGGTGGCCACCGTCAACTGCCCTGATGCACGCACCATCGCCATCAAGCCATGGGACCGCAAGCAGATCAAGGACATCGAGAAGGCCATCATGGACAGCGACGTGGGCATCACGCCTGAGAACAACGGCGAGATTATCCGTCTGACCATACCGCAGCCCACAGAGGAGCGCCGCCGCGACCTGGTGAAGCAGTGCAACAAGATTGCCGAGAAGGCGAAGGTGGAGGTGCGCAACGTCCGTGCCGACATCAAGGAGAAGCTGAAGAAGGCCATCAAGGACGGACTCTCAGAGGACAACGAGAAGGACGCCGAGCTGGAGCTGCAGAAGCTGCACGACAAGTGGATTAAGAAGCTCGACACGCTCATCGAGGCCAAGAACAAGGAAATCATGACCGTGTAACAGCCAGCGCTGATGAAGCTGCCACCAGTCATCATTGAAATGCTTAGCCGGAGGGCAGACCACGAATTGCGTCTGCCCTCCGACTGTGAATACCTGTCGCTGGACATCGAAGGCAAGACGGGGATACACATCGGTGCCACCACCCTGAAGAGGCTGTTGGGCCTCGCCGCTGACGACCGCACGCCCCACCTGTCGACGCTCGACATTCTGGCGCGCTATCTCGGCTATAGCCATTGGCAGCAGTTAGAAGCCATCAGCAATGAGGGGAACTCAGGCTTTGACACTCCAGAGGGGGAACAGCGCTCAGCTAATTTGAAGCCTGACTCACTGGTCAAAATAGCCTATCTGCCTGACCGCGAGGTGACATTGCGTTTTCTGGGCGACAACTGCTATCGCGTGGTGGCAAGCCGAAACAGCAAACTGCTCACCGATGACGAGGTGGAGATTCAGAACTTCGTGCTCCATCATCCCCTTTTCGTTTCTTGTGTTTGGCGTGGAGGCTCACCAATGGGGCCATTCACGGCAGGCAGCGTCTCTGGTTTACAAAGCATCAGCATCATTGAGCCATGATGGAGTCGTCATCCTTCAACTACCGTCAGCCGTTGCCTTTTGACAACGCCACGCGTCTCCCTGTGCATGGTGGAACCTGCGACGCCTACATTGTAAAGCTCTATGGCAAGCTTCATTTCATGAAACGCCTCAAGCCACAGTTTGCTAACGACATCCGTTACCGCGAAGCCCTGAGCAAGGAGTTTGAGACGGGCTACCGTCTGGAGCACCCTCAGCTACCGCGCTATCTATCACTCGTAGAAGGTGGGGAAGCCATCTTGATGGAATTTGTCGACGGTGAGACGCTCACCCAGCGCCTCACTTCCCAGCCAGACTATTTTGGAAGCAAGAAGAACAAAGAGAGATTCGTCGCTCAGCTGTTAGATGCCGTAAGCTATCTGCACGCCCATCAAGTGCTTCATCTTGACCTGAAGCCAGACAACATCATGCTTACGCGCATCGGCAACGATGTAAAACTGATTGACCTGGGCTGCAGCCTAACCGACACTTACACTGACACCACAGGCCGCACCGACAGCTATGCAGCCCCAGAGCAGCTGACAGGTGAGCAAGTCGACGTTCGCACTGACATCTATGCGATTGGAAAAATTCTTGCGGCGCTACCATTGCACCAATCTAAATATAATAAGGTGGCAAACAAATGTCTGGCATCTGATCCTGACGAACGCTATCAGACAGTGGATGAATTGCAACATGCTCTACGCAGTCGTAGGTCCGCCGTCGTTCCGCTTGCTGCATTCGTGTCCGCCATGTCCATCGTCGGTTCCGTCTTGCTCTTCAAAGGCTGCTCCTCAGAGGTAGTTTCTCAAAGAACTGACGCGTCCCCTACGGCTGTCGCTGCCACCCCTATTGACACACCGTCGCTGGCACCCGCCGCAACGCCAGAGCCAGAGGAAATCATCCCTGTAACAGTGAGACAGGAAGACCAGACTTCAAAGATGAAGAAAGAGATGGCCAAGATGCTGGACAAAGCTTATTCTGCCACCATCGCCAGCTTCTGCGACTCCGTCTTCCCCTCCCCTTCTGTTGGTCCCAAATGGTGGGAGGTCTCAGAAGACTTCCATCGTCGTGTGAATCAGATTGGCGATAAATTGGCCAAGAAATACCCCGGCATACCAGAGACAGACATTCGCCAGGACATAGAGAGCCGGTTTCAGAATCTTGTGGGCTACGTCTTTGGGCGGATGCGTGAAAACGGCGAGCAAGAGCCGATTCCCTGATAGCTTTCAGGTGTGGAAACAGCTAAAAAGGGAAAAAAGAACTTCTTTTTCCAAAATAATCATTCACGATGAACGTCGTTTGCCAAATATTTCTTATCTTTGCAACGTTGTTATAATTTGATACATGAACCAAGGGAATTATATTGAAAAGTTCAGCAATAACCTGTTCTGGGACGTTGATAAGTCTCAGTTGTCTATGGACGATTATCCCGCATATATCATCCAGCGAGTCTTGGAACATGGGCAAATGAACGACTGGCGGCTTATTTACAGATATTATGGGCTTCATCGCATAGTCGATGAGTGCAAGAAGATGCGAACACTCGACCCCGTTTGTCTTTCATTCATCTGTACCATATCACATACCAAAGAAGAAGACTACCGATGCTATCACTTCAGACAGTCTACCCCGACACTCTGGAACTCCTAAAGATACTGATGCACCTGCCCATATTGGGGCAAATGCGTCTTGTTGGTGGTACTGCACTTGCCCTGCAGTATGGGCATCGCCGTTCTGTTGACCTTGATTTCTTTGGGCATACTACTGAAGATGTTGACGAGCTAACGCACAATCTCTCTGACCGTATTGGCGACGTTGTACGTAACAATTGCACCAAGCGTATTAAGACATATATGCTGAATGGTATCAAAGTCGATTTCGTCAATTATGATTATCCGTGGATAGGCGAGCCAATCATCGAAGACGGAATAAGATTAGCCTCAAATATGGACATTGCTGCTATGAAGGTTAACGCCATTGTTGGGCGTGGAACGAAGAAGGACTTTATAGATGTGTTTTTCCTGTTACGGCATTTCTCTTTTGAGGAACTTCTGAAAATGTACCTGACAAAATATGCAGACGGGTCAGAATATAGAGCATTGTTAAGCATGTCCTATTTCGCAGATGCAGACCCTCAGCCAATGCCATATTTGTTTGAGAGCGTGGATTGGGAAATAGTTAAGGACAGAATCAGAAAAGAAGTAGAAAGTTATTCCCATAGTCACAGTTAAGTAGCCAAAATTGCGAAATGGAAGAAATGGTCGCCACATTCCTTCCATTTCTCATTTTTATGTTGTACCTTCGCCAGCGTAAACCATCAATCTGAATAAAAAATGAAAAAATCCATGCCAAGATGGCTTTATTACAAAAAAAAAAAGCTACTTTTGCAAAAATAATACGGCTCACATGAACGTTGTTTGCTAAATTATTCTTATCTTTGCAGCGTGGCGGAAGGACCGTCGCAGTCAAAACAATGGAAGCGTTTAGCTTTTTCCAAACTGAGAACTTCGACAACTCTCACGAGAAAATGGAAAGGTAATGACGTTCTTCCCTTTGTAATGATGGTATTGGTATATCCATGCGTCATACATTGGGTGTGAGCTGTTTTCTAATCTTTTTCTCGGGCAGTCGAAGGCCTTCAGTTGGATTAGCTGACAGGCTCACACTTCTTTGTTGTGGCTATAATGAAACATATAATAATAAATGAAGAATCATTGAGCTTGTGATGACAATTGACAATAATGAAAAAGATTCCTAAGAATAGATTCACAGAAAGGTTGAATGCTATTTACTCCGATTTGCATCTTGATGTAGAAAAGCAATTTTTTGCCGATATTGTCGTTAGTAACATAATTGATACCAAAACAGATGAGTTTTATTCTTTCTTCGACTGTGGTTATAGAATAGAATCTTTTTATGAGATGATGGACATGCTTTCACAGTCTGAAGATTTTATCATGTTATTAAGAGAGGCCAATGGATATCAAACGTTTGAGATGTTAAATCAAGTTCTTGACAGAAAGACTGGTGTCAAATATGACAATCTAGATCGATTATTCTCAATTCTCACCGGTAAAACGTTTCCAATTGTAAAAAGCGACATTGATCATGTTCTTGAGATTGATACCCAGATAGCAGAACTACAGCAAACAGATTTTTGGTATAAATACCTTGATAAAGCAAAATTATTAGGTAACTATATGGCTCTATTAAGATAATATGTGATATCATAGGAAGTTCTAAATTATAATAACAATATGGCTAAGTTTATTTGTTCTATTTGCGGGTATGTCCATGAAGATATAACTGCACCAGATTATTGTCCCGCTTGTATGGCACCTGCTTCTGAGTTTTCCGAAACTTCTGAAACTAAAAAGGAATCTCCAACCGAAAATGACCCTATGGGAAATATTTTCAATAATAAGGTCGTAGAGGCAATCGAAACTGAAGGAGGAAATACGGATCAGTTAAAAAAAACGGGTGATTCACATCCAAAAGAGAACACAAAAAACACAATAGAATCAAGTGAGGCAACCAATCCAACAAACGACATTAATGACATACATATTATTAATAACGAAAACGCTGTTAGTACAAATGTAGAATTAGATGCAGATGAAGAAGCCATTCTCAGAAAACATCAAGAAATCGGAGTAGCAAAGCTCGCACTTGTAAAATGGTACAAAGAGACATACAATGTTGGTCTTAAAGACGCTGTGGATAGGGTCGATTTTGTTTTAGACAAGCATGGGTTACAGAGCTTAAGTAGAAGTGGTAATGGCTGTATGGTAACAATCATGATAGCTATTTCAACAACATTATCTACATACTTTTTGTTGTAAAATAAGTATTGGAAAAATTGTAATTATAGTGGTTACGAAAAATCAATAACACATCATTATATGGATAATTATATAACTACTATTAGAGATTTGATGATTCAAGCTACTTACAATATCTCTGATATCAAAACAAAAGCACAAGATAGTGACCCTGAGGCGTGTTTTCAAATGGGTATGATACATTTGCTTGGAATCAAAACACCTATTGATTTTAAGAAAGCAAGCTCGTTCTTTGGAAATCAATCTTTAGCAGATGACCCTGACGCATGTCGTCTTCTTGGCTTTATTAATGAGTGTGAAGGTAATTATTCGGATGCATTTAATAAATATGCAAAAGCAGCAGGAACAACTGGTGAAAAAACAAAATGGTCTTATTTTCAAAAAGTATTTGAAGGAAGGAGCTATTTGCAAAGATTCTTCAAGAAATTGGTTCTACCTAATGCTGCGTTTAACAACGAAATAACTGAAATTATTAATGAATACATTAAAGGTGATAAATCAAGAATAGATGCATGTATTAAACTTGCAACGCTTTGTGACGATGAAATCACTTGTATAGAAACCGCACAATCTTTGTATGAAGCAGGAGATCTATATTCTGCAAAAAGATGGCTCCAGAAAGCTAATGTTACCAAGACAAACGAACTGTTTATTGCAATAGAAAATAGACTATTAGATTCAAAGAAACCCATCAAACTTCCTGACATGTTACAGGTGATAGATCTAAAGGGGAATTCTCTCCTTGCAGAATCAAACTATTCATCTTCCATTATTGAAACCAAATATACTTGTGACAATATTTCAGCGTTATGTAAGAAAACCTGGATGAAAGATGTTTCCAATTTAATAGAAAAAATTGGGAACAGGCTTGATAAAGAAGAATTCATAAAAAAACAAATAGAGGAAAAGAAGAAAGAAAAGAGACGAAAAATAGATAAAAACTTATGGTTGTATATCTTTGGACCTATAGCATTAATTATTATTACAATGACGATAGTATCAATTACAGATGGAAAAGGAACAGCCACAATAATGCCATTCATTGTAACATCAGCATTATTTGTTGTTTTACCATTCTTAGCCCTAAGGTGGATTATTCGTAAAATAATGAAACTTAACTAATTATTTCATATAAGTCAAGAAAGGCAAATTAAATATAATAAGAATACAATGAAAACTACAAAGCAAATAAAACATCTTGTAGAAGAGATTGCATCTTTAGCTTATAAAATTCCTGTTAAGGATAAATTGTCTTCTATGGAACTGGAGGCTTTACAAGAGTATTATGCTGATTATATTAATGCACTAAGAGATAAGTATCTTCCACTAACCCAATTCAATTTGGACTCACCTTCAACAGAGAAAACGAAGTTTGTTCTTGAAAACATAAGAGTCAACGTACAAAGCAAATCAATAGTATCTTATCTTCCTGATGGTCAACATACGGAAGACAACGTGGGCGTATTGACATTCGAGACACCAACCATCATGGAGTGGCAAGATGGGAAAGCAGGGCAGAACTTTGTGATAAACTACACAAATAAAACTGTAGAGAAAGCGCAAGGGCGTTTGAACCAATTGATTGTAGATATATTGCTTTCACTTCCAGGAAAGAGTTTCAAGTTACATTTCGTAGACTTGGCTTTTTCTGCTCAAGCTTCTTTTTTAACGAGGAATCTAGACGAGAAGTTGTATGGGAAACTCATTAGCAGCCCCAATGACTGGAATCAGTTGAAAGAATTGCTGAGAGAGAAAATCGCGAAATCGCTTGAAGAATATGGGGACGTTGTAAAATACAACGAAAGTAAGAATCGCGTTGTGGTTCCCTATGACGTAGTTGTTATAACAGACTATCAGAAATGTCTTAATGACATGCGTGACTTGGATGCTCTGTTTGAGAATGGTCATAAGGGCGGAATCTATTTCGTACTGATGAACAATCAAAACTACAAAAACGATAGGGATATTGATTCCTTGTTGGCCATGAAGAACTCCTATCAAGAATTGGATGCTGCTGCATATGGGGATTATAGTAAGGATGCTTTTATCCGTTGTACACCTATTCTCGATAATCCCATCTTGGCAAAGGCTTGCTTCAATTATATCAATGAGGGTGCAGAGTTGCCACAAGTAGAAGCAGCAAGCGTTGATTATGGTGAGATGATATCAGGCGGCTTTGAGAAGATTAACAAGGCAATGGTGATTCCAGTAGGCTCATCAGAACAAGGGGAATTGGTTGATTTTACACTAGACACAGTAAGCCATATACATTGCTTTATCATAGGTCAGTCAGGTACAGGTAAGTCAGTATTCCTACATGATGTGATTATAGGTGCAATGGCCAAGTATTCTCCAGAGGAACTGGAGTTCTACTTAATGGACTTCAAGATAGGTGGTGTGGAGTTCAACCGCTATAAGAATGAGAAGCATGTTAAGGCATTGCTCGTAGATAACTCAGACGTTCAGATAACATTAGAAATTCTACGAGACATCAGCAACAGGATGCGTGAACGTGGCAAACTATTACGTGCAAGTGGCGTGTCGAACATCGTGGAGTATAATCAGAAGAACCCTACGAAGAAGATGCCTCGCATCGTGTTTATTGCTGACGAGTGTCATGTAATGTTCCCCTCAACGAATAATAAAGAGATGAGGCTGTATCGTGAAATTGCAGATATCTTGGCAAAGATAGCGAAGGAAGGTCGTAGTCAGGGCGTTCACCTTGTACTGGCTACACAGACCATTGCTCAGTCAGAGATACCGAGTGAGGTCATCAACAATATCTCCGATTTCTATCTTCTGAAGTGTGCAACGTCTGATTCCAATCGTTTGGTGGAAGATTCCTCAAAGATTACCAGCCAGTTGAAGACGGGCCAAGTGTTGCACCACGATATCGACAGCGATGTGGTGTTCAAATCTACTTATCTGCTCACGCCGGAGGCCATGAAGGTGATAGACAAGATCAACATCAAGACGAAAGCCTTCAAGAACGAGCAGTTCTATTTCGTTGGTTCGCAAGTATTCGAGATAGATGACGAGGTGAGAAGCTTGCTGAAACAGAAAGGCAATGCTGTTGCTGTAGGACGCTCAATTGACACGAAGAAGGAACCTGTGATTATCCCTCTCCGTAAAGAGTATGCTGACAACGTGATATTGTTTGGCATCAATGACGAGGAACAGGTGTCGAGAACGACGATGGCGACGATGAAGAGTCTGCGCATCTCGAATAAGGAGATAAAGATAAAGGTCATCAACTGCCTGTCGGAGGAGCAGAGAACCACCAATAAATTGTTGAAGGACTTGGAAGGGAAAGGCGAGATTGAAATGCTAAATCCAGCTACCTGCGGTGAAGAACTTCAGCGCATCGCTACGTCTATTAAGAATAGGGAAGCGGAGCAGATGGCGCTGTTTATCTTAGGGCAGGAGCGTTTCCGTGAGTTGCGCAATGACAATGAGATCAAAGCAGGCAATATCGAAAAAGCCTTAGAGGATGACTTTGGTCTCTCAAGTGATTTCTCGAATAGCAACAGTGGCGATGCCGACTTCAACAGCTACCAAAAGGTGATAGATTACATTCTGAAGAATGGTGCAGAAGAAGGTGTTCATGTGGTGTTACAGATAGACAAGCCCAGTCAGTTGCTGTTCTCTGATTATATGACGGGAAAGATATTCTTCAGCATGTTCCACCATGTCGTAATGCTGCGGAGTGATGCAGGTGCTGTTAACAGCCTTGGAATGAGCGATGACTTGAAACTGGAGAATCTGTCATCAGACATTGATCGCCTCCGTGCTATCTATTATAATGAAGCTAATGACAGCTACACACTATTTTCACCGTTCGACTTTTAATGACTAATTTTTTAAACACGAAAGAATTATGGCAAGTGATGCTGGTGTAAGAAACATTGAGCAGTTGGCTCTGTTTGGAAAGAATATCAAGAATCTGGGACAGAATATGTATCAGACGATGCAAGTGGCCCAGCAACGAATGAACGCTGTCTCAGAAGGATGGCAAGACAAGCAAAACGACAAGTTCCGTGAAGAGTTCAATCGCAGCGTGCAGGATATCAAGAAGATGTCTGAGATGTTCACAGAATACTCTAACTACATAGCCAAAATTACATCGAAACTTATGGAGTACCAGAACATAAGATAGAGAGCTTATGGCTGCTGATGTAAAGGTAAGGGAGATACGACTCTTGGAGGCATATTCCCAAAGATATCAAGGATTCATGGAGTCATCGATAGCGATGTCGTACAGGTTCCGTGCCATCATCACTCAAAAGGATGATGAGGCACGGGACTTTACGCGCAAAATCAGTGACCACGTGAACATTATTGAGCAGAAACTTACTCATGCCAAGAACGATCTCGAAGCATTTGCAAGGCGTGGTGGAGGTATGGACGGAAAAGAGTTGGAACTCCGCGCACAGAAAGTGGAGCGATGGAAGAAACTCTTAGAGAAAGCCAAACAGTATGAAGAGATAAGCAAAAAGCTCAACCAGAACGTTCATGCTGAGGTGGAGCGTATGATATGGCACAACAACCGTTTCAGGGAAAGACTTGAAAAGAGCCGGGACGACGGTATGAACTTCTTGAATAAGGCCATCAGCGCATTGAACAGTTACACACAGTAAAGGTATGGATAGAATCAAGATTTGTCTGGACGACTTGCATAATGACGTCCAAACCTTTAACAGGAACAATCAGGTGCTGGTGGACAACTGGCAAGACAGAAAGGCGGAGCATTTCAGCGACACATGTATTACAGTTGTCAATGGCAACTGTCAGGAATTTATGCAGACGGTTGAGCAGGTTCGTGCTGGCATCAACAGCTCGGTAGAGCAGTTGAAGGCGATGGAGCAGGAGTTGTCTAAGGAGATGAAGGAATGATATGGTGGCCAACCAAACGAATATGCAACTTATTTTCGATGAGTGCAACATGAAGTATTTTGAGGGTAAGCTGCTTTTCCCACAATTTGACTTGCTGCACTCTTTTCGCACTTGTGGATATTTCCAGTATACTCAAGGCGGATGGTTTGATAAGACTGTGTATAATCCCGTCATCTCTATTACGGACTATTATGACTTCACGGAAAAACAATTCGTGGATATTATGGTACACGAAATGATTCATTACTATATGGCATACTTTGGTTTGGATAAAAGGTTAAGGCATGGCAAGAAGTTCAAGGAAATGGCGGAAAGACTGAATAAAGAATACGGGCTGCATATTGCCACCGTATTGGACATCTTTCAGTATAAACGGCGTATGGGCACACCTTCACTTTCATATTGGTTTGCTAAGTTAATATCATGAGCGGCGATGTTTTCGGGGTGAATAATCTACAGGATAGGCTAAAGGTGTTTTGCAGGGAGCATGGTATAGAGGCGCCAACCTTCTGGGTGTTTCCGCTGGATGAGTGTTACGTTTGCCATGCTGTGTCACTGCACCTGAATGGCGACAGATGGGAGGAGTTCGATGCCAATGTTATCTTCGTTTTGAAAGACTTTTCTGAGCGTGAGGACCGGAAGATAGAGGCGGGTCGTCTGCAATGTATGTTTGAAGAGCTGGGAGAGCCTGTCCTGCTGACAGCAAAAACGGCAGAAAGACCAGATTGCCAACAGCGTTTCTACAAGCAGGTAGGGTTGACGAAAGCGCCTGTCACTTGGTCTGATGAAGAACAGAATGTGTATGAGGTCTATGTCAAGGGGCAACTGGAGATGGGTGGCTTCGTGAATCTGATGGAACGGGTGGAGTATATAGGGAAGGAGATGGTATATAAGCATGGAAATGAACTGTGACCAATTATGGATGGACAGCTATGGCTTTATCTATTCGGCAGACGGGAGACGGATGCTGAAAGGGGCGAGCTTAGAGGGCGCGTATTGGATTCCAGAGGGCGTAGAAGAGATAGAGCCAGGAGCATTGATAGGCTGCAAGATTGGCACGCTCCACGTTCCTTGTACGGCTCATGTGCATGAACATGACCAATTGGTGTTCAGCGAGGACGAGAAGGAAAATGAGGAACTGATGCCTGCAGTTTATTTCTGGGAGAAAGACTATGCGAATCGTGATGAAGAGACCTGGGCTTTTGAGGAGGAGGGAGAGTATCGGGTAGATGAGCATGGGATAGGGTATAGCCTTGATGGGCACAGACTTTTGTTTGCCCGTTGCTCGTTTAAAGAATCTGAGTATCTGGTGCCTGACGGAGTGGTGACCATCTGCTCGATGGCCTTTGGCGCTTGTCGTCAGTTTGTGACGCTCATCATACCCCGCTCGGTACATCTTATAGGTGATTTCGTATTCGGACCCGGCGGCGGAAAGATAGTTGTACCGTAAATCAGCAGTGCAAGCGTAAGCATCCGTTGAAATACACGCTGTAACAGTTGTAGTTTCTGCACTATTGCGACTGCAAAGGTACAACGAAACTACAACTGTTACAACGTGTATTTCAACGGATGCTTACGTAGAAATTCGTTTTCTATTCGTAATAGGTGATGGTGCGGGTTTCGATGTCCTCCTTTCCATCCATCAGAGCCTTACGCTTCGTCCAGTTGCCGTGGCTGTCGCGTGAGAGGATTTCGTAGGTAGTGGCGGTGATACCGTCCTGGCCATCCCTGTTGAACACATTTGTTTTCTTGATGAGTTCGCCTTCACTATTGTAGGTGTACCATTCCGTATCCTCCTCATCAACGTAATTTGTGTGGGATTTCTCCAACAGTCCATTGGCGTTATATACATTATAACAGAACATGCCGCCGGAGATGTCTTGTCTTTCCAACCGTCCTTTGTCATCACGAGAATAGGTGGTCAGGTCGCTGTCAACGGGCTTTTGGCCGTCATCCTCAATCATGAATCCTTCGCGGTCAAAAGACTGATGGCTCTCGTATGAAGGTGCCGACTCACGCTGCATGGTGAACATCTTCACAGGGCCACGCAGTTGGAATACTCCCAACTCGCCGCTGAACTCAGCGCTGATGGAGGGATGCAGGTTTTTATCATCGTGCCCATACATCCACATGCCGTCTTCATTTTTCCAGAAGAAGCAGGTTCCGTCTGAAAAGATGCTGTCACTGTCTTCTTCCAACTTGAAGCCACGCGAATCCGCCTGTTTGTACATCTGCCTCAGCAGCTGCATCGAGCCAGGAGTAAAGTTGAAGCCATAGCCTACCACGCCTTGCCACCCCACTTCTATCTTGCCGTATTCAGGATGCACATAGGTAAACACATATTCGCCTACCTCTTCGTCATCATCATACATCGCCTTATCCTCCAGTCCAAAGCCATTCTTCATGAGCACCTTATCGGTATAGGCATAGTCAGCATGGGCATTGAGGTCGTAAAAGAGGTCGAAGAGCGCGGCCCCCTTGTCATCGGCACCACTGACGTCAGCTACTTCCTCCTCCTGTTCCACATCCTCAGCATCAGCCTGATGCTTCTTGCCATTCGCACACGATGCCAAAAGCGCAGCCGTGGCCACCACAACTATAAACTGCAGTCTATTGACAGCGGAAAAACGTTTTCTTTCCATGATGATAAGTGTTATATCCGAGCCGCAAAAGTACGAAGAATCTCCAAAACAGCAAAACAAATTGTGGGCTTTTTTTTGGCCGTGTCTGTTTTTTGATGTAATTTTGTGGCCGATTATGAAAGGTATGGTTGTAAAAAACACTGGCAGCTGGTACACCGTCCGGGCGGACGATGGCCAAATGCTTGATTGTAAGGTAAAAGGCAACTTCCGCATCAAGGGCATCAGGAGTACGAACCCTGTGGCCGTCGGCGATGTGGTCACCGTGAACGACGAAGGCTGGATTATCGACATTGACGACCGCCGCAACTACATCATCCGCAAGAGCATCAACCTGTCGAAGCAGAGCCATATCATTGCGGCCAACGTCGACCAGGCACTGCTCATCGTCACCGTGGCACACCCTGAGACCAGCACCACGTTCATCGACCGTTTCTTAGCCTCGGCCGAGGCTTACCGCGTGCCCGTCATACTGGTCTTCAACAAGACGGACTTGCTCACTGACGACGAGCGCCACTACCAGCAGATGATGGTGCAGCTCTACGAGACCATCGGCTACCAGTGCCTGCAGGTGTCGGCCCAGACTGGCGAGGGGCTGGAACCCGTCGGCCAGCTGCTGAGCGGGAAGATTACGCTGCTGAGCGGCAACAGCGGCGTGGGCAAGTCGACACTCATCAACCGCCTGGTGCCGGGGGCCAACCTGCGGACGGCCGAAATCAGTGATGCCCACGACAGCGGACAGCACACCACCACGTTCTCAGAGATGATAAGCCTCCCCCCATCCCCCTCCCAAGGAGGGGGGAACGTGCCTTCCTATTTAATCGACACGCCGGGCATCAAGGGCTTCGGCACCTTCGACATGGAACCGGAGGAGATTAGCAGTTACTTCCGAGAGATTTTCCGTTTCTCCAAGGACTGTCGCTTCAGCAACTGCACGCACACCCATGAACCGGGCTGTGCCGTACTGAAGGCCCTCGACGACCACTACATCGCCCAGAGCCGCTACCAGTCCTACCTGTCCATGATGGAGGACAAGGAAGAGGGGAAATACCGCAAGGCATACTGACTATGCCTCCAAGTCTCCTCATCTCCTCAACTCCCTGTTTTTTTGTTTTGTTGGTTTTCACTTGTTTTCTTAAAGACGCTTTAGCGTACCATCTGGCTATTCCCTCACCTCTTACCTCTCACCTCTCCCCTCTAAATTTCGAAAAACCATGCTAGGCTCAATAGGCCTCTTCGTCGGCAGCGAGTTCTTCTCTGCTGAGCTTGTGGCTGTCAATCTTGTGCCAGCAGTAGACGATGTATGCCAGGACGGCGGGGATGAGCAGCGACACATAGAACATGGCGTTGAGCGTGAACTCGCTACTGCATGAGTTGCCGATGGTGAGCGACATCTGGACATCGTAGGTCGAGGGATAGTAGGCCGTTCCGTTCCACCCGGCGCAGAGCAGCAGGGCCAGCACGGTGAGCACGGTGCCGATGCCGGCAGGCCAGATGCCTTGGCGCTTGGCGGCTGAATCGGAACTGCGCCTCACCTCCATGGCGATGCCGGCGAGCACCAGCACCACGCCCACGAGGAGCAGGATGAGCAGGGGCCACATCTCCATCAGATTGGTCCAGTACTTGTTAGGCACCACGATGATCTCGCCCGTCTCCTTCACCCATCCGTAGCCGTCTTTGAGGAACAGGTGAACGAGATAGGCCACGAAGAGGAGCACGAAGGGCACGGCATTACCCAACAGACGCCCGGTGGCGCGCGAGCGGACGTGCGCATCGTCGACATTATTTATGACATAGAGCGTGCCGAGGGTGCGTGCCAGGAACATCACGGCCAGGCCGAACACCAACACCCAGGGATTGAGCAGGGCATCGAGGCCATGTGAGGCATTGGCCCAGTGGCTGATGGCCCGTCCGCCGCCCTCCACCAACAACGGCGAGGTGAGGCTGGCTTTCTCCACCACGAAGTTGGAGCCTTCAAAGAAGGTGGCCACGGCACCGCCCAGCAACAGCGGGCCCAGCACGCCGTTGAGGACCAGACACCACTGAAAGGTGGACGGTCCCAGCAGGTTGCCCAGCTTATTCTGGAACTCATAGCTGACGGCCTGCACTACAAAGGTGAAGAGGATAATCATCCACAGCCAGTAGGCACCGCCAAAGGACGTGCTGTAAAACAAGGGGAAGGAGGCGAAGAAGGCTCCGCCGAAGGTGACAAGGGTGGTGAAGGTGAACTCCCACTTCCTGCCTGTTGAGTTGACCACCAGGCGACGGCCCTCAGCCGTTGCGCCCAGGGAACGCACCATGGAGTTGGCTCCCTGCACGAACATCAGGAACACGAGCAGTGCGCCCAGGAGCGACACCAGGAACCACCAGTAATGCTGCAGAAAATCGTATGTCATTTTTAATTTGGAATTTAGAGTTTATTATTAAGAGGTGTCACTACGCGAGTAGGATGTAGGAATGTTGAATTTATCATTAAGAATTAAGATGTGTCGCTACGTCTAAGATTCCTCCGGTCCCTTCTTGATCTGCTTCAGCATGATGCTGATTTCCACGGCCAGCATGGTGGTGAAGAGGATGAGGAAGAGGACGAAGGTGAACATGACCGAGCCAGAGTGCAGGTCGCTGGCAGCGGCCCATGTGGGCAGCATGTCCTGGATGGTCCAGGGCTGTCGGCCAAACTCAGCCACCAGCCATCCGCTCTCAGAGGCGATGTAGGCCAGCGGCACCATGACGATGGCTGCTATCTTGAGCCATCGCGGCATGCGCGTAGGCCCGTGGACGTCGGCCTGCGTCTCGTCCATCAGGCCCAGGGCGGACAGCAGGCGCCGCGTCACCACTGACAGCAGGGGGATGCGGAAGGCCAGCATCGTCATCAGACCGAAGAACAGGATGAGCAGACAGCCCACACCCACCATGGTGCGGAAGGCCCAGAAGTTGATGGGCACCGAGGGCACCAGTTCGCTCTTGTCGCGTATATAGCCATAGCCGAAGTAAGGCTCGTTGTCGCGGAACACCTGCAACTGTCGCGCAGCCTCGTCAGCATCATTGTCGGCGCGAGCCTGGCGGTAAGCCTGCAGGGCGGCTATGGCCAGCTTGCCACGGGCTATCTTCTCGTCGGCCGACAGCTCGCGCGTGCCATCGGGACGGGTATAGCCATTCAGCAGGTCGTTGATGCCGGGCACATAGCCGTCAAGGGTGTTGGTGGCCATCAGCGACAGCGCATTGGGCAGGGCTATCCTCAGTGCCGGCTCGTCGCGTTTGGTGTACTCATCCTGACTAAAGGGCGTCACCAGTGCCACCATGGTCAGCCCTTGCGAGGTGCCACCATTGTAGAGGGCCTCCATGGCTGCCAGCTTCATGGGCTGCACCTTGGCCACGTCCTGACCTGAGACATGACCGGTGAAGGCGGCGCCCAGCGATGCCACCAGTCCCACCAGACTGCCAATCTTGATGCTCTGGCGGGCCAGCTCGGTGTGGCGTTTCTTCATCAGGTACCAGCAACTGACGGCCACGACGAAGACGGCGCCGATAATCCAGGCTGAGATGACGGTATGGAGGAACTTGTCGACCGCCACCGGCGAGAGGGCCACGTCCCAGAACGAGGTCATCTCATTGCGCATGGTGTCTGGGTTGAACTCGCAGCCCACGGGGTGCTGCATCCACGAGTTGGCCACCAAAATCCACCATGCAGACAGCGTGGCGCCAAGGCCCGTGAGCCAGGTGGAGGCCAGGTGGAAGCCGGCACTCACCTTCTTCCAGCCGAAGAACATCACCGCCACGAAGGTGCTCTCCATGAAGAACGCCACAATGCCCTCGATGGCCAGCGGCGCGCCGAAGATGTCGCCCACCAGCCAGGAGTAGTTGCTCCAGTTGGTGCCGAACTCAAACTCCAGGATGATGCCCGTGGCCACGCCCATGGCGAAGTTGATGCCAAAGAGGCGCTGCCAGAACTTCGACGTGTGCAGCCAGAAAGGGGTGCGCTTCTTGTAGTAAATGGTTTCGCAGATGCCCATGATGACAGCCAGGCCCAGTGTCAGGGGGACGAAGAGCCAGTGATAGATGGCTGTCAGGGCGAACTGGGCCCTCGACCAGTCGATGGTGCCCGAGTCAATGGATAATAGCAGGTCTTGCATAGTTATTAGGTTTTCATTGTGCTCTGTTGACTAGTTCAGTTGCCACGTAGTCGTCTTCCTCGCCCTCAGCGGCATGACTGCTCAAAAAGTTGGGGAAGAAGAAAATCTTCAGCACCACGAAGATGATGAAAAGTTTCAGCAGGATGATGGCCCAAAGTGTCTTCCCCAGGGTCATGCTGCGGAAACCATCGTAGTAAAGATGGAATGCACGATAGAGGAAGCCGTCTTTAGACATAGGCAGGATGGTTTATGTGGGCAAAGATAAGTATATTTTTCTTAACGGCCAAAAGAAAGCGAGGATTTTTTTTGCCATGTCGGCAAAAACCCGTAACTTTGCACGCCAAACAACACACCACAATCCAATGAAGAAGTCATTACTTACCACGATACTCACAGCCTTGGCTGCAGCATTGCTAGTGGCCGCCGCACTGTGGCTGCTGGTCATAAAGCCGAAGAACGACGACCTGGCACTCCAGGACGAGAAGATGAAGAGCATGCAGGAGCTGGCCGAGCTGGAGAAGGAGGAGATGGAGAGCGAATACGCCCAGCTGGACATTCAGTACGGTGAGATGATGCTCCAGATAACCAACGACTCGCTCATCGCACAGCTCACCCATGAACAGCTGCGCGCACAACAACTCTTGGAGGAGCTGCGCCAGGTGAAGGCCGACAACGCCGCTGAAATCACACGTCTGAAGAAGGAGCTGAACAGCGTGCGCGCCGTGCTGCGTGACTACATCAGGATGGTGGACTCGCTGAACCAGGTGAACCAGACGCTGCGCAACGAGAACACACAGCTGACAGGACGCTTAGAGGAGAGCAACCGACAGAACCAGAACCTGCAGCAGGAGCGCCAGGAGCTGACCGAGCGCGTGACCATCGCCGCACAGCTCAACGCCACGGCCATCAGCATGACACGACTGGGCAAGAAGAAGGCTGCAAGGAAGATGTCGGACACCATGTCGCTGCAGGTCAGCTTCAACATCGCCCGCAACGTGACGGCCGAGAACGGACAGCGGACCATCTTCGTGCGCATCATGACGCCCACCGGCAGCGTGCTGCAGGGCGGAGGGTTCTTCAACTACGAGAACCGACAGCTGGAATACTCCATGAAGAAGGTCATCGAGTATTCGGGCGAGGAGACTCCTGTCACCGTCTATTGGAACGTTGAGGAGACACTCATGGCTGGCGACTACCACGTGAGCATCTTCGCCGACGGCAACATGATTGGCGACAGGACCTTCACCTTCGAGAAGTAACCGCCCCCCTTTTGCAACCCTTCAATGACAAAAATGTTGGCGCTCCCCACAAAGGAGCGCCAAAACGTACAATGAATTTCTACACTTTTGAAAAAAATGCTCTTTTTTTAGAAAAAAACTTCGAAAAAAGTCAGCTATTATTGTTTTTTTTTCTAACTTTGTAACCGAAATGTCACATGCAGCCACCAGCTGCGTGTCGAAACGAAGGACTGATATGAGCACATTGACTAATGTGAATATCCGACCCTCGAGTGCTGAAAAGGCCTGCGGCAGCTACCAAGACGCCGTTCCGACAGCCGACAGCATCATCCCCAAGGCTACAAGTTCGCAGACCGGGGTGTCGGTAGAATATGTCCCCGCCCCTGACAAGGAGTGGTTTGTGGTGCGCGCATCCTATGGACGCGAGCGCCGCGCCTCCGACATCATGGTCGAGGACGGCACCTTCACCTACCTGCCTACGCACATCGTCAGCAAGGTAAAAGGTAATAAGCGCGTGCGCGTGCAAGAGGTGCTGGTACCCAACATCCTCTTCCTCTATGCCACGCGCGAGAAGGCCGACGAATATGTCAGGCAGACGGAGAAGCTCTCCTTCCTGACCTACTACTACGACCACTTCAGACAGGAGAACGGCAAGAACCCGCCACTGGTGGTGCCGCAGAAGGAGATGCACAGCTTCGTCAGGGCCACCAGCACCACCAGCGAGCACGTGCGGCTGGTTGACCCCGAGCAGTGCCACTTCCGCAGCGGCGAGACGGTGAGGGTCATCCTCGGCCCCTTCACCGGCGTCGAGGGCCGCGTGGCAAGGCTGGCAGGACAGCAGCGCGTCATCGTCACCCTGCAAGGACTGTGCAGCGTCGCCACCGCCTACATACCCTCCGCCTTCCTGCAGGTCATCGACGGGAATGAGCCGGCATAGCCACAGCGAGACAACAGACATAACCAAACGACCAGATAACTAATTAACCACATAAACAACAGTTAATATGGACAAGTACACCGAACTTTTAGCGAATCTTCCATTCGACCTGCTGCACATCGCACAGTCGTTTGCCACCGACAACAAGTCGCCGAAGATTGAACCTGCCCACCTGCTGCGTGCCCTGCTGCACAAGAGCGCCGGGCTGGTGAACTACATCGAGGACACTCTCGACGAGGATTACTACTACATGGTAGACTGGGCCGACATGCGTATGAAGCAGTGCGAGAAATCGCCCTACCCCATGAAGGGCATTGAGCTGTCGCGCGATGCACAGAACGTGGTGAAGGAAGCACAGGACATCGCTGACAAGGCCGGACTGGCCGACATCGACGGTCCTTGCCTGCTGGCTGCACTGGCCAGCCCCGGCGTAGGCTTCTCCTACGAACAGCTCAAGACGCTGACGCTCTCGGCCGACAAGATTAAGAAACAGATAGGCAGCGGTGCACCCGTCAAGCCTGCTGCCAGCACAGGAGCTGCCAGCACAGGCGGTGGCTTTGCAGCCAGTGCAGCGGCTGACAGCGGCTTCTTCGTAGACATGCTGGCCGAGCTGCCCGAGGAGGAGGTCATCGGATTCGACGACGAGGTGCGCTCCATGACCGAGGTGCTGGCACGAAAGGACCGCGCCAACCTGCTCATCGTGGGTGAGACAGGCGTGGGAAAGACCAGCCTCATACACGCCATACTGCAGCGCATACGCGCCGGCAAGGTGGCAGCATCGCTGGAAGCACTGAAGCCCTACGAGCTCGACCTCATCTCACTGTCACAGGGAGTGAGCTACAAGGGCGAGATTGAGGACCGCTTCAAGCAGGTCACCGAACAGCTCATGGCACAGACGCAGCCCCTGCTCGTCGTGGAGAACTTCCACCGCGTAGAGGACAAGCAGTCGACACTCAACGGCATACTGCCCGGACTGAAGAAGCTGCTGTCGAAGAACCAGCTGCAGGTGGTCATCACATCGACCGTCGACGGCTACACCAAGGACATCGAGAAGGACAAGGAGCTGACCAGCTTCTTTGAGAAGATTACCGTCGAGGAGCCCAACGAGGAGCAGGCCGTGGCCATCATCCAGGCCAAGCGCAAGGGCTATGAGGACTTCCACCACATGCCCATCGACGACGAGGTGCCCACGGAGATTGTCCGCCTGGCCAAGCGCTACATGCCCGACCGCCGTCTGCCGTCATCGGCACTCGACCTGCTCGACCGCGCCATGGCATCGCAGAAGATTACGGCCGAGATGGCCAAGCTCGCAGAAGGCCCAGAGGCCCCAGAGGTCCCAGTATCGCTCAAGAAGGACGCCGTGCGCGACGTTGTGGCCAAGATGACCGGCATACCCATGGGTAACATCCAGAGCGAGGAGCGCGAGAAGCTGGGCAACGCCGAGCAGATCCTGCACCAGCGCGTCGTCGGACAGGGACACGCCATCAAGAGCATCCTCGACGCCATCTTCGAGAGCCGCTCAGGACTGAACAAGAAGGGACAGCCCATGGGCTCGTTCTTCTTCCTCGGCCCGACGGGTACAGGTAAGACCGAGCTGGCCAAGAGCCTGGCTAACTTCCTCTTCGACGACGAGACGGCCATGCTGCGCTTCGACATGTCGGAGTACAAGGAGGAGCACTCAGTGGCACTGCTCTACGGTGCACCTCCGGGATACGTTGGCTATGAGGAGGGCGGCCTGCTGGTGAACCAGATACGACAGCACCCCTACAGCGTCGTGCTCTTCGACGAGATTGAGAAAGCACACAAGTCGGTCTTCGACCTGTTCCTGCAGATTCTCGACGAGGGTAAGCTGCACGACCGTCTGGGACGCGTCGGCGACTTCTCCAACTCACTCATCATCTTCACCTCGAACATCGGCTCGGACTATATCTTCAAGTCATTCGATGCTGGCAAGGTGCCCACGCACGACCAGCTCTTGGAGGTGATGCAGGGCAACTTCCGTCCTGAGTTCCTGGCCCGTCTGACTGAGATCGTGCCGTTCTCGCCCATCACCACCGAGATGATTAACCGCATCTTCGACATCCACATCAAGAACCTGCTGAAGACGCTCAACGAGCAGAACATCAAGCTGGTCATCGACGACACCGCCCGCAAGTACGTCACCAGCGTGGGCTTCAACGCTCACTACGGCGCACGTCCCATCCTGGGCATCATCCGCAAGGAGATTCGCCGTCCGCTGTCGAAGCTCATCATCGCCGGCACCATCACCCCGGGCGACACAGTCACGATGAAGTATGACGAGGAGAACAAGCAAATCAACTGGGACATCGACAGCCCCGACGGCGAGGAGACCACCATCCCCGGCAACCCCAGCCAGCCCAAGCCCGAGCCCATTGAGCCCGCAGCCCCAGAAGCCCCCGCAACCCCAGAACCCCCAGTAGCCCCAGAGGCCCCAGCAGCCCCAGAAAAGCCCAAGAAGGGCAAGAAGGCCCCCGCCGCTGAGGAGGAAGCCCCCGCTGCTGAGTAACGCCACAGTGCCCGGCGGTTCCCCCGCCGGGCCCAACCCCGCCGGGCCCACCCCCTCCCCCCCAAAAAAGCACATTTCTTTATTATTAACCCAATAAAACCCAACAACTATGGCAAGAAAAACTGTTATTACCAAAGTGCTCGATGCCGAGGCACAAGACGGCATCATCGAGTTCCCGCAAAACCGTGCACTCTACGCTGACCAGTTCACCGACGAGGCTCCACAGAGCGACGAGGACCGCGAAGGCTTCAAGGCCAAGAGCATGAAGGACGTCTTTGAGCACTACCAGCCCTCAAAGAAGGACGTCGCCCTCGAGAATGAGGAAGGCGGCGCCGTGTTCGAGGACTTCGACTTCAAGTCAATCAAGGACTTCGACGACGACTCACTCATCGCCAACAGCGAGCTGATGAGCGGCGCCAAGGGCAAGATTGACGCCTACAACAGCGTCATCCGCCAGTTAGAGAAGAACAAGAGCCTGCGCAACGCCCTGAAGGACGAGGCCGCCAAGGGCAACCTCAAGAACGCGCTCAAGGCCCTCCTGGCTGAGCTCGAGGCAGCAGACTAAGTCAACCATCAATCAAGCATTTAGCATTAGTCATTAAGCATTAAGCATTTAGAATTAAGCATTAAAACTATGGCAGCAGAAGAACTGAAACAAGAAGAGCAGGGCCAGGCCCTCGAACTTCGTGAGAAAATAGAAAATCCCGGACAACTCCTGCAGGACAGCATCGGCGGACTCGACAAGTTCGGCGGCTTCCAGCTCCTCAAGGGCCTCATCAAGGGCGTAGAGAACATGGACCCGCGCCGCAAGGCCGTGAAGAACATCTTCCTCGGCGACGCTTCCTACGCAGAGGCCCGCAAGAAGCTGAAGAACGAGCTGGAGCTCTGGGTGAGCATCATGGAAGAAGGCGGCTCCGACCCCATGGAGATTATCGACAGCTGCAAGGAGAAGCTCGCCAAGACCGAGACGAACCTGAAGAACAACCTCTTCGCCGTACGTGACGAGGTGCACAAGCTGGAGGTCACCTACCGCGCACTCGACTCCTTCTTCGCCAACGCTGGACAGGGCAAGGTGGAGTGCCTCACCCTGATGAACGTGAACAAGGAGGAGCTGGAGTACCACGACTCAGAGGACACGCTGGCCATCCGCGACGAGCTGGAGCGCTACTACGACCGTCTGAGCCTGAAGAACAACTACTCACTGCTCATCATACCCGGATACATCGGCGACGCCAACACCATCCGCATGTGGGCTGACACCGCTTACCGCAACAAGGTCATCATGCTGACCGACTTCAAGGACAGCCTCAACTTCTCCATGCTCAAGGACGAGCTGGACGAGGCCAACATGCAGAGCCAGGATGCCAAGATGGCCAACGTCGTGATGACCGCCAACTACATCCTCGGACGTAAGAAGAGCGAGCTGGCCGGCGAGGACGACGACCTCTACGTGCCCGCATCGGCAGCACTCGCAGGACGCATGACCAACACTGAGGAGACGGTCATCGCACAGGGCTGCGCCGGAAAGAAGTACGGCACACTGAGCAACGTCAAGGGCGCACGCATGGACCTGCGCAAGAGCGAGATAGCAGCCATCATCGACATGGGCGTCATCCCCATGGTCGAGGAGGACGGACGCACCATGGCCTTCTCAAACCGCTCACTCTACAACGGCGCCACGCTCGGACTGCAGGAGTACCCCATCGTCCGTGTGTTCGACTGGATTGGCAAGGTGTTCCAGAACTTCTTCAACGACGAGGCGTTCATCAACTGGAACAGCGCCGTCAAGGCAGAGCTGCAGCAGGCCGTTCACGACTTCCTCAGCGACTACAAGGGCCCGGGCAAGCTCATTGAGAACTACAACCTCAAGGGCATCAACCAGGATCCCAAGACGAAGGACATCAAGATCGAGGTGGAGCTGAAGCCTTTCTTCGCCGCCAAGAACTTCTTCATCGAGCTCACTGGCCACAACGGCGACGCCGGCACCGAGTGGGACACCAACGTCTCCTAAAAAAAACAATCAGGTGGCCTCTGCAGCCCCAGAGGACCCAGCAGTCCCAGAGACCCCATCAAAAAAACAAAAAAACCTTTTTTTATTAACCCTTTAAACATTTTACAATTATGGCATCACAGAGAACTGTTACCATCAACGCCGATGGCATCGCCGAGCGCGAAGTAATGTACGTCCGTTACGAACTGAACCAGCAGACCGACGTCGAGGGCCAGCCCACAGGCACCACCCGCGGCGGCAAGATCAAGGTGAAGGTGAAGTCAAATGACGACGGCAACACCGACCTCCTGGAGTGGATGTGCGACACCTACATGTCGAAGAGCGGCACCATCTCATGGCCCAACCGCCAGGGTGGCGAGATGAAGCACCTTGACTTCACCGAGGGCTACATGGTGGAGTATGCTGAGACCTACGACAACAAGAACGAGGTGCAGCAGTACGAGGAGTTCACCATCAGCGCCAAGGTCATCAAGGTTGGCAACGCCCAGCACAACAACCGCTGGACTATCGACAACTAATCAACAGCCATTACTGAGGGTTGAGACACGGAGCCGAAAGGCACCGGGGGCTCAACACCTCAGTTTTCTTTTAGAAACACGCCAACAGTAAACTAAAAGTCCTGAGAGAAAACCCTTGCTCCCAAGGAGCACACCTGAATAGAAATTCCTAATACATTATTAATATATACTACTATGAGTGACATTTTTGATTCCATGATTGACGAAGCTGCAATGAACGCTGAGAGCACTAAGCAGACCAGTGAGGCATCAGGAGCCACTTCCAACGCTGACGTGGCTTCCACTAGCGAGAAGAGTCTTGAGGAGAAGCAACTGGAGTTAGAGAAAGAGCGGATTGCGTTAGAGCAAAGGCGCGTGGCACTGGAAGAAAAGCAGTTAGCGCAGCAGAATGCGGCAACTAGCGATGACTTCGACTTCGGAGATCACATGAAAGAAGTTGGCGTTGGAGCATTCGACAGCGTCCTTACGAGCCCTATTGACAAGATAGAAGAAGAGATTGGTGAACACGCTGCGGAAAAAGTCAAGACTAAGTGGGCAGAGCATAAGGAAAGAGTTGCTGCAAGAGAAGCTGCAAAAGAAGAACTCAAACCAGAGAATTTCATGAAAGAAGTTCGAGAAAACAACAACAAAATTGCTGATGAGTTCTTAGAAAAGGTTGGAGAAAAAAAAACAGAAGATGAGCAACCACCCACTCTGGAAAACAGCTTTAATAAGGTTCAAGAGAATAACAACAAAGTTGCCGATGATATATTAAATAAGGCTAAAGATGATGGCGGTTCGAATCCTCCGCCTTACCCACCGCCCCCCACACCTGATCAAAAGAAGGACGGCGACCAAAAGAAGGACGGCGACCAGAAGAAGGACGACGGCCAAAAGCAGGAGGACGACAAGAAGAAGGACGACGGCCAAAAGCAGGAGGACGACAAGAAGAACGACGACGGCCAAAAGCAGGAGGACGACAAGAAGAACGACGACGGCCAAAAGCAGGAGGACGACAAAAAGAACGACGACGGCCAAAAGCAGGAGGACGACAAGAAGAAGGACGAGCAAAAGCAGGAGGACGGCCAAAAGCAGGAGGACGACAAGAAGAAGGACGAGCAAAAGCAGGAGGACGGCCAGAAGAAGGACGAGGAAAAGAAGGATGAAGAAAAGAAGGATGAAGAGAAGAAGGACGAGGAAAAGAAGGACGAAGAAAAGAAGGACGAGGAGAAGAAGGATGAAGAAAAGAAGGATGAAGGAAAGAAGGACGAGGAGAAGAAGGACGAGGAAAAGAAGGATGAAGAAAAGAAGGACGAGGAGAAGAAGGACGAGGAGAAGAAGGACGAGGAGAAGAAGGACGAGGAGAAGAAGGACGAGGAGAAGAAGGACGAGGAGAAGAAGGATGAAGAAAAGAAGGACGAGGAAAAGAAGGACGAGGAGAAGAAGGAAGAAGAAAACAAGGACGAGGAGAAGAAGGAAGAAGAGAAGAAGGAAGACCAAAAGCAGGAAGACCAACAGCAGCAGACAGCCAGTGCTGCTCAACAGTCTGAACAACCCGCAGCCGCACCTGCTGCAGGTCCTGCAGCTGCACCCACAGCCGAACCCACAGCCGAACCTGCACAGCAAGATGAACAGAAGCAGGACGAGGAAAAGAAGGATGAAGAGAAGCAGGAGGAAGAGAGCAAGGAGGAAGAGAGCAAGGAGGAAGAAACCAAGGAGGAAGAAACCAAGGAGGAAGAAAGCAAGGAGGAAGAAAGCAAGGAAGAAGAGAGCAAGGAGGAAGAAACCAAGGAAGAAGAGAACAAGGAGGAAGAAACCAAGGAGGAAGAAACCAAGGAAGAAGAGAGCAAGGAGGAAGAAAGCAAGGAAGAGGAAAAGAAAGAAGAGGAGAAGAAAGACGAAGAGAAGAAAGAGGAGGAATCTGACACCTCACAATCTGCTGCAGCTGCGAAAGACAAGAAGAAGGAGAAGTCAGAGCTCGAGAAGCTGCGTGACAACATCATCAACAATGCTCCCGCTGCCGTCATGGGACTGGCAGAGGACCATTTGCAGATGATTCGCGAGACAGAGCCCGTCAAGCAATTTGAGCAGAAGCTGAAGGAAGAAGCCGAGAAGGCCAAGGAGGAAGTAAAGAAGAAAATCCAGGAGGAGATTGCCAACAGCTTTGGCGACTTCGACGAGGCATGGGCCTCGCCCGAGGACAAAGCCGCATTGCTGAAAGAGCGCGCGAACCTCGGAGAGTTCTACAACACCCTGACAAAGGGCAAGAAGAAAGACCCCACCGACGCCTTCCACGGCAAGATTGAGATTGACGGCAAAAAGTATGGCATTGTGGAGTGCTCGTATGAAATAACGCAAGGCACCGACACCACCGGCAAACCGTCTGGGAAGCCGAACTGGAGCAAGATTGTGTTCACCATGCCATCCACCAGCAACGACGACACCTTCTTCTACGACTGGATGGCAAAGAAGACTGAAACGCACGATGGCATGCTCACCTTCGTCGTGTGGTCCAGGCAGAACAAGCGTGTGTTCAAGAACCTACGCTTCAAGGATGCCTACTGCGTCGGCATTAAGGACTATTTCAACGACAACGACTCAAAGCTCATGTATTCTACCATCACCCTCGCATGCGACACGATGATTTTCGGTGCTCCCTCAGACGGAGGCAACAAGGGTGGCGGCGGCATCGGCGTCATGTTCAGCAACGGCTGGAAGAAGCTGAAGAAATAGTCATGCCCACACATCCAAATGTATTTTAGTTCAACCACTAAAAGCAAACACACTGCCACATGTCGATAAGCGTAAAGAACATCGCCGTCAGCATCGACGGCACACCGTCGGAACAGTTCTATATCAAGCTCTACGATAACCTGTTCCTCATGGAAAGCTTCTCACTGACACAGCACCTGCTAGAGCCATGCTTCCTGTCGTTCGACCTGCACAAGGACACCGAGGAGTCCATCGATGACATCAACTTCAACGTCTGCGCCAACATCATCGGGGCACATATAACCCTGCTGCTCCAGACGGAGAGCACGGAGAAAGACATGGAGGGATTCGAGGAGGAGAGCCAGAACGGCGACATAGAGTTCGAGGGCCTCATCATCAACGCCACGGCCAACCGTGCATCTGACAAGGACTACGTCATCAGTGTGCGGGCCATGACTTACGACGGCATGATGATGAATGCGCCCACCTGCTGGCAATACATCGACAGCCCGCTTAAGGACATCCTGTCCGACATCGCCGTCACCGGACACAAGCTGCAGATGGAGGGAGAGATAGCCTACCAGAAAGCCATCCACTACACCGTGAAGTACAACGAGAGTGACCACGACTTCCTGGCGAGGCTGGCAAGACGCTATGGCGAGTGGATGTTCCACACGGGAAAGAAGCTGCACTTCGGAAAGTTAGAGAACCAAGAGAGCATTCGGCTGAAATACCCTAACCAGGACGTGACGAACTATAGCGTCAGGCTGCAGACCTGTTACCAACGGTTACTTCATATTCAGCCACTGTACAACGCCGGTGGTAACGCGCATAGTACCAGCATGGAAGATGCTCAAAAGCCGTTCAACCACCTTTTGAACGACTCAGTGTTTGAGGCCTCAAAGTCTACTTATCTAAGAGATTACATCTTCAATGTTGCACCTGGAACGGGCATGGAAACCGACAAACAGGCGAAGGAGTTCAAACTACCCAAAACAATGGATGAACTTCCTCCTTTTCACGAAGAAGAGGCTCGCTCCGAGATTCATGCCACACGTGGCAACATGGTTGTATACAGCGGCGACAGCTACTGCTCGCGGCTGAAGATTGGCGCCAAGCTCACCATCGATGACTATTTCATCAGCGGTGAGGAGGAGAAGAAGAGCGATGTAGCCCAGGACGAGATTCTCATCACTGGCGTCGACCACTTCTTCAATGTCAACCTGGAGTACAGAAACTCTTTCGAGGGCGTTCCTTCAGTCATCGACTTCCCCCCCTACTACGATGCCTGTGTCTACCCACGGTGCTACGCTCCCGTCAGGGCTACCGTCATCGACAATGACGATCCCGAGGGATGGGGACGTATCCGCGTCCGCTTTCCATGGCAATTATGGGCCTACCACGAAGAACATGGCACAAAGGATGCCAATGGCGTATCGCCATGGCTGCACGTGATACAGCCGTACACTGGAGGTGATAAAGATGCGGGAGGGTTCTTCGGAACGTATCTCTTGCCAGAAGTCTTCACGGAGGTGCTGGTGGCCTTCGAGGAGGGCAATGTGGAAAGGCCCTTCGTCATGGGATCACACTTCAGCAATCAGAATCCCGTCGACCCCAAATGGATTGCCAAGTGGAATAACGTCAAGGCCTTTCGCACCGCCAGCGGACACACCATTGAGATTCATGACACTGAAACTGATACTCGATTCGGTGAGAAGGGCTATATACGCGTCTATGACAACTATCACCACACCTATGAGCTGCTGCTCTCGACTGACCGTGCCCTCATCAAGCTGAAGTCGGCTGGCAACATCGAGCTTGATGCTGGCAAGGACATTAACATCACTGCTGGGCACAGCGTCAACATCAGGGCTAAGGAGGACTACGTCACCGTCTATGCCAAGAAAGACGTCACCATCACTGCACACCAAGACATCAGGGAACGTGCCAGAAACGACATCGCGCTCAGCTGCGAGCGTAACATCGAGACTTACTCACAGGAAAAGACCAACATGCAGGCCGATACCGAGATGAACGTGGTAGCCGTCAAGAACCTCAAGCTGAGGTCGGACAGCGAGGAGGCCCACTTCTACGGCAAAAAGCTGGTGAAGGTGAAAGCCAGCGACAAGGACGGCACGCTGACAGCCGGCGGCGAGGTGAACATCGAAGCCAAGACATTGACCGGATTCGGCGAGGAGAAGGTCAAAATGGGCGGTACAGCTGATGGATTAGAAATTGCGCAGGGCAAGATTGGTCTGAAGACTACTAACGCCACTGTCGAGGGCATGGCCGGCGTTGAGCTGAAGTCTACGGCTAAGATTGACCTCAATGCCCCAATTGTGAACGAACCTTGACCATGAGCACGACGAAACAGAAAAAGAAAGGCAAGAAGAAAAGCCCGAAGGCAAAGGACGGCACAAAGCAGGTAACGGCCGACGAGGTGGCAAAGGCGATGGAGACCATCACCGCCATGGCTGAGTTGGGCGATAAGGTGCGCAAACGACTGAGGAAAGCCACGAAGGAACGCAAGCCACGTGGCATCCGCGTTACGTTAAAGCGTCTGAAAGACCTCTGCTGTGTGCTGCAGGCTACTAAGGCTGTCGTCGATTTGTTCAGTGTCAGCGGACAGGAAGCACGCAACGCGCTCGATGCGTGCGGGCTGCTGACAGAAGCCAAGATGGGCATGATGTCGTTAGAGACGCAGCTGGAGAAGATGAAGAAGGCGACAAAGACGATGAAAACAGCCATGGAAGGCGGCGACAATGACGAGGCCGACGTACAGGCACGCGACATACACCGCGCGGCCATGAACCTCGACATCAGGATAAGCAACATGGCCAGCAGCGTCAGGGAAGCCTCGCACGCCTACCCCAACGAGCACGGGCAACTGACACTGTTCAGCCACTTGATGAAGCTCGAGGACGAGGAGGGCATAGCACGCATCAACCGCACCATCAAGTGGGGTGGCAAGGTAGAGGTGGCCGTAGAGGATGCCGACGCTATGATTGCCGCCGTTGAAGCGAACGACCAACAGGCCATCAATGACATCATGCGACGCGCCGTAGAAAGTGCATGACCACAGTCAAATCTCAAACCTCAAACCTCAATTCTCAAATCATAAATGGGTGAATCCTTTGTAGTCAACGGAGCCATGATGACGTGCACCTTCGGGATGGCACCGTCGTCGCTCATTGTGCTGCCCGTGCGCACCAAGCAGATAGGCAACATGCCACGCGCCAACATCATGGACTTTGCGCCCATGGTGAACATCATGCCCTTTGGGATGTGCAACACCCTAAGCAACCCTACTGTAGCCTCGGCCACCGCTGCCGCCATGGGCGTACTCACCCCCATGCCCTGCATACCGGCCGTCACGGCACCATGGATGCCGGGCAGCCCACAGAGCATGATACAAGGACAGCCGGCACTGACGAACACCAGCAAGTGTATCTGCATGTGGGGAGGCTCCATCGGCTTCACCACCGATGGCCAGTTTCCTGGTCCGCCCCCTGTCATCACTCCCATGGCCAACCTGCCCTTCAGCATGCCCATGCCGGGCACGAAGCTCACCATGGACGAGTTGGAAGAACTGTCACCAGAAGAGCAGGAGGCATACCAGGCGGAGATGCGCGATGCAGTGAACGCAGGCAACGCCGACTTGGCTGCAGCCGACAGCCTGGAATACATGGCCAAGGACTTCAGGAAAAGAGGCGACATCGAAAAGGCGCTCACGGCCGAGGCGGCGGCACGCGAATACAAGCTGCGCGCCGCACAGAAGCAGGCCAACGCCATGAACAATGTCAACGAGAAGTACCGTGGCAACAATGTGGAAGCACCACAGAACATGTCGAGGGAGGAACTGGAGGCCCTCAGAGACCAGAAGAGAGCTGAGAGCCAAGCACAG
Organism: uncultured Prevotellaceae bacterium; assembly: GCA_947168045.1. Lineage (GTDB taxonomy): Bacteria > Bacteroidota > Bacteroidia > Bacteroidales > Bacteroidaceae > Prevotella. The sequence goes on from CAMVKN010000005.1 coordinate 39,992, forward strand.
CTGGTGAACTGCAACAAGGCATACGCCGAGAAGCAGAAGAGAAGCGAGGAGTTTCACGCTGCCGACGATAAACTGCAGGAAGCCAACAACAACATGCTGAAGGTGCACAAGCCATGGTCGGAAGCCCGCGATGCCGAGAAGGATGCCGCCAAGAATCGCGCCACGGCCCTGGGCGAGGTGGATAAATGGAAGGCCGCCGAGGCCAGTGCCACGACCGACGCCGAGCGCAACTATGCTCGCCAGCAACAGGAGATTTACTCCACCCAAGCCAAGGACTGGACAAAAAAGGAGAACGCGGCAAGGAAAGAGAAGGAAAGGCTGCAACCCGCCATGGACAAGGCAAACGCCAAGCAGCGCCAGGCCGCTGATAACTACCGCCAGAAACTGGATGCATGGAGCGAGGCCAACGACAAGAGCAAGGCGGAACAGGCGAAGATGGATGCCATCTGGCACGACCAGAAGAATGCCATGGATGCCCTGAGTGCCATGGACACCATGGAACAGCACAAAGCCGACGTGGAGAACTACTATGAGGTAAAGAGCGTGGCGGTGGACAAGGGAAAGACGGCACGCAAGCTGAAGGAGCAGGAAGACTCATACCGCGATGCGGCCGACAAGAACTTCACAGCAGCACTGGAGGTCTCCGACTGGAAGGACGAAAAGACAGGCGAGAACCCCTTCCAGGACATGTACTTCAGCGAGACGGCACGCTACGACCAGATGGCAGCCGACATCAAGCCTGACCGCATTGCCGCCGAGGAGGATTATCAGAAAGCCGAGCAGGACAGACAGAAGGCATGGCAAGAGGCATGGGGCAACGAAGCCATGTTCGACCAATACACCGCACAGCTGGAATACGACAAGGCGCAGGAGAACCTCAGGAACAAGAAAAAATAACAGTAGCAGACATGGGAAGAGGACAAAGAAATACTGGTGGCGGCGGGTCGCAGGATTATAGTAATTCTGCAAGCTCGGAGAGCAAGAGCAAGGAGACGTCGAAAAGAAGGCAAGACTTCTCAGTGGAGGTTGTATTCTCCTCGTTGCCCTATTACGTGTACTGCGGATGGAAGAATCACCTCTTTGTAGACAAGCGCAAGCCATACATTGCTGAGAGTTCTCTTTTGAACATGTGTTGGAGCAGCCCGAAAGGTAACGGCTACGGGCCATGCAAAGAAACCATTTTCATTGACTGCAGCCTAAATGACATAAACGCATTCAGCAACGGAAAGACGGTCAACCTAACCAGATACCTTGGCTTTGCCATTACACGCTTGAAAGACCTGATGTACCAAAGGTCGAAAGAAAATTGCTATGGCACGGTGAATATTAACATCATAGCCATCCACCCGTGCCAGAAACTCATGTTTGCCCTCGCTGCCCTGTTAGGAACCAAGTTGGACGACTCTGGCGTCTACTCGGAATATGTCTCTCAAATCCTAAGCAAGGACGAGTACATCTTTACCTTCCGCTGGATACAGCAGATGGGCTGGGAGATGAAGGTGAAATACTGTGCGCTTTTCGATGCCTACAAGGGGCATTTGGAGGACACGCGAGGCGCCGAGGACCGCGAGAAGGAGCTGAAGCGAATCATCGACAACCACAAGCGCGGTGAGGACAAGGTAATGTATGACGGCAAGAAGGTGCCCTTCTCCTATGTCGAGGAAGAGTACCGCAAGATGACCGACCCCACGTCTGCAGAGCTGAAGAAGAACTATGAGGACCAATGCAAGAATGTTGAGGCAGTGGAAAGAGATGTTGCAAGACAGCAACGGCAACTTGACAAGGCCAGGGATGCCGCTCATGCCCCCTACGACCGCAAAAATGTTGAGATTGAAAATCTGCGCAACAGCTCACCGGAATACAAATACAAATCGAAAGATGAACTTACCCAAATACTGCAGAACGGCGGACTGATTGACTTCCAAAGCGTCAAATGGAAAAAAGTTAACTATGACCAAAATGGCCAGGTGTACAATGGTGGGCTTGCGGCAGCCATGGGACTTAATCAAGGAGAGGATCAGCACGCCCCTGTGTATATGGTTGACGGAGCGCCACTGGATGAATACGGCTTGAGTAACCGGCAGAAAGACATCGACCAGCAGCTTGCCGATGCCAAAGCTGCAAGGGATGCGGCCAAAAAGGCATACGATGACAAGCTGACGGAAACTTTCGACACTGTCTTCGGTGTGATGCAGCTGGCCATTACGGTAGGCTCGCTGGCTTTCCCGCCACTCGCCCTTGTAGATGCCGCCATCACCGTTGGAAAATGGGTAGCAGGACCGGAATGTTCTACGGCAGAAAATGTAGCTAACGGCATGGGCTTAGCTATGGACATAGCAGGCCTGATACCCTACTTCGGCACGGTTGTGAAGGTAACAGGAAAGGCGGTCATCGGAACAGCCAAAGTTGTTGGCAAGCAAGCCACGAAGAAAATACTGAAAGGTCTTGGCATGGAGATAAAGACTACAGGCAAGCAAGGTTCCTCACTAACCAATATCAGCAAGCATCTGACGGAAGGCTCAGCAAAACAAATCAGGGAATTCTTCAAATCACAGAAAGACAAGTTGGCTGGAGCGGTCGAAACAGCAGTTGATGCCGCCGGAGGAGTCAGCACGGTATATACCGTGGCTGTGGGCATCGGATATAATGGTTCCAGCTTCCTTATAGGCCTGTTAAGCGACTTCGAGTTCGACCCGAATGTCATGAAGAAGAAGAAAAGGGCAGTTGAGCAGAAGAGAAAAGAGAAACCGAAATATAAGAGCTTAAGCATACAAGACAAAAAGCTGAACGGTGATGCGGAATTAGCTGAGGCACAAAAGAACTTGGCAAAAGCGAAGAAAAGCGGTGACAAGGAGGCTATTAATAGTGCACAGCGACGCCTGGATGCTGCTGAAAGGTTGCAGAACTCACAATTTGAAGCCGACCTCTATTCAAAAGATCTGTCTATCAAGAATGCGGAGAGTAATCTATACGAGGCACAAGTCAAAGAAAAGAAAGCCAAGACTCTGCTGGAAAGACAGCAGAGTGGTGTTCCACAAGCAGAGCTGGCAAAGCTACAAACATCGAACTCGTTAAGTCCGAAGGTGGCCGAAAGAATCAGTGAGCTGAACATGGAAGTCAGCAATAACTACCTCTATCCGGATGCCAATAGGTTGAACTACGAGGATGCCGTGTTCGAGAGAAAGGCAGCTGAGGAGGCACTGGCGGAGGCCAAGGAGGACGACTACTATGCCACGATGGCCCGCATCAATGCACAGTTCGCCACACAGGACCTGAACCACGAGAAATCCAAATCAGAGAGCAAATCCAATAAGTAACAATGGGATACACCTATACAGCGTTTACGTCACGCATACCTAACAGCGAAGTCACCATCATCGAGGGTGAGCTGGTGCTGGACGACGGCAGCACGCCCTTGGAGGAAGATGTGCCCAAGTCGCTGCCACTTATCGAGTCAACTTGCAACGACGGGTGGGGATGCGTCAAGAACCATGAGTTTGTCAGCGAGCTACAGATGCCCATGCCCAAGAGGCTTAAGCTGCGCTACATCTGCGAGGGAGGCTACTTTGCCTTGGACACGCCGCTCGACGATGCCAAAGCCGGGGAGCTGTGGGACAAGCAGGCCAAGGGCGAGACGCTGGACGCCTTCAAGGACATCGTCGTGGGCACGGCTCCCTTCGGTCTGGTGACAGTCTGGCTGCAGGGACGCACACGCAGCGTACTGCTGCAGGAGTTCCACGCCGAGCCCGGTCCCCCCCTAGAAGGGATAGAAGAAATAATCTATGGTAAACTAATCAGACAGCCGTTGTATGATGTCATCAGCCGAGAGGCGCTGGAGAACGACACCCGTCAGTACCAGCTGAAGTACGTCCCGCTGGAAGAGTGGTGGGACGAAGAGAAGAAAGCGTGGGTGCCGTACAGCAAGAAAGACCTCTACTACGACGACATGGATATCAAGAGCGTGGAGGACCGCTGCACCGACGGCACCTTCAACTATATGGACGACGACCCCAAACAGTTGAAATACCATGCCTCAGGACAGCCCTACCGCATCACCGTCAGGTGGCATGAAGGCACCTACGACTATATGGCACACTTCTGGTTCACAAGAATACAGACGACTATGTTCTTCGACCAGTATTTCTTCGATAAGCCTGAAAAGAAGGCTGCGCTGATGGTCAGGCTCGACATCAGGCATCAGCACTATCAGATTGCACTTAGAGCCAAAGGAACAAAGGACGACTATGTGATACCATCGTTCGCCTACCAGCTCATTGTATTCCGTGACGAAGTGGAACACTATAAAAGTCCTAACTATCAGCTAGAACCTGGTCAATGGGGGTGGTTCTAATGTCAACAAGAACATAAAGCCAAATCAAGTAAACAACAAATATATAATAATATGGCAGACAAGAAACAATCAGGGCCAAAAACCGACTGGAAGCCCACTGACCCAGACTACGTGATGCGCATGGACGAGGAGACAGGGATGTTTGTCTTCGACAAGAACCCCTACGCTGAAGAGCGCGACAAGAATAAGCCGAAGCCGAAGATAGAGCTGATTGATTTCGACGAGACGCTAAAGCCCGCCGAAGAACCCAAGCCAAAACCGGAAACGAGCAAGAAAGAAGAAGCTCCGAAGCCGAAAAGTGGTCCAAAGGTGCAACTGCTCGATGGTCCCATGCTCTACGACGAAGACGGTAATCCGAAGAGGGACGAGAACGGACGTGTGATGTATGGCAAGAACAGCTGGGAAGACGAAGAGAAAGAAGAGGCTCCAAAGAAAGAAGAGGCTCCAAAGTCGTCAAGTGGTCCAAAGGTGAAATTGCTCGACGCGCCGATGCTCTATGATGAGAATGGCGAGCCCTTGAGAGACGAGAATGGCCGCGTGATGTATGGTAAGAACAGCTGGGAAGAAGATGACAAAGAAACCTCACCCACAGAATTCAGCAAGTGGAAGCAGAACGAGGCCAAGGAGAAGGTGCTTGACGACCCGAAAGAGAATCCCGACCACGAAATGACCAAATGGAAGCAGAACGAGGCAGCACCACCTGTAGAGGACGAAGAACCTGAGTTTGATGAGGATGAAGAGGAAGAAGAAGACGAGGAAGAAGAAGAAGAAGAAGAGGAAGAAGAAGAGGAAGAAGAGGAGGAGGAAGAACTCGAAGAAGAGAAAGACGAACCCGTCAGCGGTGAAACCGAATGGAAAATGAAAATTGAAGATGACGGTGGGGTCAAATTCGAAAAGAACCCCAACGCACCAGAAAGCAATAAGACAAAAGAACCCCTGCGAATTATACTTCTCTAACGATTGGGGGTACCTAATAAGTAAACAGGGGAAAAAGGTGCACCAAGTGCACCTTTAACGACTAAATACCAGAAATAAAAGTTGTTAGCTGGTGCACCAACACCAAATTATCGTGCACCAATGGTGCACCTGAGCACGGGAAGGCTGCACCAAAGAGGAAAGTGCCACTGTCGGCGGATGAGTGGCCGGGTTATCGGAACAACTCAATGAGATATTTCAGCCAGGGGCCGAGATGGCACTCAATTCTCGAGAGAATTTGGTGCTAACTCCATCAGATAATTCAGCCACGAGCCGAGTTATCGGAATAAGTCAACGAGATAATTCAGCCACGAGCCGAGTTATTGTAATAAGTCAACGAGTCATTGGAATAAGTCGTTGAGTGATGAGAAAAAAGTGCCACCTTTTTGGGTACATATCCGCTTGGTGCACCACCAAGTGCACATTGGTGCACAAAAAAAGCCTATAGTGCACCAGACAATCATTTCATTTGCAAGCTGTTACGGCCGTCAGGTGCACTTGGTGCACTATTTTCAAGGCAATGCTATATATAGAAAAAAATGACGCAAAAGTTGCACAATAGAAGATTTTGCTGTATCTTTGCATCGGTAATGAAGAAAATATAAATAAACAAAAAACAAATAGCTATGACAGATCAGGAATTTTATCAAGAAGAGTTTATCGTCATGCTCACCATCGACGGTACGTCGTACGATGAGATTGAGGTGAAGGTGAGTGACCCCAACAAGACCATCCGTGACCAGATTAACAGCATCGTACAGGTGTTCGAGCTGCCTAAGATGGACAACGGCGGCAACCCCATCCAGTACCTCCTCGGCAAGCTGATGGACGGTGACGAAGAGCCGGTCATCCTCGAGTTCGAGGACGAGGAAGGACGCGAGATGGCTCTCATCGACTACGAGATTGAGCCGATGGACCACCTCCACCTCATCAGCGTCCCCATCGCTGGATAAAAGTGAAAAGTGAAGAGTGAAGAATTTGCCACCGCACTCAAATCTCAAACCTCAAATTTCAAACCTCAAATCTCAAATCATCAATCCATGAATCCCGCAATAAACAACTTCAACCTGAAGGAGCTGAAAGGGCGCGATGCACGCCTGTTTCAGGAATGGAAAGAGCTGGACTCGCTGTGCAGCAAGCGCAAGCATGAGAGCCCCAACCCATTGAAGCCGTCACTGTCGTATATCATCCGCAAGAAGAACGCCACCGGACTGCCCACCGAGTTCGAGATATGGTACCGCTGCAAGAGCATCGTGGGCGTCGAGGAGACGGAGCCGCCCCGCAAGCCCATCTTCGGCTATCTGCACAAGATGAGCGTGGTGCTGCCCAACAACTACCCGTCGGCCGACGGCAACCCTGTCTTCACGTTCATCAGCGACATCTGGCACCCGAACATCCGCTACAGTGGCTCGTTCAAGGGGCACGTCTGCCTGACCATCAAGGAGATGGGCGTGCTGGCCAGCATCAAGGACCTGGTGCTGCGCGTGGAGCGTTACCTGAAGTACCAGATGTACCACGCACAGAACACCTACCCCTATCCTGAGGACCAGACGGTGGCTGAGTGGGTGCGCGAGGAAGGCGAGCCCAACGGATGGGTGAAGTTCGCCCAGGACATGCCTGAGGAGCCGGCACCCAAACCCGCTCCCGCAGCACCCGCTGAAGGCGAGGCACCGAAGAAGCGCATCTCGCTGAGCATCTAATTTGAACAGCATGACGACGTGATAACGTGATAACGAAACAAAAGAATAATCCGACATGAAGAAAACACTTTTGACCATATTCTGCCTGCTGGCAGTCCTCACCGGTCGTGCCGACGAGCAGAAGAAGGTGACACTCAGCAACGACAACACGAAGGAGACCGTCAACCTGTCATACGCCAACATCTTCATCACGCTGATGAACCCCGACAGCGATGACGAGTTCGGACAGGTGCTCATAGAGATTGAGAACCTGGACGAGCAGAAGATCCTGGCGCTCTTCAACAAGCCCTACAAGGAGAAGGAGGTGAAGAAGCTGTCACCCTCGTTCCAGTATGACAAGCTCTTCGGCGGCACGAAGGGCAAGCGCATCATCGACCCCTACAACCTGGAGACGGGTCAGGATGTGTTCATCGAGCCATCGAACAAAGTGCAGCTGGCCGCCTTCAACGCTCCTGGCGGTCAGGAGATGGTGGTGAAGCTGCCTATCTACCTGAGCAAGCCGAAAGAAGGCATCGTGCAGCGCATCCTGGGCAAGGAGAAGCTGCTGCTGCTGCGCAAGCAGGTCATCGAGCTGGACATCAACGTCGAGCTGAAGCCCAGCGCTGAGTACCTGGGACTGGTGGATGAGTGCGAGAAGCTGAAGAAGGACGTGAACAACGCCGTGTTCTGTACACACAGGAGGCACCGCCCCGACGTGGAGGGACAGAAGGAGCCGTTCAAGAAGCGCATGGAGGAACTGACGGCCAAGATTGACGCCGCCATCAGCGCCCACGGATGGACGGAGAACGACGGCGGCTACCAGCGCTTCAACGCCATCAAGGAGGACATCGCCAAGATTAACCTGGACGAGCAGGAAGGCACCTGCCGCCAGCACAAGGCAGGGCCGCCGGCTCCCGCTCACCAGTGTGGCTACTGCTCACTGTCGCTGCAGCAGATCTACCACAAGCTGGACGACCTCTACAAGAAAATCTATACCAGCAGTGACCGCGCTGCCACCAAGGCCAGCGTCATGGGACAGGTCAACGGCCTGTATAACTGCTGCACCGACGCTAACTGCCAGAAGCATGCCTCGGCATGGAGAAGCGGCGGCGACTACAAGAATAAGATTATTGAACGCTACAACCGCATTCAGGGTCTATGATGAACAAAAGGCTAACACGGCTGGCTGCCGTCATCGGCACACTGGCAGTAGCCAGCACCGCACAGGCGAAGGACGTCGTCGACACGCTCTACTCGTCTGACGGCGATCGCATCATCCTCACCTATACCATCCAGCAGAGCGACCAGAAGACCACCGTCCTCTTCACCAACGTGCAGAAGAAATTAGGGTCGGCCAACCAGCGCAAGTACCGCAAGCTGGACGAGGTGGCCGTGGCCATCTTCGACCGCACCGGCAGCTACGGCGACACGAAGTTCGAGGGCATGACGCCCAATGCCTTCATGGTGCCCGCCGGAGTGAGCTACACGCCCTCAACAGATGGTTTCTACCTCCTGGGCGACAACCCGCAGCTGACGCTGACGGCACCCAGCGAGGCCCAGATGTCCATCCCCGTCTACCTGGCCCACTATGAGAAGAAGCGCCACTACAAGATTTTCAGTCAGTGTGGCGACCTGCAGTTCTCGACCAAGGTCAGCGGCGGCGGCAGAAGCGGCGGTGGCCGTGCCGGTGGCGCTGGAGCCCGCAGCGGAGACAGGGCAGCCAATGCCGACGACATCATCGTCAGCGAGGAAATCAGCGATGAGGGACTCACCCCCGTCGACGATGCCTTGATTACCATTGCCAATGTGAAGAACCAGCTGGAGGGAGTCACCAAACTGCCCTTCCCCGAGGACCTCACCTTCCAGGCCAACCACCTGCGTGAGCTGCGCAGCAAGATTTCGGACATGGAGGTGCTGCAGGACATCAACAGCGTGCTGGCCTCCTATGACAAGAAGAAGGCTGAACTGGAGGAAGGCGCCGCTGCCGAACAGCAGGCTGCCGCTGCAGCCGCACAACAGGCAGCGAAGGAGGAGGCTGCCGCACAACAGGCAAAGCAAGACTCGATACAGCAGGCTCAGGAGAAGAAAGCCAGCGAGGAGAAGAAGGGCATGATGTGGCTCATTGGCGGCATCGCCGGCATCGGCATGCTCTTGATGTTTGGCAAGCAAATCTTCCAGACCATCAAGAACAACAAGATGCAGAAGATGATGATGGACAACATCAGCAAGGCCCAGCAACAGGCCATGGCCCATGTCAACATCCCCGGCATGGAGGGCAACCCCTTGGGCAACGAGATCAACCAGATGGTGAAGAAAGAGGCGACCAAGACGATGAATGCCGGAACCAACGCCGCAAAGGACAAGCTGGCAGCCCTGCAAAAGGGTGGTGCCGCTGCCGCACAGCAAGCCCCAGCAGCCCCGGGCATCCCAGGTTCCCCAGCAGCCCCAGGAGCCCCAGGAGCCCCAGGTTCCCCAGCAGCCCCAGGCGCCCCAGGCGCCCCAGCCGCCCCCGCCACTCCCGGCACTCCCGGCAAGCGCCCGCTGAGGAAAGCCAGCGAGGTGAGGGCCGCCGCAGGACTGGACCCGGCAAAGGGTGCAGGACTGGACATTACCGTGAAGCCCGGCAAGCAGTCGATGAACGATGTCATCCCGGCCAAGTACAAGCGCTGGCGCAAGCCCGGCTCGTCTGATAGCAATAAATAAAACAACACAAATATTCACCCCATGAGAAAGATTCAAGCATTAGCACTGTTCGTGGTGCTGCTCTTTGCTCCGGCACTGCAGCCGTGGGCAGACGCAGCCAGGCCAAGGGTTCGCCAAGTGGAAGAGCCTGCTAAGCCAGGAGTGATGGAAGCCTTCCAGCAGAAGCTGCAGGCCGACCCCTTCCTCTCAGACTCGGCCCAGAAGGTTCTCAACGACGAGATAGCCAAATACATTGACGACCTGCTCAACCGCAAGGACAAGGCCGAATATGTAGAGAAGAACCAGCTCAAGGACTATGTGATGAGCAAGCTGCAGAAGCTGCAGGAGGCTCAGGAGAAGAAGGACCTCTTCATACAGGACATCATGCAGAACTATACCGACCTGGATGCCCAGGCCAGCGTCGATGCCCGCAAGCAGATGGAGGACGAGCTGGATGCCAGGCTCACCACCGTCAGCAAGAACATTGAAAGGCTGAAGAACGAGATTGAGGCGAAAGAGGACAACGGACTGGACCTCTCAGGTCTGAACTGGAAGCTCATCGGCGCCATCGTCGGCGGTCTGCTGCTGCTCTGCATCATCATCGTCATCGTCAGCAAGAGCAAGGGGAAGAAGAAGACGAAGACTTACAAGCCCAGCCAGGCCACCTCACGCCCCGTGAAGCCCGGCTACCGCGCCCCCAACGTCAACAGCAACGGACAGCAGGTGTCGGCCGACGGTAACATCGTGGTGCGCCGCAAGACGGCTACCATCCTGAAGAAGCAGAGCCTGGAGGATGTCATCGACAACCCGAACTACCTGAAGGTGGATGCCGTCGACTTCACCTACGAGAGCGCCGTGCGCCGCATGTATATCAAGAACACGTGCATAGAGGATATATATAATATGTACGCGAATGACCTGCGCAACCCCGAGAGTCCGAAGGAGGACGGCTGCATGGTGCTGGGCCGCTGGGTGCACGACACGGAGAGCAACGAGTACTACGTATCGCTGGAACAGATAGTGATGCCGGGTGACGATGCCGTCTTCGAGGAGTATGCCCTGAACTTCGGCGGCAAGATCAAGCTGAAGGTACTGGAGGAGCTGCGCCGTCTGCGCCGCGAGACCAACCTGCAGTACGACCTCACCTGCTGGGTGCACTCACACCCGGGCCTGGGCGTGTTCTTCAGCAACAGCGACACGTCGGTACAGGACCAGCTGAAGCATCCGCAGCACCCGCTCTTCCTCACCGCCATCGTCGTCGACATCCTGACACCGATGCAGGACGTGGGCATCTTCACCTATCGCCGTGACCAGAACATCAACTCAAAGAGTGAGCTGAAGAAGATGTACTCGCTCATCGAGTGGCACCAGTGGGCACAGGAGAGCCTGAAGAACGCCGTGCAGCGCCCCGTGGGTGCCGAGAAGAAGGAACTGAAGGCTGAAGACTATTTCGACACCCTGGAAAAGGCCGAGACACGCGACGACAGCTGCCACGCCGTACAACTGAGCAAGAATGTCATCATGGACATCTGCATGGACCTGGCTACCGAGGGCGACGACGTGCTGGCCATGCTGCACGGCTATGCCACACAGCACGGACAGAAGACGTTGTATGTGGCCGACAAGATTAGCGACAAGGACAAGGAGGAGGGCATGAGCCTGACGGGATGCTTCGTGGCAGCCCCACACTGCAGCATACCCACCATCAGACGAGCCGTGGAGAGCTACCTCGACCGCATCCACTACGTCCTGGTCTACACACCCAGCGACAGTCTGCTCACCACCATCCCCGTGGTGAATGGCGACCTGGTCGTTGAGAACAACTTCTACGGTGAGCAGAGAATGGAAGTATTAAAAACATGGATTAAACAAGCAAGACAATAATGAAGAAGCTACTATTAGGATGTGCCCTGCTGGCCAGCTTGGCACAAGTGAATGCACAGGATGTCAAGAAGATTGACTTCTGCGACAAGAAATACGAATATGCTGAGGGCAAGGACAGCATCACCCTGTTCCTGAAGGTGCTCGACAGCAACGGCAAGTCGTGCGAAGACGTCACTACGCAGAACCTGGAGAAGTATCTTGTCATCAAGGAGGACGACAAGATTATCTCGCCCGACAGGTGCATGATTACGTCAGTGAACAGCGGACAGCGCATTCCCGCCGGCTTCACCTTCTCAGTGCTCGTCGACCTGAGCATCCCCGAGGAGGGCAAGGGCCAGATTTTCGACGCCGTGAGCCAGCTGGTGCAGAGTGCCCCCGACAGCTGCGTGTTCCTGTCGTTCTTCGGCGACGAGGTGACCAGCACGCAGATGGTGACGAAGAAGAACTTCTCTGACTTTGAACAGCAGTTCAAGAGCCACTCGGACAACAAGTATTTCTACGGTGCCCTCTATTCAAAGCTGGCCGAGTTCTCTCGCGACAAGGCTGAGTTTGAGGACAGCGTGCATGCCGCCGCCGGCTACACCCGCAATGCAACCATCGCCCAGCGCGCCGCTGCCGCCAAGGACAAGAACCTGCTGTTCGTGTTCACCGAAGGCAACACACGTCCTGCCGACGAGATTATCTCATTCGTTGAGGTGGCTGACTACCAGACCAACGCCTCGCACCTGGTGCCGAAGGTGTACGCCCTGTACTATACCGGCGAGGGCGTGGACGACAATGTGGAGCTGACGCTCGACGCCGTCACCGCACCGCGTGACGCTGAAGGCTCACCCATTGAGGACCGCCAGGGTATGTACATGCCCAGCGACAACCTGAGCAGCGTGCTGAGCAACTTCCAGCAGGTGGTGAAGGATGCCATGTATGACTTCGCCTTCACCTATCGTGCCACGAAGGACAAGGTTTACAACGGCCTCGTCACCTACACCGCCGAGTGGAAGGAAGGTGCCGTAGGAAGCGGTGAGTACACCATCGGCTCAGTGGAGAAGCCCTGGCCCGTGAAAGAAGAGTCGGCAGGCGCCACCGCCACGAAGATTCTCGTGGCACTACTCATCGCCCTGCTCACCTTCGCTTTCTTCTTCCTCATCGTCAAGGTGCTGGTGCCCTACATCAAGTCAAAGCGCTTCGGCATGAAGTACTACAAGAAGTACGAGCCGGAGGCCAATGTCTCGCGCCGTATATGCACCTACTGCCGCCAGGACATCGAGCCGGGACAGATGGTCGTCGTGAAGTGTAAGCACATCATGCACGTGGACTGCTGGAAACAGAACGGCTTCAAGTGCGTGGAGTATGGACAGAACTGTAAGGACGGCATCCAGGACCACGTGGCGTGGAAGGAGATGTTCTCGAAGTCATCGCTGCGCGACACCTATCAGACGCTGGCCGGCATCCTCGCCGCCTTCGTCAGCTGGATTATCTTTGAACTGACGGGCAACGGCCTGTTCCCCAGCATCGGCAAAGGCATCGCCAACGCCTTCTTCACCAACGAGGAACAGAAGGGCAACCTCATGGAGGACTGCGCCGTCAAGGTGTCGGCCCTGCTCACCATCGGCCTGCTCTTGGGCTTCTTCCTCTCACTGGTGTTCCGCTATTTCGACGAGTATCGTAAGAAGGATGCCAAGATTTACCTGAAGATTGTGGGCATGTCACTGCTATCAGGCATCATCGGCATGGCCGCCATGGCCGTGGGAGGCATCATCTTCTGCCTGCTGCTGTCAGCCGTCGGCACTACCTATATTCCCTGGTACTGCTCGCTGCCCGCCTACATCCTCTTCTCGGTGTGCGTCCCGCTGAGCCTGACCATCAAGTCGTCCATCCCCATGAAGAGCGCACTCATCGGCGGCCTCATCTCAGCTGCCATCGGCTTCATCGTACTGATGTGCGGCTCCATTGGCAATGTAGGATGGCTGAACATGCTGCTTGACTTCATCATCTATGGTGGTGGCCTCGGCGCTTCGCTCGTCACGGTACGTATGCTGGCAGAGCGTTACTTCCTGCTCATCAAGAACGGCGTGAAGGCCGGCCAGAAGATTCCTATCCACAAGTGGATGAACGCCACCGGCGGTGGCAACAAGGTGACCATCGGTGCTACCGGCGACTGCGAGGTGCAGATGAACTGGGAAAAGAGCAACAAGGTGGCCAAGGAGCATGTGAAGCTCTTCATCGACAAGGACAAGATGCTGCCCATGCTGAAAGCACTCGTTCCCGGCGTACTGTACAACATGCGCTCGGAGCTGCCCGCCAACAAGGAAACCGTGCTGTCGAATGGCGACACCTTCAAGATTGGCGACACTATCTTCGAATACGTAGAGTCTTAAGCCTACGCCCCCTAAGTTAGGGGGTTGGGGGTCTGAACAACGGATCTCCTGTACGCCCCCTAAGTTAGGGGGTTGGGGGTCTGAACAAACGGATCTCCTGAATATAATTAGGATATGAACAAAAACGACAGCAATCATTTCGGCGGTTCAGACCCCCAATCCCCTAACTTAGGGGGGCCAAACAGGAGCTATGAATGGGGCGAGGGCGTGTTCACGCTACTCTCCTGGTTCAAGAAAGACCGCGTCAAACAGGCACGCGTGCTTGTCGCCGGCGCCGGTGCACTGGGCAACGAGGTGGTGAAGAACCTCGCACTGTTCGGCGTAGGCCATATCTACGTGGCCGACTTCGACCGCATTGAGATTTCCAACCTCACCCGCTCCATCCTCTTCCGCGAGGAGGATGCCTACAGCCATGCCTACAAGGCTGACATCGTAGCCAAGCGTGCCCGTGAAATCAACCCGCAGATAGAGGTGACCCCCATCGTGGGCAACCTCTTCTCTGAGGTGGGCTTCGGCCTCTACCGCTCGGTAGATGTCATCATAGGCTGTCTTGACAGCCGGCTGGCCCGCTACCTGCTCAACCGCATGGCCATGCGTGCCGGCAAGAGCTGGATTGACGGCAGCATAGAGAACCTCACCGGTGCCGTCAAGGTCTACAGCCCCGGCATCAGCTGCTATGAATGCGGTCTGTCGCGCGACGAGTTCAACAACATCATGCTGCGCACGGGCTGCGCGGATGTGGTACGCACGCAGACAGAGCACGGGCGCATCGCCACCACCCCCATCAGCGCCAGCATCGTCGGTGCCCTGCAGGTTCAGGAGGCCATGAAGATCATCCATAAGGATGAAGCCACCCAGCCCCAGGACTCCCAGCAGTCTCAGAACTCCCAGGACTCCCAGTCCTCCCAGTCCTCCCAGCAGCCCCAGTCCTCCCAGCCCTCCCAGCAGCCCCAGCAACCGCTCATCCAGCTGGTAAAGCCCATCAAGGCGCTCAAGCCTGTCCAGGCCCTGAAGGCTGCCCCACCCTTTAAGACCTTAGAGGGAAAGATGCTGCGCTATGAGGGCATGACCTGCACTACGAACATCTACCGCATTGCCTCATGGAAGAGCAACTGCCCTGCCCATGAGCGCTGGGAGAACGTCATTGAGTGCAAGGAGCTGTCAGCCCATCAGACCGTCGGCGACGTGCTGGCCAAGCTGAAAGAGCTGCTCGGCGTTGAGGAGGTTGAGATCAACATGGTGAACAACAAGTTCATCGATGTCATCGTCTCCGACCGACCGGAGAAGGAATTCCGGGTGATGATTCCCGAGTCGAAGCTCGATGAATACATCAAGCAGGATGCTGAGTTGCGCCAGCTGAGCTACCGCACGCTCATCCACAAGCATTTCTTCGAGAATATTGACGACCGCTTCCCCTACCGCGACCTCACCCTGCAGCAGATAGGCATCCCGCCCTATGACGTGCTGATGGTGTCAAGTGAGAAGGGTATATCCTACGTAGAACTAACCGCCGATGCTTACTAACCTACCCGCCGACATCAACGTTGAGTTGCTGCTGTCCTACTTCCCCATGGGGAAATTCAAGGTGGCACTGAAAGGCTTGCACAAGCGCAACACCTACAATGACATCATCGATATGGAGGAGATGGACGACGGCGAGGTGCACATCAGCGTAGGCCGCAACAGCCTGTACAATGCGCTGCCAGAGTATATCTTCCACCCCATCGACCGCTTCGACAACCTTCCGACCTATGAGGAGCGGAAGCATTTCCAGGACGAGATTGACAAGCAGGAGGAAGAAATTCGCAAGGCCTACCTATTCTTCGCGCCTATCGACGTGCTGCTCTTGAAGCTGCATACCGACGTGCGCGACTCACTCACCCCACTGGCCGAGGAGAACATTGTGCTGCAGCAAATCCTGGGCGACAGCCTCACCGACGAACAGCGCAACAACCGCTTCATCCGCCAGCTCATACCATTGCTGCCCAGCTGCAAGTATATCCGCGGCAACCGCACGCTCATCACCCTCATGCTGCGCAAGGTGTTCATGGAGGAGGGACTGGCCATGCGACCCAAAGCGATCAAGCATCAGTTTACCGATGACGACCCCTACTATGAGAACAGTCTCGACATGACTTTGGGCGACAGCTACATAGGCAACACCTTCAGCGAGATGGTCAGCAGCTATGAGGTGTACTATTGGTCCGACGACGAGTGCACAAGTGAGTTCCTCAGCGTCATCGACGACATTGAGATGCTGCGTCTTTTCGTCAAGGACTATTTCATCGCCATTGAAGAGGACCTGGTGTTCGACATCCACCACGACGAACCGCCCTTGCGCCTGAACGACGAGGTGTTCTTCAACTATTTGAATTTTAACACAAATATTTAGACATAATCCTATGCCAAAAAGAATCTGTTGGAAAAAAGGCATGCGCCTCACCGACGAGGTGTTGAGGGCATCCGACAACTGTACCGCCGAGTTCATCAGCCAGACGCTATCGCTGGCAGCCTGCGGCCGCTTTGGCCTCATCCCTGCGCTGAAGCCTTTCCAGCTGCAGCTCAGCATCACCAAAGGCTTCGTTGACGTGGAGGCCCTTACCTGCGAGGGTATCACCCGCGGTGGGCAGCTCATTTCAGCCGACTTCGACACGAAGTTCACCAACACCCTCGACAGCCGCATCCAGATACCGCGTATTGAGGACGAACAGGAGGTACTGCTCACCATCATTGCCCATCCCGACGACCTGAAGGAGACCAGCGACGGCTACCTTGAGCAGAACTACAGCTTTGCGTTGGTAAGCCCGAAGGCAGGCCTTAACCCTTATGCACTGCCCATCGCCCGCCTTATCTATGAGGACGGCTGGCGCGAGGACAACACCAATTTCGTGCCACCATGCCTCTCAGTGGCTGCCCATGGCAAGTACATACAGCTGTTCCAACAGTTCATACAAATGATGCAGAGCATTGACGAAACTACGCGCAAGCAGAGCCAGAGTGCTGCCTCGACCGCACTGGGCATCTTCTGGCCAGCTGTCCGCGAGCAGCTCATCGAGGCCGCCACGCTCCAGTCGTCCATGTCGCCACAACAGTTGCAGGCATGTGTGCAGAAGGTGGTGTCAGCCTTCGTCGTCGGCTGCGAGCTCGACGAACTCATCGACCTTGAGGACGCACAGATGTATCGTAACTACTCCATTGCAGGCTACAGCTACCGAATGGGCTACACCCGCATCAAGCAAGGCCTTGGCATCTGCTACAACATCAACGAGAAGGTTGAGAAGTTCGGACTGCTGGTCAAGGAAGAGCCCAAGCCCGCCCCGCCACCTGCACCCGAGCCCGAGCCGCGCAAGCCCACACCACCGCCCGCAGATCCACGCCGTAGCTGGTTAGGCAAGAGTATATGAGTTTCATCAGCACACCCGTCAGCTACACAGGCTCCACGATGCGCCTCGTGCGCGATATCAAGGACCGTATCACCAGGCTTGACAACCTGGTGGAGCTTATCGTGTTTACCCCTCGCGGCTCCTTCAGCAGCGACCCAGACTTCGGTTTCGAATACTGGAACCATGAATTCAGCAACGTCCATTCGCATGAGTTCAACATCAACCAAGGAGGCAGTGCCATCAGCGATGACAGCCGGGCTGAATTCACGAAAAAAGAGTGCGAGGACAGCATCCGTGAAAGTCTGGCCACCTACGAGCCCATGCTGAAGAACGTCACGGTGAACATCGTGCTTGAGGTGGCAGCAGACAAGAGCACTCTTCGCCACAAGATGCCATCGAAGTACGAACTGAACGTCGTCGTGGAAGGTACCCTCGATGACGGCCTCGGTACGCGCCGTCCCTACCAAAAGGTCGTGAACTTCTACATTGAGCCAACAGTAAAGAGATACCGCGGTTAAACATTACTTAATTTAGCATTAAGCATTCAAAATAAATGGATGTAGAACTACAAAAGAAAATCAACGAAGCCGTCATAGCACTTGGGCAACTGTCGGCACAGCCTATCGACTTCGCAGCGATGGACCCTGTGGCCAAGATGATGCTTGTGGCGCTCGTTGCCGAGTCGCAAAAAGTGAAGGACTATGCTGACAGCGCTACTGACCGCATCGTGGAGCGTTTCTGCACTGACTTCATTCCTCGGCAGAAGGTGGAGGCCGTTCCCGCCGTGTGCCTGCTGCAGCCCTTTGTCAAGGCAAGCAACACATCAATGCCCGTGATGGTGGGCAGCGGCTCTGTCTTCAGTTACAAGAACCCACAGGGCAATGGCACGCTTAACTATATCCCCATCTTCAACACCCTGACGCTGGCCTATACCGGCATATACCTGCTAAACTACCGTTGCATGCACGATGCTTTTGGCGACAGCAGGATTGACATTGAGATGGAGAAGCGCAATCAAGCCTGGATTGGCATCAGGACCAAGACGGAAATCAACTCCTTACAAGGGCTGTCGCTGCTCATCAAGGGCACCAACGGCATCATGCCTGAGCACGTCAGCATGGGTACCACGGGACAGGAACTGGAGTTCGCGTCCATACATGAGATGGAGGACATCGAGCTTGCCGAGCCCTTCGATGCCCAACAGTCGTCAAGCACCTTTTTCTCCATTATAGAGAACTGGAAGGAGAGTTTATTGAACATCACCGACGGTGCCATCATCTACATCACCGATGCCACCACAGATCGCGACCTCTTCAAACAACGGCAGTTTCCCAAAATATTCCAGCAATGGCTCGAAAGCGAGGTACTCGACTGTTTCGAAGCTTCCACCATCTGGATTCGCCTCGACTTCCCTGAGGGCTACACCGTCCCTGACGACTTCAGCGTCAACATCGGCGTGCTGCCCGTCACCAACATTGATGTCTGTACGCTCATGCTCACACAGGCACAGCCCATTGCCAAGCTGGAGCAAGACGACGAGTCCTTCTTCCTGCGAATCCTTGAGACAAGCACCACGGCCCACAACCAGGGATTCAACATGACCAAGGAGGAGATTATCGTGCGCGATTTCGATGCCGTTTGCTACAATAACGGCTCGCTCTACCGCGATGTACGCAACCTCTACAACCGCTTTATTGACGATTACTACGCTTTCATTGAATATAACAACATCAAGGATGGCGAAGTACTGAAGACACTCCGTGAGACCATCAACCGCTTAGGCAAGAGCGTGGGACAGCAGAATGCCACCTTTAAGTTCGACAGCGGCACCTACGTGATGAAGAACATGAGCCAGCTGCAGTCGTCGTCCACCACGCGCGTCAGCTACATCACCACGATGGGCCGCATTGGCAACACGCCACGCATAGGCGAGAAAATGGACAACACTGGCAATCCCGGCCTGGAGCAGGAGTGCCTCGTGCTTGTATCGGCCATGGGTGGCGCCGACAAGGCCACCGCCGATGAGCGCTACGAACAGCTGCGCTATTTCACCCTGACCAACGACCGTCTCTACACACGCATGGACATCGATGCCTTCCTGCGCAAGGAACTCATCGCTGAGTATGGCAAGGTGGAGTTCCGTCGCATCTTCGTCAAGATGAGCATCGAGGGCGCTGCTGGCGGTGAGCATCTGCAGCGCGGACTCTACATTAACATCGAGTTCAAGGACCACAAGAACTACGAGCATGCCACACACATCGCCCTGCACCGACTGTTGGAACAGCGCATCCGCAACCGCTCCTGCATTGCCATGCCCATCGTTATCACACTGAAAGACCTCGAGGAAAACTGATAGGGAATTAAACATTAAGAACTAAGAGCCACAGATTATGGATTTCAAGTATAAACATGGAGGACCATACGAAAGTAGCGAGATTATCCGTACAAACCAAAGCCAGTTGAACGACATTCGTACTGCTTTCCATGGCGAATGGGAGCACCTGAACGCTGACGGCATCTTAGGCCGCAAAACGCGCGATGCCCTGAAAAAATTCCAAATCGCCTACGGTATCTCGCCTTCCGGAAATCTCGACCAAAGCACACAGGATGCCATCGCCCACTATTACAGGCAAAGCAAGCAGTCCTCCAATGCTGCGCCAAACCCTGCCAGAGGCTACAACATGTATGTCACTTATCAGGATCCGAACTATGCTAAAACAGCTAACTACACGATGGGCTTATATCCTGTCGTCAAAAGTTCCTTCCCCGGCGTTCATGAAGTGCAGTCAAAGGAATCCTTCATTGAAGAGTGGAAGGATATTTTCAAGCAGATTTATACTTTCATAAGTTCTACGATACAAAATGTCATCGACGGCTGGAAAAGCTGGGAATCAGCAAAAATCCTCTTTGGCGAAATACACGATGCTATCAAACGCTATACAGGAAAACTTGAAAAAGCAGGCCAAAGACTCCGTATGCTTGGCGAAACTGTCTATATAAAACTTAGCGACCTTACTAAAATCATCAACGACGATGCGAAGTCAAAGGCTGCCAAGGCTGCTGAGGATTTGAAAGACAAGACCAAGGCATCAAAGACCGGCAAAGTATTTAAAGTCATAGACTGGGCCATTCCTACCGTCGAACTCATCTATTACTCCATCCGTTACGCCATGGCCACTCCTGAAGAAGCTGACGAATACAAGAAGAAGGTGAACAAAGCTGCTGATGATTTATTCAAGCAGATTTGCAACTCTGTCATCATGAAGATTATAGAGATAGCAGCCACGCGTATCGTAACAGGATTCGTAGCCGGCTCCGTCGCACCCGGTGCAGGCAACGTTGTGGGCACGGTCATCGGCATCATCCTCACAGTCATAGACATTGTCCTCTACATCATCTTTGGCAAGACGGTCGGCGACTATATCTGGGATGCCTTATCGCCTGTATTAAATGCCATCGGCAGCGAATTCATGACCATTATGAGTAATAACGTAAGACAAATAAACGAGTTGTACGCCCCCAAGCCGGAGGACTCTTACTGGAAGGAAAGCATGAAGAACGTTGCACGTGCCAGAGCGCTTGGAATGAGGCACTAAACTTGAGGTCAGGCCATTTCTTTGCATAAAAAGTTGCATATCAGAAAAAAACTTTGTACTTTTGCAGTTGTAATCTTTTAGATGAAGCAAATGAAACAGTTTTTTTCTTTTCTGTTTTTTATGTTACTTGCCACCATTCAAGCAGGTGGCCAGTCGGCCAGCGACATCCTGGCCTATATTGAGAAGTACAAAGGCATCGCCCTGGAGCAGGAACGCCGTCATGGCATTCCTGCCACGATTACGTTGGCACAGGGCATCCTGGAGAGCGGCGCCGGCAAGAGCGGTCTGACACGCAATTCAAACAACCACTTCGGCATCAAGGCCTTGGGCGGATGGAGCGGCGGCGTCTACAAGGCATGGGACGACGAGCCGCAGAAAAGCTCGTTCCGCGTCTATGCCTCGGCCTCCGACTCGTTTGAAGACCACTCAAAGGTGCTGCTGGCCCCCCGCTACCGCTCGCTCTTCTCAAAGAGTATCTACGACTATCGCGGCTGGGCCATCGGCCTGCAGAAGTGTGGCTATGCCACGGCAAAGAACTATGCCGTGGCACTCATCGGCTTTATCGACACCTACAAAATCTACGCCGTCAACGGCGGTGTGAAGCTGCGCGCCGGCAAGACCGTCGTCATCAAGCAGACCACCAGCTCCGCCGCACCCGTCTTCGACGATGATGTTGTGATGGACGACGATGAGGTGAGCGAAGAGGAGCAGACCGTGAAAGAAGTTGTCACACGCTATGTGGTGGACATCAACGACATCGCCTGCACCATCCTCTATCCCGGCACCACCCTCTCGAGCATCTCCATGCAATACGACATCCCCAAGGACCAGCTCTTGGAGTTCAACGAGGTGGTAGTGGAAGAGGAACTGCATGAAGGTGACATCATCTTCCTTGACAAGAAGAAGAAGAAGTTCACCGGTCCGAAGGACTTCTACACCGTTCGCGAAGGCGACACCCTTTACGGCATCTCGCAGCAGTTCGGCATCAAGGTGGCCAACCTGGCCAAGATGAACCACATGGAAGTGTCGGAAAAGGTGATGGAAGGCGACAAGATAAGACTTAAGTAATGCATAATGCAATAATGCTTAATGCATAATGCTTAATGCTCAACTGAATAGATTTACTATAAATAAATCTCAAATCTCAAAACTCAAATCTCAAATCAAAATAAATCTCAAATCAAGATAAATGCTAAACATTGAAGAATATATTGCCAATGGCAAGGCCTTTGACGGCAAGTACAGACTGATTCGCCCGCTGAGCACCAGCGGCGGCACTGCCGACGTGTGGCTGGCCCTGGATCTGAACACAGTCAACGACATTGACAGCGTAGGCGACCTCAAGGGTCTCTCTGACGAACAGATAGAAGAGCTGGGCCTCATCGTGGCCATCAAGGTGTACCGCCCGCAGAACGCACTCGACATCGAGGGCGAGCAGCGGTTCCGCGAGGAATACATGATTGTGTTCAACTGTCATCACACCAACCTGATACACCCCACCCATTTCTCCATCTTCCATGATGTACCCTATCTGGTGCTACCTTACTGCAAGAAAGGCTCAGCGGAACGCCACATAGGAAAAATCGGCGAGCCAGAGAAGCTATGGAAGTTCATCGGCGACGTATCCAGCGGCATGGCCTACCTGCATGCGCTGACACCGCCCATCATCCATCAGGACATCAAGCCCGGCAATGTGCTCATCGATGACAGCGACAACTACTCCATCACTGACTTCGGCATCAGCGCCAAGTCGGGCGCCAGCGGTCGCGACACCTTCGAAGACGAGGAGCGCAGTGGCACCATGGCCTACATGGCACCTGAGCGCTACCGCGAGGATGCCGAACCCACGCCAGCCGGCGATGTTTGGGCCCTGGGCGCCATGCTCTATGAGATGATTACCGGCAAGGTCCCCTTCGGCGAGGAGGGAGGCTGGGCACAGGTGCAGGATGCCACCGTGATGCCCGAGATGCCCGCCGACATTCCTGCTGACGTGCAGCGACTCATCACCGCATGTATGGATCCCGACCCCGAGAAGCGCCCCACGGCCGAATACATCAGTCGTGCCGCCGCAGCTCAGCAGTACCCGTTGAAGCCCAAGAAGACGGGACTCATCATCGGAATAAGTGTCCTTGCCGCACTGCTCATCGGTATCGCCCTGACCTACTTCCTCAAGTCACCCGAGGTGCAGGTCGTCACCGAGGAGGCACCGGTGCGTCCCGCCGAGGAGGTATTCAGCGAGGCAATGGCTCTCATCAACCAAGACAACGCCGACTCGCTGCGTGCCGGACTGCACGTCATGGACAGCCTCAGCGGCACCCGCTATGTGCCCGCACTCTATGAGATGGCCCGCACCTACGGATGGTTCAGCGAGCAGACCGACTCTGCCTCGGTGGCACGCAAGCGTCTCTTGGGCATCGAGATGGACAATCAGTATCTGCCAAAGGATCGCGAGAAGAGCAACGCCGCCATGGCCTATTTCAACCGCATCAAGGAGATTGGCGACTCTGCCTACGCCGACATCAACGCCGAGTCCATCTATCGTCTGGCATGCTATTGGGTCATGCCCAACAACCTATTCCAGCCAGACCTCAAGGAGGGCAAGCAGCTACTCATCGAAGCTCGCGGCTGGGCTGAGCTGGCAGGCAAGACCGACCTGGTACAGTACATTGACGAGGTGCTGCCCACCTTCCAGTGACACTTCAACAACTCAGAAAGGCCATTTCCATGAACCGTGTCGTTTGCACGCTCCTCTCGCTCCTGTGCCTCGGCCATGCCCAGGCACAGGTAGCGCAATGGCTCATCCCGCCTGAATACGACAAGATTGAAATGCCTGCCAACAGCAACGTTCTCTTGTCACATAAGGACAACGCCTGCTATCTCTGGGACACCGACGGAAAGCAGCTCGAGCAGCTAACCAACCAGCTACACCCCTACTGCGATGGTTATGCGGTGGCCACAGACCCAAAAACCGGCATCGCCAAAGCCTTCTATGATACTGACGGGAAGAAGACCTCCATCAACAAATACAACGTCAAGCCCGCATGGGACCACGCCATGTTCCACGACAGCTTTATGCTGGTCAGCGACGGTACGCTCTTCTATTATCTGAACGACAAAGGGGTACTCAGCAATACGCCCTACCATCTGGCCTATCCCTTCTGCAGCGGCTACGCCATGTGCATCAACTATGCTAAACCGCAGAAGATGAAAGACCCAATGTACCTGCTGCTTGACACTAACCTCAAGCCCGTGCCCCTGTGGTGGGAAGACAAGAGGCTCGACACCGATGACATTGAGTTTATTTCGTCAGTCAATGCCGCAGGAGTAGGCATCGTGGAAGCAAAAGGCAAGTTGTTCTTCTTCAGTGCCACCAACGGTGGACTGAAACCCATCATGAGCACGCCCAACGACATCAACCCTAAGAACCACGCACGCTTAGACGGCAGTCTGGAGGAGAGCTTCACCTTTGTGGGCGACACCATCCAGCAGCTCACTGCCAAGAGTGGCAAGCGCGGCATCGTGACCATTACCTTCGACAGGATGCTAAGACCCACCGCTATCGACTACTCTGGCGAGTCTTACACCTTTGAAAAGAAAGATGCCCCCCAATCCCATCAACCCCCCCTGCTCACCATCAAGACTGACAGCAGAGGTCAAAAGGGTATCAACTGGGACGGCGAGGAGATGCTGCCGCCACAGTTCGACGACATTCCCCTGTGCTTCGCCGACAAGGCCGTCGTTGCCATAGACGGCAAACAGGGCCTGCTCCAGATTCACCGCAACGACAAGTTCAGAATGCGACTGAACAAAGGCGAGCCCATCGGTTTCCGTCATCACCGCTTCGACACCGACATCCGCCTCGACCTTCCTCCTTACATCACGCCTGCCGCCACCACTATCGAAATGGGCGCTGAGACGGGCTGCCGTGTGGACAACATTCCCTACGAGACGAAAGAGGCAAGCCTCGGCAACTACGCTTATTACCGGTGCGAACTCTTCATGCCCGACAGTCTTACTGACGAGGCCGTCGACATCACTTACCCCGCACATGTCATCTACGGTCAGCTACGTTCTCCTGCCATCGTCATGAAGAGCACGACCTGGCACATGAAGTACTTCAATGTCGACATCAACGACAACGACTACTCCATCAACGACGGTATGCTGTCTTTTTCCTTCAACGTCATTGCAGACCGTCAGCCAGGCGAGAGCATTTATCCTCACGAAGCACAAATCTTTGCCGACAGCCTGCAAGCAGAAATTACTGA
This sequence comes from uncultured Prevotellaceae bacterium, assembly GCA_947168045.1. GTDB lineage: Bacteria > Bacteroidota > Bacteroidia > Bacteroidales > Bacteroidaceae > Prevotella. The sequence continues at coordinate 65,185 of CAMVKN010000005.1, forward strand.
CCGCATATCGGAGACTCGCTATAAGGGCAAGGTGTCTGGCCTGCATGAAGGCATGAACACTTTTGTCATAAGAATTGTTGAAAAGGGATGCCCGCCTTCCGACTTCACCTTCGAAGTGAATTACATCTCACGTCCAACCAGGGGTGAGAAGAAAGTAACCATGAAGAAGAAGAAAAGGGAGGTGGCGATGCCCAGACTCAGAATCTGATATCATAGAGACCATTCCCACATTTGCAAACCACTTCAACTAACATAAACGCTATGAAACGATTCACGTCCATACTCTTCTCCCTGCTGTGCATCGGCTATGCCCAGGCACAAGTGGTGCAGTGGCTTGTTCCGCCCGAATATGACTTCATCGCCATGCCGAGCAGCGACGAGGGCAATCTCATCGTGGCCCAGCAGGGCTTCAACCACCACCTGTGGACCATGGACGGCAAGTGCGTGGCCAAGATCAGCGACGACCTCTTCCCCTATAGCGAAGGCTTTGCCGTGGCCACCGAGCCAGAGACGGCCAACCTCACTGCCATCTATGATGCCCGAGGCAACAAGACATCCGTCAGCGATTACGGCCTCCAGGTGGGATGGGGCTACACCTCGTTCCACGACGGTTTCCTGCTGGTTCACGACGGCAACTATTTCTACTACATGGACCCCAACGGCGGCGTCGATGAGACACCTTACTACCGCGCCTACCCGTTCTCGCATGGCTATGCCGTGGTCTACTCCTTCGCGAACATGAAGAAGCTGAAGGACCCGTTCTGGCTGCTGCTCAACGTCGATTTGCAGTCGGTACCTCTGGTCTACGAGGGCAAGGAGTTCCGCACCGACGACATTGAGTTCATCTCATCCGTCAGCGACAAGGGCCAGGCCATCGTCGTGGCAAAGGGCAAGCTCTATAACTTCAATGCCGCCACCAAAGAGATGACCCCCTTCATGGCTACAGAAGAGGACACCAACATCAAGAACCAGGGCCGCCTGGACGGCAGCTTCGAAGAGAGCTTCCACCAGAAGGGCGACAGCTGTTTCGTTATGAAGGCGAAGTGCGGCAAGAGCCGTGTCACCATCAACTTCGACGCCATGACCTACCGGCCCATCAGCATCAGCAGCGACCAGGGCGAGCGCATCCTCAAGAACGGAGCCGCCTCCAATGGTGGTCGTAGCAGCGCGCTGAGGGGTGTCAAGGACAACGCCACGGGCAAGTTTGCCCTTTACATGGGCGACAACGAGCTGCTGCCTGCACAACTTGACATGGTAGAGAAATGCATCGGCAACGATGCCTGGGTCATCTTCAACAACAAGACGGGCCTGTTGCGCGTTCATCCCGATGACCACTTCACCTTCAGCTTCAACGACGACAATCCTGTCGCCTTCCGACACAAGCATAGCAAGACCAGCATCCGTCTGAATATGCCCGCCTACGTCGATGCCAACGCCACCAGCATTGAGATTGACCCCAACACGGGCTGCGACATAGACAAGCGCACGAAGGAGGCCAAGAACAGCAGCGACGGCAGCTACGTACAGTACAGCTGCATGCTCGACTGCCCGCCTGACATCACGCAGAACTACAAGGACCTCGTCTACCCTGCCTATATCGTCTACCAGGGGCTGCGTACCCCCATGACGCAGGCCACGGGAATGGGTTGGCACTCGAAATACTTCACCGTCAACGTCAATGAGAAGGAAATCAAGATGACTGGCAACACCATCACCTTCAATGTTGACATCAGAGCCGACCGCATCCCCGGCGAGGAGGTCTACCCCTTCGTTCCCTCGCTGGCCACTGAGGGGCTGCGCTATGTCATGAAGAACATCTCCGACACACGCTATGAGTGTACGGTCTACGAGCTGAAGAAGGGTGTCAATAATATTATTGTACGCGTGGAGGAGGAGGGCTGTCCGCCATCCGACTACACCTTCGAGGTCAGCTATGCGCCACAAGCCCCACAGACTCAACACAAAGTCGTCATCAAGAAGAGGGAAGAGGCCACACCGCCGCCACCCCCTGCCAGACCTGTTCTGCGCATTTAAGGAATAAGGAGGACTACAGCCATGAAAATCAACATCACAGCGACGACCGACATCGGTAACAATCGCGAGAACAACGAAGACGCCTTCGCTTTCTGCCCTGACCTGTCAGATTCCGACTGGCACATGACTCGTACCGGCGGCTACCTGCCCTTAGGACCGTTGGGAGCGCTCATCATCGTAGCCGACGGCATGGGCGGCACCAACGCTGGCGAAGTGGCCTCGGCCGTAGCCATCGAGAGCATCAGCAAGACCATCACGTCCGAGAGCGCCAAGGAGGCCATCGACGATGACGGGAAGACACGCCAGCTGCTGACCACCGCTGTCCAGAACGCCGACAAAGCCATCAACCAGCACATGGTGGACCATCCCGACACCGCCGGCATGGGCACCACCATTGTCATCTGCTGGATTATGCAGCAGAAAGCCTACACCGCCTGGTGTGGCGACAGCCGCTGCTATCTCTACAACGACAAGGGACTGCAGCCGCTGAGCAAAGACCACTCCTACGTGCAAGAGCTGGTTGACCGCGGCGAACTGACAGAAGAAGAGACCTTCACCCATCCAGACAACAACGTCATTACCCGAGGACTGGGCGATTTCGACACGATGGTCACACCCGACATCACCACCACGCCCGTCAAGGCCGGCGACATGTTCCTGCTCTGCAGCGACGGTCTCTGTGGCTACTGCACCAACGACATGATAGCCAAGGTGATGGCCGACAGCGAAGCCGATGTAGACCAATGCGCCGAACAACTGCTGCAAACGGCACTTGAAGTGCCTGGCGACGACAACATCTGCATCACCGTCGTCTCGCTGCTGGATGACGACGACGAGCGTGCCACCCCACCCTCGCGCTTCCGTGCGTTCCTCAAGAAAGTATTTGGCAAACAGTGATAACCATCCAATATTCACAAACACAAAGCTAATTGCAACAATGAAAAAAATCAGAGCCGCCGTAGTAGGCTACGGCAACATCGGTCGCTATGCCATCCAGGCATTAGAGGCCGCCCCCGACTTCGAGATTGCCGGCGTGGTACGCCGCAACGGAGCAGAGAACAAACCTGCAGAGCTGGCCCCCTACGAGGTGGTGAAGGACATCCGCGAGCTGAAGGATGTCGACGTAGCCATCCTCGCCACCCCCACACGCTCTTGCGAAGAATATGCCAAACAGATTCTTCCCTTAGGCATCAACACCGTCGACTCCTTCGACATCCACACCCTCATCCGTGACTACCGCCGCACGCTGATGGAGCTGAACAAGCAGACGGGCACAGTGAGTGTCATCGCCGCTGGCTGGGACCCGGGCAGCGACAGCGTCGTGCGCGCACTCATGCAGAGCCTTGCCCCGAAGGGACTCTCCTATACCAACTTCGGCCCCGGCATGTCCATGGGCCACAGCGTCTGCGTCCGCTCGAAGGCAGGCGTGAAGAACGCCCTCAGCATGACCATCCCCCTGGGTGAAGGCATCCACCGCCGCATGGTGTATGTCGAGCTGGAGCCGGGTGCAAGCCTTGACGAGGTAACGGCCGCCATCAAGGCCGACCCCTACTTCGCCAGCGACGAGACACACGTCTTCCAGGTGGACAGCGTCGACGACGTGCGCGACATGGGCCATGGTGTCAACCTTGTGCGCAAGGGTGTCAGCGGACAGACGCAGAACCAGCGTCTTGAGTTCAACATGAGCATCAACAACCCCGCACTCACCGGACAGGTGCTGGTCAACGTGGCCCGCGCCTCCATGCGGCTGCAGCCCGGTTGCTACACCATGATTGAGATTCCCGTCATCGACATGCTGCCTGGCGACCGTGAAGAGCTGATTTCACATTTAGTATAAATAAAAAATGAAAAAACTATTCATTACCACCTTCGTACTGCTCACGGCCCTCATGGCCCAGGCACAGACGAAGATTAGTCCGAAACTGGAGAACGGCTTCAAGGCCGTCTACTCCACCGTGAACACCCTTAACATGATGGACATGTCCGCGCTGACAGTCACCAGCGAGGACGAGTATGCCGTTAGCAACGTCACACCTGAGGGTGCCGTCATCACCATCACCAACCTCAGCATGAGCCCCATTCAGACTGAGGGTATCGACCCCGTCACCTTCATTCTCCTGACCACCGCACACGTGCTGGAGAACACCACCGTGAAGCTGCAGGTCAACGCTGACGGCGTGCCGCAGAAGATTCTGAACCTCGAAGAGGTAAAAGGCAAGGTGGACGAAGTGATGAACGCCGCCATCACAAAGTTCTTCGAGACCAATGCTGAGCTGGCACAGGTGATGCCCAAGGACAAGTTCTTAGAACAAATCAGCGGTCGCATCGACGAGGAGATGCTGCTGAGTTCCTTCGACGTACTGGAACTCAATGGCAAGACCGTGGCCAACGGCTACCAGGACACCTACACCAACGACGAGGGGCTGAAGATGAAGCGCATGTACTTCGTCAGCGGCAACAAGGTCATCAGCAACGCCAACCTCGACATGAGCAAGGACGAGATGAAGGCCTTTATCATCAGCCAGATAGAGAAGGAAGCTCCTGAACAGGCTGAGGCAATCAAGCAGAACATCGACTTAGTGATGAGCCAGCTGAAGGTCGAGATGACCGAGAAGTACACTTTCGACTTGCAAGACAACAAGTGGCCAGCCTCCATCACCTCTGAGCAGTCGCAGGACAGCATGGGACAGTCGATGAAGGCCACCTCCGTCATCACCCTGAAGCAGTAAGAGCCCGACACCGGCTGTCTTGACAGCCTGACCCAACAAAAGCGGCCTCCGTATGACATCATACGGAGGCCGCTTCTTGTTCTGCCCTGATTACTTGTCGATGTTCACCAGCGTGTACTGCTTTGTGCCAAGGCCAATCTTCTCAGCATGGTCTATCGTGTGCGTTCCATGCTGCTTGTCAATGCGGTCCAGCAGGTCGGTGGGGTCGTTGGTGGCCGTCACCTCCTGGTTGTTGATGATGTCAACGCAAGCCTGGTCCAGCGCCACAGGGTCAGTAGAGGCCAGGATGCCATAGTCCTCCAGCTTCACCGGCTCCGGATGGTCCACACAGTCGCAGTCAATCGACATGTTGTTCATCACCGAGATGTAGATGATGCCCTTCCTTGCCTTGAAGAAGTCCGTCACGGCCTGGGCAGCCGCCGCCATGCTCTCAAGGAAGCCGTCCTGGTCGCCGATGTACTCCGGTGTCCACAGCTTGCTCATGTCAAGCACCTCCATCTTGCCTGCGGAGTGGATATATGCCTTGCCATTCTGGCTGGCGCAGCCAATGGAGAGGTTCTTCAGCGCACCGCCATAGCCACCCATGGGGTGTCCCTTGAAGTGGTTAAGGGCTATCATAAAGTCATAGTTGTCCAAATGGCTGCCCACGATGTCATACTTCAGGTGCGAAGAGTCCTGCACGGCAATCTTCATGTCGCCCTCCTCGTCCATGATGTCCACCTTGAAATACTTCAGGAAACCGTGACGCTCAATGACCTTCCAGTGGTTGGCCGACGTGTTGCGCTCATCCTGTGCATCCTCCGGCGCATTGCCATAGGCAGTGTTACACTCCACGATGGTGCCCTGCACCTCGTCCACCAGCAGCTTCACCAGCTCCGGCTTCAGGTAGTTGGGGTTACTACCCTCGCCCGTGCTCATCTTCACAGCCACGCGGCCTGTAGCCTCCACGCCCAGCTGTTTGTAGATGGCCACCAGTGCCTCGGGCGAGATTTCCCTGGTCAGATAGACCGTTGCCTTTGTTGTCTTTGTTTCCACACTATCCGTTGTTTTTTCGTTTGTCTTTGCGGCCTTGTTCCCACAGGCTCCGCAAGCCAGTCCCCCTGCAAGCAGCAGGGTGGCTGCTTTCATCATTTTTCTCATAGATTAGTTTATTGTTTATTAAACTTTTTACGGGTGCAAAGGTACGAAAAAACAAGTAAAATGAAAAACAAAAGTTAGTTCCTTTTAAGCAAAACCTATGTTTTTCTTCATTCAATTAGGTCGTATCGATTATTTTATGTATATTTGCGCTCAAATACTGAACATTGTATGGCAAATAACAAGAAAATAGAGACATTAAACCGTTTGAAGATTGTCCTCGTAGAAAAAGGAAAGACCAGCCGTTGGCTGGCAGAGCAGTTGGGCAAAACTGAACATACTATCTCCAGATGGTGCCAGAATAGAACTCAACCTTCCATTGCACAACTAAACGAAATTGCAAGAGTATTAATGGTAGATGTCAGGTCATTGATAAATCCGAGTCAAGAAGCATACAATGAGTAGTAAATTTTTTAACAACAATTCAGGCAATACGCTCTTTGACAAGCTCAAAGGTATTGCGGGCAATATGGCCAATTTTGACCGTTTCCTTGCAGTCGTCGGTTTCTTCCGCTCTTCTGGTTATTTCAAATTGCGCAAAGAACTGAATGGTGTTGAGGAAATAAAGATATTAGTCGGCATCAACATCGATGACATTTTCCGCCGCCACAATAAGGCTATGCTGATGTTGGAAAACGAGGAAAAGGCGAAGATGGTCTATGATGAGGAGTTCCGTCAGGATATTATCAATGCCCGCTATGCACCAGAAGTTGAGGAGGGCATCTTGCAGATGTGCCAGGATTTGGTTGATGGCAGACTCGAGATGAAGATACATGCAACTAAGAACCTCCACGCCAAGTTCTATCTCTGCCTTCCGCAGAATCACAATGAAAATAGTGATGGATGGGTGATCATGGGATCATCCAATATCTCTGATTCCGGACTTGGTACTTCGCAGTCACCTCGATATGAGCTGAACGTAGCCATGAAGGACTTTGATGACGTAGATTACTGCCATTCTGAGTTTAAGAAATTGTGGGAAGAAGCTGTTACGCTGACGATAGATGATGTTGAAAGTATCAAGCAAAAGACCTACTTAGGCTATCAGCCCACACCATACGAAATCTACCTGAAGGTGCTTATTGATACGTTTGGAGACCAGATTGAGGATGATTTTTCAATTCAGCTGCCTAATGGCGTGATGGATCTGAAATATCAGACGGATGCCGTGATTCAAGGTTTCCAGATGCTGATGCGCCATAACGGCCTGTTCCTTGCTGATGTGGTGGGTCTTGGCAAAACGATGATTGCCACCATGATTGCCAAGCGGTTCATTGAGGCCAATGGCAAGAACACCAACATTCTGGTGGTATTTCCTCCTGCCTTGCGTGAGAACTGGGAAAACACCTTTAAGTTGTTTGGCATATCCCGTAAGGCGCAATTCATTACCAATGGCAAACTGTCAAGTGTGTTAGAAGGGAAAGAGCAGTACAAGGCGAAGGAAGAGTTCGACTTGATTATCGTTGATGAGGCACATGGCTTCCGTAATGATGGCGCTGGTAAATACGATGAATTGCAAAAAATTTGCAAGGCAGATTGTGTCAATGCAGGCTTGCTGAAGAATCAGCGCAAGAAGGTGATGCTGCTTTCTGCAACACCATTGAATAACCGTCCTGACGACCTGCTTAATCTGCTATTGCTGTTCCAGGACAGCCAGAATTGTACGATTGATGGCATTCCGAATTTGAAAGGTTTCTTTGCAGAATACATCAAGGCATACAGGATCTTGATGAAGGAACGCGAAACACGAGATGTGACAGCCGATGTTGATAAGATTTATGAGGCCATCCGTGAGCGAGTCATTGACAAGGTGACTGTCCGCCGTACACGTCATAACATCGAGAACGACCCTGAATATAAGAAAGATTTGCAGGCACAAGGCATCATCTTCCCAAAGCCACAGCCACCTATCTCATTGGAGTATAAGATGGATGCTGATACCAGCAGGCGTTTCTTCTACACGCTAAATGTACTGTCTGACGATAAGTTTAATCCTCATCTGCATTATGCTCGTTATCGAGCAGTAGAATTCCTGAAGCCAGAGTATAGGGCTAAGTATCGAAATGCAGTCCATGTAGGTCAGACATTGGCAGGCATCTATCGTGTCCACATGGTGAAGCGATTGGAAAGTAGTTTCCATGCTTTCAAACTCTCGCTGGCGACCTTGCTTCGCATCACGAATGACATGCTGAAGATGTTTGCTGAAAACAAAGTGATTATAGCCCCAGAACTGAATGTGAAAGAGTTGCAGGCCAAAGGCATGGAACTTGACCAGATTATTGAACTGGCTATGAAGAAAGGCTATCAGGAAAGTGACATCCTGTATAAGTCAGAAGATTTCGAGCCGGATTTCATAGAAATGCTTCGCTATGATAAGAAGGTTCTGGAAGTACTCAATGCTGATTGGCAGAAAGAGCGCGACGACCAGAAGTTCGACCTCTTCCGTGACAGATTAGAGCATGAGTTCTTCGATGAGCGTAATGTCTCTGGCAAACTGGTTGTATTCTCCGAAAGTGTTGACACACTGAACTATCTGAAAGGCCGATTAGAGAACGAATTAGGCAGAACAGACGTATTGACGATTACTGCTGACAACCGCGACAAGAAAGCATCCATTATCAAAGAGAATTTTGATGCCAACAGCGAAGTGCAGAAAGACCAATACAATATCATTCTCACCTCTGATGTGCTGGCAGAAGGTGTCAACCTGCATCGCTCCCACATCATTGTCAACTATGACTCCCCTTGGAATGCCTCTCGGCTGATGCAGCGTATTGGACGTGTGAATCGTATCGGGTCTGTGGCTGAGTTTATCTATAACTATATGTTCTATCCCTCACCTCAGGGCAATGAACAAATCAAACTCTATGAGAACGCGCTTGTCAAGCTACAGGGTTTCCATTCTGCCTTTGGTGAGGATGTGCAGATATACTCTAAGGAAGAAATCGTCAAGCAGTTCAAGATGTTCGACAACAACGTGAAGGACTCGATGGACGAAAAATTAGCTTTGATTCGAGAACTGCGCGAGGTCTATCACAACAACCGCGAACTCTACGACAAGGTGAAGCAGTTGCCTCTGAAGAGTCGTGTGGCCCGCAACATAGGGCGACATTCGGACAAGTCTATCATTTATGTATCGTCCGACGTGAAGACAGAGTTCTATCTGGCCACCGATAAGACTGTAAAGCCTATTGATTTCTTAGAGGCCATCAAGTATCTGAAGGCTAAGTCTGACGAACAAGCCGCCCCGTTCTTGCCTGACAGCAAGAATTACGACCATGTGAATCGTGCTTTGGGTAAATACACAAAGGAGTATGTAGAGGCGGCAGACGATGCTTCCATCAATCGTACCGATCTCGATAACATCTCGAAGACGGCACTTAACTTCCTGCGCAGGATTACCCAGGCAATCTCTGACAACACAACAAAGGTGCAATGTCATATTCTCACCGACTATATTAATAAAGGTATATACACTCAGTTGCCTCGCCGACTGCGTGACCTCTCCAAGCCCTACAAGGGTGACAAAGTGCAAATCAAGACAGACGAAGCCAAACTGAAACAGACTTTGGCAGAACTCGTTGATGAGTACCAGACGATGAGTAATGAGATGCAAGAAAAGGCTGTTCCCAAAGTCAGCGACCCGCAAATCATTATTTCAGAAACATTTATCTAGAATTTTTTTACGACATGACCAAGAAACAAGCATTACAACTATTTGAAGAACGTAAAGTCCGCACCGTATGGGATGACCAAGAAGAGAAATGGTATTTCTGTGTAGTTGATGTGGTAGAGGCGCTTACTGATAGCAAAAACCCAACGGACTACATTAAGAAAATGCGAAAACGCGATCCCTTACTTGCCGAAGGGTGGGGACAAATTGTCACCCCCCTTTCCGTGCAAACAGCTGGTGGAAAGCAAAAGACCAACTTTGCTACTATGGAGGGAATCTTCCGTATCATCCAGTCCATCCCTTCGCCCAAGGCAGAGCCGTTCAAGCAGTGGATGGCACAGGTGGCCAGCCAGCGCATCGATCAAATGCAAGACCCCGAACTGAGTATTGACCAGGCAATTATCGACTATAAGCGTTTAGGCTATAGCGATGCGTGGATTAACCAACGCATCAAGAGTATTGAAGTACGCAAGGAACTGACTGACGAATGGAAGCGCACAGGCGTTAAGGAAGGACTGGAGTATGCTTCGCTCACTGATATCATTACCCGCGAATGGAGTGGTTTCACCACTAAGCAGTACAAGCATTTCAAGGGACTGAAGAAGGAAAACTTGCGCGACAATATGACCAACCTTGAGATTGCCCTTAACATTTTGGCAGAAGCCTCAGCTACAGAACTCTCTAAGCAGCGCGATCCTAAAGGCTTCAACGCTCAGACCCAAGTAGCCAAGGATGGTGGCAGCGTGGCTAAAGCCGCCCGCAACGAATTGGAAAGCAAACTTGGACATAGCATCATTTCATCAGCCAAGGCCAGCGACTATCTGCTGCCAGAAGAAACTAAAGACGAACAATAAATACAACAGACTATTATGACCTATACAAAAGACACCCTCCGACAGATATTTCAACAGCCATTCAACATGAGCGAGTGGCAACAGATGTTGCAACACTATTTCCATGCGAAGGATTTGAGAAAAGAACCTGAGCCAATCAAGGGTACTACAGAATACGAAAAGGGCTACTACCTTGGTGCCCTTGATACTTCAGACAGCTATCGTATCGGCCTGTTCTATTATCAGATACAGCGCGGTAATGTGGCTCGCAAACGTGTCGGTCTGCGCAACCTCGTCAAGTCGTTCATCAATCCTAATTGGGGCGAGTTCGATGCAGCTCTCGTAGTGTTTGACAGTGGTTCTGTCTGGCGCTTGTCTTTTGTCTGCGACATCAAGGGCGAGAACACTGCTGCAAAACGTTTTACATACGTCTTTGGAGAAAGCGACAACTACTATAATACCCCTGTCGGACGTTTCGATGCCCTGCAACGTAATGGCATATCCTTTGAGAACATCAAGGATGCCTTCTCTGTGGAGCGTCTGAACAAAGATTTCTTCAATGGCTACAAGGAGCGTTACGTGAAGTTCCTCAACCATATCAATGAGGACACCAAGGATAATCGTGACTATGTGAAGAAACTCTTGGGCCGTCTGGTATTCCTTCAGTTCCTGCAAAAAAAAGGTTGGATGGGAGTACCTGCCAATCAGCAAGGCTGGAATGGTGGCGACAAGTTCTATCTGAATCACTTAATAGAGCGTTATGAGGGTAACGACCGACTGCTGAGTGATGTCCTGGAACCGCTGTTCTTCAATACCCTCAATGAGCGCAGAACCAACGACCTTGCGGACTCACGTTTGGGAGAGAACATCAAGATTCCCTATCTGAATGGTGGACTGTTCGATAAAGACGATTTAGACAAAAAAGACATTGATTTCCCCTATGACTACTTCAAGGAACTCATGGACTTCTTCGCCATGTACAATTTCACCATCGACGAGAACGACCCTGAAGACTCTGAAATCGGCATCGATCCCGAAATGCTGGGTCATATCTTCGAGAACTTGCTGGAAGACAACAAAGACAAAGGTGCTTTCTATACCCCCAAGGAGATTGTGCAATACATGAGTCAAGAGAGTGTTGCACAGTATTTGAAAAGTCATGCACCCGAAGAACTGCATACAGCCATCGACTCACTGATTAAACAAAGAGTGGTAGAGCCGATTCTGCAAAATAAGGAGAATGCAAGACTGGTCAACAAATCCTTGTCAGTAGTAAAAGTTTGCGACCCTGCCATTGGTTCAGGTGCATTCCCTATGGGTGTGCTCAATGTTCTGTTCGATTGCCGCCATTTGCTTTATGGCTTTATTGGCAAGAATGAAGATTTCTCATACGCCAAAGTGAAGCGAGATATCATCCAGAACAATATTTATGGTGTGGATATAGAGAAGGGAGCCGTAGATATAGCTCGCCTCCGTTTTTGGCTGGCATTGGTGGTTGACGAGAATGAGCCGCAGCCATTGCCCAATCTTGATTATAAGATTATGTGTGGTGACTCTCTGCTGCATCGTTTTGCCCTCGATGCCCCATTCCAAAACGTGCTGAAGGACTACAATCAAAAGAACGGTACGCACTACACTTTGGACGACTATCGCCAGTGGGTCTATGACTATACCGATATCTCCGACCACACGCAGAAAGACAACTTCCGCCAAAAGATTGAGGACATCAAGCGTGCTGTCAAAACTGAACTCAACGACAAAGAAAAAGGAAAGATTGCTAAAGTCCGTGGAGCCATAGACAATTTGCAGATGGAAGACATGTTTGGCGGCAAGAAAAATGAAAAGAAAATCAAAGCTCTGCAAAAGGAATTGAAGGCTTTAGAGCAACAACGAGCCGAAATAGAATCTAACAAAATATACGATCAAGCATTTGAATGGCGCTTTGAGTTCCCTGCACTTCTGGACGAGAAAGGGGACTTCATGGGATTTGACATAGTGATTGCAAATCCTCCATACGTTGACGCAAAAAAGTTAAAATTAGTTGCTCCATACTTGAAAAAATATGAAGTGTTTAACGGAGCTGCTGATTTATACACATATTTCTATGAATTAGCACTCTCCATGTTGTGCTGCAATGGAGTTATCTCTTTTATAACATCTAACAAATGGATTAGAAGTGAGTATGGGAGAAAATTGAGAAAATTGTTTTTACTGAATAATATCGTTGAGTTAATAGACTTTGGTCGCAATCGTGTATTCAATGCGACAGTTGACTCAAACATTGCTATAGTCAAGAAAGCCTCCTTTAAAGAACAACCATTATTATACTATTTTGACGAAGAAGCGAAGGGAACATCTTTAAATGATATGATACAGCAAGGGCATGTTACAAATGTTATTCTTACAGAAGACGCATGGTTATTAAAAGCAGGCGAGAATTATGAGTTGAAGTCAAAGATAGAATCTAACGGAATTCCCCTAAAAGAGTTTGGGGTTAACATCTATAGGGGGATTTTGACTGGCTATAATAAAGCCTACCACATAGATAAATCTGAAAAAGACAAACTTATCCAGTTAGATTCTAACAACAAAGATGTAATCAAACCTTTAATTTGTGGCGGAGATACCAAGAAATTCTTTTGCAAATCACCCCAATTGTGGATAATAAATATCCATAATGGCGTAAAAGCTCTTGGGGTAGAGCCGATAAAAATAGGACAGTATCCTATTATCAAACAAAAGCTAGATTCTTATTATTCTGAATTGCTAGAAAGAAATGACAAAGGATGCACTCCTTACAATTTGCGAAACTGTGCGTATTTGAATGAGTTTGAAAAGGAAAAAATTGTATGGCAGGCTATTTCTAAAAGAATTGCTTTCGCATATGACCCAAAAGGGTCTTATTATTGCGATGTCACAACCTATTTTATGACAGGTAATAATTTGAAGTATATTCTTGCAATATTAAATTCAAAGCTATTTGAATACGCTCTACTTAATATATATCTAGAAGGGGATACATTTAAGTCAAAAAATACTATTATTCAGAATTTCCCAATTCCTAAAATTGAGAAGGATAAAGTGAAACTACTGATTGATATTGTTGACGAAATAGTAAAAGAAAAAGGTCGCAATCCTCTTTCTGATACGACTATTTTGGAGCACAAAATTGACCTTCTTGTCTATCACCTCTACGGCCTAACCTACGATGAAGTCCTCATCGTTGATTCAGATACTCCAATCACACGGGAAGAATACGAAAAGCAGACAGAAAAATGACCAGCGAACGCAAAGATATCAAAAAATAATGATTATATTTGCAGTCTTAAAACAGTTATAATATGATTACAAAGATAGAAATAAACGGTTTTAAATCCTTCTCCGACTTTGAGATGGAGTTTTCGCCACTGACCGTGATAGCAGGAACAAATGCATCGGGTAAGAGCAACCTGTTTGATGCCTTGAATTTGCTATCAAACTTGTCAAAGACTGATTTGAGGACAGCCTTTGCCAATAAGCAACTACGTGGAGAAGTCTCTGAGCTGTTTACCAAATACACTGATGACATATCTGCCACAGAAATGCGTTTCGGCGTGGAAATGCTGGTGCCACGAAAAATCAGGGACAACTGGGGCGGTATAGCAGATGTGAAGACCCCGCGTATGCGCTATGAACTGGTAATAGGCAAGCGTCAGAATGACCAAGGTTTTGAAGAACTAACTGTTGTTCATGAGCAATTGGCGCGTATAGCTACAGACAAAGACAGCTGGGCGAAAAAATACTTAAAGAAAAGGACAGATATTTGGCGAAGCTCCATAAGTGGTGGTAGCGGCAAACCATATATCTATACGGAAACGGTGCGTAGCTACTCAACCATCACCATTCGTCAAGACGGTGGTCATGGACGTGGGCGTTCAGTGACAGCAAATGCTGTCACCCAGACCGTTTTGGGAAGTATCAACTCGGTAGACTTCCCACATATATTTGCGGCCCAACAGGAAATCGCATCATGGAACTTTATGCAACTGAATCCGGTTGTTCTTCGTGAGCCGACCCGATATGACGTGAATTACACAGGAGACACCATAGGACATGCCGGTGAGAATCTTTCTGCCGCTATATACCGTTTGTATAATCAGGATGCCTACGTGATGGAGCGGATTATCATGAAGTTGTCATCGTTCTTGCCAGGCTATACGGAATTGGAAGTAAAAGACGACAAAGCCAATAAGCAGTTTGTTTTCAACTTGAAGAATAGTGAGGGAAAGTCTTTCTCATCAAGGGTGTTGTCGGAAGGCACGTTGAGACTTCTCGTCCTTTGTGTGTTGCTATATGACGAGAAGTTCCAAGGGCTGTTATGTTTTGAAGAACCGGAAAATGGCATTCACCCCTATCGTATCAAGGCAATGGTTCAATTATTAAGAATGTTGTCGACCGACTTTGAGGATGATGACGACCTGTTGCGTCAGATTATAGTAAATACTCATTCACCCGTATTGCTTCGTTGGCTGAAGGAAGAATACGATGATAAAGACGATGGGGTCAGCATCTGGTTTTCGAAATTGATTTCATATCCAAAGGAGATTAATGGAAGCAGACGGAGTATAAGAATCAGCCGCATTTCTCCGCTGACAAAATCTTTCCAGTTGTCATTCTCTGAGGCAGAGAATAAAATGACTTTAGCCGATGCCATTGCATATCTGAATACCGAGAACCAAAATCTGTAACTATGAAGCAATTATTTATAGGTCTGATAGCCGAAGGCACAACAGATATTAGATTTCTGAAGAGTGTTATTGAGAAATCCATACAAGAGTTGTCATGGCAATGTGAAAATCAAGTGGAGATATTCCCTGTCAGAGAAATAGCAGCCGAAGGAGATGGATTTGTTGAAAAGATGCTGGCGGCTTCAAAATGTGCATGGCAGAACTATGGCATTTCGGCATTGTGCATACATGCTGATTCTGATGCCCGTACTATCGATTCCGTCATGTTGAACAAATTTGATCCGTTTATCTCTGCATTGAAAAGTATGCCTGAAGAGGAATACTGTAAGCACATCATCCCGACCATACCTATTCAGATGATAGAGTCGTGGATGTTGGCTGACAAAGAATTGTTGAAGCGACTAATCAATGCAAGAGACATGAGTGATGCAGATTTGGGACTTGACAGAGCCCCCGAGTCGTATGCTGACCCTAAAAGCGCAATAGAGAATGCTATCCGCAGAGCTATGGCAGAACAGCCAAAGAAGAAAAGGAATCTGGTTGGCATTTCTGATCTGTATGAGATTCTTGGCAATAGATTGAGTTTGGAAAGACTCAGAACCATACCTTCATTTGCAAAATTTGAAGAAAACGTTATCATTGTTTTCAAGAACATGGGGCTTATGAGGTAAAAGCATAACCTAAAACATATATCTACTGAAATATATGAAAGAATCACTTCACGAAATAGGCAAGGCCATCCAACGACATATTGAAAAGGAAAAGGCAAGTTATACGCGAATTCCTGCAATAGGAAGAGCTTATTGTTCGCTTAATAGCACATTACGCGGTAAAGAGGGCGCTCAACAGTTTTGGATTGTAATAGGTGATACAACCAAAGTGCTCCGCACAGATGGGACTGTCGTTCACCGAGATTCGAAGATGGGTGAAGTTCTTTCCAAATACTATTCTGGAAAGAGAAAATATATACAAATAACCAAGAATCCGAAACGGAAGAATGAGGTTGAAGTGACAATTCATAATAGGGCTATCTATAAACCAGATTTCTCAACTGCACAGGAAATTGTTATCAATATCGAAAATGATGCGACCTACTATCGTTTTCAGCGATTATATGATTTGTTAGGACAGCAAAGAGAGAAAGAGGCCCAACTGAAAGCACTTCAAGAAGAAAAGGAAAGACTTCGCAAACAAAGAGAAGAGGCAGAAAGGGCTGCTAAGGAGAAAGCCAGAAAGGAGGAAGAAGAAAGACTTCTTGAAGAAGCAAGAAAGCGCGAAGAGGAAGAAAAAACTAATCGTGCTAAGATTGCTCAACTGGAAAAAGATATTGAAGAGTCTAAATCGAAAGTGAAACAGACACAGTCTTTCATTCGTAAAGACTTGTCATTACGATCCCAACACATCCTTGATGAGACACAGGAAGATGCTAAGCGTTCTCATCTGTTTGATGGGACTCCAATTGTAATAGAAGGAGGTCCAGGTACTGGAAAGACCACCACCATGATTCAGAGGTTGAAGTTCTTAATATCCCAACAGGCCTTGGAGGAATATAATGCACCTCTTACATCTGAACAAATATCATCTCTTACTGATCCAAATACAAGGGATACAAACTGGTTGTTCTTTTCCCCGACAGATAAGTTGTTGTCATTCCTACAGGCCAACATGAGGGGCGAGTACCTAAATGCCAATGAGAATAATACAACTACATTAGAAAGCTTTAGAAACAAGATTCTGATGGAGTATAAATTGAGGAAGCCAGAGTCTGACGGGCCATTCAAGTTATATAAGGTAAAAGATAAAACTGAGACAATTTTAATTTTAAATGCAGAAGGTGCAATATCTGCATTTGAAAAATTCTGTATTAGCAATATCTCAAATATCTTGCTAAATGCTTATTCTTTGAAGACTTCTGAATATTCTTGGCATAGTTTGGCGCAGAGCATTAAAGCATATTGCAAACGAGCAGAAAGTATCAAGGATATTGATGCATTAATACGGTTATTTAACTCATTGCATGATAATGAGAGAAAATCTGTGTCACAAATAGAGGCGCAGTTGAATGACCTATTAAGCAAGAAGGCTCTATTTATTAAGAATAAGGTAGATGAGGATGAGCAATTAAAAACGGCAGTCATCGACTTGTTTGAGAAATGGAGGCAAGAGACTATCATTGTTCAAGAAGATGACATAGAAGAAAATGCTATGGATGAAGCCGAAGACGATGAGGATGAACTGGCTACTATCGACTATGACGCAAAACTGTATCAGCAATTAAAAACCGATTTTGAAGAAGTTGAGTTTACGAAAATATGATAGCAACCAAAAACTTACCAAAAGGCAAAGAGATTTGTATGCTATTGTCGAGTCTTTGGTGGAAATAAACGAACTCAACGATATTGGTGAACTAAGTTGGTTTACCAAAAACTATGCATTCTTGTGCAGGGGTGTTGAAAGTAATTTGTTTAACCAAATTCCACGTCTTTACAAGTTATTCAGAAAGAGGCAAATTGAGATAGGAAGTAATCTGTTTAATAAAAAACTTCTTGAGAAGATTCAAAAGAAGGACGGAGGCAAACGTATTCATCCAGAAGAACTCGAACTAATAGTAGGCTTCATCAACAATATGCTACTTGGAATGTATAAGAAATCTCATGTACGCTTCAACGGCATGAAAAATAAATATGTGGAAGCCTATAAAGAGAACGTTAAACCTGTCATTGGAATAGACGAGGCTACAGACTATTCTATTATCGATTATTACTTTATGACGTCATTCTGCCATTATGAATATTCAACATTGACTTTATGTGGTGACATCATGCAAGGATTAAATGATAATGGCATAAAGAACTGGAATCAACTCAATAAATCCATACTTCCTAAGTTGGAAGTATATGAGCTGAAGACATCCTATCGCCAATTGCCCTCGTTGCTTGATATGTCAAAGCAAATGTACTTTGATGATTTGAAGGTGGAGGCTCCTTATACTACAACTAAAGAAAGATCGGACAATGAACCTGCTCCGCTTTGTTTTATTTCAGATGATGAAGAAGAGAAGGCAGAATGGATTGCAAAGCGTATTATTGAAGTCTATAAGACATACGATGAAAGCATGCCATCAGTAGCTATTTTCGTTGGCGATGACGTAAATATTAAAGAACTCGTTGATTTAATAAACGATCAAGACTATCTTAATGGTATCCAGATATACGATTGCTCTGAAAATAGGACTGCACCAAATACTAAGGCTGTTCGAGTGTTCAGAATTTCAGAAGTCAAAGGAATGGAATTTGAAGTTGTGTTTTTCTATGATATAGATACAGCATTGGAAGATTGCTCGTTAGATATTATGAGGAGGTATCTATATGTTGGTATTTCCAGAGCCACTACTCATCTTGCTGCGACTTTCACCCAAGAGGAAGGGAACGAGGACATTATAAAATATTTCGATAGGACTACAGACAACTGGAAAATATAGTAACAACTAATAATGGAACAGATACAAGATAGAATAGAGCAATGTCTAAACGACAAGAAATACGAGAAGTGGAGAAATCTGCATCAAAAAGATGCGCACATTCGCAGATTTTTGGAGCCGTTATATAAATCGATCGCCAATGGCGACCGATTTGGAAGAGTCTAACACACAGGCTGTTATTGTATATGACCATTTTTCTTTGCAAAATGGTCGCCGACGGCGAGCGAAAATGTTCGTGATGAATTCCTTGGCATCAGTTTCTCGCACCACATGGAGATATTACACAAAACGAAAGATATCAACGAAGTACTATTTTGTATCCATGAGACCGTCGTGCATCAATGGGACAAATATACGCTACGTGATGTGCTAAAAGTGGGAATCCCTCGCCCCGAACATATTGCACCCAACAACTTCGCCCAGACAATGCCATCAACAAGACAGGATCATTGCAACTCATCGGAAAAGGGTTATACGTGTTGTTAACAATGAGTCAATGTCAATGGGGTGGGAAGTTGGAGGATATGTCTCGCACAAACTATACAGAAATATGGGAAGCAGAAAAAGAGGTGCACCAAGTGCACCTCTGACTATTAGCGGTCTGACTTGCAAGCGGTTAGTTGGTGCTCCAACGTGTTTTTTCGTGCACCTGCAGGGACATCTACGTGCACCTGGGCACAGCCAATGGGCTTTTGATAACGATGATACCGCGCTTTTTGGATAAATTCTCGAGAGAATTGGAGCATAAAGCGGCACTTTACAAACAATAAAGCGGCACTTTACGAGCATAACTCAATGCCTGGCTGAATTATCTCCATGCCTGGCTGAATTATCTCCATGCCTGGCGAGCATAACTCAATGCCTGGCTGTCATCAATCGCGACTTTTCTCGCGTGCGCGCGCGTGTAAGCGAAACAATGCCAGGTGCTTGTACCTACTTGCACCTACTTTGCAACCACTTGCAAGTCAATATGTTACAAAATCGCATTTACTTGCACCTACTTGCACCTGCGGTTGCACCTACTTGCACCTGGGATAGCGCCTGTCCATGTCAGGTGCAAGCAGGTGCAAGCACCTGAACACTTTTCGCTTATACGCGCGCGCGTAAGCTACACCTACTGTCAGTCCTTCTTGTCGTAGGCGTGTACGGGATAGTCGATGGTGTAGTGCAGACCTCGGCTCTCCTTACGCTCCAGTGCAAAGCGGGTGATGAGGTAGCCCACGTTAATCATGTTACGCAGCTCGCAGATGTCCTTCGATGCCTTCACACGCTTGAAGAGACGCTCCGTCTCCTCGTAGAGCATGTCAAGACGGTCCCAGGCACGGTGCAGGCGCAGGTCTGAGCGCACGATGCCGACATAGTTGGACATAATCTGGTTCACCTCTTTCACGCTCTGTGTGATGAGCACCTTCTCCTCGTTGGTCATCGTTCCCTCATCATTCCACTCAGGCACCTGCTCGTTAAAGTCGTAAAGGTCGACATGCCTCAGTGAGTCCTTAGCAGCCGTGTCAGCATAGACAACAGCCTCTATGAGCGAGTTGGATGCCAGACGGTTGCCGCCGTGCAGGCCAGTGCACGAGCACTCACCGAGGGCGTAGAGGCGTTCTATTGACGTCTGCCCGTTGAGGTCCACCTTGATGCCGCCGCACATGTAGTGGGCTGCGGGGCGCACTGGGATGTAGTCGGTGGTGATGTCGATGCCCATGGAGAGGCACTTCTGGTAGATGTTGGGGAAGTGGTGTCGTGTCTCTTCCGGGTCCTTGTGCGTCACGTCGAGACACACATGGTCCAGGCCGTGAATCTTCATCTCCTTGTCGATGGCACGTGCCACGATGTCGCGTGGAGCCAATGAGAGACGGGCGTCATACTTCTCCATGAACGTCTCGCCGTTGGGTAGCTTCAGTATGCCGCCGTAGCCGCGCATGGCCTCGGTGATGAGGTAGGCGGGGTGCGTCTCCTTTGTATTATGCAGCACCGTGGGGTGGAACTGTACGAACTCCATGTCCTGGACGGTGCCCTTTGCACGATAGACCATGGCAATGCCGTCGCCGGTAGCGATGACAGGGTTCGAGGTGGTCAGGTAGACGGCACCGCAGCCGCCCGTACACATTACTGTGACCCTGCTCAGATAGGTGTCCACCTTCTCCGTTTCAGGGTTGAGGACGTAGGCACCATAGCACTTGATGTTAGGCGAGCGCCGTGTGACGCGCACGCCCATGTGGTGCTGCGTGATGATTTCCACGGCGAAGTGGTTCTCCTTCACGGTGATGTCGGGATTGTTTCTAACGGCCTCCATCAAGCCGCGCTGAATCTCGGCGCCCGTGTCGTCGGCATGGTGTAGGATGCGGAACTCCGAGTGTCCGCCCTCGCGGTGCAGGTCGAAGGAGCCGTCGTCCTTCTTGTCGAAGTTGACGCCCCACTGCACCAGCTCCTTGATTTGCTCAGGCGCCATGCGCACCACCTGTTCCACGGCAGCGCGGTCGCTGATATAGTCGCCGGCAATCATGGTGTCCTCGATGTGCTTGTCGAAGTTGTCGACGGCCAGGTTAGTGACGCTGGCCACGCCACCCTGTGCAAAGCTGGTGTTGGCCTCGTCGAGGCTTGTCTTGCAGATGAGGCACACAGACCCTTTCTTGGCGCGTGCCACCTTCAGTGCATAGCTCATGCCAGCCACGCCAGCACCGATAATCAGAAAGTCATATTTGTAAACCATTGTTGGAGTTAGGAGTTAGAAGTTAATAGACGTAGACCTTGAAGTCCTTGATGCTGCCGGGTGCGCCCTGCTCGGCACGTGGCAGATATTCAAGTGCGCTAATGGTCTGCTCGCTGCCGAGGTCGATGACAAACAGGTGCGGCGTCTGTGCGGCACGCTCCGTCTGCCAGTAGGTGCTCTCCTGCAGGTCGAAGACCTTGTCGCCGGTATGGTTGCCGTTCTCCTCCTCGCTGTTGGCATACTTGCAGGTCCATGCCTCGCGGCTGATGCGACGTCCGCCAGGATTCTGCAGGTAGAGCTCAGCTATGGCGGCGCGGTCGTTGTCTTTTTGTGTAGAGAGCACCTCGATGGCAATGTAGCGTCCCTTGACATCATTTTCAAAGAAGAAGGTCTGCCATCCGTTGCCGGGGGCGGCGGTTGCAACGGCTGAGCCATTGCCAGCACTGAACGCGACGGGCGTCTGCGAGTTCAGGTCGGGCTTGTCGCCGATGTTGTTGTGCTTGTTCGACTTCTCTAATTGCAGCTTGTTCAGCTCGGGCTCAGCCTGTCCCCAGACAACAGCCTCCTTCGGGCCGACGATGTCGAGGACGATGATTTCGTTCTTCCCCTTCTTCAGCCAGCAGCCGGGGACATAGAGTGTCTGCTGCGGGCCAATCGACCAGATGCGGCCCATGGCGTGGCCATTGACCCATACCTGTCCCTTGCCCCATGTCTCGAAGTTCAGGAAGGTGTCGCCCACCTTCTGCAGGTTGAAGTAGCCACGGTAGTAGCCACGCTTGGTCTCAAGGTCCGTAGGATTCTCACGTGCGATGGTGCCCAGCGAGAAAGCCTGCACGGCATTGTCGTATGCGTCAGGAATCAGCACGTTATTCCAGATGCGAGGCGTCAAGACCACCTCGTTGTTGTCAATCTCTGCCGTGAAGGTGACATTGCCGATGATGCCCTTGAAGTCCTTGATGGCACGACCGAAGTTGATGCGGCCCATGCCCTCAACCAGGATATCAATACGCGCATTTTTCCTGACGGCGGGCAACAGCAGCGACTTCTCATTTTTCACGCGGTCAATCTTGCCTACATACTTACCATCGATGAACACCTGTGCAAAGTCGTGCACCTCAGCGGTGAGCAGGCTCTTCACTGGAATCTCAGGCAGCGTGGTGGAATACATCATCATGCCCCATCCCATGCCAACCTCCTCGAAGGTCTTGATGCGATCCTCGCCTTCGCCACCAGCTCCCATCAGCAGGGGCTGATACTCGTTGAGCTCAAACTTCGGAACGGTGATGATGGGTGCTGCGGGCTTGGGCACGGCGGGCAGCTTCTTGTCGCTATAGCGCTGCATCATCTCACGCAGCTCGTAGTATTTCGGGGTGGCCTGGCCATACTCGTTGATGGGGGCGTCGTAGTCGTAGCTGGTCACGTCGGGGGCGAAGCCGGGAGAGTTGGCGCCGGCCCAGTGGCCGAAGCTGGTGCCGCCGTGGGTCATGTAGAGCGAGAAGCTGATGCCCTTCGACAGCATCTCGTCCATACCGTCGACCATGGCCTTGGCGGGGCGCGTCTCGTGGCGGGCTCCCCACTTGTCGAACCATCCGCTCCAGAACTCGGAGCACATCTTCGGAGCGTTAGGGCGCAGCTCGCCCAGGCGGCGGAACTGCTGGTCGATGTTGGCGCCGGTGCCGAAGTTCATCGTCCACGTCAGGTCGTCGAGTCCGTTTTTCTCGAAGTTAGACGACCAGTCGCACTGGAAGAGGAGCAAAGAAGCCTCCCCAAGCCCCTCCGAAGGAGGGGGTGTTTGGTTAGTCACGGAATTGTCAATAGTATTATGTGACTTAACATCCCCTCCTTTGGAGGGGCTTGGGGAGGCTTTGTAGATTTCCCGCAGGCAGTCCCTTATCTCACTGACGTAGGGTTTGTCCTCACCGTAGGAGCCGTACTCGTTCTCCACCTGAATCATGATGATGGGGCCACCATTCTGGATGGTCAGCGGAGCCAGCTGCTCGCCCACCTTCTCTTCAAAAATCTTCACGCGCTCCATGAAGTACGGGTCGCGCTCGCGCAGGCGTATGTCCTTCTTCTTCAGCAGCCACCAGGGCAGACCGCCCATCTCCCACTCGGCGCAGACGTAGGGTCCGGGACGCACGATGACATACATGCCGTTCTTCTGTGCCAGGCGGCAGAACTCGGCCACGTCGTTGTTGCCTGAGAAGTCGAACTGTCCTTCCTGCTGCTCATGGATGTTCCAGAAGATGTAGATGCACACGGTGTTCATGCCCAGGGCCTTGCACATCTTGATGCGGTGCTCCCAGTAGGGTCTGGGAATACGTGGGTAATGCACTTCGGCAGCCTTCACGATGAAAGGCTCGCCGTTCAGCAGGAATGTCTTGTCGCCGACGGTGAACGTGCCGGGCTTCACGCCGTCAGTGGCGGCACCGGCTGTCGTGGCAGCTGACAGGGCAGCAACCAAGAACAGCTTCTTTAGTAGATTTTTCATAGCGAAAACATGTTGTTTGTTTTGCGCACAAAGGTACGAAGAAATTGCGAATGGTGCAAGTCTTTGCGCCGATTATTCAAGTTGAGGCAGTGTTTTATAACGAAATGATGCCAACAGATTAAACGGTGGCACGGTTTTTGCGTCTAATCACAGAGAGGTAAGCTCCGTCAGGAGCAAGGTCTAACTTAATAACACATATTACTATGAGAACCATTTGGACGAGAGTATTGTTGTTACTGACACTCACATTCAGCGCCAGCATGGCCATGGCCCAGCTACCTAACGAGAAGTTCGGCAAGCCGTCGAGCATGGAATGGGACTTTGTGGGCTGGGGCGATGCCATCGGTGCCGACGCCATCATCCTGTACAAGTCGATGACGGCCACCTATCAGCTGACCGACCAGGTGTCGAACAACACTCAGTCATCCGACTTCGGCATAGACAACCTGCAGGACTTTGGCAAGAACCAGATTGACGAGGGTAACATCCTGGTCAACTATCAGTTCAAGCTGCGCACCAAGATTCTGAAGCCCGAGGGTGCCAAGCATGCCAATATTGACATTACTTATTATAGCCTGAACGATGACAAGTTCATCAGTGCTGACGAATTGTCAGACCTGAAGATTAAGGTCTTCAGCAAGAACGAGAAGGGAAAGGTGGTGAAGCGGAGCATCAACACCAGCAACTTTGTCAAGGAGCGCGTCGACGACAACTATATGGTGCTGCACGTAGAGGTGCCCGACGTTGAAGCCGGCAGCATCATCGAGTATCAGTACAACATTACCAGCACCCGTGCCGCCTTCCTCTATGACTGGGTGTTCCAGGAGAGCATCCCGACGGTGCGCTCCATGTTCGACCTTGACGTCCCCGCCTTTCTTCAGTTCAACATGAACGTGCCCATCAACAAGCTCATCAAGCCGAGCGTGACGGCCGGACACCTGAACTATGACACCAACCGCCAAGACCTGAAGCGGGGCAAGTCGTGTCCCACGAACCACTATGTCGTGGTGGGTGACTACATTCTGCCCGAGGGTCATCCGATGAAGCGCAACGCCGACGGGCAGGGCGATG
Source organism: uncultured Prevotellaceae bacterium (assembly GCA_947168045.1). Taxonomy (GTDB): domain Bacteria; phylum Bacteroidota; class Bacteroidia; order Bacteroidales; family Bacteroidaceae; genus Prevotella. The sequence goes on from CAMVKN010000005.1 coordinate 90,074, forward strand.
AAAAGGCAGAGAAGATTGCCGTCTTCACCAGCCTGATTACCACGCCGAATGTCCCCCATCCGGCAGCAATGCCCGAAGGCTGCACCCACCTGAGGATTAAATAGGACAAGAAATCTGCCCTGATGACATTTCTTTAGAGAAAAAAATTTGGCGTTTCGCGGCGCATTTAGTATCTTTGCAACCTCAAACGACATAAACACTCATCTATGGGCGGATTTTTTGGCACCATCAGCTCCCGGGACTGCGTAAACGACTTGTTTTACGGTACCGACTACAACTCTCATCTTGGCACGCGCCGTGCAGGTCTCGTCACCTTCGACCCTGACAAAGGGTTCTCACGTAGCATCCACTCGCTGGAACGCGACTATTTCCGGTCAAAGTTCGAAGATGAGCTGCACGAGTTCAAGGGGCATCAGGGCTTAGGCGTCATCAGCGACACTGACCCACAGCCCATCATCATCAACTCTCACCTAGGGCGCTATGCTGTGGTGACGGTGGCAAAAATCAACAACCTGCGCGAGATAGCCGACGAGCTGCTGGCCCAGCGCATGCACCTGAGCGAGCAGAGCGCCAACAAGCTGAACCAGACTGAGGTGGTGGCCCTGCTCATCAACATGGGCAACAGCTTCGTGGACGGCATCAACCGTGTGTACCACAAGATAAAGGGTTCCTGCTCAATGCTCATCCTGACGGAGGACGGCATCATTGCCGCACGCGACTTCCTGGGCCGTACGCCCATCGTCATCGGCAGGAAAGAGGTGCACCAGCTGTCGCCCATCGGCACCGACGAGTACATACAGGCATACGCTGCCAGCAGCGAGAGCACCAGCTTTCCCAACCTGGGCTACAAGACCGTGCGCGACGTAGGGCCGGGCGAGATTGTAAAGCTGCGGGCCGACGGCATGGAGGTGTTGCAGTCGCCGTTCACACGCTGTCAGATATGCTCGTTCCTCTGGGTCTACTATGGCTTCCCCACCTCGTGCTACGAAGGCATCAACGCCGAGGCGGTGCGCGAGAAGAACGGCCGCATGATGGGCGAGAAAGACGATGTGGAGGCCGACATGGTGTGCGGTATCCCCGACTCAGGCGTCGGCATGGCCGTGGGCTATTCACAGGGCAGCGGCATCCCCTACAAGCGCGCCGTGCTGAAGTACACGCCCACATGGCCCCGCTCGTTCACACCCAGCGACCAGAGCCGCCGTCGCCTGGTGGCAAAGATGAAGCTCATCCCCAACGAGGCACTGCTGAAGGGCCAGCGCGTGGTGTTCTGCGATGACAGCATCGTGCGTGGCACGCAGCTGCGCGACAACGTGAAGGAGTTCTTCGACAACGGTGCCAGCGAGATTCACGTGCGCATCAGCTGTCCGCCACTGGTCTACGGCTGTCCCTTCATCGGCTTCACGCAGTCGAAGACGGACCTGGAGTACATCACCCGACAAATCATACGCGACTTTGAAGGCGACGACAAGTCAAACCTGGACAAATACTCACAGACCGACTCGCCACAGTATCAGCGCATGGTGGCAGAGATTGGGCGCCGCCTGGGGCTGACATCGCTGAAGTTTGCCCACATTGAGGACCTCATCGAGTCTATCGGCCTGCCCAAGGAACACGTCTGCACCCACTGCTTCGACGGCTCCAGCTATGACCAAGAGCATGGCGACGGCGAGTACTTCGGATAACAAAAAGCCCTCCCCTGACGGGGAGGGAGTAGTGGTGCGGGGCTTTCCTCCCCTGGGGGGAAGGGGCTATTAGAAGCCGCTGCCGTCGTAGTCTTACATGATAGAGTCGGCCTCTTCATAGTCCTCATCATATTCCTCTTCATAATACTCTTCGTCACCAGTGCTGACCATGAAGCCCCAGTTGTAGCCAGTGTTGTAGCCGTGGATTGCGTAATCAGTGTCCACCACGTTGCCCTCTGAGTCCACCAGCTGATAGCCATCTTCCCATGAACCCACGAGCAGGTAGCTGTCGCTGTCCTTGAACTCCTTTTCGAAGAGGTTGACATAGCCATGAGGCAGCTTGGCAATCTTCTCGCCGTCCATGTTGTAGAGCGAGTATTGCTCATCCTCCTCAGCACATACCAGCAGACTGCCATTGAAGCTCATGGCCTGGAACTTGGGCCGTATAATCCATTCGCCCTCCTTGTCCATCAGACCCGTTTTCTCCGTTTGATTGTTATAGACAGTGAAGATGCCGTCGTGGATATAGTTGGTGAAGCAGCCCTCCTTCATCTTCTGCACAACATTGCCATTCTTGTCAATGAGCATGTAGTTATCATTAGCGTCAGTGACCTCTAACAAACCGTCAGCATAGCGGAACTCGCTGGGCTTGACATCGCTGAAACGCTTGGTGAAGAGCTTGTTGCCATCGGTATCGATGACGGCCCACTTGCCCATGTCGCCTTCCTCGTAGGTGGGGTTGTCTATGTAGACAATGGCCACGTCATCGTTGAAGTTCCAGGCATCAGCAAACTTGAAGGGGATGGCCGTGTCGCCATTCTCGTCGATGTAGCCCCATGTAGTGCCATCAAGGCAGACCATGGCACGACCACAGAAGAAGTTGAAGGCACCGGTCACGGTCTTGCCGTCAATCTCAGTGAGGTCGAAGACTTTCTTGCCGTCCTTGTCGATGTAGAAGATATTGTCGTTCATGTCCTGCACAGGGCACAGGTCACTGACGAAGCTGCCACACTCTTTGTAGGTGCCAATCTTCTTAGGCCGCTCATCAGCAGTATAGATGGTGTACACATCATCTTCCTGCACATAGAAGCGGTCGTTCACCACACACGACATGTAACCGTTGAACTTGGGCTTCACCAACACGGTGCCATCGGTAGCCATCAAGCCCCACGGGCCATCCTCTTCCTCCTGGAAAGCGAAGTACTCTAACGTCAGGGCGTTGCCCTCGTCTTCAGCACTGCCTTCTTTCTGTTTACAACCTGCCAGCACAGCTACACCGAGGAGCAGCAGGCCAAATGTTTTCATTGTCTTCATATACATATTTTATTTAAGTGGTTATTGATCCCTTTTCTGAGGTGAGAAGTCAAATCTCAATTCTCAAATCTCAAATCAATCAGCAAGCACGAAGTCCAGCTGGCGCCGCTCTATGTTGGCACGGGCCACTTTGATGCGGACGGCATCGCCCAGCTGATACTTGCGGTGGTGGCGGCGCCCCACGAGCTGGTAGTTCTTCTCGTCGAACTCATAGTAGTCGCCGTCCAGGTCGTGCATGCCGACAAGGCCCTCGCAGTGGTTCTCGTCAATCTCGCAATAGATGCCATAGCTCTGCACGCCGCTGATGTGGGCATCAAACTCCAGCCCCACCTTGTCGGCCATGAACTCCACCATCTTGTACTTGATGCTGTCGCGCTCGGCATTCTGGGCCGTCTGCTCCATCTCGCTGCTATGCTCGCACAGCTCCTCATAGTGCTCCTGATTAGCTGAGCGCCCACCGTCCTGATAGCGCGTCAGCAGCCTGTGCACCATGGTGTCAGGATAGCGACGGATGGGCGATGTGAAGTGAGTATAGTAGTCGAATGCCAGGCCATAGTGCCCGATGTTGTGCGTAGAGTATTTGGCCTTCATCATCGCACGCAGGGTCAGCGTCTCCACCAGCTTCTGCTCACGGCGGCCCTCGGCCTCGGTCATCAGCTTGTTCAGTCCGCGCGAGATGGCACCACGGGTGCCGCTGGTCTTCACCTTGTAGCCAAAGGGAGCCAGGGCCACACGAAGGGTCTCCAGCTTCTGCGGGTCTGGCTGGTCGTGGACACGATAGACGAAGGTCTTCGCCTTGGTTTGAGACTTGGGGCTTGAGGTTTGTGCCTTGATATTGCCGATATATTCGGCTACGGTGCGGTTGGCCAGGAGCATGAACTCTTCAATGAGCTGCGTGGCCAGCGTCGACTTCTTGAAGAAGCAGCGTGTGGGCTTGCCGTCCTCGTCGATGTCGAAGTGCAGTTCTTCGCGGTCGAACTTCACTGCTCCGTTCTGGAAGCGGCGCTCACGCAGTTTCTGGGCCATGTTGCTCAGCAGGCGTAAAGCCCCACCCCCAACCCCTCCCGCGGGGGGGAGGGGAGTAGATAGTTTTGCCGCGTCATTTCCGCCTTGAGAGTATATACTCCCCTCCCCCCCGCGGGAGGGGTCGGGGGTGGGGCTGTTGGAACTAAGAATCTGGTCTACCTCCTCGTAGGCAAAGCGCCTGTCGCTGCGTATGACGGTATGGGCCAGATGCCAGCGTTTGATGTTCGCCTCGGCATCCATCTCAAAGATGACGCTGTAGCACAGCTTCTCCTCATCGGGCCTGAGGGAACAGATGAAATTGCAGAGCCGCTCGGGCAGCATGGGTATGGTGCGGTCAACCAGATAGACGCTGGTGGCACGCTGCTGTGCCTCACGGTCGATGATGCTGCCTTCGGTGACATAGTGGCTGACGTCGGCAATATGGACACCCACTTCATAGAGGGCCTCATCCCCCCTCTCCTTGGGAGAGGGGTTGGGGGTAAGGCTTCTGATGCTCAGTGCATCATCGAAGTCCTTCGCATCAGCCGGGTCAATGGTGAAGGTCAGCACATCGCGGAAGTCCTCGCGGCGGGCAATCTCCTCGGGAGTGATGGTGGCATCAATCTTGTTGGCAGCCTCCTCCACACGCTGCGGGTACTTGTAGGGCAGACCATACTGAGCCAGGATGGCATGCATCTCTACATTGTTGTCGCCCTGCTCGCCAAGCACGTCGATGACCTCGCCGACGAGGTTCTTCGACTCCTCAGAGGGCCACTGCGTAATCTTCACCACGGCTTTCTCGCCCGTCTTGCCACCTTTCAGCTTCTTCTTCGGGATAAGGATGTCCTGTGCGAAGATGTTGCCCTCGGTGATGAGGAACGCATAGTCCTTCTCCACCTGCAGGATGCCCACGGCCTGGTCGTGCTTGCGCTCCAGGATGTCGGTGACAATGGCCTCCTTGATATGGTTCTGCCGACGGGCCATCAGGGCCACGCGCACACGGTCGCCACCCATGGCCGACTTTGAATTGCGCTCGCTGACAAAGATGGGCTTGCCGCCGTCATCGGGCAGAAACGAGTTCTTGCCGTTGGCCTTGCGGATGAAGGTACCTTCCTGCACCTGCGTCTTCAGGTTCAGCCGATAGGTGCTGTTGTCAACCTTGCTCAGGTAGTCGTCCCAGGCCATCTCTTCCATCACGTCCACGGCCAACATCTTTGCCGGATGAGTGTTGAGCTTAAGTGCCTTGAAGATATACTTAAAACTGAGAGCCTCGCCAGGATGGGCCTGGAACAAAGCTTGCACGGCATCAGCCACTTGGCGCTTGGAGTAACGCCCGCCTCCTTTTTTCTGTCCCATGATGCTATACCATTTAATGCTTTAGGTGAAAATGATGAGGCAAAGATACGAAAAGTTTTCCTATTCTTCACACTTTTAGGCAGATTTTTTCACAAAAGAGTGTGACAATTGAAATAATTCTCGTATATTTGCACTCTAAACCATCATCCCGACTAACTATGAAGAGACTTTTTGCACTGACAGTGCTGGCCATGGCCATGACCACGGCAACCTTAGCACAGACTGCTCGCCAGGAAATCGACGCCAACCCCTGGCTGGCTGGTTCCAACTACCTGGACTACAACCGGCAGCTGCCCGATTTCCGCTACACGAAGGCACCGAAGGGCTACGAGCCTTTCTACCTGACACACTACGGGCGGCACGGCTCGCGCTGGCTCATTGGGCGCGATGACTACGAGCGTGTCATACGACCGCTGCGCAAGGCACGCGCACAGGGGAAACTGACACGCGAGGGCGAGGAGACGCTGCGCCGCGCAGAGCTGTTTAACAAGACAACCTACAAACGGCTGGGCGACCTCACCACTGTGGGCGAGCGACAGCATCACGGCATCGGGCGGCGACTGACCGAGCACTTCCCCGAGATTTTCCTGACAAAGGGTGTGGCCATCGATGCACGCTCCACCACCGTGAACCGCTGCATCCTCTCCATGGTGGCGGAATGTGAGGAACTGATGGCAGCCAACGCCACTGCGCGCATACACAACGACGTGAGCAACGCTCTGCAATACTATCTGAACCAAGACTGGGAAGGACGCGTGAAGGAGAACGGCGGCAAGGGCCGACAGGTAGAAGAGGACTTCAGACGGGCGCACACACATCCCGAGCGGCTTACCAGCGTGCTCTTCAACGACACGCAGTGGGCCAAGGACAGCATTGAGACGGACCGGCTGATGCGCCACTTGTTTGAGGTGGCCATCAACATGCAGAGCCACGATGACGCCCCCGACCTGCTGCACCTGTTCATCAAGGACGAGATTTACGACATGTGGCGCATACAGAACGTGGGATGGTACCAGAACTATGGCCCATCGCCCTATACGGGCAGCATCATGCCCTTCTCACAGCTGAACCTCCTGGAGAACATCATCCACACGGCCGACACCTGCGTGGCGCTGGGAAAGCCGCAGGCCACACTGCGCTTCGGCCACGAGGTGTGTGTCATGCCCTTGGCCTGCCTCATGGAGCTGGACTCGTGCGCCGTCGTGGTGAAGGACATGGAACAGCTGGACCGCCACTGGCAGAACTACAAGATTTTCCCCATGGCATGCAACATCCAGCTGGTGTTCTACAAGCCAAAGAAGGGCGAGGGCGACATCCTGGTGAAGGCGCTGCTGAACGAGCGCGAGGCGGCACTGCCCGTGACGCCCGTCAGCTTCCCCTACTATCGCTGGAGCGACCTGCGCAGCTACTGGGACCAGAAGCTGCGCCAGTTCAAGGGGCAGTGATGCAGCCACAGAAGGTTATAGCAGCGGTGAGAAGAGCCTGGTGAGGGAGTCCCACATGCGCTGGAGGAACGAAGGCGAAATGCGGTCGGGTAGCGAAGTCAAGGGCACCGACCGCTTTTCGTCATTAAGGTAGACATCGCGCATGCGCTGGGCCAGATCAACGTCATAGACAAAGGCATTGGCCTCGAAATTGTTTTCAAAGGAGCGGAAGTCAAGGTTGGTGGAGCCACAGGTGCACACGGCATCGTCGCTCACCATGAGCTTTGAGTGGAGGAAGCCACCCTCGTAGAGGCTGACCTTGATGCCGGCCTCAGCAGCCTCGCGCAGATAGCTGCGGCTGGCCCACTCGACAAAGAGGGCATCGTTGCTGCGAGGCACCAGCAGACGCACGTCGACACCGGCAGCGGCAGCGGTCTTCATGGCCAAGAGCACCGTGTCAGGTGGCAGGAAATAGGGTGTCTCAAAATAGACATAGCGACGGGCTGACATGATGATGCCCAGGTAGCCCTGCATGATTTCAGGATAGGCCCCCACAGGACCGCTGGTCACCGTCTGCATCAGGCCACCTTCGCTGTCGGGCTTGGTGTAGTATTTGCGGTCTGAGAGCAGGGTGCGGTCAACAAAGAACCAGTCCATCAGGAACATCTGCTGCAAGCCGTTGACGGCGCCTCCCTCCACACGCAGCATGGTGTCACGCCAGCCACTGCCATCCTTCCCGCGTTCCGTTTTCTTTTTCTTCCATCCCTTCACATAGCGCAAGGCAATGTTCATGCCACCGATATAGCCCACACGGCCATCGATGACTACAATCTTGCGATGGTTGCGATAGTTCATCCTGCTGGTGAAGCGGGGGAAGTGGACGGGCATGAACGGCTCAGCATCGACGCCACCCTCACGCATGCGCTCAAAGAAACGCTTCTTGACCTTGAAGCAGCCTACGCCATCATAGATGAGACGCACCTCGACGCCCTGACGGGCCTTGCTGATGAGGGCATCGCTGACAAGCTGACCCAGGGCATCGTCCTCAATGATATACATGTCGACATGGATGTGGCTGCGAGCTGCAGCAATGTCGCGCAGCAGCCGGGGAAAGAAGTCGTAGCCACTGGTGAGAATCTCGGTCTGCCGGTTGAAGAAGGGCATGGAGAAGCTCTGTCGCGAGAACAGGTTGATGGTGGTCTCGTATTCAGCCGGCAAGTGCATGAGGCCCTGCTCAATGAACTCGAGCATGGAGCGCCTTTTCAGCATGTCCATGGAACGCCGGCTGATGAAACGCTCCTTGCGCCGGTTGACGCCGAAGAAGATATAGGCAACGACGCCGAAGATGGGCAGGAAATAGATGACGAGAGCCCAGGCCATGGTCTTTGCCGGCTGGCGGTTGTCCAGCACCACATGGATGATAGCAAGGATGGCTATCAGCCGTGACAACAGGTAGAGAAGGCCAAGGACGCTCAATGTGTGTGAGGAGTTAGGAGTGATTATTCTATTCCTATGAGTTTATGGGTCTGTAGGGAGAGGCGCCACTGCGGATGGCTCTTGATATAGGCTACACAGCGCCGCATGATGTCTGCGTTGCGCCCGGCATCGCCGGTGTCACAGGGCTGAAGGTACAACAGGGGTGTGTGGTGAGAGGTGAGAGGCGGAAGGAACGATTCGGGGTCGGTGCTTTCGTCGAAGACAATCTTCAACTCGTCGGGCATTCTCTCACCTCTCACCGCTTGTCTCTCACCGCTGCCCTTCGGCGACACCGTCAGCCAGTCGATGTTGCGCGGGGCCGGACGGGTGCCATTGCTCTCCATGGCCACCTCATAGCCGTGACGGTGCAGCAGGTCAATGAACGGCTCGTCCACCTGCAGGGTTGGCTCACCGCCTGTCAGCACCACCAGCGGCAGGGGGGTGACAGGGGGAGTGAGCAGGGCTGCCAGACGGTCCACGATGTCGTCGGGGGGCATCTCTGTATAGCTGTCGAACTCAGTATCGCAGAACGGGCAACGCAGGTTGCAACCGGCAAAGCGCACGAACAGCGCCGCACGTCCGGTGTTGCGCCCCTCGCCTTGCAGCGTGTAGAATATGTCATTCACCCTCAACATCGCTGGTCTGTAGTCTTTAGTCCTCCTCGTAACATGCAATGTTGCCCTCGCTCTCCTGCACCGTGGCCTTGTAGCACTGCGGGACCTGTTCCACGCACCAGCGCGCAATGTTCTCCGCCGTAGGGTTAAAGGGCAGCACGTCGTTCAGGTTCTGGTGGTCCAGCGCATGCTTAATCTTGCGCTTCACATGCGTGAAGTCAACCACCATGCCATTCTGGTCCAGCTCCTTGGCCTTGCAATAGATGGTGATAATCCAGTTATGCCCGTGCAGATGTGTGCACTTGCTCTCGTAGTCCACCTTCAGGCTGTGGCTGGCCGATATCTCTATTCTTTTCTGTATATAATACATCTCTTTAATGCTTAATGCTTAATTCTTAATATCCTGTTGCGCTTGTTGGTGCTTGCCTGTGGCGCAGGCTATAAAGCGTTACAATATGTCAGTTCCCAGTTTCTTGGCGAGCATGTCGCGAATCTCCTTTGTCTCCTTATGCTCTTTCAGCAGCTGTATGGTATGCTCCATGTCGTTGCTGGCCTGTCGCAACTGCTGCTGAATCAGCCTCAGGCGCTGCTCCATCAGCCCCAGCCGGAAGTCCATAATCAGGTGCTGCACACGCTGGCGCAGACTGCCTTCGCGCTCTTCCAAGACGAAGCGTCCGCCCAGCTGGTGACGGTCGATGACCAGCCGTGTGGCCAACTGGCTCACCTGCGGGTCGCTGCTGCCACAGAAGAAGGCATCAGCCTTCCACCCCGCCTCGCCACTGTGTGCCACGGCATCGGCAAGCATCTGCTGGTAGAGGGGCTGTGAGAACTGCAGCTCATCCTGCGAGAGGTCCAGGTCGATATATTGTGCCACGGTTAGCGACACCGTGCCGCCATCGTCGGTCTCCACATTGTCGAAGATGACCTCATCACCATGGCGCACAATCTCACGGAGGAGCAAGAGCTCGACAGCAGGCCCAACAGCCCCACCCCCGGCAGGCCCAACAGCCCCAACAGCCCCACCCCCGGCCCCTCCCGCGGGGGGGAGGGGAGTATATAGTTCTGTCCCTCTCTCGCTATTGAGGGGTGCTCCGCCTTGAGAGTAGTTAGTAAGAGTGCTTCCGCCTTGAGAGTAGTTAGTAAGAGTGTTTCCGCCTTGAGAGTATATACTCCCCTCCCCCCCGCGGGAGGGGTTGGGGGTGAGGCTTTTCCTCACCCGCTTGTTCAGCTCGGCTATGAGTGTCTGCTCCTTCATGCCTATGCGGCGGGCGAAGTCAGTCAGATAGGTGGAGCGAAGAATCTGGTTGGGGATGACGCTGATGCTCTGCACGATGCCACTGATGCCCTCACTGCGTTTCACCGGGTCGTCGATGTTCTCCACGGTCAGGCGTGTCTTGAAGGCGATGAAGTCCGTCTGGTTCTCATCAATATACTTCCTCAGCTCCTCAGTGGAGTGCTTGCGGGCGAAGCTGTCGGGGTCGTCGCCGTCGGGCAGCAGCAGCACCTTCACATTCATGTCTTCGGCCAGCAACATGTCGGTACCACGCATGGCGGCGTGGATGCCGGCCTCGTCACCGTCGTACAGCAGGGTGATGTTCTGCGTGAAGCGACGCAACAGATGAATCTGGTGCTCGGAGAGTGCCGTGCCGCTGTTGGCCACCACATTCTCGATACCGGCCTGGTGCATGGCGATGACATCGGTATAGCCCTCGACCATGAACACACGGTCCTCCTTCACAATGGCTTTCTTTGCCTGATAGATGCCATACAGCTCGCGCTCCTTGTGATAGATGTCGCTGTCGGGCGAGTTGACATACTTCTGTGCCACGCCCTTCGTCCGGCTGTCGAGCACACGCCCGCCAAAGGCCACCACCTTGCCGCTGACGTTCAGCCATGGGAAGATGGCACGGCCGGAATAGCGGTCGTACAGGCCCCGCTCATTCTCTATGCACAGTCCCGTCTTCACCAGGAACTCGGCCTTATAGCCCGCCTTCTGGGCTGCCTGGCACAGCGCGTCACGCCGCTGCGGGGCATAGCCTAACTGGAACTTCTCGATGATGTCGTCACGGATGCCGCGGCTGCGGAAATACTGCTTGCCGATGGCCACGCCGTCGGGGTCGTTGAGCAGCGTCTGGTGGAACCAGTCGCGCGCCCATTCGTTGACGATGAACATCGACTCACGCTCGCTTTGGGCGGCACGTTCCTCGTCGGTCAGCTCCTTCTCGACGATTTCAATGTTGTACTTCTTGGCCAGCCAGCGCAGGGCCTCGGGATACGACATCTGCTCATGCTCCATCAGGAACCCGGCGGGCGTGCCGCCCTTGCCGCAGACAAAGCAGTGGCAGATGTTCTTGGACGGCGAGACCATGAACGACGGGTTACGGTCGTCGTGGAAGGGACATAGTCCCTTATAGTTCACGCCGCTCTTGCGGAGCGTCACGAACTCGCCCACGACATCCACGATGCGCGCCGCATCGAGAATCTTGTCTACCGTAGCCCTGTCAATCATTGGATATTAAAATTCCTCGTTGTCTTCGTCATCCTCCCACTGAGCGCGGTTTCTGCGATACCTTGACTTCTTAATGGTTGGGTCGTCCTGCCCGTTGGCCGTCGGTCCGCTGACGTCAAGCAGTTGCGGTGTCACTACTGTTGTGAGAATGATGTTCGGACTGTTATATTCTTTCTTCATGGCCGTTTCCTATTTTACATATTTCTTTCCATTCTTGATGTAGATGCCATGTGCCGGCTCCGTAATGCGGCGGCCGTCCAAGGAATAGATGGCTGCGTCCACCGTCGGCTGGCTGATGTGCTCAGCATCGCCAATGCCCGTCGTCGTGTTGCCACTGCCGATGGTCAGCACCGAAGCGTAGGTCGCCTTCATGTCGGAGGGCATGAAGCAGGCACGGAAGGGAGCCACGGTGGCAGCGGCCTGTAGCTCGAACATATTGCCATCGCTGTTGAGTATGTAGGCATCGGTCACGGCCTTGTCCGCCGTCGTGCCCTCAAAGCGGTAGTTGCTGGCACTGAGGGCAATCTTTGCACTGGCGGTCACAGTGACCTCGGTTCCGTGGAACACGATGTCCTTGCCGGTGAGATTCCACTTGTTGCCCCACTTGTCGCCCGGCACGGCGATGATATACGGCGTGTTGGCTTCCATCTTGTCGGCAAAGTCGAAATAGACCGTTGAGGGGTCATCGCCGCAGAACGTCTTCAGCCAGAAGTTCTTGCCCGTGTCTGTGGCACTGTGGAACCAGTCAATCTGAATCCCGTCGGCCGTCACCTCCGTCACGTCGAAGGGCAGCGCCAGCGTGGTCCAGCCATTAGTGCCGTCGGCACCGTTGTCAAACTGCCGGGTGTAGGTGGCCGTCTGTGCCGTAAACGTAACGGGCGTGTAGAAGGCAAAGCCATCGCTGAGTGTCAGCGTCTGTGCCACGCCGTTGCTGACGACATTACAGCCCTCAAGGCCACCGGGCATGTTGCCGCCAACGATGTACACCGTATTCGGGTTACCGTTGCGGGTCACAGTGGTGCTTGCATCGCAGGCTGTGAGGTCCACGGCGAGGGCATCGGCCGGAACCGTCACGTTGCTCGACTGCTTCACTGCATCCCATGCGCCTTCAGCTTTGTAGACAGTGATGGCGTCGACGGGCGTAAAGGTGCCGTTGGAATTGATGCTGTTATATATCTTTGTATTGTCCGTGTAGTAATAGCCCAAGGAGTAGTAGCCACCCTTCTCCATGCCGCCAAGCTCCACGTCGAATGTCGCCTGCCCCCCTGCAGGGATTGTCACATCGTAGGTCTTTGCTGACACCGATGTGCCAGTGCCGCCATGCGCGTTGTCCCACTTGAACAGCATGACCTTGATGCCGCTGCTGTGTGCCGTGGTGCCACTATTTGACAGTGTCACCGATGCCTGAACGCTATAGCCAAACACCTCGCCGTCGGCCCCGTTCTTCAGTACTGTTGAGACATGCCCGAGTGTGCCCGTGGTCGATGAAGCACCGTTCACGACAGTAATCGTCAGCGGCGTGCTGGTGATACAGTTGCCCTTCTTGTCCCAGAGGACGAGACTCATCTCACCCACCTGCGTGGGGGTGAACGTGAACTCAATCTCGGGCGTTGCTCTTGCGGCGATGTCCACCGTCTTTCCTGCCAGGGCGACATTGCTGCTACCATTCTGCCATATCAGCTTCAGCGTGCCTGTGAAGTCGGCATCACCGGTGTTTTCCACCTGGAACTTTACTGTCGTAGGCTCGCCCATGACTGCCTCGCCCACGAGCGCAGCCGTCGTGGAAGCGAGTTCCGCTGAGTGGGTTACATTAACCAGCGTCAGGTTATCTCCGTCTCCGCTAATGGTCACCTCAACATAGTGCTCATCACTGCCGATACACTTCTGCCACTCCGTGCTGCCCTTCGGGCGGCTGATGAGGACATACTGGTAAGTGCCGTCGGAAAGGCCCTCGCCGAATGTGGTGCCGAAATAGCCTGAGCTGCCAGCGCCGTTGTCAAGGTCGTCATTCACGCCGTCCTCCTTGCATAGCTTCACCAGCTCGTCGCCCTGGTAGAGGGCTGTTCCCCATTCAAAGCTTGCAGTAGTCCCTGTGTTGTTGCTATAAGCATACTTTGCGATAAGAGGGCGAAGGGTATTACCATTCTTTTCATAGAAATTGCCATCATTATGCCTATAATAAGGAGAAGGACTTTCTATCGTCAAGTTGGTCACCGTCAGGCGCATGTCAGCAGCCTGGCTGGTGCCGTCGTCCACGGGCTTGACATTCACTATGGCGTTGAGGTCCATGGTGTAGCCGCTGTCTGAGCCTCCCGTGCCCTGACTCTCAGGTGTCAGCGCCTGCAGACGGTAGAAGCCGTCAGAGGTTCCGCCCCACCCCCAGTTGACGTGGAAGAAGTCATCGGTGCTGAATCCGTCGATGACAAAGGCGTGCCCGCCCGTGAGCGACTGTCCGCCGACAAGTACCGGTCCGTTGGTGGCCAATTCAGCATAAATGGCATCAAGCCATTCCTGATAGGTCATGTTGTTACGATAGATGGTCTTGATGTCAGCGTCATAGCCGAAATAGACGGGCAGCATCCTGGCCACATTCTCCGTTGCAGCGCTCGACGACGAGCTATATTGCATCTGCACGGCGGCACCGGCATACTCCATCAGCCGGGCCACCTCTTCAGTGGCAGCCTCGTCAGCAACAGGATATTTGTCCTTGAGCTTCAACCAGTCGAAGGTGCGTACGGGCTTTTCAGCCACCGTGTAGGTCGTGTACAGGCTGGTGTGCTCGTCGTTGGCCCATGAGCCGAACAGCTCGCATTTTTTGCTCTCGTAGGCAGGGATGGCCTTTGCGATGGTCGTCGGTGTGCCCATCTTACGCCCATGGTAGCACAGCAGCTGTGCGGTTGCCGTGGCCACACATCCCGTGGCCGGCTGCTGCAGCTTGTTGTTCAAGTATATTGTAGGGCAGGTGTTATTGTAGGGTTCCGTCTGATCCCACTGCGTGGCAAGCAACTGGCCGACGGACTTCTTCGGGGCATTCTGGCGCTGTGCTTTCCTGATGGAGTGTGCAGCTGCATAGCTGACCTGCCCGGCATAGCCGCGCAGCCATGCACGCAGGTTCTCAGGCATGGCCTCGGTGCTGAAGGTGCCATGGTCAGCATAGGCGAGGATGCTCTCAGTGGCATCGTCGCCGCTGACGATGACGAAGCCCTCGCCGCTGCCGATGTTGAAGGCGTAGAGCTGTCTGTCGGCGGCAAGGTCGCCAAGCGGCACTGCCGTGAGCTGTGCACTATGGGGCGCTTCACCACGTGCCCATGCCATTTGCGAGGTTACAAACTGTGCCGCTAAGCGGCGAGCGCCCTCAGGGGTCACTGGGGCTGCCATCAGCTGAAGGGCCAGGCACAGCCCTGCAATGGCGGTATAAGTTCTACGAATCATAAGCTTGATGGTTTGGGTTAATTAGTTATTCTTGTGACAATCGCCGGCTCGCCCCGGGTTTACTTCTTCAGACATTTTGCCAACGGCAGCCCGCTCAGCTTCAAGCCCTTGGCAAACGACTGGGCGTTTATCTGGGCACCAAGCTTCGAGGCATGGGTGTGGTCCTTCTTGAAGTAGAGGCCAGCCTTCTCCTTGATGGCTGCTATGCGTGCCTTGGCCTGCTCTTTGTCCTCGGGCAGGCGCTTGACGGCAAACTTCTTGTCGAGGAAGTCGGCACTGATGTTGTGCATGTCGATGAACGTCACGCCGGTCTCGGCCACCACCTCACGGTACCACTTGCCATAGCTGTCGTCACGGCGCTCCACCTTGCCGCCGGGCCACTCGTTGCGCGGCGTCAGACTGACAAGGATGGGGGTGGCGCCCTTCTCGCGCGTGTCGTCAATCATCTTCTTCAGATACCAGCCAAAGCTATACACCACCTCGTAGCTGCCGTCGTCCAGATGGTAGACGTGCAGGGTGTCCTGCGTGCCGGGGATGACGCCGCGAGCCTTCGCATCGGTGATGGGGCAGATGTCGTTATGACCAAACTGTATGGTGACATAGTCGCCAGGCTGCAATGAGTTATAGACCTTCTCCCAGAGTCCCTCACGGATGAAGGAACGCGTGGAGCGACCGGCGCGCCCTGCATTGCAGAGCGTGACCTTCGACTCGTCGAACACCGTGAAGGCCTGCGAGGCCCAGCCCCACATGCCGTCATCTTCTTTGTCCACATTCTTGACCGTTGAGTCGCCAGTGAAGAACAGCACGGGCTTGCCCTCTTCGCGCTTCACCTGCCACACATCGGGCTCCACGTTCTGCATCATCGCCTGCAGGGGCTTCAGCTGTGGGTTGGCGCTGTAGTAGAGGCCCTCGGCAGCACTGCGCGCGTTCATCTCAGCGCCGAACTTCGAGGTGTGGATATGGTCGCCCATGAAGTGGTACTTCTCCTTCCAGTGGCTGTAGCAGTCAAGCTTCGCACCACTCAGCTCGTTCAGGTCGACAAAGGGCACACCCTCGACGGCAGCAATGTAGGCGGTCCACTCCGTCTGCGGCTTGCGGACGATGCGCCCCGTCTGCTCGTCGTAGGCGTCGCGCGGCGTCAGCGACATCAGGATGGGGTTGGCTCCGCACGCGCGTATATCGTTAATGTATAGACGCAGATAGTGACCATAGCTATAGACGGTGTCCTGGCGCTGTGTACGCTCGTTGAAGCCTACATAGCAGGTGTCTGGGTCGACGCCGGGGATGACGGCGCGCGCCCGCCGCTGGTCGAAGAACTCGCCGTTGTCGTTATGGCCAATGCTGACCACCACCCAGTCGCCGGGGCGCAGGGCCTGGCGCACGGCTGGCCACAGGTCCGTGTAGAAGGTGCGGGTTGACATGCCACCCAGGGCCTGGTTCTCGACCGTTATCTTCGTGGCATTGAAATAATGGTGGAAGTAGTAGCCCCAGCCCCACTGGCCGTTGTTGCCATTGCCCAGGGTGCCGTTGCGCATGGTGCTGTTGCCCACGAGGAACATCACGGGATTGCCACCCATGCGGGTGCTGCCGGGGGCAGGACGGGCCGACAGGGCCTTGGCGATGCTGTCGGGGGTGTTGTCCACCACCTTGTTCACGTCCTCTATGGGGTCTGGCAGGTTGTCAAAGCCCAGCGTGTCAGTGCGCTGGCTGACGGTCTGGGCCGTCATGCCCAAGGCCATGGAGGTGACAAGGGCGGAAAGGAAGATTTTTTTCATAATTATAGCAATATGCTGCAAAATTACGACAAAAACGGCAAACAAGCAAATTTTCAGTATGAAAAGTGATGCACGCGCTTGTATGGGAAGCGTTCCCGAGCGCCGCGCAGCTCACGTCCGTTGACAGAAATGGCCATTGCACGGCCCATGACAGGCACATGCAATGGCCAACTGTTGCATCAGTTGTCTTATGCCTCCACCTCTTTCTCTACAGCACGGAAGCTGTCGAGGTCCTCCACGCGGAAGTTCTTGATGTAGGCGCTCTTGCCCAGGATGTCCTCTTCGGCCATGCGCACGTAGACGTTGGCGCTCTTCTGGAACAGCTCGGGGCACTTCGCAGCATCGCGAATGATGAGCAACGACATCACCAGCTCGGCCGTCATGTCATACAGGCGACGGGCCAGGAAGTCGAAGGCCTCCTGGTTGTCCAGGGCCTTGGCGGCGGCGAGGGCCTCCTCATAGACGGGGACGAGGGCTTTCACTCTTCCAAATAGTGTAGAGTTTAGAGTGCACTCTAAACTCTCCATCATCTCCTTGATGTTCTGCAGCATGGTGCCGTTGCTGATGTAGCGGATGGCGGCCACGACCTGCAGCTGTGTCGTTCCCTCGTAGATGCTGAAGATGCGGGCGTCGCGGTACAGACGCTGGCTCTTGTACTCCATGATGAAGCCACTGCCGCCGTGCACCGAAATGGCGTCGTAGGCGTTCTGGTTGGCATACTCCGAGTTCATGCCCTTGGCCAGCGGCGTGAAGGCGTCGGCCAGGCGCTGATACTTCTTCATCTCCTGCTTCTCCTCGGGTGTCAGCTTGCGGTCGCGCTCGATGTCCTCCAGGCACTTGTAGATGTCGACGTAGGCGGCTGTCTCATAGAGCAGCGAGCGACCGGCGTCGAGCTTGGCCTTCATACGGCTCAGCATGTCGTAGACGCCAGGGAACTCCTGAATCTTCTGTCCGAACTGCTGACGCTCCTTGGCGTAGGCCGTAGCCTCGTTGTAAGCCTCCTGCGAGAGACCGACCGACTGGGCGGCGATGCCCAGGCGGGCACCGTTCATCAGGGCCATCACATACTTGATGAGGCCCAGGCGGGTGCTTCCGCAGAGCTCGGCCTTGGCGTTCTTGTAGGTGAGCTCGCAGGTGGGCGAGCCGTGGATGCCGAGCTTGTGCTCAATGTGGCGCACGTCCACGCCGCCCTGGCGCTTGTCGTAGATGAACATCGACAGGCCGCGGCCGTCCTTCGTGCCCTCCTCAGAGCGGGCCAGCACGAGGTGGATGTCGCTGTCACCATTGGTGATGAAGCGCTTCACGCCGTTCAGGCGCCAGCACTGCTCCTTATCGTCGTAGGTGGCCTTCAGCATTACGCGCTGCAGGTCACTGCCTGCATCGGGCTCGGTCAGGTCCATCGACATGCCCTCTCCGGCGCAGACGCGGGGGATGTACTTCTGGCGCTGCTCCTCGCTGCCAAACTCATAGAGCGTATCGATACAGCTCTGCAGGCTCCAGATGTTCTGGAAACCGGCGTCGGCAGCCGAGATAATCTCACTCAGCATGGAGAACACGGCGTTGGGCAGGTTCAGGCCGCCGTAGCGGCGGGGCATGGAGACACCCCAGAGGCCGGCCTTGCGGGTGGCGTCGAGGTTCTCGAAGGTCTTCGAGGCGTAGATCATGCGGCCATTCTCGAGGTGCGGACCTTCCAGGTCGACGCTCTCCGAGTTTGGTGCAATGATGTTGGCAGCTACGTCGCCAGTGATATCGAGAATCTGCTTGTAGTTCTCGATGGCATCGCCCAGGTCGACGGGAGCATAGTCGTATTCTTTCGCATCAGCGAAACCCTTTTCTTTCAGCTCAACGATACGAGCCATCAGGGGGTGGTTCAAGTAGAACCCGATCTCAGGATGATCGCTATAATAGTTTGCCATATTTCTTATTTGTTTTCTTGATTCTTCTTGTGGATTCTTCCTCCTATTCTTGAGCCTCCAATTCCACCGCACACAAAAGCACAGAGGTTTACTACGGTTGCAAGTTTTAGATTGTCTTCCGTAATAAGGAAATAGGATAGGCCAAGCAGTGCAATGGCACCCAAAAAGAGGAAATAATCTAAGACTTTCATCTTACTTCGAGTTCTGCTTGTAGTATTTAATCAGCTTCGGCACAACCTCTTCCACAGTACCCACAATCACGTAGTCGGCAATCTTGTTGATGGGAGCATCGGGATCGCTGTTGATAGAGATGATGATGCCCGAATCCTGCATACCGGCGATGTGCTGAATCTGTCCAGAGATACCGCAGGCGATGTACACCTTCGGATGAACGGTGACACCCGTCTGACCAATCTGACGGTCGTGGTCGAGCCAGCCTGCATCGACGGCGGCGCGGCTTCCGCCCACCTCGCCGTGCAGCACCTTGGCCAGCTGGAACAGCATGTCGAAGTTCTCCTTACAGCCCATGCCGTAGCCACCGGCGACGACGATGGGGGCACCCTTCAGGTTGTGCTTGGCGGCCTCCACATGGTGGTCGAGCACCTTCACGACGAAAGCCTCGGGGCTGACATACTTCGACACCTCGGGGTAGACCACTTCCTTCTTGCACTCGCCCTCGTAGACGGCCTTCTGCATGACGCCCGAGCGGACGGTGGCCATCTGCGGACGGTGGTCGGGGTTCACGATGGTAGCCACGATGTTACCACCGAAGGCGGGACGAATCTGATAGAGCAGCTGGTCGTAGTGCTTGCCGCTCTTGGCATCATCGTACGGGCCAATCTCCAGCTCGGTGCAGTCGGCGGTGAGGCCGCTGGTGAGCGACGAGCTGACGCGCGGACCGAGGTCGCGGCCGATGACCGTAGCACCCATCAGACAGATCTGCGGCTGCTCCTCCTTGAAGAGGTTCACCAGAATGTCGGTATGGGGAGCCGACGTGTAGGGGAACAGCTCGGGGGCGTCGAACACAAACAGCTTGTCGACGCCGTAGGGCAGGATCTGATTTTCCACCTTGCCCTTGATGCCGGTGCCGGCAACGACGGCGTGCAGTTCAACGCCCAGTTCATTGGCCAGTTTGCGGCCCTTGGTCAGCAGCTCCTGTGATACCTCCTGTACCACAGTGCCTTCTATCTCGCAATATACAAAAACATTATTCATAATCTTCAACTTAAATTAATTCATGAAAAATTCGTGTTTAGTTCGTGGCAATTCATGTTAAGATATAAAACACGAATTATCATTAATTATCCATGAATTGTTCATAAATTCATTATTCATGTCAGCCAATGATCTTTTCGTCCAACAATTCCTTGATCATACCCTCGACGTCAGCATCGGAAGCCGTCAGCGTCTTCGACTCCTTAGCCTGGAACACGATGTTCTTGATGGCCTTCACCTTCGTGGGCGAGCCAGCCAGACCACACTGGTTCACGTCGCCGTCGACATCGGCCACGCTCCACTGGTTCAGCGTCAGGTAGGGGCGTTCCTCATAGAGATAGTCGTAGCTATTCTCCCCTCCTTCGGAGGGGTTGGGGGAGGCTGTTCTCTCCATGGGGCACGTGGCGCGCTTGTACTTCATCACAAGCTTGGCATTCTGCGGACGGCAGGGAGCCGCACTTCCGTTTACCGTGACGACCACTGGAAGCGGTGCTTCAACAGTCTCTACGCCACCGTCGATATGGCGACGAATAAGAGCTTTGCCGTCTTCCACCTTCAGAATTTCCTCGGCATAGGTCACCTGATTGAGACCAAGCTTCTGAGCCACCTGCGGGCCCACCTGAGCGGTGTCGCCGTCGATGGCCTGACGGCCGCCGATGACGATGTCCACGTCGCCAATCTTCTTGATGGCGGTGGCCAGGGCATAGCTGGTGGCCAGCGTGTCGGCACCGGCAAAGAGACGGTCGGTCAGCAGCCAGCCGGTGTCAGCGCCGCGATAGAGGCCCTGACGGATAATCTCGCCGGCACGCGGAGGACCCATCGTGAGGATTCCTACGGTAGAGCCCGGATTCTGCTCCTTCAGGCGAAGGGCCTGCTCCAGGGCGTTCAAGTCTTCGGGGTTGAAGATGGCGGGCAGGGCGGCGCGGTTCACCGTTCCTTCGGCGGTCATGGCGTCCTTGCCCACGTTTCGGGTGTCTGGCACTTGCTTGGCCAGCACTACAATCTTTAAAGCCATACTATTATAATAATGTATAAAACTGATTAGTTCCTAAAAAACCGGCTGCAAAGGTACGCTTTTTTACGCACACAGCCAAATAAATGTCACGAAAAGCAACATCTTTTGCACATTTTGGGCGTTTTTGTGCATCAACAAATCAAACAAATGGAATGGCTGACGGAAAAAGTGTATTTTTTTTGGCAAATTCATTGGTCGTTTAGCAGAATCTTTGTAACTTTGTACCCAAATAACGACTCTTATAACTATGGCAAGACAAATCAGAGAGACATCCCTTCAGAAGGGAGATGGGACTATCTTTCATGTAAAGGTCAGCCCTACATTCGAGATGGCTCTCAATGATGCACGTCAGCGTATCTCCCAAAAAGAATCTTACACTCCCGAAGAGGCTTTCCAAATAGCCAGACAAGGGTTGCGTGAAGTATATATGATCCATGATGAATTATAAACATATCTTCAAACAAAAAGCAGTGTGGGAAATTCAAAGCTTCTATATGCATGTAGCGGAAAAATACCGACACACTTATTCGTATGAAGACATGGAGAGGAACATGCATCAGGCTTTTACGGCTGGATACATGATAGAAAGAACACTAATGCGCAGAAAGCCAACACTCAGCCGATGGAGGGACTATCATATGGCTCACTATGGGAAATGGTACTACGCATATACAATAGAAAAGGATATCATCAACATCGTTGATGCGTGTCACGAACAAAATATGCACTAATTATTGTACATCCTTATTTTACTAACTAACAACCACAAAAAAATGAAGAAAAACTTACTCAAATCAACGCTGCTCACCGCCGCGATGGTAGTGAGCGCAGGAGCTTGGGCACAGACTGATGTGACCAGCACCTACATCCAAAATGCGGACTTCTCGCAAGGGACGCCCATTGACAACCACCTGTGTGGCTATGGCAAGGACATGGCGGATAAGGGCACTACCTACTATGGACTGCAGGAGGTGACAGGCTGGACGGCGGTTGCTACAGATGTTGACAACTCAAATGCCGATTACCCCAATTCGGGCCTTGGCGGCGCTGTCTTCGCCTATGGCTCAACCTGGGAAATGAAGGGAAACAACAAGACCGCTCCCGCTGCCGGTCCTAACGACGAATCGGGGTATGCCTTGGGATTCTTCGCCGTATGGACATGCGGTGGCTACTACTATCAGGACGTCAAGCTGCCTGCTGGTGCCTATACCTTTAGCGCCACCATGTATAACCAGAGCGGTACTCAGAACAACACTTCAAACACTGGTTTCTTCGTGAAGGACAGCGACGTGAAATACACCGTTGCTGTGAATCCCGCTGTGGGTTCATGGGCAACACAGACCGTCACCTTCACACTCACTGCCGAGACCGAGGGACAGATTCGTGTAGGTTATCGTTCAGCAGGTAGTGGCTCTGCTGCCAACCCCATGCTGTTCATTGACAATGTGAATCTGAAGTGGACTGACCCCTTGAAAGCTGCCAAGGACGATTTGCAGGCTGAGATTGACAAGGCAAAGGCAACTGATGCCACCGCACTGGCCACAGCTATTGCTGCTGCAGAGCAGGCACTGACCACCGCAACGACTCAGGCAGCGCTGCTTGAAGCGCTGAACGCCCTGAAAGCTGCAGAAGAGGCTTATGCCAACGAAAAAATCATTGCCGATAATGCAGCCAAAGTAGAAGGTGCTTCTGCAGAGAACCCCATCGTCACACCCTTCGTGGTGAACGGCACCTTCACTGACAACGTCAGCGGATGGACCTGCACTGGCGGTTTCCAGAACCAGGCAAAGGCCACCAACCAGCATGGCGACTTCACCGTGCCCTTCTTTGAGAACTGGAATGGCGATGCAAAGGTGAACAAGATGTACCAGACCATCAAGAACATCCCCAACGGCACCTATAAGCTGAAGATTGCCGCCTTCGTCAACACACTCGACGACCCCAACGACAGCCAGTTTGTGTTTGCCAATGACGACAAGGTGTACCTGACCACCGGCACTCCCACCTTCTATGAGGTGTGGACGGTGCTGACCACGAACAACATGGAGATTGGTCTGGAGCAGACCGAGGCCATCGCCAACTGGATGGGCATCGACAACGTGACGCTGACCTACTACGGTGAGGGCGATGTCATTGAAGCTGCTAAAGTGGCCGCACCCAAGGCCAACTGGAACGAGGCGCTGGCCGCTGCCAAGGCTGCCCTGGCCGACGAGGCTAACAAGAACGTGACCGGCGATGAAAAGACCGCCCTTGAGACAGAGATTGCCAAGGCCGAGCCTACCACCGCCGAGGGGTACGATGAGGCTACCGCTGCTCTGAACACTGCCAAGAACACCTTCACCGCCGCTGCCACTAACTACAACGCCTTTGCTGATGCTGTGGCCACAGCTGACGTAACGCTGCCCTATGCCGACCCGAACCTCAAGCCGGGCACCGACCTCTATGAGCCTAAAACTGCAACTGAAGCTCAGAGCTATGCATCCGAAATTTACAAAGCGCTGAGAGAGTACTACGAGTCGAATGCCAAGGCTGAGGCCGTGACCACCGCCGTGGACTTCGGCACTGCCGTTGCTGCAGCCAATGCCGACGTCAACACAGGCTGGACACCCAGCATCGGAACAAACAGCGGACAGGGTTACATCACTGACTCAGAAGGCAACGTCGCAGCCAAATACCTCGATGGTGGCTGGGCAAGCAACGCCGGATGCAACATCGACATCAAACGCAACATTGAGGTGCCCGCTGGCGAATACCTGCTCACTGTGAAGGCTCGTGGCGCCATCAGCCTCGACACCTACACCATGACCGTGGCCGGCAAGAGCGTCGAACTGCCTCACATCAGCAATACCGGTGGCGTCTTCGGAAATGGCTGGAACGATGCTTACGTGGTCTTTGAGAGCGAGGGTGAGGCCGTCGAGCTGAACATCGTGGCCAAGTCGACGGCTACGCAGCAGTGGATCTCGCTGAACGACTTCCGTCTGGTGCAGCTGGAGGAGATTGAGGTGCCGATGGCTTCCGCAGCGGAGCGGGCCAGCCTGCAGACCTTCGTCGACGCTGCTGCGGCACTGACGCTGGGCTTCGACGCCAACGAGTATGCACCCTACACCAACGCCAAGGGCCTGCAGCTGGCTGAGACCATCAGCAAGGCACTGCAGAACGAGAATGGCATCACAAAGAAGGCATACGACGAGCTGGCCGCACAGGTGGCCGCCATCCAGTGGGTGAAGAACACCACCGTCATGCAGCCCATCTACAATGGCGAGTTCGCTGAGGTGACTCCCGGACAGAACTACCCGCTCGGATGGGTGCGCACCAACGGCTGGGGAAGCATGCAGTCCGGAATCGCAGGCGACTTCGCCACGGCCTACTACAACCAGCCCGGCGCTCTGCGCTATGGTTCTACCACCGGCTACAACCTGCCCCTGAAGGCCAACACCAAGTACACACTCACAGTGTTCTACCGCTCACATGAGGACAACTCTAACTCCAAGCTCACCACGACAGTGTACTTATTAGGCGGGGAGACCATTGATAATATTGAGTTTGAAGGTAATCCCTCAAAGACCGAATGGAAGGAAGCTACCATGGCCTTCACGACCACAGACGCTGGCAACTACTTGATTGAGCTGGCCAACGACGGCAACACCTGGATGACCGGCGTTAAGCTGACCGATGCTACTACTACAGGCATCAGCACCGTCAGCAGCGAGCGCAACACCGACGCCCTCTACAACCTGCAGGGCCAGCGTGTGATGAAGGGTCAGAAGGGCCTGTTCATCCAGAACGGCAAGAAGTTCTTCGTGAAGTAAGCTGGTCAACACAAGCATAAGGACCAACACCTCTCAACCGGGTCCGGCGGCATCGCTCCGTCGGACCCCGTTTTTTTCATTCCATACGCGCGCGCGTATAAGAACATAAGGTGGTCAGGTGCTGCATAGTAAACTCTGCGCCTCTGCGCGAGAACAGAGAGCTTCAGGAACTTGAATAATGTAATTCGATAACTTTATTCCAGCCACGAGCTGGGCTTAGTGTCACCGCGGCGAGCAGAGGATATGGCAGAGACGGTCCTGGAAACGGCGACCATCAGAGGAGCGCCGCACGCCCTGGTTGATGACGGCGAAGGCCAGACGATGGCCGTCGTGGGCGGTGACATAGCCAGCGAGCGACGACACACCGGTGACGGTGCCCGTCTTGGCCTGCACGTTGCCACAGGCCCAGGGGTCGTCCACCATGCGTTTCTTCAGCGTGCCGTCGACACCGGCAACGGGCAGCGCGGGCAGCAGGTGGTCGTAGACCGCAGGCTGCTGCCAGGCATAGCGCAGCACCTGCACCAGCAGCTCGGCCGACAGGTAGTTATAGAGCGACAGGCCACTGCCGTCAGCCAGACGATAGTCGTCGCCATGCAGACCGCAACGCTCTATCAGGTCGCGCTCCACCCGCTGCGCATCGGCGGCAGTGGACGGCCGGCGACCGCCACTGGCTGCCACCCCATAGTAGACGCTCTCGGCGAAGAGGTTGTCGCTTTCCTTCATCATCTGCTGCAGCACCTCGTCGAGCGTATGCCACCGCTGCCCCACCAGCGTAGCACCAGAGGGCAGCCGACCGCTGACGACGCTGGCAGCACCCGTGGCGACGCCAGCCGAGCGCAGCTCGCGCGGCAGCAGTGTGCTGAACTGCGCCTTGCCGTCGACGAGCAGCGGCGACAGCGTGGGGTTCTCGTCGTCCCAGCACCAGCCCTCGCCCCACTTCTCCTGGTCCTTCATCGACGTGTCGAGGACGATGCGGCCACGGATGCTGCTGATGCCTAAGCTGCGCACCGCCTTTGCCAGCGCACGCACGTCGGCCACGGCACACAGCGGGTCCATGCCCCCCACGCACACGAGGTCGCCGCGCAGCTGGCCCTGCACGATGCTGCCCTTATAATAGATAGAGGTGGCGAACCGGTAGTCAGGACCCAGGCGGTCGAGGGCCGTCACGGCGGTGAGCACCTTCATCACCGACGCTGGGCGCAGCAGATGGCGCGCATGGTGCTGATAGAGCAGCGAGTCGGCCGTGAGGTCCCACACCATCAGTCCCATCTGCGTGGTCTCCAAGAGCGAGTCGGCCATGAGGCTGTCCAGGCGCAGGGTAACACACTCGCGATAGCTGACAGGAGTGACGTCTGCACTGTCACTGTCTATCGGCAGCGGCATCATATCATAGTTGGACACCAAGCTGTCGTTGCTTTCCTGGCCTGCAACAGCCAGCGGCAACATCATCAGAAAGAGAAGAAACTGTTTCATCGCTGCAAAAGTAAGTAAAATTATTGGAAAACACTGCATCCTGCCCGTGTTTTTTGGGAGGGAGATGCACTTTCTGCGTTCCAAACAATTTTTAAGATTTTTTCTACTGATTATAGTTGCCAATTGAAGAAATTTTTGTACCTTTGCACCCGAATGGCGTTTACCAAAACGGAAAACTTTAGAGAAAGCGAAACGCAAAAAGTTGTCCAAAAGGGAAAACACTGAAACACACAGCAATACCACAACAGAACTAAAAACAATAATGGAAATCAGGAACTTTACCATCACAAAGCGAGACGGTTCGAAGGACGCCTTCTCGCTTGACAAGATTATGAACGCTATCGTCAAGGCGTTCCAGAGCGTAGACCAGCCTGCCGACCTGGTCACCATCTCAAAGATTCTCAGCCACTTGGAGATGAAGGATGACATCCGCGTGGAGGACATCCAGAACCAGGTGGAGGAGGCACTGATGCGCGAGGGCCACTACAAGGTGGCCAAGTCGTTCATCCTCTACCGTCAGCAGCACACCGAGGACCGCGAGACCTTAGAGAAGATGAACTTCCTTTCGGAGTATATGGAGAGCGTCAACGCTGCCACTGGCTCAAAATATGATGCCAACGCCAACGTGGAACACAAGAACATAGCCACACTCATCGGCGAGCTGCCCAAGAGCAACTTCATACGCCTGAACCGCCGACTGCTGGTGGACCGCATCAAGAAGATGTATGGCAAGGAGCTGGCCGACGAGTACATCGACAAGCTGACGCACCACTTCATCTACAAGAACGACGAGACGAGCCTGGCCAACTACTGCGCCAGCATCACGATGTACCCCTGGCTCATCGGAGGAACCATCAGCATCGGAGGCAACAGCACAGCGCCCACCAACCTCAGGAGCTACTGCGGCGGATTCGTCAACATGGTGTTCATGGTCAGCTCCATGCTCTCAGGCGCTTGCGCCACACCTGAGTTCCTGATGTACCTGAACTACTTCATAGGCAAGGAGTACGGACTGGACTACTGGAAGCGCGCCGACGAGGTGGTGGACCTCAGCCTGAAGCACCGCACACTGGACAAGGTCATCACCGACTACTTCGAGCAGATTGTCTACACCCTGAACCAGCCCACAGGCGCACGCAACTACCAGGCGGTGTTCTGGAACGTGGCCTACTACGACCGCTATTACTTCGAGAGCATCTTCGGAGAGTTCTACTTCCCCGACGGCTCAAAGCCCGACTGGGACGGACTCTCGTGGCTGCAGAAACGCTTCATGAAGTGGTTCAACAAGGAAAGGACCAAGACGCTGCTGACCTTCCCCGTGGAGACGATGGCACTGCTCACCGACGAGAACGGCGAGCCGAAGGACAAGGAATGGGGCGAGTTCACGGCTGAGATGTACGCCGAGGGACACTCGTTCTTCACCTACATGAGCGACAACGCCGACTCGCTGAGCTCCTGCTGCCGTCTGCGCAATGAGATTACGGACAACGGCTTCAGCTATACGCTCGGCGCCGGTGGCGTCTCGACAGGCTCGAAGAGCGTGCTCACCATCAACCTCAACCGCTGCATACAGTACGCCGTGAACCACAAGATAGACTACCTGGAGTACCTCGGCGGCGTCATCGACCTCTGCCACAAGGTGCAGCTGGCCTACAACGAGAACCTCAAGGAGCTGCAGGCACACGGCATGCTGCCGCTGTTCGACGCTGGATACATCAACATCGGACGACAGTACCTCACCATCGGCATCAACGGACTGGTGGAGGCCGCCGAGTTCATGGGACTGCGCATCACACCCAACGACAAGTACCAGCAGTTCGTGCAGGGCATCCTCGGACTCATCGAGAAGTACAACCGCCAGTACCGCACCAAGGACGTGATGTTCAACTGCGAGATGATACCGGCAGAGAACGTCGGCGTGAAGCATGCCAAGTGGGACCGCGAGGATGGCTACTTCGTGCCCCGCGACTGCTACAACAGCTACTTCTACGTCGTAGAGGACGACTCACTCTCCGTCATCGACAAGTTCAAGCTGCACGGCGCACCCTACATCGAGCACCTCACCGGCGGCTCGGCACTGCACTGCAACCTTGAGGAGCACCTGTCGAAGGAGCAGTACATGCAGCTGCTGCGCGTGGCAGCCAAGGAGGGTTGCAACTACTTCACGTTCAACATTCCGAACACGGTGTGCAACGACTGCGGACACATTGACAAGCGCTACCTGAAGGAGTGCCCCGTCTGTCACTCGAAGAACATCGACTACATGACTCGCATCATCGGCTATCTGAAACGTGTCAGCAACTTCTCGCAGGCACGACAGGAAGAGGCCGCACGACGCTTCTATGCAACGGCGTAATGTTGAAGTACGTCAACACCGGCATTGTCTTTCAGGAGATTCCCGACGAGGTGACACTGGCAATTAACATTTCTAATTGCCCGTGTCACTGCCCGGGATGCCACAGCAAGTACCTGTGGGAAGACATCGGACTGCCACTCACCACCAGTGCCCTCGACGACTTCGTCGCACAGTACGGCACCGACATCACCTGCATCGCCTTCATGGGCGGCGATGCCGACCCCAAGGGTGTGAACAGCCTGGCGCAGTACCTGCACGAGGAGCACCCACAGTTCCATGTGGCATGGTACAGCGGCCGTGTGCGCATACCTGCCGCCGTCAACACCGCCGACTTCGACTACATCAAGATTGGCCCCTTCCTGGCGCACCTCGGACCGCTAAAGAGTCCCACCACCAACCAGCGCCTCTACCGCATCCTACCCGGCGGTGAGCAACAGGACATCACCGACTATTTCTGGAAGCGTTAGCCAGCAGTCTAAGGTCAGTAGTCAACTGCACAGGTCGACTAAAGCAATCGGGGCTGACAACCAAGTGGTGTCAGCCCCGATGATTATGAGTGTGTAAGAGGATTACTCAGCGATAGCGATGGTCACACGGTTCTGCTCGTTGATGGAGAAGGGTTGCTCGCGGGCACCCTTGCTGTCAGCAGTGATGCGGTCCTCGGGAATGCCATACTCCTTGATGAGCATGTCCTTCACAACGTTCACACGCTGCAGACCCAGACGGTCGTTGATGCGGTCGTTACCGGTCTGTGCGTCAGCATAGCCACAGAGAGCGACCTTTGCCTTCGGGTACTTCTTCAGGTACTCAGCAATCTCGGCCACCTTGACCTTCTCGTCAGGACGAACCTCATACTTGTTGATGACGAAGAAGATGTCGCGACGCAGCGGCTCGACAGTGGGCTCCACAGGAGGCTTCGGGGGCTCCGGCTTCTTCGGCTCGGTCACCTGAACGGTGGGGATGGTGGGCTCGGTGGGCGGAGGTGTGACGACGGGCTCATTCTTCGTGTAGGTCTTGCCCAGGTTGAAGCGCAGGCCCACGAGAGCGTTGAAGTACCAGTCAGCATTGCCGGCCTTCTTTGAGTTCCACTTGTCGCTCAGCAGGTTGGCATTGCCCTCGACGAGCAGCTTCACCTTGTCGCTCAGACGGAAAGCAGCCTCAAGACCACCACGTCCGAAGGGGTTGACCTTTGAGCCGTCCCAGAGATACTCCAGGTTGTAGACGGCGGGACGGTTCTGCAGGCGCTTGGCGATGTCGTTGACGTCGTCGTTGCCCCATGCGATGTTAGCACCACCACCCAGGTAAGCGGTGAGGTTGAACACGCGGTTGGGGTTGTAGCCGCAGAAGAGGTTGGAGAGGTTGAACATCACGTCGATGCCAGGAGCCACATAGCTGAACTTGTAGTCCTCGTTGAGGGGCGGGTTGCCCAGACCGTTCCAGCCACCCTTGGCCTGGATGCCATTGGCCTGGATGCGTGCAGCGATGACGGGTGAGAACTGATAGCCGACGCCCAGCTGGAAGTTGGGTGAGAGCAGATCCTTGAACTTTGCCTCGCCGAGGGTGTACTGCATTCCGCCACCGACGGTGATGAAGGCGTGCTTGTTGAACTCATACTCGGCACCGTCGGCGTCCGTGTATGTGCTCTGCGCCAGAGCTGAACCACTCACGAAGAGCAGTGCAGCAGCAATGAAATTTTTAATCTTCATAATCTGAAATGGTATTAAAATTATAAAATCATAGTCTTTACGCTGTTAGTGCTGGTGACCTGCCTCGGCATGTTGCTGTTCAGGAGCCGAGTTGGCCAGGGTGAGATACCAGACACCATTGAGACGGACGGGGCGGATGAGTCCATTCCTTGTTCGAGGACTGGCAGTAGTGGCAGGATCCTCAATGATGAGATGAAAGTGAACGTTGGTGTCGGTCTCCTTGATGAAACGGAAGGAGTCGACCTTGAAGTCGTAGACAGGGAACATGGAATAGAGGAAGGTGCAATTCTGACGCTCCTGTTCGTTGAGCTGCCTGACCTGCTCGTTCTCATATACATAAAGGCGCGAAACAGCGTCCTCTACATTACCCTGCTTCACCTGCTCCAGGAAGTCAGAGGTCATCTGTAACACCGTGGTAGTGTCAAGCGTAGAAACCGTCATCTCGGGCTGTATGCCAAAGGACGCTTTCTTCGGCTCCTCTTTTTTTCCTGTGCAACCCACGGTGAGCACACCGGCTACCAGCACTGACAGGATTAGATATTTACTTTTCATTACTTCGCTATATTTATCGACAGTATATAATTCGAGTGCAAATTTACAACATTTTTTTGAACTATCAGCAAGAAAACGCAAAAAAAATTAAAGAAAAGGCGCTGTAGCAAGCGTTTTATCATAAAAAAGGATGCCGACAGTGTCGGCATCCTCCTTATTGAGAGTTTAATGCTTGTTCAGATTAGAACTGACGAGCGTGGTTGCCCTGGCCTTCGGTACCCTTCACCTCGATGAGGATCCACTCAGGCTGTGTCTCACCCCAGTAGTAAACAACGCTTACAGGCAGGATGATGTAGAAGTCAGTTGTACCACCGCTGTTGTTCTCGTAACGATAGTAACCGTTAGCAACACGGAATCCAGTGTAGTCAGGTGTCCATCCAGTGTTGAGATCAGCCGTACCACCAGCGTTGATGGCCTCGGCATTTGCATCGGGATAGAAGTTAATCTTCTCTGTGATCTCCTTAATGGTGGGCCAAGCCTCCGGGTTCACGATCTTACCATTAGCATCCAGGATGTCTGAGAGCTGTCCAACGTGCACATTCGAGCGAGCCTTGTCGAAGTCAGCCTTGATGGTTGTGATGCCATAGTAAGCCATGTACTGATAGCCATTCCAGTTGGTAGCAGGCTGTCCCTGAGGAACCTTAACAGTGTTACCGTTAGCGGCGAACTCATGCTTACGCCAATCGATGAACGAGACGAGGTCAGCAACGAAGATGTTATTACCATCATCCTTTGCGTCATAGACCTTCTTCTGACCATCAACGTTAGCTGAGATAGGACGCAGGTAGCGGATGTCGAAGGTGTTCTTACCATTCTCCTCAACCGGCAGACAGTAGTCAGTAACATGCATAATCATGTGTGAAGTGAAGGTCTCATCCTTACCAAGCTGGTCGTGACGAGCGTGGTTCAGCAGATCCTTGGCATTGTCAGTGGTCTGGAAGGTAACGAGCTCGTTGTGGTCACCAGTGAGGACTGCAACCAGATTCTTGGAAGCATTGCTGAAGTCAGCCACGCCATCAGTAATCAGAGCAGCATACAGCTTGGTGTAAGGAGCAACACCGGCATCGTTGAGCTTCGGATCGAGCAGGTACATGACATACTTGTTGCCGTGTGCACCAGTCAGGATGTAGTCAGAGTTCTTGTCCCACTCTGTACCATTGGTACCCGTGTAGATGAAGTACTTAGCCTGGTTGAAGAACAGATCAGCCTTTTCAGGGATGTCCTCGAAGCCCTCAGCACCGGTGAACTTGAACTGGTTCTTAACGAATGCTGAAGTGACATCGTACTTAATCTCATTGTCAGAAGTGGACTCACCAGGAGCCTCGTCATTGACGTGAATCTCGTAACGCTCATCGGCCACAGAAGTCTTCTCGTTAGAGTACATCTGGAACCAGTTAGAAGTAATGCGGTCGCCACCGTCGGGGCTG
The DNA here is from genome assembly GCA_947168045.1 of uncultured Prevotellaceae bacterium. GTDB lineage: Bacteria > Bacteroidota > Bacteroidia > Bacteroidales > Bacteroidaceae > Prevotella. Next base: position 122,130 of record CAMVKN010000005.1, read on the forward strand.
AAGGTACCTGAAGGATAGGTAACAGTACCAATCTTCACAGTGATGATGACAGGAGCAACGCCCTGAGCCACGCCATCCTCGTTAGGCAGAATCTTGATGATGGTGGCATAATTCTCGGTGTTGGCAGGAGTGATGCCATCTTCCTCGTAGAATGCCGTGATAACCTCATCATGAGTGAAGGTCCAAGCCAGGTTGGTACCCACGTGAGCGAGCTCACCGAGGTGTGCCTCGTCAGCATTATCGGTATTAGCATTCTCGAACTTCTTGTAAGGACCAGCAAGTGCCTCAGTAGGAGTAGTGGCGGGAGCGGTCACAGGAACGAAGTTAGTCAGGTTCCAGTCGATGGGCTGGCCCAGAGAATCCTCAACAGCCTTGATGAAGTCGGCCCATGAGAGCTCAGCAGCGAAGGCGTCCTCATCCTCGCAGTCCAGCGTGAGATCCATCGTGATGTCAACAGGCTGCTCCTTGCTCTTCATCAGCACGGTGAGATAACCGTAAGCGAAGGTAGAACCATCAGCAATCAGCTCGACGCGGACGATAGCGGCCTTCTCGTTACCAGTGTTGGCAACCTTGCCCTGGCCATCCTGAATCTTGAACTCACCGTCCTCAGTGCACTCCCACACGTCAGTGTTGGTCAGCAGGGTGTACTTGAAGGTGAAGCCCTTCTCCTGAGCCTTGGCATTGGTCCAGACATCATCGCAGCCATTGTAGTGCACGTCAACATAGTCGTTGAATTTCAGACCCTCAGTGTTGTCAAGGTAAAGCTCGAAGGAGTAGCGGCCCTCGGCATTCTCATTCTTTGCGCTGCCGAAGTCGCGCCAGAGATGCCACTTCTGGTTGCCAATCTGCTCAGCACCGGCAACTTTGTGACCAGTCTCATCATACTTGTTGTTACCGAGCAGCAGGTTCTCAATGTAAGTGGGAACCACGATACCGTAATCAGAGGTGATGACACGCTGTTCGTCAATGCCGTTCAGAGTAGCGCCATTCTCACCGGGAGCCTTGTAGCTGGCCTCCACAGAACCCTTGCGAGTAGCCTGCAGGGCGAGCGTGGTAGTCCAAGCATACTGAGGATTCCACATATAGAAACCATCCTGATCCTGATAGAGGTCACGAGTGGGATCGGGGTTGGGGTTGCCTGCATTGAACACCTTCTCATAGATGGTCCTAGCGTCATTGACATTCTCACCCTTCTCGAACTGGAAGTGCACAGTCAGCACGCCGGTTCCAGCGTTGAACTCAACGTCCTTCTCGGTGTCGATGGGCTTGATGCCAGCCTTCAGCTCGTCACGGTTGCCACGAGTAACATAGTTCTGGGCAGCAATCTCGTCGAAGCTGTAGTCATAGTCCTTGTAGTTGATGGTGTGCGGGTTCATCCAGTAGTTAGCGGTCAGCTCAAAGGCATAGCCCTTGTAGTTCTCTGGATCCTGGGTACCCTCAGCAAACTCGTAATAGTTAGCCGAGCCTACTTCACCCCTCTTATTGAAGGTGTAGACGGGCTGTGCAGCGATGATGGTAGCCTCGATGGTGGGGAAGCCATAGGTCCAGTAGTCAGGCTTGGTGACGATGCTGGTGAGGCTGCGGTCCACGAAGAGGAAGAGACCGTTCAGGTCAACGACCAGCGTGTTCAGACCATTCTCAATAGCGCTGACGCGGCTCTTGAGGTTAGAAACCTCAGTGAAGAGCTTGTTCAGGTCAGTACGATGAGCGCTGATGCTGTCGAGGAGCTGTCCATACTTCTTGTTTACCTCGGTGTTGAGTGAGTCGATGCGGCTGTTAGCCTTGTCAGCAGTGGTCTGAGCCTTGGCTGCATCCCTCAGGGCCTTGTCGATGTCGGTCAGCATCTGCGGAATCTTAGCCACGTTGTCCTTCACGGCCTTGTACCATGTCATCAGCTCATTCAGCTGAGTGGTGTGACCTTCCACGACACCCTTCAGTTCGTTGAAGGTACCCCAGTCCACCTTGCCCTCTTCAAGAGCCTTGGTCACCTTGGCCAGTGAGTCGATAGAAGCGGCGTTGGCGTTCAGCTTCTTGGTAGCCTCCGTCTGGAAGTCCTGGAGCAGCTTAATGGCATCAGCATTGTTCTGGATGTCGGTAGCGTTCTTCTGGGTAGCCTTCTGCAGCTTGGTGATGAGACCGTCCTCAGCGGTGAGGTCCTGCAGCAGCTTGTCAGTAGCGGCAGCAGCCACGGCAGCCATCATCTTGCGGATAGCGCTGTTAGCGTCATCCAGGTCAGCGTTCTTGATGAAGTTGGCATCCTCGAGAGCCTTCACGCGAGTTTGGAGAGCCTCAATGGCCTTCCTATTCTCCTCCACCTGGAGAATCTGCTGCTTCAGCACTGCGATGGCAGCGAAGTTAGCAGCGATGGAGTCAGCCTGACGGTTGTTCACCAGGTCAATGCGGGCGATGTCCTTACCAAGGGAAGCGATTTCAGCCTCACACCAGAGGTACTTGGTCTCGAGGTCCTTGATGCCATCGTAGTGCTTCTTCAGCGAGTCCTTCACCTCCTGATACTTGGTGGCGACGTCAGCCTCGTTGCTCTTCATCTTGTTGGCGAGACTGTCAATCAAGGTGTTCACGCCGGCAAGTTTCTCGTTGACATAAGCCACGTCAGCCTTCTTGGCCAGCTCGGTCTCAAAGGTCGTAACGTCGACAAACTCACGCTGAATCTTTGCGTAGAGGTCGTCAACCTTCTTCTGAGCCTCCTCAATGGCAGCGAGCTTAGCTTTTTCAGCTTCTGTGACAGCAAGAGCAGCAGCAGCGTCAGCAGACTTCTGTGCAGCCTCAGCAGCCTTCTGTGCAGCCTCAGCAGCCTTGACAGCCTGGTCGGCCGTGCCCTGAGCGGCCTCAGCAGCCTTCTGTGCAGCTGCAGCATCCTTGACAGCCTGGTCGGCCGTGTCCTGAGCTGTCTTGGCAGCGCTCTGCAGCTTCTGGATGTTCGACTCAGCCTGCTGGCGAGCTTCCTCCAGTGCCTTGACCTGGGACTGCAACTGATTGATCAACGCGGTGTTGGCGTTGATGTCATCATCGTAGTCCTTACAAGACGAAAATACACCCATGGTAACCACAACGAGGGCTGCCATAAGCAATTTACTGATGAATCTTTTTTTCATGTTGTTTAAATTAAAATGATTAAAAAAATAAGTTTTTTCTTGTCTTTTTCCTTCTCTTAGTACACATTTTCCCTTTTGAATCTCGTGGGCGGAGATGCAATTTTGGTGCAAATATAGGCATAAATCCCAAATCCTGCAAATAATTTTGAACATTTTTTCAGAAAAATGCCAGAAAATTAGCTATTGCAGGGGATTTCGCACCATTTTCACCCCCCAGGGGGCTGTTTTTCCTTTGTTTTAGGGCAGCTTGAGGGATGTTCGTAATAGTAGATATCCGCTTGAAGATGTAGGTTTCTTGCCATCATTCTCCTTTCTTTTTACGAATTTGGGTGCAAAGGTAGCTGTTTTCTTTTAAATGAGCAAATTTTTGCGGATTTTTTTTACAGGTAGAGAACGTGTGTTTCTATAATATATTATTGTACGTGCGTGTGTAAGTGAAGCCCCCGCCGGGTGTTTCTGGCGGGGGCTTCGTGGGTGTTGTTGCCACTGTGTTGCGATGGCATCGCAACATACTGGACGGGTTAGAACTCTGCGGACTTGGGGGTGCGGGGGAAGGGGATGACGTCACGGATGTTCTGCATGCCTGTGACGAAGAGGATGAGGCGCTCGAAGCCAAGGCCGA
>CAMVKN010000006.1 GCA_947168045.1 uncultured Prevotellaceae bacterium
AGCATCGGTCTCCAAAACCGAGGGTCGTGGGTTCGAGTCCTCCTTCCCGTGCTAAGAAAGCGATAAAAAGAAATGAATATTATCAAGAAGTTCGTTAAGTATTGCCAGACCTGCTATGATGAGTTGGCTCACAAAGTGACCTGGCCTACATACAAGGAGCTGACAGGTAGCGCTATGCTGGTACTGTCGGCATCGTTGATTATTGCCCTCGTTGTGTGGGTGATGGATTTTATCTTCAAGTCAGTAATGAGCGTGGTTTATCCAGGCTAATGGTGATGAACTAAAATGGCTGAGACAGGAAAGAAGTGGTACGTACTGAAAGCCGTAAGCGGTAAGGAGGCAAAGGTAAAGGAGTACTTGGAGGCATTGATGAGAACGAATCCTACGCTGGCCGACAGCGTGGGAGAAATTCTTTTGCCCACTGAGAAGTATGCCCAGCTCCGTAATGGCAAGCGCGTGGTGAAGGAGAAGTTGTTCCTCCCGGGCTATGTGCTTGTTGAAGCCCGTCTGGACGGTGAGATTGCCCATACCCTGCGCTACATACCCAATGTGCTCGGTTTCCTCGGCGGCATGGATAACCCCAGCCCCGTCAGGCAGGCCGACATCAACCGCATCCTGGGAACGGTGGAGGACACCGCAATCAGAACCGAAGAGATGGAGGTGCCTTACGTCCTCGACGAGGCTGTGAAGGTCATCGACGGCCCGTTCAGCGGTTTCAGCGGCATCATCGAGGAGGTGAATGTCGAGAAGCGCAAGCTGAAGGTGATGGTGAAGATCTTCGGTCGCAAGTCTCCCTTGGAGCTCGGCTTTAATCAGGTAGAGAAAGAATAGGGCGCAATTTGTTACGGTGCGCTGATTCTAGTATACGGTCTCGGGAGGCTTCCACTCCCAGGCTTATATGACAATCAAATTAATTATAAACAGAAATGGCTAAAGAAGTTGCTGGATTAATCAAATTACAGATTAAAGGTGGCGCTGCGAATCCCTCGCCTCCCGTAGGACCTGCACTGGGTTCAAAGGGTATCAACATCATGGGATTTTGCAAGGAGTTCAACGCCAGAACCCAGGATAAGGCAGGCAAGATTCTTCCTGTCGTTATTACTTACTATGCCGACAAGTCATTCTCCTTCGTCATCAAGACACCTCCCGCAGCTGTCCAGCTGTTAGAGGCTGCCAAGGTGAAGAGTGGTTCTTCAGAGCCCAACCGTAAGAAGGTGGCCAGCGTGACCTGGGATCAGGTGCGTGCCATCGCCGAGGACAAGCTCCAGGACCTGAACTGCTTCACCGTGGAGTCAGCGATGAAGGTGGTTGCCGGAACGGCTCGTAGCATGGGTATCACTGTTCAAGGGGAGTTCCCTGGTAAATAACAATAACTTCAATTTTTAAAGACAATGAGTAAACTGACAAAAAATCAGAAGCTGGTAGCTGATAAGATTGAAGCAGGGAAAGCATACACCTTGAAGGAGGCCGCTGCATTGGTCAAGGAGATTACGACGACCAAGTTTGAGGCTTCTGTGGATATCGATGTGCGTCTGGGTGTTGACCCGCGTAAGGCCAACCAGATGGTGCGTGGCGTTGTGTCGCTGCCCAATGGTACTGGCAAGGTAACGCGTGTGCTCGCTCTCTGCACTCCTGATCAGGAGGCTGCCGCCAAGGAGGCCGGTGCCGACTATGTTGGTCTTGACGAGTACATCGAAAAGATCAAGGGTGGCTGGACCGACGTGGATGTGATCATCACCATGCCCTCATGCATGGGTAAACTGGGTCCCTTGGGCCGTATCCTCGGTCCCCGTGGACTGATGCCTAACCCCAAGAGCGGTACCGTCACTATGGACGTTGCCAAGGCTGTCAAGGAGGTGAAGCAGGGTAAGATTGACTTCAAGGTGGACAAGACGGGTATCGTGCATACCTCTATCGGCAAGGTGTCCTTCACCGCTGATCAGATTTTCGAGAACGCCAAGGAGTTCATTGCTACCATCATCAAGCTGAAGCCCGCTGCTGCAAAGGGTACATACATGAAGAGCATCTTCCTCTCAAGTACGATGAGTATGGGTATCAAGGTAGATCCTAAATCAGTTGAATAACTCGTAAAAAGATTAGACAAATGAAAAAGGAATTAAAAGATACTATCATCGTAGAGTTGGGTGAGAAGCTCAAGGAGTATCCTCATTTCTATCTGGTCGACCTGACCGGACTGGATGCTGAGAAGACAAGCGAGCTGCGCCGCAACTGCTTCAAGAACGAGATTCAGCTGCTCGTGGTGAAGAACAAGCTGCTGCACAAGGCCTTCGAGAAGGCCGAGCTGGACTACAGTGCTCTGTATGACTGCCTGAAGGGCAACACCGCGCTGATGTTCACCAATGTGGCCAATGCTCCCGCCAAGCTGCTGAAGGACTATAAGACTAAGAAAGAGGAAATTCCCGCCCTCAAGGGTGCATTTGCCGAAGAGAGCTTCTTCGTGGGTGCCGACAAGCTCGACGAGCTGGTGGCCATCAAGAGCAAGAACGAACTTATCGCCGACGTCGTGGCTCTGCTGCAGTCGCCGATCAAGAACGTTATCTCGGGCCTCAATGCCGGTGGTAAGATCCACGGTCTGCTGGACGCTATCGCTGAGCGTAACAAATAACAAGCGACACATTAATCAACGTTATCATTAAAACAATTAAAACATTTAAATAAAAATGGCAGATATTAAAGCTATTGCTGAGCAGTTGGTGAATCTGACTGTGAAGGAAGTGAACGAGTTGGCAACGATCCTGAAGGACGAGTATGGAATTGAGCCCGCTGCTGCAGCTGTTGCAGTGGCTGCTGGCCCCGCTGCTGGCGGTGCTGCTGAGGCTGCTGAGGAGAAGACCTCTTTCGACGTGGTGCTGAAGTCGGCTGGCGCAGCTAAGCTGCAGGTCGTGAAGGCCGTGAAGGAAGCTTGTGGTCTGGGCCTGAAGGAGGCTAAGGACCTGGTCGACGGTGCTCCCGCTACCATCAAGGAGGGCCTGTCGAAGGACGAGGCTGAGAACCTGAAGAAGACCATCGAGGCCGCTGGTGCCGAGGTTGAGCTGAAGTAATTCAGGACACTGCTATATCATTTGGTTAGGGACTTCCCAGTCGGTGGTCCCTAACCTTTTCTTGTCTCTTCAGGAGAGTCCTCTTTAGACCCTTGCAGGAGTGTTTCTCTTTTCCTGCATGACGACTTGCCCCACATCTCCTGTTAGTTGAGCGAATGCGAAACTTGAAAACATTAATTATATATGGCATCAAAAGTAATAGACAACAGAGTAAACTTTGGCACGGTGAAGAACCCCATGCCACTGCCTGACTTCCTCGACGTGCAGCTTAAGTCCTTCCAGGATTTCCTGCAGTTAGACACGCCGCCTGAGGAACGCAAGAACGACGGACTGTATAAGGTGTTCGCAGAGAACTTCCCTATCACCGACACGCGTAATAACTTCGTCCTTGAGTTCCTGGATTACTATATCGACCCGCCACGCTACACCATTGAAGAGTGTCTGGAGCGCGGACTGACCTATAGCGTACCCTTGAAGGCCAAGCTGAAGCTCTACTGTACGGACCCCGACCACGAGGACTTTGGGACCGTCATTCAGGATGTGTTCCTGGGTCCCATCCCCTATATGACCAGCAACGGCACCTTCGTCATCAACGGTGCCGAGCGTGTCGTCGTCTCGCAGTTGCACCGTTCACCCGGTGTGTTCTTCGGCCAGAGTGTGCATGCCAATGGCACGCTGCTCTATTCGGCCCGCATCATCCCGTTCAAGGGTTCGTGGATTGAGTTTGCCACCGACATCAACAACGTGATGTATGCCTATATCGACCGTAAGAAGAAGTTGCCTGTTACTACGCTGCTGCGTGCCATAGGTTTCGAGAACGATAAGGACATCCTCTCCATCTTCGACCTGGCCGAGGAGGTGAAGGTCAACAAGGCCTCGCTGAAGAAGGTGCTCGGCTCCAAGCTGGCTGCCCGTGTGCTGAAGAGCTGGAACGAGGACTTCGTCGATGAGGATACCGGCGAGGTGGTCTCCATCGAGCGCAATGAGGTCATCATGGAGCGTGAGACAGAGATTACCGAAGAGAACATGCTCGACATCCTGGAGAGCGGTGCACAGACCATTCTCGTCCACAAGGACGAGGCCGTGGCTCAGGACTACAGCATCATCTTCAATACACTGGCCAAGGACCCCTCGAACTCAGAGAAGGAGGCCGTGCTCTACATCTACCGTCAGCTGCGTAACGCCGACCCTGCCGACGATGCCTCGGCACGTGAGGTCATCCAGAACCTGTTCTTCAGCGACAAGCGCTATGACCTGGGCGATGTGGGCCGTTACCGCATCAACAAGAAGCTGGGCTTAGAAACCAGCATGGAGACGCGCGTGCTGACCAAGGAGGACATCATTGAGATTATCAAGTATCTCATTCAACTCATCAATTCGAAGGCCGCCGTCGATGACATCGACCATCTGTCAAACCGTCGTGTGCGTACCGTCGGCGAGCAGCTCAGCAACCAGTTCTCTATCGGCCTGGCACGCATGAGCCGCACCATCCGCGAGCGCATGAATGTCCGTGACAATGAGGTGTTCACGCCTACCGACCTGATCAATGCCAAGACCATCTCGGGCGTCATCAACTCGTTCTTCGGCACCAACCCGCTGAGCCAGTTCATGGACCAGACCAACCCGCTGGCTGAGGTGACTCACAAGCGTCGTCTCTCGGCTCTGGGTCCTGGCGGTCTGAGCCGTGAGCGTGCCGGCTTCGAGGTGCGTGACGTGCACTATACCCACTATGGCCGCCTCTGCCCCATTGAGAGCCCTGAGGGACCGAACATCGGTCTTATCTCCTCGCTTTGCGTCTATGCCAAGATCAACGAGCTGGGCTTCATCCAGACACCTTACCGCAAGGTGGAGAATGGCGTGGCCAACCTGAACAACGACGAGATTGTCTACCTCACGGCTGAGGACGAGGCCAACTACATCATCGGCCAGGGCAATGCTCCGCTGAACGACGACGGTACCTTCATCCGCGACGTGGTGAAGTGTCGTCAGGATGCCGACTTCCCCGTGGTGCCGCCTTCAGAGGTGAACCTCATGGATGTGTCGCCGCAGCAGATTGCCTCTATCGCCGCATCGCTTATCCCCTTCCTGGAGCATGACGACGCCCACCGCGCACTGATGGGCTCTAACATGATGCGCCAGGCCGTGCCCCTGCTTCATAACGAGGCTCCCATCGTGGGCACAGGCATTGAGAAGCAGGTGTGCGAGGACAGCCGCACGATGATTACTGCCGAGGGCGATGGCGTCATCGAGTATGTCGATGCCACCACCATCCGCATCCTCTACGACCGCACTGAGGATGAGGAGTTCGTCAGCTTCGAGCCGGCTCTGAAAGAATATCGTATACCTAAGTTCCGTCGTACCAACCAGAACATGACCATCGACCTGCGTCCCATCTGCGACAAGGGCCAGCGTGTGAAGAAGGGCGACATCCTGACCGAGGGCTACGCCACTGAGAATGGTGAGCTGGCTCTGGGCCGTAACCTCCTGGTGGCTTACATGCCTTGGAAGGGTTACAACTATGAGGATGCCATCGTGCTCAATGAGCGCATCGTGCGTGAGGACATCCTCACCTCAGTCCATGTGGATGAGTATTCGCTGGACGTGCGCGAGACGAAGCGTGGTGTCGAGGAGTTCACCTCTGACATCCCCAACGTCTCTGAGGAGGCCACCAAGGACCTCGACGAGAACGGTGTCATCCGTGTCGGCGCTCGTGTGGAGCCCGGCGACATCCTCATCGGCAAGATCTCGCCGAAGGGTGAGAGCGACCCCTCGCCTGAGGAGAAGCTGCTGCGTGCCATCTTCGGCGACAAGGCTGGCGATGTGAAGGACTCATCGCTGAAGGCCAACCCGTCGCTTACTGGCGTCATCATTGACAAGAAGCTCTTCGCCCACGCCATCAAGACGCGCCAGACGAAGCAGCAGGACAAGATTACGCTGGCCAAGATTGACGAGGAATACGAGGCAAAGGTCAACGACCTGAAGGACATCCTGATTGACAAGCTGGCCGAGCTGACCAAGGGTAAGACGTCGCAGGGCGTGAAGGACTACACTGGCGCTGAGGTCATCAGCAAGGGTGCCAAGTTCACCCAGACCGTGCTGCGCAACCTTGAGTACGGCGACGTGCAGACCAACAAGTGGACCAACGATGACCACAAGAACGAGCTCATCGCCAAGCTCATCATCAACTTCATGAAGAAGTATAAGCTGCTCGATGCCGAGATGAAGCGCCGCAAGTTCGCCATCAGCATGGGCGACGAGCTGCCCTCGGGCATCCTGCAGATGGCCAAGGTCTATGTGGCCAAGAAGCGTAAGATTGGCGTGGGCGACAAGCTCGCCGGTCGTCATGGCAACAAGGGCATCGTGTCGAAGGTGGTGCGCCAGGAGGACATGCCGTTCCTTGAGGACGGTCGTCCCGTCGACCTGGTGCTGAACCCGCTGGGCGTGCCTTCGCGTATGAACCTGGGTCAGATCTTTGAGGCCATCCTCGGTGCTGCCGGCAAGCGCATGGGTGTGAAGTTTGCCACGCCTATCTTCGACGGTGCCAAGCTTGACGACCTTGCTGAATGGACTGACAAGGCAGGTCTGCCACGCCTTTGCTCCACCTATCTCTATGATGGCGAGACGGGCGAGAAGTTCGACCAGCCGGCCACCGTGGGCATCACCTACTTCCTCAAGCTGGGCCACATGGTCGAGGACAAGATGCACGCCCGTTCCATCGGTCCTTACAGTCTCATCACTCAGCAGCCGCTCGGCGGTAAGGCACAGTTTGGCGGACAGCGCTTTGGTGAGATGGAGGTCTGGGCACTGGAGGCTTTCGGTGCCAGCCATGTGCTGCAAGAGATTCTTACTATCAAGTCTGATGATACCGTGGGCCGTTCCAAGGCTTACGAGGCTATCGTCAAGGGTGAGCCGATGCCCACACCGGGTATTCCCGAATCGCTCAATGTGCTGCTGCACGAGCTGCGCGGTCTCGGTCTGAGCGTCACCCTCGACTAATCGAAGTGAAAAGCGAAGAGTGAAAAGTGAGGAATCTGCTGTCGCTCTTCCATCGTAAATCGTAAATTCGTAAATCGTAAATTGAAATATGGCTTTCAAGAAAGATACAAAGCAGAAGAGTAATTTCACCAAGATTACCATCGGACTGGCTTCCCCTGAGGAAATCCTTGAGAACTCATACGGTGAGGTGACCAAGCCTGAAACCATTAACTATCGCACGTACAAACCCGAGCGCGACGGTCTGTTCTGCGAGCGCATCTTTGGTCCCACAAAGGACTACGAGTGCGCCTGCGGCAAGTACAAGCGCATACGCTACAAGGGCATCGTCTGCGACCGCTGCGGCGTTGAGGTCACTGAGAAGAAGGTGCGCCGCGAGCGTAGCGGCCACATTGAGCTGGTGGTGCCCGTGGCACACATCTGGTACTTCCGCTCTCTGCCCAATAAGATTGGCTATCTGCTGGGCATGCCCACCAAGAAGCTCGATGCCGTCATCTACTACGAGCGCTATGTCGTCATACAGCCCGGCGCCCTTGAGGGACGCACGACCCCCGAGGGTGAGCCTCTGCTCGGTTCGCAGAAGTTCGACCTGCTGTCTGAAGAGGAGTACAACGACATCCTTGACAACCAGCTCTCCGAAGACAACTATTACTTAGAGGACAGCGACCCCAACAAGTTCGTTGCCAAGATGGGTGCCGAGGCCATCTACGAACTGCTGCAGGGTCTCGACCTCGACTCACTGTCCTACGAGCTGCGCGACCGTGCCAACACTGACTCGTCGCAACAGCGCAAGAACGAGGCACTGAAGCGCCTGCAGGTCGTCGAGGCCTTCCGTCAGAGCGTGGAGAAGGGCATCAACCGTCCTGAGTGGATGATTATGAAGATTCTGCCCGTCACTCCTCCCGAGCTGCGCCCCTTGGTGCCGCTGGATGGCGGACGCTTTGCCACCAGTGACCTGAACGACCTCTACCGTCGTGTCATCATTCGCAACAACCGCCTGAAGCGCCTCATGGAGATCAAGGCTCCTGAGGTCATCCTGCGCAATGAGAAGCGCATGCTGCAGGAGGCTGTCGACTCACTCTTCGACAACAGCCGCAAGGCCAGTGCCGTGAAGAGCGAGAGCAACCGCCCGCTGAAGTCGCTCTCTGACTCGCTGAAGGGCAAGCAGGGCCGCTTCCGCCAGAACCTGCTGGGTAAGCGCGTCGACTACTCCGCCCGTAGCGTTATCGTCGTCGGTCCGGAGCTGAAGATGGGTGAGTGCGGTCTGCCTACGCTGATGGCAGCCGAGCTCTACAAGCCCTTCATCATTCGCAAGCTTATCGAGCGCGGCATTGTCAAGACCGTGAAGTCGGCCAAGAAGATTGTCGACCGTCGCGAGCCTGTCATCTGGGACATCCTCGAGAACGTGATGAAGGGTCATCCCGTGCTCCTCAACCGTGCACCTACGCTGCACCGTCTGGGCATCCAGGCCTTCCAGCCCAAGCTCATCGAGGGTAAGGCCATCCAGCTGCACCCGCTGGCATGTACCGCCTTCAACGCTGACTTCGACGGCGACCAGATGGCTGTCCACCTGCCCCTCTCGAATGAGGCCATCCTCGAGGCTCAGCTGCTCATGCTTCAGAGCCACAACATCCTCAACCCTGCCAACGGCGCTCCTATCACCGTGCCGTCTCAGGACATGGTGCTGGGTCTCTACTACATCACCAAGATTCGTCCGGGTGCCAAGGGCGAGGGACTGTCCTTCTATGGTCCCGAGGAGGCTATCATTGCCCACAATGAGGGCAAGTGCGACCTGCACGCACAGGTCAAGGTCATCGTCAACGACATCGTTGAGGGACACAAGGTGCGCCATCAGGTTGAGACCTCTGTGGGCCGCGTCATCGTCAACGGCATCATTCCTGAAGAGGTGGGCTTCGTCAACAAGGTCATCTCAAAGAAATCGCTGCGCGACATCATCGCCGATGTCATCAAGAATGTCGGTTTTGCTGAGGCCTGCGAGTTCCTCGATGGCATCAAGAACCTTGGTTACCGCATGGCTTATCTGGCAGGTCTGTCGTTCAACCTCGACGACATCATCATCCCGAAGGAGAAGGCTGAGCTCATCAGCAAGGGTAACGAGGAGGTGCGTCAGATTACTGACAACTATAACATGGGCTTCATCACTGACAACGAGCGCTACAACCAGGTCATTGATACCTGGACGCACGTCAACAATGACATCGGCAACATCCTGATGAAGCAGATGACCGAGGCTGACCAGGGCTTCAACGCCGTGTTCATGATGCTCGACTCTGGCGCCCGTGGTAGTAAGGACCAGATTAAGCAGCTCTCCGGCATCCGTGGTCTGATGGCCAAGCCTCAGAAGGCAGGTGCCGAGGGACACCAGATTATTGAGAACCCCATCCTGTCGAACTTCAAGGAGGGCATGTCCGTGCTGGAATACTTCATCTCCACCCACGGTGCACGTAAGGGTCTGGCCGACACCGCCATGAAGACGGCCGATGCTGGATACCTCACCCGCCGACTGGTCGATGTGTCGCACGACGTCATCATCACCGAGGAGGACTGCGGCACCCTGCGCGGACTGGAGTGCACCGCCCTGAAGAGCGGCGACGAGGTCATCAGCTCGCTGGCTGAGCGCATCCTGGGCCGTGTCAGCGTCCACGATGTTGTCAACCCCAAGACCGGCGAGGTCATCGTGCCTGCCGGCGAGGAGATTACCGAGCCGCTGGCCGAGGCCATCGAGGCTGCCGAGATTGAGATGGTCGAGATTCGCTCGGTGCTCACCTGCGAGTCGAAGAAGGGCGTCTGCCGCAAGTGCTATGGCCGTAACCTGGCTACGCGCCGCATGGTGCAGAAGGGTGAGGCCGTAGGCGTCATCGCTGCACAGGCCATCGGCGAGCCGGGCACACAGCTCACCCTGCGTACGTTCCACGCCGGTGGTGTGGCTGCCAACGCCGCTGCCAACGCTACCATCGTAGCCAAGTACGAGAGTGCCCGTCTGGAGTTCGAGGAGGTGCGCACCGTACCCTTCGACGAGGACGGCCGTGAGTGCGAGATGGTGGTCAGCCGTCTGGGCGAACTCCGTTTCGTCGACCCGAACACGAAGATTGTCCTCTCTACCGTCAACGTGCCTTATGGCGCATCGCTCTACTACAAGACGGGCGACGTGGTGAAGAAGGGTGAGAAGATTGCCCAGTGGGACCCCTTCAATGCCGTCATCGTCACCGAGTATGCCGGTACGCTGAGGTTCAACGATGTCATCGAGGGCATCACCTTCCGTGCTGAGACTGACGAGACCACCGGTCTGACCGAGAAGATTGTCACTGAGTCGAAGGATAAGACCAAGGTGCCTACGTGCGACGTGCTGGATGCCAACGGCGAGAAGATTGGTACGTACAACTTCCCCGTGGGTGGTCACGTCGTCGTGGAAGATGGCCAGGCCGTGAAGACCGGTGAGACGCTGGTCAAGATTCCGCGTGCTGCTGCCAAGGGTGGTGACATCACCGCCGGTCTGCCCCGTGTCACTGAGCTCTTCGAGGCTCGTAACCCGTCGAACCCTGCCGTCGTCAGCGAGATTGACGGCGAGGTGACCATGGGCAAGGTGAAGCGTGGCAACCGTGAGATTATCGTCACCTCCAAGTCGGGCGACCAGCGTAAGTACCTCGTCAGCCTGTCCAAGCAGATTCTCGTTCAGGAGCACGATGCCGTGCGTGCCGGAACACCGCTCTCTGACGGTGCCATCACGCCCAGCGACATCCTGGCCATCAAGGGTCCCACCGCCGTACAGGAGTATATCGTCAACGAGGTGCAGGACGTCTACCGTCTGCAGGGCATCAAGATTAATGACAAGCACTTCGAGATCATCGTGCGCCAGATGATGCGCAAGGTGATGATCAACGACCCGGGCGACACCACCTTCCTTGAGCAGGAGATTGTCGACAAGCTCGACTTCGCTGAGGAGAACGACCGCATCTGGGGCAAGAAGGTTGTCACCGATGCCGGCGACAGCACTGAGCTGAAGCCAGGACAGATTGTCACAGCCCGTCGTCTGCGCGACGAGAACACCAGCCTGAAGCGCCGTGACCTGCGTGTCGTGCAGGTGCGCGATGCCGTTCCGGCCACCTCGACGCAGATTCTGCAGGGCATCACCCGTGCTGCATTGCAGACCAAGAGCTTCATGTCGGCTGCCTCCTTCCAGGAGACGACGAAGGTGCTCAACGAGGCTGCCATCCGCGGCAAGGTGGACTATCTGGAGGGCATGAAGGAGAACGTCATCTGCGGTCATCTCATTCCCGCCGGCACCGGCCTGCGCGAGTTTGAGAAGCTCATCGTCGGCTCCAAGGAGGAGTACGAGCGCATGCAGGCCAACCGCAAAAACGTGCTCGACTTCGTGCAGGAGAATGTCATCGACGAGTAGCCGATTTTCATGAATCACCGTCTGTCTCTGACAGACATTACATCTTTGAAGGAGTTGCACTGAAATGCGGTAACAGCGCTGCGCACTCTTTCGAATACAAAGAAAAACCAGAAAGGCAAACCGTTGCTCTTTCTGGTTTTTCTTTGTATTATGTGTTAGTGCGTAACAGCCTAATTAATTAGTCCAAGATACTACCGTTACCGGTAGTGTCATCGGTCTCGTCGTCCCAGTCGTTGGATCTCCGAGCACCGCCCTCGCCGTCCCACCAAGGAACATTCCTTGTGGGGTCGCCGCTTCTGGTCAGCAGTATGCACTTGTGTCGCAGCTCGACTACTCTCATTGAAGGTTTCTCGTAAGCTCTCTTTTTCATTGCTGTGTCCTCCATTCGTTATTTGATTACAATTCTTTTTCCGTTGTTAATATAGATACCCTTGGTGCTGGGCTTGCCATTCAGGCGCACACCGTCGAGCGTGTACCAGCCGTCGAACGAGAGTTCGCCCGTCTTGGTGTCAATTTCTCCGATAGCGGTCAGGTCACTATTGCGACTGACGAGGCGCACGGTGATGCTCTGGGGCAGGTCGTCGGTGGCGGCTGCGCGGGTCAAACCGCGAGCCGGGGCCGGGGCCTCCGTGCCGACATACGACAGATAACAGCGCATGGGCTTGATGAAGGCACCTGTAGTGAAGCGGACGAACTGCCCAGCCTCAACGGTTGCCGCGCCGCCAGCCTCGGTGCCACTTTGGGCTGCAAAGCCGTAGTCATTGCTTGCAACTGCCCAACTCTTCCCTTTATACGTGCCGTGGAAATTCCAGGCTACATCCGTCGTGGCGCCGCCATAGAGACCATCGTTAGCCGTCGTGGGCTGCAGCGTCACGACTCCGCCCGTCATGTTCACGATGTTCGGGAACGTCATCGTCGTCGCGTCATCCGGCATGAACAGATACGGCGTGTTGGCCGTCAGCGTGGTCTCAGCCGTATTGCCCGGCTCCTGCATCGTGCAGACCCACTTGTGCAAGCCTTCGTCGTACACCACTTCCTTGAAGCCGTAGAACTTGCCGCCCTCGTTGTCGTTGCAGATATAGTTGAACGGCAGTATCACCGTCGCGGCCTGTGCTGTGTTGAACGGGCGGTTGTAGGTCACGCTCTTGATATTGCCTACCTCCTCCGTGATGTTCACGCCCACGACGTTGACGCCTGTTCCCTGATTGTTTGTGCCGTTGATGGTCACGTCGGCCCTCTCATTCCACTCATTGAAGCGATATTCCACCACTGCGTCGCCGTACTTCGGCGTGTAGTAGTTGCCGTCGTAGAGGAAGCCGTTCTTGTAGCCATCCACCATTCCGTGGTCGGTCATCGCATTGCCGAGGTTGGCGGGCGCGACGGTCGCCGTGGCTGCGGGGCGTCCCTGCCTGTTGCCGAGGATGCTGGTATAGTAGCAGTTTGTCATGTTGTAGGTCGGGTCACTGTTTGGATAGACGAACGTGAAGCAGTTGCCGCCCAGCGCGTATTTGCCCGTGCCGTATGCAGCGGGGGCGAAGAGGCAGTCGGTGAACGTGACGGTCAGATTACTTCCAAAGAGGTTTCCTATGAAGCCGCTGCAGTAGGTGGTCGCGTAGGCCTCGCTGGGGTTGTATATCAGTCCGTCATAGACGCAGCCCGTGACGGTGCAGGCGACGTTTGAGCCATACCAAAATGCGATGATACCGCCATGAAAGCCAACGCCGCTGACTGTGGTGCTGATTTCGGTGCTCACGCGGCAGTTATTGATGGTGATATTGCCCTCGGAATGGCCCACCAGACCGCCCAAGCGCTCATAGGTGCCGCCCGTGATGGTGCCGCCGACGTGGAGGTTGCTGATGGTGGCGCCATTGATGTAGTGGAACGGGGCGCAGAAGTCCTCGGCGGCAGTTCGGTTAAAGGTCAGCGTATTGCCCTGTCCGTCGAACGTACCCTTGAACGGGTGACCGCTCTTGCCTGCCATCTCCGATGAACTGACATTTCCAGCGAGTTTCACAACCTTGCCGCTGAAGCCGTCGGGAGCCAAGTCGTAGTTTGTGGCAAAGCAGAACCAGCCCCAGCCGTTGGCGGTCTTGATGGTGTACTCGTTTTCGCCAGTCTCTGCGAAGTCGTCCTCGCTGATAGAGAACGTTGCACCAATGTTGACTTCCTCAGCGGGCATGGTGAACGTGTATGTGTTGCTGCCGTTGTCGGTAATACCGCTGCCGATGCTGTAGTTTGTCGTTGAGCCCGTCACGGTCAACGACTCTAACGTTTCACCGAACTTCGGCGTGAAGGTGATGGTAACCGTCTGTCCTTCGCCAGCCATAGTTGTGCTTGCGTAATCATCGGTGCTGATATTGAACTGCGGATAGATGTTGTTAATGTCACTATAGGCCACTACGTGGAAACTCTGCGTCAGTGTGTAGTTCGTGCTGCCGATGGTGACAATGAGCCTCGCGGTGTAGTCGCCGACAGCATTTGGTGCATCTGAAGTGTAGTTGGTGCCGTCGGTCGTATAGCGGATGCCGTCGGTCGTGCCGTTGAGTCCCGTCTGCGTGTTGAATGCTGGCAGGTTGTGCGAGGCAGAGTAATACGTGCCGGGGCGATAGAAAGATTCAGTGGGCGGCGTGAGCGTCAGCGTGGCCGTATAGCCTGCATCGGCGAGCGAGCACGTTAGTCCGTCGCTGTGTCCGCAGGTGGCGGTCAGCGTGTTCCCTACGGCGTTGAATGTGAAGTCGTGCGAGTGCGTCGGCTCCACGTTGGGGATGTAGGTGATTATCATCTCGCATCCGGCGCTCTTGTCGATGAAGAATTTGGCATCGACACCTAATCTCATGGTGAGGTTGCCGGCAATGCCTGCTGCATCTGTGCTGATAAAGGTGAAACTGGTGCTCTCGCCGCTGGCTCCAACCCCCGTCAGTGCGTCGTCGGTGCCGTTGTACTTCATGCCGTCGATTGACATGGAGAAAGTACTGCCTCCCTGCTGATTACTACGACCTGCCTTGGTGAACTCCACCTTCGTCACCTTGCCATCGACATAGGGAGAAATGAAGAGTTGCACTTCATTCCCTTGGCCAGAAACAGCGGACGTTACGTTCTGTATCTCGAAAGCAGGATTGCTGTTAAGATAGACGTCCATCATTGTGCCGTTCACGGTTAGAATGGTCTTCTGCGTGTTGTCGTCAGGGTCGGTTGCCTTGATGCTCAAGTAGTCCGAAGTTAATGAGGCCGTGCTGAACGAGAATGTCTTCGTCAGTTCGACCGCTCCCACCGACTGCGCCGCCACGAGCCAGAAGGCGAGGGTGAGGATGAGATGGAATGATAGTTTCATGTGTTTGAGCGTTGCCCGAACATTGCTTTCCCCTTCGGCCAGCGACCGTTGGTTCTCACACTCGGCAAAGCTCATGCGAGCATGGCTCTGCTCTCGTTTAATTGAATGTTTCATACTCCTCATTTTGTTTCTTTTTAATTGTTCTTGTATTATGGCTACTTTATAATTCTCTCATCAAAGTCTGGTTGGGGGAAGCACTGTCAGTATGGGCATAAAGAAAGCGCAGGCCCCGTCCATATTCTCCGACAGGCCCGCGACGGCCTCTATACATCTATGGTTGGAGACTGCGCTAAGGTGCGCAGTTCCAATGATGTATAGGTTGTGCTCGTAAAAACTCGTTAGAGGTCGCGGTTCGTCGGAGAAATTGAGCAATAAAAAGTCGTGTTCAAGAAACACTGGTGCAAAGATACGAACTTTCCATGAAAAGCGGTCACGGAAGATGCTTTTTAACACAAAAAAAGCCTGGTTTGAGGTGGCATTCCCGACAACCGCCGTACTGTCCTGACAATTTGTGGGGACGATAGCTTATGGGGAGCTTGTTTGTTTCACACAGATTTGTGTGACTTCGGATTCTTCGGAATCATGCGTAGGAGTGCATGCCGCCAAGGAAGAAGTTGACGCCGAAATAAGTCATCAGAATGCTGAGGAAAGCCAACGCCATATAGAGATGAAACCACCGTGGGCGCTGCAGCCATGTCAGGCTCTGGCTGTGCATGGGAATGCTGTACACGAGCATGGTGATGAGCGCCCATACCTCCTTGGGGGCCCAGCCCCAGTAGCGGCCCCACGACTGGTTGGCCCAGATGGCGCCGATGAAGATGCCGGCGGCCAGGCAGAATACTGCGGGGTAGAGCATCAGTCGGCTTATGCGCGTCAGCTGTGCCACGGCCTCCTCGTGTCCCTTGCGTGCCAGCAGGATGAGGGCGGTGAGAGCGTTCAACAGGATGAAGGCCAACAGCGAGTAGGCCGCTTTGTGAGTCTGATGGAGCGGGTGGAGTATATATAATGGACGGTATCTAATCAAAAGGATGCTGTAATCATTTCGTAAGTTTTTCCTGATTTGTTTGGCAGTTTCGATTGAAAAGTGTAATTTTGCAGTGCAAAATATTATTGAAAAGTGTAGTTTTAGACCGCCAAACCTTATTGAAAAGTGTAAAATGCAATGCTGTACAGGAAGATTACATCATATATTGAGGACTATCTGAAGTCCGATACTGACAAGATTCTGATACTGGAAGGTGCCCGTCAGATAGGCAAGTCATTCAGTATTCGTGAAGCTGGTACGCGGTTGTACAAGAACTTCGTGGAAATCAACTTCGTCGAGGACGATGAGGGTGATCAGTTGTTCAAGAACATCCATAAGAAGGAGGACTTCTACCTAACCCTCAGTATGGTTGCTGGCGACAAGCTCAATGACCGCAACGATACGTTGGTGTTTCTCGATGAGATCCAGCACTATCCACAGTACCTCACCATGCTGAAGTTCCTGCGCGAGGACAACCGCTACCGCTATATTGCCAGTGGCAGTCTGCTGGGCATTACCCTGCACGACACAACCTCCATCCCTGTAGGAAGCATTACAATCAAAGAAATGTTCCAACTCGATTTTGAAGAGTTCTTGATTGCCAACGGCTTTGGCACAGAGGCCATTGCCATGCTACGGCAGTCGTACAAGAACCGCCAAAGCCTGACGGAAGAGCATCATACCCACGTGATGAACCTCTTCCGTCGCTATCTGCTGGTGGGCGGTCTGCCTGATGCTGTCAACACATACCTTGATACACATAACATCGTCCGAGTGCGAGAGGTACAGGATGATATCCGCAGCCTATATGCCAGTGACGCGTCCAAGTACGAAAAGGAGCACAACAAGAAACTGCTCATACGTCGCATCTATGAGATGATACCCTCGCAGATGGAGAATAAGAAGAAGCGTGTGGTGGCCCAGGACATACGGGGAAAGAAGGGCGACCGTTTCGAACAGTATAAAGAAGAGTTCGAATATCTTATTTCCTCTGGCATATCTTTAGCAGTTCATGCAATCTCCAACCCTCACTTCCCGATAAGTGAGTCTCTGCAAAAAAACTTGTTAAAACTATATCTGAACGATGTTGGCTTGCTTACCGGTACGCTATATCGCAATAACATCCGTCCCGTCCTTGACGATATATGCAGCATCAATCTGGGTTCTGTCTATGAAAGTGTCGTTGCCCAGGAACTACGTGCCCATGGCCATGAACTCTTCTATTACGACAACCGCAAACAGGGTGAGGTCGATTACTTGGTTGACAACTATCAAACGATGAGCGCCCATCCGATAGAGGTCAAGTCGGGAAAGGACTATACGGTGCACAGTGCCCTCAATAATCTCCTAAAGAATCCCGATTACAACATACTTTCTGGCACAGTCATCTCTAACGAACGCGAGATATATCAGGATGGGAAGGTTACTTACATGCCCGTCTATTTCGTGATGTTTATGGAAGCCGATGCGCCTCAGACTGATAATACAGAATACGTCTTCTAATATATGAGCATGTGGGATGCAAATAAACTCTCGAATATTTCGAACGCAGACGCTAATTAATATATGGCCATCGGATTATTGGCGTTGTTGGCTTATTTCTTTTATTAGTATGGACAGACACATACATAGTTTTTAGGCTATGCGTAGACTGAAGATTATGACGGACGACGTACCGATGGCAAGTGGTGACGTGTTTGGGTTGAATGACATGTATGACAACCTGCAGGCATATTTGGCCCTGTTGGTTGGGGTTGGCACGAATCAGTAAGATAGTATGAAGCATGTAGACAAGAATGACCCCGTTGAAAGGGAGCGTCAACAGCTGTTCAAGCGCATCAACGAGCGCTTTGTCAAGGCGTTTGCCACCTACGGGCTGCTTGAGGACGACGACCATGTGCTGGTGGGCCTGTCGGGCGGCAAGGACTCGCTGCTGCTCACCGAGCTACTGGCCCGTCGTTCCCGCATCCAGCATCCCCGCTTCCAGGTAGAAGCTGTTCATGTACGCATGGAGAACATCCGCTATGAGACTGACACCACCTATCTTCAGCAGTTCTGCGAGGACCTCGGCGTGCCGCTGCACCTGCTCACCACCCGCTTTGAGGAGCAGCAAGGCCAGCAGAAACCTGCTTGTTTCCTCTGCTCATGGTACCGCCGCAAGCAGCTCTTCAACCTGGCCCAGCAGCTGGGCTGTAATAAGATAGCGTTGGGGCATCATCAGGATGACCTGCTGCATACGGCACTGATGAACCTCCTGTTCCAGGGACGCTTCGGCACCATGCCTGCCCGGTTGCAGCTGCGCAAGATGCCCTTGCAAATCATCCGCCCCCTCTGTCTCGTCCCCGAGCAGACGATTCGCCGCTATGCCGAGCTGTCAGGTTACCAGAAGTTGGTGAAGCTCTGCCCCTACGAGAGGGACACCAACCGCACCACCGCCCGCCAGCTCTTTGAACAGGCAGAGCAGCTCAATCCCGAGGTGCGCTACTCGCTGTGGAACGCCCTGGAACGCGACGGCAAGCTCATCGAGGCCGATGAGTGATGCTTGATTTCTTTCAGACGCCCTACTGGATTAAGCGTAGGAGTGCATACCGCCGAGGAAGAAGTTCACACCGAAATAGGTCATCAGGATGCTGAGGAAGGCCAGCGCCATGTAGAGGTGATACCACCGTGGCTTCTGCAGCCACCTGATGCTCTGTGCGTGCATCGGAATG
The DNA here is from genome assembly GCA_947168045.1 of uncultured Prevotellaceae bacterium. Taxonomy (GTDB): domain Bacteria; phylum Bacteroidota; class Bacteroidia; order Bacteroidales; family Bacteroidaceae; genus Prevotella. The sequence goes on from CAMVKN010000006.1 coordinate 18,542, forward strand.
CTGTAGACAAGCATGGTGATGAGCGCCCACACCTCCTTGGGGTCCCATCCCCAGTAGCGGCCCCATGACTGGTTGGCCCAGATGGCGCCGATGAAGATGCCGGCCGCCAGACAGAACAGGGCAGGGTAGAGCATCAGCCGACTCATGCGTGTCAGCTGTGCCACGGCCTCCTCGTGCCCTGGGCGTGCCAGCAGGATGAGTGCTGTGATGGCATTGAGCAGGATGAAGGCCAACAGCGAGTAGGCCGCCATGATGACACAGACGTGCAGGCTGAGCAGCGGCGAGGCCAGCACGGGCATGAGCAGCGTGATTTGCGGGTTGGCTTCGCCCATCATGGCCACTAAGAGCGTCAGGCCCGCCAGCAGCAGGCCGAAGGGCATGAGCAGCATGAAGCGTCGCTGCATGAAGAGGGTGATGAGCAGGCTCACCAAGGCCATGAACTGCATGGTCTCAAAGCCGTTTGACAGCGGCAGGTGCTGGGCCACATAGCCCCTGAGGGCGATGATGAACAGCAGATAGGCCAGCGTGAGGCACAGCACGGTGTTCATCGTCAAGCGCAGCCATCGCGGCAGTGGCTTGCGGCGCAGCCAGTGCACCAGATAGACGGCGAAGCTGACGATGCCTAAGGTCATGAGCAGCATGGCCAGCGGACGTGTGTAGTCAGCCGTGTTGTAGACCTTCTCCGCCTTGAACAGCGTGTCGCTGGGCAGCAGGGCGCCGCCCTCCTTCTGCTGGTAGCGTCTCACCTTGTCCAGGATGCTGTCCACCTGTGCATAGTCGCCCTTCCATGCCAGCTCGCCGATGTAGTCCATCGACTTCTTGATGAACATATACTTGTCCTCGGGCATGTCCTGTGGCAGTGGGTCGCCCTGCGAGAACCAGCGCAGGCCTTGGCTGTCGTGGTAGGGGTACATCTTGAGCAGCTCGCCGTTGAAGAGCATCAGCAGGATGTTCATCTTCTCGTCGGCATCGAGGATGGCTCGTGCGTCCTCCATCTGCTTGCCCTGACGGATGTCGGCCAGCAGCGGGTCCAGCTTGTAGCCGTTGCTGTCGTGGAAGTCCTGGTAGGACACATATTTCTTGTCTGTCCCGAGGATGCGCGCCACGGCGCCCTTCACCTTGATGATGGGCTGTGTGGTCCATTGCGTCGGGTCCAGCAGGAAGCCCGTCAGTACCTGCTCGGCACTGTATCCCTCATACTTCGGTTTTCCATAGAGCTTCGTGGTGAAGTCCTTGGCCAGCGTCTGCATGGGGCATATCCTGCCGTTGTAGTTCACATACAAATCGCCGAAGCGGTCAGCCGTGGCTTGCGGCAGCACGTCGGCTGCGCTCACCGGCATGGTGGCATGGGCAGCCGGCCAAAGCATCGCGGCCAGCATCAGAAGGCGGCGGAAGCCCTCCTTAGGCAGCACCATCAGCAGCAGCATGCTCAGGAAGAGCAGGCCATAGCCTGTGTAGGTCAGCCACATGCCCCACGGGTCGTGGCTCACCATGAGGTGAGCCCCTTCCTGGTCAGGGTCGTAGCCCGACTGGTAGAAGCGGTAGCCGCCATACTGGCCCACGTTGTTCATGGATATGCTCATGGTCTGTGCCACTGTCCCCTTCTCTACGATGCTCACCTGCGAGACATAGTCCATGGGCGACTGTGTGCCGGGGTAGGTCTGCAGGGTGAAGTCGGTCAGCTGCATCTGGAACGGCAGGCGTTCAATGGACTCGTCCTCGCTGTTCACATACAGGTTGACGCGCTGCCCGGTGCGCAGGCTGATGACCCCCTGCGTGCCCCACAGGTGGGTGACGAGCGCGCCGACCAGGATGAGCAGCAGCGACAGGTGTAGCAGCAGGGCGGCGGGGCGCTTGATGCTCAGTCGTCGGCTGCTCTTGGGCTGATGGCCGGTTGTTATGAAGCGCCTTACGACGACGATGAGGCCCGTGACGGCGACGGCGGCCCACAGCGCTATCATCCACCAGGCGGTGTAGATGGTGCTCACGGCGGCCTCGTGGCCCTGGGCGTGTTCAACGAATGTTGCCGCGGCGAGCACGATGCTCACCGCGGCCAACAGTAGGAAGGGTATGTGGCGTAGTCTCATTCTTCAAGTGTTGGGTCCGTCGCTGCAAAGGTACGAATTTGCGGGCGTAAGGCAAAAGAAAAATTGCCTTTTCTTTCGTACCTCCGCACCTCCGTACCCCCGTCTCAACTAAATGGAGTTGATAAACTTCACCACGGCATCGCGCTCCGTCTTGCTCAGCTGGCGGAACTTCTCCACGCTGCGCCGTGCATCGCTGTCCTTGGCACCGTGCCACATGATGGCCTCGATGACATTGCGTGCGCGACGGTCGTGCAGACGGTCCTGGTGGTTAGCCACCAGCATGCTCAGGCCGCGGCCCCAGAGTGGGGTGGTGCGGCACCATCCGGTGCGGATGTCGTTCACCATGTGCAGCTTGTGCTGCACCATGTCGGTGTAGGGCCAAATCTTCTGGTGCGGATAGCGGGGCATGTCGCTGTCGTCAGTAAACATGCCGTTGGGGTCCTGGATGTGGTCGTCGCCAGTGGTCCATGAGGGGCGGTGGCAGTAGGTGCAGCCAATCTCGGCGAACTTCTGCTTGCCCAGCTGGAACTCTACGGTGTTGGCGCCGCGTGCTGCCGGCACGGCCAGTCCGCGGTGCCATACCATGAAGTCGCGGTACTGCTGGTCGGTCATCTCCACGTCCTGCTCGCGGCTTGTCAGGTAGTTGTAGATGTCCTTCTCAACGTCGCCTGTCTTCTTCTGCTCAGGGAAGTAGAAGTAGAAGTCACGCTGCACGTCAGGGTCTTTCGACGATGTCTCGGCATAGTATTTGCCAGCCAGGTCGAGGTAGTGGTAGCGTCGGTCTGAGCGTGTGACGTTGGTGATGTTCCAGATGGCATTGGCACCGGCAGCGTCGAGCACGGGACCGCGGCTGAGGGCGTAGGTGAATCGGCGCACCCACTTCTTGCCAGGCGACAGGGCGTTGGTGTACCATCCCACGTACTCGCCGTCCTTGAACATGGCGGGGTTGATGTTGGCGCCAGCCTTGGCCTCACGGGCATACTGCTCGATGATGCTGTCCTCAGGGATGGCGTCTAACAGACCTGTGCCGTAGATGCCGATGGTAGCCTCCAGCTTCACGCCAATCTCTGAGGCATCCACCTGCACATCCTGTCCGTTGCGCTGTACGACGATGGGTGAGTAGAATCCGTCGGCAGGGATGGACACCTCGGGGTAGATGAGCGAGTAGGTCTCGCCGTCAGGGAACGTGTTGTTCCACTCGTCGGTGTAGTCCACCCAGTCAATCTTAATCTTTGACTCGTCAATGGGGGCCTTGAAGGGTGCCACGGCCAGTGTCTGCGGCATGCCGGCCACCGAGCGTATGTAAGCCTCCGTCTGCTTGTCGTAGACCACGAGCAGGTAGCCGTTGCCCTGCTCGGTGGCACGGTAGCTGGTGGTGCGCTTGCCGTAGCCGTAGCTGGGATGGCAGTAGAGGCATCCGTTGCGCACCATGACCGGTCCCAGTCCGATGAAGGCTCCTGTCTTGTTCTGGTTGTAGTCACGCTCAAACTGGTATTCGCCCATCTGGAAGCTGTGTGCGAAGCCCTGCTCGTCGATGGCCGGCGTGGGCTGCTCGAAAGCCGACTTTGAGTTGTTGAAGGCGGTGCCAAGCTTGCCTCCGGCGTACACCTCGTCGGGGTCGAATGTTGACATGGCAGCTATGCTGTCGCTGTTCACCGGCGTTTCCGTCCCCTTGGCATCATCGTCGGAGCAGCTAAAAAGGGCAAAGGCCGTACTCATCAGTACGGCCATGCCCATGGTCTTTTTGGGGTTAATCATATACATGTGTTATTTGTTCATTGTTTCCCTCTGATGTTTACTCGGCTTTGCTGTTCGGATCGAGCTTTGCCTTCAGGGCACTCAGCTTGTCGTCGAGGTTGTGCAGTGCTTCGATGGCGGCACCTGCCGAGGCGTCCTTGTAGTTCAGCACGAAGGGGCGCTTCATCTGGTTGATGGTGGTCAGGGCATTCTCCAGGGCCTCCATGGTGGCGCGAGCCTCAGTGGCGTAGTTCGCCAGGCAGTAGCTCATGAGCGACTTCTCAGCCGGCTGCGTGGCATTGATGGTCTGTAGTCCGCCGTAGAGTGCCTGCTTCACACCGCGAATGTTGTCGTAGAAGTCCTGCACGGAATTGTAGGCGTGGGGTGACTCGATGTAGGTCTCATCGTCGCCAGTGTAGGCAGCGGCAATCTTTGAGTCGGCCACCTCGCCGATGATGTCAATGCAACCGTCGATGATTTGTGTGGAGGCATCGATGACGGATGCCCAGCGCGACCCCTTCTGTCCTGCGGTGACGAACTCGCGTCCGAAGTCGTCTTCGGGCATCAGCTCTTCTGCTTCAAGCAGTTCAATGCTGTCATCGTCGGCCTGTTCGCCGGCCCATGCCACTTCCAGGCGGCATGCTGAGATGTAGAGGTCGCGTGCCACACCGTTGACGAAGTAGAGCTCGTCGGCGGTGAGTGAGCTGAACTGACGTGGCTGGCCGTTACGGAAGATGATGTACTCCAGTGCGTGGAAGCCAGTGAAGTTCTGCGAGTGTGCAATCTGCTCGTCCACCGCAGCGGCATCGGCCTCGTTGGTGGCGGGGTTGAGCTTCGACATCAGGTTGTTGAACGATGCCTCTGCGAAGGGCCATGTGTCGATGTGTGGGTCGATGCCGTAGCCCGAGGCAGCACCGAAGAGGAACGACTCGCTCAGCTCCCAGTCCTGGCGGGCCACCTTCCACTGCTCGCACACGGCGTTCAGGTCGCTCTGGCTGTCCATCTCCTGAATCATCTCCATCAGCTCCTCACAGTCGTCGGCCAGCTTTGCGTAGGTGGCCACCACTGTGGCGTTCACATATTCCTGGTTGACGATGCTCAGCTGCGCGTCGCGCTCTTGTTCGGCAGTGCGCTCTGATGCCGAGTTGTTGTCATCGTCGTCGTCACTGCACGATGCCATCCCCATGCTCAGGGTGGTGGCGGCCATGAAGAACATGGCCATTCTCATTACTTTTTTCATTATTCTTATTACTTAATTTAAATTTCGGTAGTTCTGCTTGGTCCTTATTCTCGCGTAGAGTTAAGCATAAAGTCGCTTTCATAGAATACTCTGTGCCTCTGCGCGAGGTGACTTAGAGCAGCCATCCGGCGAAGGCCACGCCGATGTTGATGGCAGGCTCGGCGTTGTACTGGCTGCTGAAGCCGCGGTGGTTGTATTCACCCTTGATGACAATCTGGCTGGTGGGGTAGTAGTTCACGCCTGCCGTCCAGATTTTCTTCTTGCACCACTCGTAGGTCGTCTTGTAGACGCTGCTCTCCATGGGGTTGTAGTATTCATAGCGCCCGAAGAGGTAGAGCTTCTGTCCGGCGCGTGCCTTGTCTGTCAGCAGGGGCAGGATGTTGTAGCCGGCCTCCAAGCTGTAAGCCAGGGCGTTGCTGCCCACGGGCTGGCGCTTTGACGGCGAGCCGTCTTGGCTGGAGTGCTTGGGGAAGGAGTTGTTGAAGGTGGTGATGAGCTCTGCATCAGCCAGGTGGGCGTAGTCAATGTTACCGCGAAGGATGAGATTCCAGCGGCGCAGCATGAAGTCGAAGGAGCCGATGGCCAGCGCGCCTGTGCAGTTCTTGTAGCGCTCGGCGCTGTGTGCCCGCTGCGTGTTGTTGAACGTGTGGCCGTAGTAGCCGCTGAGGCCCAGGCGCAGGCCTGGCAGACTGTAGTTGTCAATGCGTAGTGCACCGGCATAGCTGTTGGCCATCTTGAACTCGTAGATGCTGTTGGCTCCGTAGTGCACGAAGCTTGAAGCGCCGAAGCGTTCGCTGTCGAGGCCGGCCAGGAACTGCAGCTCGTAGCGCCACGCGCGGTGACGACCCCATAGCGACACACCCGTCTGGTGCCATGTGCAGGGCAGGATGCTGTTCTCGCCCTCAGGACGGTAGACGGTGAAATACTCCGTGGGCATGTGGTACTGGTTGGTCATGCCCACCGGCACCACTATCTCGCCTACGCGAAGGTTGAGCTGCGGCGCAAACGACTTCTGAATCCAGAACTGCTCCAGGGCCACCTCGCCGCCCTTTTCCACTTCAGCCTCATATTCGCCGCTCTCGTCGGCATCCACCTCAACGGCACTCTCCGTTCCGCCGTGCTCGAACTCAATCTCCATGCCCATGCTCCAGCCGTGGCCGAAGTCATAGCCCATGTTCAGTGTGACGTGGGGCAGGTCGAAGCGTCCGTGCGAACCATCGTCCTTGTATTTCTCGGGAAACTGGTAGCGGTTGAAATGGTCGCTGTAGAAGTTGCGGCTCATCACTGCCTCGCCGTAGCCGCCCAGGCTCAGGCGTTGCTGTGTGTTGTTGTCATCCTGAGCCAGGGCCGTCGTTGCGGGCAAGGCCAGCAGCGCTCCCATCAGGATGGTGTTCATTTTGTTTACTCTCATATATTCGTCGTTGTCTGAAAACGGGTGCAAAGGTAGGCAATATCAGCTTTTCACGCAATACCTAAAAACGATGATTGAGTTTCAAAATACCTATTTGTGGGGATTGTGTATATCATGGAAAATCAGTAATTTTGCACGCTGTAATAAGAAATAGGTATGAAGAATCAGAAGATGTATGAGTCTGACGACAAGATGATCTCGCTCATACGCGACAACTACGACCTGCTGCAGGCCCTTGGCAGCTTCGGCATCAGCCTGGGCTTTGGCGACAAGACGGTTGAGGAGACCTGCCGTGACAATGGTGTTGACACCTATACCTTCCTGGCTGTGGTCAACTACACCATCAACGGCAGCGGTGACTTCAGCGACGACCCGCGCCTGGATGTGCACACCCTGCTGCACTATCTTGACGCCAGTCATAAGTATTACCTCGACTTCCAGCTGCCTTTCATCCGCCGCGAGCTGCAGGAGTCGCTCAGCACTGACTCCTCGCTGGGCCAGCTCATCCTGCGTCTCTACGATGAGTATGCCCACGAGATTCGCCGGCACATGCAGTATGAGCAGCGCACCCTCTTCCCCTATGTGGAGTCGCTCCTTGGCGGCGAGCCGAAGAGCGACTACAATGTGGAGACGTTCTCCAAGCACCATGCCTCGGCCGACAAGAAGCTGCGCGAGCTGAAGCTGCTCATCATCAAGTACCTGCCGAGCGACGGTCTGCACAACAGCCAGCTCACGGCCACCCTGCACGACATCTACGACAACGAGGCCTGGTTGCGGCAGCATTCCCAGGTCGAGGACGACATCTTCGTGCCCGCCATCCGCCGCTTGGAGAAGCTGGTGAAGCAGAGCGATGTGACGCGCAACATCAGCGGCATGATGATGGCCTCAGGACAGAATGTCGACGCGCTGAGCGACCGCGAGAAGGATGTCATCATCGCCCTGGTGCAGGGCATGTCCAACAAGGAGATAGCCAACCACCTGTGCATCAGCGTCAACACCGTCATCACCCACCGGCGCAACATCGCGCAGAAGCTGCAGATTCATTCGCCGGCAGGGCTCACCATCTATGCCATCATCAACGGCTTGGTCGACATTTCAACCGTCAAGCTGTAGGCAAGGAAAAATAAATGAGCGGAAACGTTTGGTAATTACATAAATTATTCATAAATTTGCAAGCGAATTACCAAGCGTGACCATCATGAAGTATGTCATGTTGCCCACTGGGGCGCCTCCGTGCGGCCCGTCGGCCGGCGTCCGTCGCCTGTCGTTCTATCTGGCCATGGAGGAGTATGTGGCCCGCCGTTTCGACGAGCCTGACTGTTTCTTCCTCTGGCAAGTGGCGCCCAGCGTCATCTTCGGCCGTAACCAGGTGCTGCAGAACGAGGTGAACGTGGACTACTGTCGTCGGCACGGCATCGAGCTATACCGGCGGAAGAGTGGGGGAGGGTGTGTCTATGCTGACATGGGCAACATCATGCTGTCCTTCATCACCAAGGACGAGAACGTGCCCTACACCTTCAATCGCTTCATCAGCATGGAGATGCTGCTGTTGCGGCGGCTCGGCCTTGAGGCCGTGAGCACCACTCACAACGACGTCCTGCTGCCGCCCCTCAGTCCGGTGGACGGCTCGCCCCTGGCAGACGAGTCCTGGCGGAAGGTCAGCGGCACGGCTTTCTATCACTTGCCCGGTCACAGCATCGTTCATGCCACGCTGCTCTACGACGCTGACATGGAGCACATGGTGAACGCCATCACCCCCGGCCCGGAAAAGCTGGAGAAGAAAGGCATTGAGAGCGTCCGTCAGCGCATCACCCTGCTCAAGGACTATATCAGTCTGAGCATCGACGAGCTGAAGGCGTTCATCCGACAGACACTCTGCAACGGCGAGCTGCGCCTCACCCCTGACGACGTGGCAGCCATCGAGCAGATAGAGCAGGACTACCTGCGCACCGAGTTCATACAGCGAATGTAAATCTCAACCCCCAACCCTCAACCCTCAACCCTTAACCCTCAAATCTCAAACCTCAAATCTCAAATCTATGAAACAGACCTGTCTGTACGACAAACACGTGGCACTGGGCGCGCTGATGTCGCCCTTCGCCGGATTCGACATGCCCATACAGTACACCAACATCACCGACGAGCACCAGGCTGTGCGCACCCGCTGCGGCATCTTCGACGTCAGCCACATGGGCGAGGTCACCGTCAAGGGCAAAGATGCTGAGCGCTATGTGCAGCACATCTTTACCAACGACGTCAGTGGCGCACCTGTGGGAAAGATTTTCTACGGCATGATGTGCTACGAGGACGGCGGAACGGTCGACGACCTGCTGGTCTACTGCATGGGCGAGAACGACTATTTCCTCGTTATCAACGCCGCCAACATCGACAAGGACTGGGCGTGGATGCAGGAGCAGGCCAAGGGTTTCGACATCGACCTGCAGAACATGAGTGACCATTACGGCCAGATAGCCGTGCAGGGTCCCGAGGCCGAGAAGAGGGTCGAGGAGGTGTTGGGCATCGCATGCCGGGATTTGCAGTTCTACACGGCAAAGACGGTCAACCCCAGTCCGTCCAATAGCCCCTTCATCATCAGTCGCACAGGCTACACGGGCGAGGACGGCTTCGAGATTTACGACACTCCCGAAGCTATCAACGACTACTGGCAGCGGCTCGTCGAGGCCGGCGTGAAGCCCTGCGGGCTGGGGTGCCGCGACACCCTGCGCTTTGAGGTGGGTCTGCCGCTCTATGGCGACGAGCTGTCGGCTGACATCACGCCCATCATGGCTGGCCTGGGTCTCTTTGTCAAGCTCGACAAGGAGGGCGGCTTCATCGGGCGCGATGCCCTGGCACAGCAGAAGGCCGTGGGACCGGCGAAGAAGATTGTAGGCATAGAGCTGAAGGACAAGGCCATCCCCCGTCATGGCTATACCGTGCTCAGCGCTGACGGACAGCCCGTCGGCGAGGTTACCACGGGCTATCACTGCATCTCTGTGGACAAGAGTGTCTGCATGGCCCTCGTTGACAGCAGCTATGCCAAGCTGGGCACCGACCTGCAAGTGCAGATACGCAAAAAGGTGTTCCCCGGCACGGTCGTGAAGAAATGTTTCTACGATAAACATTATAAAAAATAACTTATTGATTTGAGATTTGAGGTTTGAGATTTGAGGTTTATCAATTAGACTGACTAATCTAAATCTAAATCTCAAATCTCAAATCTCAAATCTCAAATCTCAAACCTAAAAAAGAACAATGGCAAAAGTGATTGAAGGACTCTATTACAGCGAGTCGCACGAGTATGTGAGAGTGGAGGGTGACGCCGCCTACATCGGCATCACCGATTATGCCCAGAACGCGCTGGGCAACGTGGTGTATGTAGACCTGCCCGAGGTGGACGACGAGGTGACGGCTGGCGAGGAGTTCGGCGCCGTGGAGAGCGTCAAGGCCGCCAGCGATGTTATCGCCCCCGTCAGCGGAACCATCGTCGAGGTGAACGAAGCGCTGGAGGACCAGCCGGAGCTGCTCAACCAGGATGCCTTCGCCAACTGGATTATCAAGGTGGAGCTGAGCGACAAGGGCGAGCTGGACAGCCTGATGGACGCCACGGCCTACGCAGCCTTCTGCCAGAAGTAAGCCAGTTGCTTCGTTATTTCGTTGCTTCGTTATCACGTTATTCCGTTATCCTGTTATTACGTTATTACGTAGCATCGTTATCACGTTATTACGTTATCACGTTATCACGAAAGAAATGTTCAAGTATTTCCCTCATACGCCGTCTGACCTCCAGACGATGCTTTCCGCAGTAGGCGTCGATTCCATCGACGCTCTCTACGCTGACGTCCCTGAGCAGGTGCGCTTCCGTGGCGACTATCAGCTGCCCGAGGAGATGAGCGAGCTGGAGGTGCGCCAGCTGTTCGAGCAGTTAGGGGCACAGAACAAGCAGCTCACCTGCTTTGCCGGTGCCGGTGTCTACGACCACTACACGCCCGCCGTCATCCCGCAGCTGCTCAGCCGCTCGGAGCTGCTCACCAGCTATACCCCCTATCAGGCCGAAATCTCCCAGGGCACCCTGCACTATATCTTTGAGTACCAGTCGATGATGGCCGCCCTGACAGGCATGGACATCTCGAATGCCTCGATGTACGACGGCACCACCGCCACTGCCGAGGCCATGATGATGGCCGTGGCAGCGGGCAAGAAGCAGAACCGCTTCCTTGTCAGCGAGACCGTCGACCCCAAGACCGTTGCAGTGATGAAAACCTATGCCCACTTCCACGGCATTGACATCGAGATGGTTCCTGCGAAGGACGGCGTCACCGACCTCTCATCTCTCATCTCTCATCTCTCACCTCAAAGCGGTGTGGCAGGTGTGATGGTGCAGCAGCCTAACTACTATGGCATCGTCGAGGACTACAGCGGCTTTGCCGATGCGTGCCATGCCGCGAAGAGCCTCTTTGTGATGAACAGCGTCATTGCCGACCTGGCCGTGCTGAAGACACCGGCAGAGTGGGGTGCTGACATCGCCGTCGGCGACGGGCAGAGCCTCGGCATACCCATGCAGTTCGGCGGGCCCTACGTGGGCTATCTGTGCTGCACCGAGAAGCTCATACGCAAGATGCCGGGGCGCATCGTGGGCAAGACCGTCGACAACCGCGGACAGCGTGCCTTCGTGCTCACCCTGCAGGCACGCGAGCAGCACATACGCCGGCAGAAGGCCACCTCGAACATCTGTTCCAACCAGAGCCTCATGGCGCTCTTCGTCACCGTCTACTGCTCACTCATGGGCCGTCAGGGACTGAAGGAGGCCGCCCAGCTGAGCTATGCCGGTGCCCACTATCTGTGTGACAGGCTGCTGGCCACGGGTCGCTTCAAGCTGGTCTACGACAAGCCTTTCTTCAATGAGTTTGTGGTCAGCTACGATGGCGATGTCGACGCCCTGCAGCGCCGTTTCATTGACAACGGCATCTTCGGAGGCATCAAGGTGGCCGACGGCCAGCTGATGTTCGCCGTCACCGAGAAGCGTACCAAGGAAGAGATAGACCGCCTGTTACAATTCATTGAGCATTGACCATTAAGCATTAGAAAAAGTGAACAACAAACTATACGGAAACCTGATATTCGAGCTCTCGCAGCCAGGCCGCAAGGGCTACTCACTGCCTAAGAACCGCTTTGGCGACTACGCTGTTCCGCAGGAGCTGACCCGACAGCAGGAGGCCTGCCTGCCTGAGTGTGACGAGATGACCGTGGTGCGTCATTACACCAATCTCTCGGCTAACAACTTCGGCGTTGACAACGGCTTCTATCCCCTCGGGTCATGCACCATGAAGTATAACCCGAAGGTGAACGAGGAGATGGCCGCACTGCCACAGTTCCAGAACCTGCACCCCCTGCAGCCTGCCGCCACCACGCGGGGCGCCGACGCCGTCTGCACGCTCCTCTGCAAGTCGCTCTGCGAGCTCACCGGCCTTCATGCCTTCACGCTGAAGCCCTTTGCCGGTGCCCACGGCGAGCTGACGGGACTGATGGTCATCCGTGCCTATCACGAGCACAACGGCGACATGCAGCGCACGAAGGTCATCGTGCCTGACTCAGCCCACGGCACCAACCCCGCCAGCGCCGCCGTCTGCGGACTGGAGGTGGTCGAGGTGAAGTCGCTCGCCGACGGCACCGTCGACCTCGACGCCCTGAAAGAGATTGTCTCTGAGTGCGGTGATAGTATCGCTGCCATGATGATGACCAACCCCAACACCCTCGGTCTTTTCGAACGCCAGATACCGGCCATCGAGAAGCTCATCCACCAGTGTGGCGGACTGATGTATTACGACGGCGCCAACCTCAACCCCATGCTCGGCGTAGCACGACCGGGCGACATGGGCTTCGACGTGATGCACATCAACCTGCACAAGACCTTCTCCACGCCGCATGGCGGAGGCGGACCCGGTGCAGGCCCTGTGGGTGTGCGCAAAGGGCTGGAGCAGTTCTTCCCCGAGGTGTCGCCCTATCATGGCAACTTCGCAGTGGCCATGCGCGCGTACGCGTACATTCTTTCATTAGGACGCGAGCACGTCAAGGAGGTGGGACCGCTGGCCACGCTGAACGCCAACTACATCAAGGAACGGCTGAAGGACGTCTACGAGCTGCCCATCGAGGGGCTGTGCAAGCACGAGTTCGTGTTCGACGGACTGAAGGATAAGGCCACGGGTGTGACGACGATGGATGTGGCCAAGCGCCTGCTCGACTACGGCTATCATGCACCCACCATCTACTTCCCCCTGCTCTTCCACGAGAGTCTGATGATTGAGCCCACCGAGAACGAGTCGAAGGAGACCATCGACGGCTTCATCGACGTCATGCGCCGCATTGCCGACGAGGCCAAGAACGACCCCGAGCTGGTGAAGACGGCACCCCACAACACCCCCATCGGCCGTGTCGACGACGTCCTGGCTGCCAAGCACCCCGTCGTCACCTGGCAACAGCTGGTAGATACAACAGAACATCATGACTGAGAACTTCGACATCATCATTATCGGTGCAGGCCCTGGGGGCTATCGCGCTGCTGAGCTGGCTGCGAAAGCAGGACGGAAGGTCGCCATCTTCGACGACGGCGATGTGGGGGGCACCTGCCTCAACGTGGGGTGCATACCCACGAAGTGCTATGTCCACTCAGCCACTTTCGAGGAGGCGAGGGAGCGCATGGCGCAGGTCGTAGCGCAGCTGCGCAGTGGCGTGGAGCACATCCTCTCCCATCCCAACATCACGCTCATTCGTGCCCATGCGGCCTTCGTCGATGCCCACACCGTGTGCGCACAGTCGTCCCCACTGCCTGCGGGGACGGCTGACGGCGCCCCCGCGGAAGGGACTGGGGATACCTTTACTGCTCCCCACATCATCATTGCCACCGGCTCTGAGACAAAGTACATCCCTGTCGAGGACCTCGACGATGCGCGTGTCGTCGACTCCACCGGCCTGCTGCAGCTGTCGGTGCTGCCCCGTCGGCTGTGCATCATCGGTGCAGGAGTCATCGGCATGGAGTTCGCTTCCGTCTTCAACCGTTTTGGCAGCGAGGTCACTGTCATCGAGTACCTGAAGGAGTGTCTGCCTGCCCTTGACAGCGACATTGCCAAGCGGCTGCGCAAGTGTATGGAGAAGCAGGGCATCACCTTCCGGATGAAGACCGCCGTGCAGCGCCTGGCCGACATCGATGCCGACGTCATCCTGATGGCCACGGGCCGCAAGCCACGCACCGTGGGCCTTCATCCCGAGGCCGCCGGCATCACCCTGGCCCCCAACGGTGCCATACCCGTCAACGACAACCTGCAAGTCATTTCTCTCACCTCGTCCCTCTCACCTCTCACCTCTCCCCCCTCATCTCTCACCTCTCATCTCTCATCTCTCACCTCTCTATATGCCATCGGCGACGTCAACGGTCGTCAGATGCTCGCCCACGCCGCTGAGGCCCAGGCCAAGGAGGTGGTGGAGCACATCGTCAACTCCACAGAAGCGGTAGCAAACACACCTCCCACCTCGTCCCTCTCACCTCTCACCTCTCACCCCTCACCTCTCACCATCATGCCCGCTGCCATCTTCACCAGTCCTGAGGCAGCCTGCGTAGGCATGTCGGAAGACCAGCTGAAGGCTGAGGGTGTCGCCTATGAATGTCGGAAGGCCTTCCACCGTGCCAACGGCAAGGCGCTGGCGATGAACGAGACAGAGGGCATGCTGAAGCTGTTCAGCGAGCCGGGTGCTGGCCGCATCCTCGGTTGTCATGCCTTCGGTGCCCACAGTGCCGACCTGGTGCAGGAGGCCAGCGTCCTCATGTGCTGCGGTGCCACCGTCATGCAGCTGCGCCACATGGTGCACATCCACCCCACGCTCAGCGAGCTGCTCCTCGCCGCCGCTGAATCGTAGTTTTTTTTTGGTCTTTTCTTTGCTGATTCCCAAACTTTTTGTATTTTTGCAAAAAATATAATTGACTGCGATGACTGAGAAAAGCAAATATGTCCGTTTCGACTGGGCCATCAAGCGCATCCTGCGTGACAAAGCGAACAAGGAAGTGCTGGAGGGGCTCATCACTGTGCTGCTGAATGAGCCGATAACCATCACCGATATCTTGGAGAGTGAGGGCAATCAGGATGCCCGCGAGGATAAGACGAACCGCGTGGATGTGAAGGCCAAGACCAGCAAGGGTGAATACATCATTGTGGAAGTACAGCTCACGAAGGAGCGTGACTTCTTCCAGCGCATCCTCTTTGGCACGGCCAAGAACATCACCGACCAGATCAGCAGCGGTCAGGACTACAGCGTTATCAAGAAGATATACTCCATTAACATCCTTTACTTTGACTTTGGCTGTGGCGATGACTATGCCTATCATGGTGTGACGGAGTTCATGGGCATGACGAAAACCGACTCTGTGCTGCGCTACAACAATGAGAAGGAGGAGCGCTACATCAGTGAGGACACCAGGCGCATCACCCTGCCTGGTGACGTGTTCCCTGAATATTTCCTTTTGCTGTGTAACCATTTCAACGAGGTGGCCCGCACGCCCATTGAGGAGTGGATGGAGTATCTGAAGGATGCCGTCATCAGCGACACCACCACCACGCCGGGCTTGCAGGCAGCCCGTGAGAAGCTTGCCTACATGAGCATGACTGAAAAAGACCGTCGTGCCTACGAGGACTATATGGTCAGTGTGCATGCCGCCCGCGACGCATGGGAGACACTCAAGGCCGAGGGTCGTGCCGAAGGCCGTGCCGAGGGTCGTGCCGAGGGTCGTGCCGAGGGTCGTGCTGAGGGTCGTGCCGAGGGTCGTGCCGAGGGTCGTGCTGAGGGTATCCTGGCAGTAGCTCGCAAGATGAAGCAGAAGGGCAAGTCTGCAGAAGAGATTGCAGAACTGACTGACCTGACGAAAGAAGAGATAGAACAGCTATGATGGTTCTATAAAGACTGGCGGTAAGCGTCAGTCTTTATTTTTCTGTGTCGTCACCGGGAACATGTGGCTTTGATGGTATATCTCAAAGCGGGTACCTCGCGTAAACACATCAGGAAGGAAGGCTGCCGCACAGGCCAACTTCTCATTGCGCTCATAAGTACTATAATAATTGTGTTAGACAATATAAAAAGCGTAAGAACATTGCTACGTCCTTACTGGAGGCCCTGACAAAGCCTTATAACGGAGACATAACGACATCCTCACGCCTGATTCGTGTGGAGTCGGCTTAGCTTCATTCCGTTATAGTCGAATTGTCAGGTTCCCAGTAACAAGAATAAGCACTAAACTCACATTTCGGGTACAAAGATACACTTTTTATCTGATTTCACAAAATAAATAGTTGCCTTTTTTTTGATGTTTCTTTTTTAATTTGAAATATACCCTACGTAGATGAGTTGCTTGTCGCAGAGTAAGTGTTACAGAACATGTGGACAGCATAGTGCTACTGGTGCTACTGCCACTACTGGAACCCGCTTTCTGCTCATAACGCATGAAGATAATTCAGCCAGGCATGGAGATAATTCAGCCAGGCATGGAGATAATTTCATAACTCGGCACTTTACGGGATTATCTCATGGAGTTAGCATTGAATTCTCACGATAATTTTGTGTTAACTCGGTTCTTGAACCCAACTCGGTCATTAGGCTGTTACGCGCTAACACGCTTTCTTTTTGTCATCTGCCCCGCCGCTTTTCGATTACAATGGAACCCCATTGCGCACTCAAAGCAGCAGGACATCTGTTCAATAATAAAGGATATCATCTCCATGACTTATCATCTCCATTGGCTGAGTAGCACCAGTAGCATCAGTAGCGCCTATGAACAACCGTAGGGGGGGTAGGGTGGCGAAATTGTTAAAACCATGTATGGAATGTTAATATCGTGTTAACGTCTTGTGCGAGGGTAGGCGAGGTCTTACCTTTGCGCGCAAAACAAATATTCAAGCCTATGTCATCCATCACTAACACTTTCCGCATCTGGGTCTCACGTGCCCGTACATTCTTCCGTAGCCAGTCTACCCCTCAGAACAACGCCCCTCAGAACAACGCCCCCCAATCCAACGTTTCCCAGCCCAACGCTCCCCAGTCCAGCACCCTTCTACAGGAGGCTGTCGCTGCCATTGCTGGCCTCAATGCCGCAGTGGCCGCCCTGAAGGCTGAGATGCAGGAGATGAAAAAGGAGGCAAAAAAGACCGCGGGAGGGAGCGGGGCTGGGTCTACCGGGGGAGGGTCTACCGGGGGTGGGTCTGCTGCCTCTCGTGCCGCCGTCATCCGTTTCAACAAGCAATTCCTTGCTGACCATTACGACCTGCGTTACAACATACTGAAGAAGACCACCGAGTTCCGTCCGAAGCCCTCCGCCGACAAATCTATATCCTCCCCTCCCCTTGGGGGAGGGGTCAGGGGAGAGGTTGTCGGGGGAGAGGTTGTCGGGGCAGGGTCCTGGCTCCCCCTCACCGACCGCGACGTGAACCGCATGACCGTTGAGCAGCTGGAGGCTGGTGGCGGCAGCTGGAGCTACGGCATGAAGCTCTGTCTGGAGTCGAGCGCCGTGCCGGCCTACAACCCTGTCACGGCATGGCTGCAGGGCTGTCCTGAGTGGGACGGCCACGACCATATCGGCGACCTGGCCCGTCGTGTGCCTACCACCTACGACCGCTGGCCACTGTTCTTCCATCGCTGGATGCTCGCCATGGTGGCGCAGGCCAAGGGCATGAACACCATGGGCAACTCGATGGTGCCCCTGCTCATCGGAGGGCAGGGACTGCGCAAGACCACCTTCTGTCGCTCGCTGCTGCCGCCTGAGCTGCGCGAGTATTTCATGGACGACATCAAGATGGACAGTGCAGAGCAGGTGGAGCGCGTCCTGGCGAGGATGTGGCTGGTGTGCATCGACGAATACAACGCCAAGACGCCGCGCGAGCAGGCGAAGATCAAGCGTCTGCTGACGGAGAAGGACGTGCAGGTGCGCCGCCCGCGCTCCGACGAGTACCGTCTGGTGCCGCGTCTGGCCTCGTTCATCGCTACCACCAACGACACCACGCCGCTACCCTCGGGCGACGGCACCCGCCGCTACCTCTGCGTCGAGGTGGAGGGCACCATCGACCTCGATAGCCCCATCGACTATCCGCAGCTCTATGCCCAGGCATTGGCAGAGCTGAGCACCGACGGCTGCCGCTGGTGGTTCACCGCCGACGACGAGGCTGAGATACAGCGCCATAACCTTCCCTATCAACAGGCCTCGCCCTTAGAGACGCTGCTGCCCTCGCTCTTTGCACCCACCACCGACCGCCAGCGTGCGAACCTATGGCAGGTGCAAGCGGTGCAGAAGGTGCTCGCCGAGCAGCTCCGCAATGCTGACGTCCCCAACCTGCGCCAGCTCGCCGATGCCATGAAGGCACTGCGCTGGCCGCAGGGAGCCGCCTGCGGCACCCGCGGTTACTATCTGGTGAGGAAGGAGCACGTCAATGACTAACTTTAACATATAGTTTAACCGTTAAAAAATAACTTGGTATTTTTCGGGGGTACGTACCTACGAATCGTACCAAGTTATTATTTGCATATTTGAATCAATTATTTCTGAACACTAAGAAAAAATCGGAATAGCCTTGGCGGTTCCGATTTTTGTTTGTACCTTTGCAACCAGACTTCGCAATTAGTACTCGCGGAGACCAACATAACCCAAGCAAAATGATACGAGAATATTCACAACAACGGTCAAAGGAAGAAATCATAGAGGGTTTTAAACAGGCAGTGAGGCGCAAGAATGAGTGGCTGGCAGCCCACAATATGAATGCGCTGGTAATAACAGATACTGAGGCATAAAGCTATGCATGCCCTCAATCTGGAAACACTAAACTTAAAGGCTCCCTATTTAGTAGAGTGTCAGAATGAATCTGACTATACTTTTAAGACGGATTTTGGCGTCAACTGTATAGTTAGTTTTATGGATGACTATACCATCTGGCAAGAGGGGGCGTATCAATTCATAATTGGTAATGAGAACAATACCAGTTCACCAAACGACTATAAGCTGCGTGATACAATAATATGTATCATTGAAGCTTTCTTCGAAGCTAATCCAGACATTCTTTTATATGTATGTGAGACTGGTGACGGGAAGGAAGCTTTCCGTAACCGCCTTTTTATGCGTTGGATGAATGAATATATTGGAAAAGAGAGCTTTATCGTCGACCATTTCGAAATAAAGGCCGAGGGAGTCACTAATTTTGCAGCAATCATTATACAACGATCAAACCCTGATGCTGTTGCTATCATTAATGAATTCCATGAGTATTTAGAGTTGCTTAGGAAACCAGAAGAATAAATAACAGAGTTTTATTTCTGAACACTAAGAAAAAATCGGAATAGCCTTGGCGGTTCCGATTTTTGTTTGTATCTTTGCACCGTCGTTCATGTGGAGACACAAAGGACGGCAGACATCTTATTGCTCAATTCCCAACCGAAACTGCAACATCGAACAAGGAATTAGAAGAGCAAAGCTTAATCCAGTTGGAGCATGCGCCATGGTGCGCAGGCTTCGGCGTATTGGATTAAGCGGGTTGTTGCAGACCTCGGTTGGGATACGGTGAGGTCTGCGCTTTTCTTTTATAATAAGGTTATTGCGCAGCAACCGACAAAAAGTCGAGCGAAGACAGACATCTAAACAGAGATGATTATTAACCATATTATAAAAACAAAACACTATGAAAAGATCTTTACTTAAAACAATGCTCCTGCTATGCGCCCTCATAGTGGGAATGAGTAGTGCGTGGGCAGAGGAAGAAACAATAACTTTCCCCACGTCTTCAACAAACGTGGACTGTTCTTCTTTGGGTGTTAGTGTAACAGGAACACATGTGTCTGTTACTATATCAAAGGGGACGAGTTCTTACCTTGCAACTAATACAGATGGTACACGTATCTATAATGGAAATAGTATGGTGTTTACCTCGACAGACAAAAAAATTTCTAAAATTGTTTTTGCATATAAAAGAAATAAAAAACAGACAAATGGCGTATCTGCTAATGTTGGTTCATTTACTAATAAATTTACAGTAGGAAACAGCCAAGCATCAAATCTTTCTGCAACGTGGGAAGCAAGTGATAACGAAACGGCTAGTGTTACATTTACTGTTGGGAGTGGTTCTGGTAATTATGCCCTTGAGTCAGCTGAGGTAACATTTGTAGAGGCCGTTGCTCCTACTCACACCGTTACGTTTAGTGTGAACGGTACCACAACGACAGCCACCGTTGCTGAGGGTGCAGCCATTGAATTCCCCAATAATCCTGCTGATATTAACGGCATGAAGTTCGTGGGCTGGTACACCGATGAATATACTCATGCAACAGATGCTCCATCTTTTGTTACGTCTGCCACGATGGGGGACAGCGACGTGACTTATTATGCTGTATTTGCTGAGGCAGAAGCAACAGGACAAACAGTTGAAACAAAAACGCAGACGTTACAGTATGACACTTGGACGTATAGTGGGACTACAACTAACATGACATCTTATCGTTTATTTGCTGAAAACAGCTATATCGAGTCTGCCTCTTTCGACTTGAGCAAACTTTCGAAAGTCATAGTTTATGCAGGTACTTATGGCACTTTATCATCTGCAAATAAGAAAGTAACCGTTACTGCTGGTGAGACTACCTGGGGCAGTGCTACTTTGACAACTAATAGCGCAACAACACAAAATACTATAACCAGTAACACATCACTTTCAGAAAGTGGCAACTTACATATTGTTGCAGGTGGGGGCGATGGTGATAATAATGGTATTCGTATCTCTAAGGTAGAGATCTTTACGAATGAACCGGTTTTTGATTATAGCAACTATTGCACAACAGTACCATCACCTGCGATTACCCTCAGCACTAATTTGGTTGAGGCTACAGCTGACGGGACAGAAAGTACCACCATCAACGTGACCTACACAGCTATTGAAACCAGCGTTGGAGTCGACTTTGTTTGGTACACAGATGAAACAGCTAATACAGCTATTACAGATGATGATGAACCCGACTGGCTTATACCTGAAATCAATTCAAGCAATAACTTGGCATTTCTTTTTGAAGAAAACACAGGTGCAGCACGCACGGCCTATATGAAGGTCTATGCCCTCGACGTCAATGGTGAAGATGTTTATTCAGAGCTGATTACCATCACCCAGGCAGCTGCCACTCTGCCTATTACCGTTTCCGAAGCTGGCTGGGCAACCTTCGCCCCCACGCAGAACGTGTCGTTCGACCCTGAGGTGATGTCTGTTTACGTGGTGACAAATGCTACGACGACGAGTGCTACGCTGCAGTCGGTGTCTTCAGTGCCTGCTAACACGCCCGTACTGATTTGCGCCGAGGCTGGAACCTATGGTCTCCCAGTGGTTGATGCTGCTACAGCTCCTACTACCAACCTTCTCCAAGTCAGCAACGGCTCAATCGTTGGCAATGGCTCCACCATCTACAGTTTGGCTAAGATTGATGATGTAGGCTTCTACCTCGTAGGCAATGGCGTGACCATTCCCGCAGGCAAGTGCTATCTGGACATAGGCACGCAGGGGCAAGGCAATGCCCGTGCATTCCTGACCCTTGGTGGCAACACCGAGACTGGCATCACCACGGTGGCTGCTGACGCTGCCGATGGCAACATCTATGACCTAACGGGTCGCCGCGTCTCTGGTGTGGCTCGTGGCCTGTACATCGTCAACGGCAAGAAGGTCGTGCTGAAATAATATTTATGAATCATTCGTGTTTAATTCGCGATCATTCGTGTTAAAAACAAAACAAAAGAAAGGAAATATAGTTATGAAGAAGACATATATGCACCCCACAACGAGCATCGTCCGTGTGGAGACACAGCAGATGATTGCCGAGTCAGTGACAGTTAATGGCTCAAAGACCATCAGTAACTCTAACCAGATTCTCTCCCGTGGTCGCAACAGCGACTGGGACGACGAGGATTAACCCCGCTCATAACCTACACCGGCGGCACCGCGTGTGGTGCCGCCGGATGTATCAATAATAGTTTTAAAATAAAGTAAGTTGCTGCCAGTGGTCCGTGAGGATGGTGCTGGCGGTTAGGAACAAAGAATGATGGCCACCGTCCGTGAGGATGGTGGCCATTTTTCAGTCGTTCAGCCGAGGGTGCGCCCTGCTCCGTGTTCACTTCCTCAGCACCTCTTCTGGGTAATAGATGGTGGTGCCTGGAGCCTCGTTGAATGGCTTCTCCTTCAGGAAGAGGCACAGGTGCAGTGTGTGCGTCTTGACGAATGGTAGCCTTGGCGCTATTTCCTCTAACCTGTGTAGAAGTCTGGAAGCATCCTCCTTCCCAGTCCATTTACATTCTCCTATCAGGATGTGCTTTCCGTCAAAAGACTCCGCCACTACATCAAGTTCAACCGCTTTCGTTTCCTTCTTTTCCTTGTCCATGAGGATCGTCCCTTGCCATCTGTGTGCCATCTTGTAAGGTACACCGTCGATGATAGTTCCGCTGATATATTCTCTGCACAGACTTTCCCACACAGACGAAATGTGCTCGTTGAAGTGTTCCTTGATGAATGTTGAAACCACCTCGCTGCGCCTCATCTCTATATACGACCGATATGGCGTGATAAAGCGGAAATGGAAGCTCAGGAACGGGTCTTTTATCTTATAGAGACCTTTCTTGCTTTTTTTCTCGTCCTCGCCAAAAGGGATTTCCCTTTGGACATAGCCAAGGTCCTTTAGTTTGTTGAGTGGCTCAGTGATGTGGTTTGCGTCCTTACCAGCCCTTGCTGCTATCTCGGACAGGCGGTTCGCTCCATTGCCAATGATGGTCAGCAAGGTGCTTGTCTGCACGGTGTCGCGCATGTCATCACGCAGCAGTCTTTGTGGCTCTTCTACGAGAATGCCCTGCGGATGAAGCATGAGCCGGTCTATAGCCGTCCACATGTCTGGGTACTCGTTCCGAAGCTCCCAGTATCTTGGGATACCACCCCATAGTGAATATTCCTCAACAGCTGCTACGGCGTTACAGTTCAAGGCATCCTGGATATATCCTGCTGGGATGGGTTGAAGCATGAAGTTTTCGTGTGCACGCCCGTATAGTGGCTCGCGGCTGTCAAGCACATAACCCCTCATCAGTTGCTGTGATGAGCCACAGATGATGAGGTCGAAGGTGAGTGATTTCTCGTCTATCAGTTTCTGCAGGATGGAAGGTAGCGCGGGACAGCTCTTCACTAAATAAGGAAATTCGTCGAGGCATACGGTGATTCTTCTCCCTATTTGGCGGCTGAGGCTCACGAACAGTGTTTCCCACGATGAATAGGTGGCACCGTCAAAGCCGCTGACAGTGGTGGATGCGATGTTGGCGAATAACTGTCGCTGTGACGCTTCCGAAGTCGTGTCGGCAAGGAAATAGATGTCACCACGCCTGAAGTCCAATACCTTCCTTATCAGCGTTGACTTTCCTATACGTCTGCGTCCCCAGATGACTATGAACTGTCGGTCACTGCGGTTCAATGCTTCTTGAAGCTGCTTTATCTCGCTGTCTCTGTCGATAAAATTCATAATATCTATAATTACCGAGTACAAAGGTAATCTTTTTAAACGGTAATTCTCACTTCAGCCCGTTCCAATCCTGGCGGGGTACGAAGATGTTGATGTAGAGCGCTGAGCAGTTGTTGATGCGGTAGAGACCGTCGCCGCGCCACTGGCGCATGACGGTGACGGAGCGCTGGGGGGTGTTCCAGGCGTTGCCGCTGATGAGGTAGAGGTGGTAGCAGTAAGCCTGCAGAATCTCGCTCTCCTCAGCCCACCGTGCCTTCTGCCCGATGGTGATGTTCACCGTGTAGGGGTACTTGGGGTTGTAGCCGTTCTCCTTCGTGGCACCCTCGAGGATGGCGGCGGGCAGACAGCGCTGGGCGTAGCCGTCGCCGGCGGGGGCATGCTCGTTGGCCACCATGTGGTCGGGCAGCTGCCGCATGATCTCGTTGTAGCAGGTGCCGCCGGTGATGAGGGCTATGCACTGCTTGCCCACCTCATGGTCGCGGCCCCACAGCTCGAAGGCCATGGGCAGCATGGCGGTGACACCGTAGATGCTCTTGCCCAGGAACTCCTCGTAGACGGTGCGGAACTCCTCGTAGTCGGAGGGCACGTTGGTGAACGTCACCTTCGCCTTGCTGCTGGACATGTACTGCTCGGCATCGATGTTACCGTCGATGGTGTAGGTGTGGTCTCCGTAGGTCATGGTGTTGCCGCTGACGTCCCAGTCGGCCGTCGTGGGCGCGCTGTAGGTCTCGTCGTCACTGTCGCTGTCGCTGGCAGACTGCCCTTCTGCTATGCCCTCCTTCAGGGCCTGGGCAACGTCCTTGGCGCCTTTGCTCGTGCAGGATGAAAGCACGGCTCCTCCTGCCACGATGAGTGACAGAAGGAGCAGTTGGGTAGAATGGCCCTTCATAGTGACAGGGTTAGAAGTTCACACCCAGGTTGATGAACAGGGCGCCGTTGTGGGCTGAGGCATCGTCGTGGTTCACCAGCTCCCAGTCGGCAATGTTGGTGATGCCGAACTGATAGCCCAGCTCCAGGTAGAGCTTGTTGTACTCAGCACCGCAACCCAGCTTGATGCCCACGTCGCCACGCTTGAACTTGTTGTCGCCGAAGGAGTCGGTCTTGCCTTCGCCGCTGGTCTTCCACTTGCCACCGAAGAGTCCGTAGCGGAAGGTGGGACCGATGAAGGGCAGCAGGGCAATATCGTCGCTGACCTGCACACCATACTTAATAAGGATGGGCAGCTCCAGGTAGTTCAGCGTGATGGAGGTCTTGTCCTTGCTGGCACCGCAGCCGGTGAAGTAGAGACCACTCTCAAGGAAGATGGGGGTGGTGTCGCTGACGCGCAGACCGACGGTACCGCCGAGGTTCAGGCCAATCTTTGAGTTCAAGTCAGGTGCATCGCCGGTGATGTTAGCAACGTTCATACCTAAACGGACGCCGTAGTAGAGCGAGCTCTCGCTGAGCGAGAAGCCGCCGCTGCTGTACTGTGCAAACGAGGGTGCTGCGAAGAGCACGGCGAGGATGCTTAAAAGAATCTTTTTCATAATGGTAAAATTTTATTAAGTTGGTAAAACACTCATTCGTTCCATTCGTTGTGAGACACTCATTCGTTTCATTCGTTCTATTCGTTATGAAACACTCATTCGTTTAATTCGTTCCATTCGTTGTGAAACACTCATTCGTTTCATTCGTTCTATTCGTTGTGAAGAAACAGAACTAAGAAGTCAGCAGCCGGCGCGCAAACTCGATGATGGTGTCGCGCCCGGCGCGCAGGTCGTCGTCGCTGAGGCCGACGTTGTAGTCGGGCGCGATGCCGAACTCGGTGTTGTGGCGGTCGGCATCGTAGGAGGGCACGGCTGAGAAGCGCACGCTCCATCCGTTGGGCAGCGACGAGCTGAAGGGCATGCCGGCGCCGCCGCCGGTGTGGTCGCCGACGACCTTGACCAGGGGCAGGGCCTTCATATACATGGTGAACTCGTTGGCGGCCGAGAAGACGCCGCGGTTGGTGAGCACGACGACGGGCTTGTGCCAGCGCACGTTCTTCGATGGCTCCAGGTAGTGCGGCTCCATGTCAGAGAAGTCGCCGTGCCCGGGCCCCGTCTTGTGCTGGCTGTAGCCCACCAGCGTCTTCTGGTGGCAGAAGCGGGCGGCCAGCTTCTCGGCGTTGGTCAGGTCGCCGCCGCCGTTGCTGCGGATGTCGACGATGAGGCCCTGGCAGGGCATGAGGTAGAGCAGCACCTCGTCGAGGTTGCCCTCGCCGATGCCGCTGCTGAAGCTCTCATAGCGCATGTAGCCGATGTTGTCGTCGAGGATGCGGTAGCTGATGCCCGCAGCGATGCGGTAGTCGGTGCCCATGTAGCGACGGTAGAGCGTGTCGCTGAAGTTCGTGGGGTAGTCCTCGTGCCACGCCCAGTAGCGACCGTAGTCATGGGCGGCAATGAGGTTGACGTGGCCGTCGCGCAGCTCGCCGAGCATCTGCGAGAGCACCTCGAAGAGCTGCTGGCTGTTCATCGTGGCGTCGACGCGCGGCTGGTACTTGCGGTAGACGGCATCCCAGTCGAGGCCGTACTCGTGCTGCTTGTAGTCGAAGAAGCAGTAGTGCTCGTCGATGATTTTCCACAGTGCCTGGAAGTTGCCCTGTGGGGTGTCGGGCAACTCCTCCTCGTCGACGCAGGCTGTCAGGCCCAGCGTCAGGAGACAGACAATGTAGAATAACTTTTTCAATGCTTAATGCTTATTGTTTATTGTTTATTGTTTATTGTTTATTGTTTATTGTTTAATGATTATTGTTTAATGATTATTGTTTAATGATTATTGTTTAATGATTATTGTTTAATGATTATTGTTTATTGTTTGAAGGCGAGCTCGATGGCCTTGTCGACGGCGGCGCTGAGGCCGTCGGCGTTCTTGCCGCCAGCCTGGGCAAAGTGCGGCTGTCCACCGCCACCGCCCTGGATGAGCTTGGCGGCCTCGCGCACCATCTGTCCGGCGTTCAGGCCGTGGCTGCTGACCATGTCGTCGCTCATCATGATGGTGAGCTGTGGCTTGTCCTGGAACTTGGAGCCGATGACGCAGAGGAAGGGTGGCTCCACGGCAGCGCGCAGCTGGAAGACCAGGTCCTTGACTGACGGCGGGGCCATTTCGACGACGCGGCTGATGACGTTGACGCCGTTGACGGGCTGAATCTCAGTCAGCAAATAGTCCTTCGTGCGCTGCACGGCCTGTGCCTGGAACGACTCTATCTCCTTCTTCATGGCGTCGTGCTCGTCGATGTATTTCTTGATGACGCCCTCCAGGTCCTTGGCGTTGTTGAAGAACGCCTTGACGGCCTTGAGGTGGTCCTCCATGACGTACAACAGGTCCTCGCACTCGCGGCCCGTCTTGGCCTCGATGCGGCGTATGCCTGCTGCGACGCTGCTTTCAGAGATAATCTTGAAGAAGCCGATGCGGCCCGTTGAGGTGGCGTGGATGCCGCCGCAGAGCTCGCACGACGGACCAAAGCGCATGACGCGCACGTGGTCGCCGTACTTCTCGCCGAAGAGGGCGATGGCGCCCAGCTTCTTGGCCTCGTCCATGGGCATGTCGCGATGCTCGTCGCGCGGCAGGTCCTGGCGAATCATGTCGTTGACCATGCGTTCCACCTCGCGCAGCTGCTCGTCGCTGACCTTCTCGAAGTGGCTGAAGTCAAAGCGCAGGATGTCGGGGCTGACATAGGAGCCCTTCTGCTCCACATGGTCGCCCAAGACCTGCTTCAGGGCATAGTCCAGCAGGTGTGTGGCGGTGTGGTTGGCGGCGCTGGCATCGCGCTTGTCGGTGTCGACGCAGGCCATGAACTCGGCCGTCAGGTCCTTGGGCAGCTGCTTGACGATGTGGACGGTCTGTCCGTTCTCACGCTTCGAGTCGATGATGTCGACGGTCTCGTTCTCGCTGACAAGGACGCCCGTCTCGCCCACCTGGCCGCCCATCTCGCCGTAGAACGGTGTGTAGTCGAGCACCAGCTCGTAGAAGACGTTCTTCTTCTGCGTCACCTTGCGGTAGCGCAGGATGTGGCAGGTGTATTCGGAGTAGTCGTAGCCCACGAACTGCTGTTCGCCGGCGGGGGAACCGCCGGGCGCTGGCTCGCCGGCGGGGGAACCGCCGGACACTGTCATCCAGTCGCCGTTCTCCACCTGGGCGGCGTTGCGGGCGCGCTCCTTCTGCTTCTGCATCTCAGTGTTGAACTGCTCCTCGTTGACCGTAAAGCCGTTCTCGCGGCAGATTAGCTCAGTGAGGTCGAGCGGGAAACCGTAGGTGTCGAACAGACGGAAGGCGATAGTGCCGTCTAACTCCTTGGTCTGCTCCACCTCCGTGCTCCTCAGCTCTTTCTCCAAGAGCGAGATGCCCTTGTCCAAGGTGCGCAGGAAGGCATCTTCCTCCTCCTTGATGACACGGCCGATGAGCTGCTGCTGCGCCCTCAGCTCGGGGAAGGCATCGCCCATCTCCTCGACGAGGGTGGGCAACAGCTTGTAGAGGAAGGCCTCCTTCTGTCCGAGGAATGTGTAGGCATAGCGCACGGCACGGCGCAGGATGCGGCGGATGACGTAGCCTGCCTTGGCATTGGACGGCAGCTGGCCGTCGGCTATCGAGAACGACACTGCGCGCAGGTGGTCGGCGCAGACGCGCATGGCCACGTTGATCTCGTCTTGTTGAGTGTTGAGAGTTGAGTGTTGAGAGACTTTACCGTCGCCGGCAGAACTAACGTTGCTCAGCTCTGAACCTTGGGCTCTTAGCTCCTCCTCTTCCTCAAAGGTGGTGTACTTCAGACCGGTGATGTCCTGCTCAGCCTTGATGATGGGCTGGAAGATGTCGGTGTCGTAGTTGGAGTGTTTGCCCTGCAGCATGCGCACCAGGCGCTCGAAGCCCATGCCGGTGTCGATGACGTTCATCGACAGCTTCTCTAACGAGCCGTCGGCCTTGCGGTTGAACTGCATGAACACCAGGTTCCATATCTCAATGACCTGTGGGTCGTCCTTGTTCACCAGGTCACGTCCGCTGATGCCGCTGGCAGCGCGCTGCTCAGGCGTGCGGCTGTCGACGTGAATCTCAGAGCAGGGTCCGCAGGGACCGGTGTCGCCCATCTCCCAGAAGTTGTCATGCTTGTTGCCGTTGATGATATGGTCCTCGGGCACGTGCTTGGCCCAGTAGCGGGCAGCCTCGTCGTCGCGGGGGATGTCTTCGAGGGGGGAACCCTCGAACACTGTGACGTAGAGGTCGTCGGGGTTCAGCTTCAGCACGTCGACCAGGTATTCCCATGCCATGTCGATGGCACCCTCCTTGAAATAGTCGCCAAAGCTCCAGTTGCCCAGCATCTCGAACATGGTGTGGTGGTAAGTGTCGTGGCCCACCTCTTCCAGGTCGTTGTGCTTGCCACTGACGCGCAGGCACTTCTGCGTGTCGGCACGGCGGCGCGGCTCAGGGTTGCGCGTTCCCAATATAATGTCTTTCCACTGGTTCATGCCGGCGTTGGTGAACATCAGCGTCGGGTCGTCCTTAATCACCATCGGTGCCGATGGCACGATGGCATGTCCCTTTGACTCGAAAAACTTCTTGAACGAGTCACGGATTTCTTTTGCAGTCATCTTGTTTTATTTACGATTTACGGATTTTCGATTTTCGATTTACGGATTTTCGATTTACTGTTGTACTGATGCGGTTTGTGATTTGTGGGTGCAAAGGTACGTCTTTTTTTGCGAATTGACGAAGAATCGTGTGTGTTTTTCTCCATCAGAGCTCCAGGTCGCCGTCGTGAATCTCGTGCCAGGGCAGTCCCTGCTTGTTCAGCTGCTCCATGAATGGGTCGGGGTCGAACTCCTCCACGTTATGCACGCCCGGCTTGTTCCACAGTCCCTTGCAGAACATCATGGCGCCAATCATGGCGGGCACGCCGGTGGTGTAGCTCACGCCCTGCATGCCCGTCTCCTCGTAGGCGGCCTGGTGCGAGCAGTTGTTGTAGACGTAGTAGGTGTGCTCCTTTCCGTCGTAGCCTATTCCGCGTATGCGACAGCCAATGGAGGTCTGGCCCTCGTAGTTAGCGCCGAGTTCCTGCGGGTTGGGCAGCACGGCCTTGAGGAACTGCAGGGGCACAATCTTCACCTTGGCCGTGCCGGTGCCGTCGGCCAGCGGGGCCTCGTACTCCACCTCGTCGATGCGGCTCATGCCGATGTTCTGAATCACCTCCAGGTGCTTCAGGTACTGCTGGCCGAAGGTCATCCAGAAGCGGGCACGCTTGATGGTGGGATAGTTGATGACCAGCGACTCAATCTCCTCGTGGTGCAGCAGGTAGCTGTCGCGTGGGCCAATCTCGGGGTAGGTCAGGTCCTTGTGAATCTCTAACGGCTCGGTCTCCACCCACTGGCCGTTCTCCCAGTAGAGCCCCTTCTGCGTGATTTCGCGGATGTTAATCTCGGGGTTGAAGTTGGTGGCGAAAGCCTTGTGGTGGTCGCCGGCGTTGCAGTCCACGATGTCCAGGTATTGAAGCTCCTTGAAGTGGTGCTTGGCGGCGTATGCGGTGAAGATGCTGGTGACGCCAGGGTCGAAGCCGCAACCCAGGATGGCTGTCAGTCCGGCCTGCTCAAAGCGCTCGCGGTAGGCCCACTGCCATGAATACTCAAAGTGGGCCTCGTCCTTCGGCTCATAGTTGGCCGTGTCCAGGTAGCTGCAGCCGCAGGCCAGACAGGCATCCATGATGGTGAGGTCCTGATAGGGTAGGGCAAGGTTGATGACGAGGTCGGGCTTGTAGTCGTTGAACAGCGCCTTGAGCTGCTCCACGTCGTCGGCGTCCACCTGGGCGGTCCTGATGGAGAAACCCACCCCCGCCCCCTCCCCAAGGGAGGGGGGGATGATGCCTTTGGCCTTGATGGCTTCAACAATTTTGTCGCACTTCGCCTTGCGGCGGCTGGCAATCATAAACTCGGTGAACACATCGGCGTTCTGTGCTATCTTGAACGCGGCGACCGTGGCAACGCCTCCGGCGCCAATCATCAATACTCGTGACATGTTTATTTTGATTTGAGATTTGAGGTTTGAGATTTGAGATTTTTGATTTGAGATTTATTTTTTCCCTTATTTGGGGAGGGGTTAGGGGAGGGCTGTCTTCTCGCCGTTGACGATGACGTTGTTGAGGGTGAGCTCGTCGATGGGGTTGTTGGTGAAGGCCTTCACCTTCGCGTGGTCCACCACATCGATGTCGTCGAAGCTGAAACGGCACAGCTCATACTTGTCAGAGCCAGTGACGTTGAAGAAAGTGCCGCAGTCCATGCGGATGTTGCGGAACGACACATTGTTGCACTGCGACAGGGGCATGTCCTCGCGCTCCTGCTTCTCATAGAACTGCGTCCAGGGACGGACGAGCAGGAAGGAGCGGCAGTGGCCGGTGAATCCCTCCACATGCACGTACTCATAGTGCTGGGGGGTGTCGGGGCGCATCTTCAGCCACAGCACGTTGTTCGTGTTGTCGGCGTGGCAGTTGCGCATGATGACGTTCCAGTCGTGCAGGCTCTCCGACCCTAAGGTCATGCAGCCGTGCACCGTGCCATAGTGGCAGTTCTCCACCAGGATGTTATAGCAGGGACCGTTCTCGGGGGCCTGGTCGGCGAAGGTGCCCTTGCCGCCCTTGAGCACCACGGCGTCGTCGTTGACGTTCATGTAGCAGCCGCGCACCACCACGTCGTGACACACGTCAATGTCGATGGCATCGGTCGAGGGACCTTTGATGTCCGTAGTCGACGAGTAGATGTAAAGGTCCAGGTAGCGCACGTGGTCGCAGCGGTAGATGTGGTTGGTCCAGAAGGGCGAGTTGATGAGGCGCACATCCTGGATGGTCACGTTCTTGCTGTTCGAGATGTAGGTCAGCCTGGGGCGCTGCGCATCCTTGTTGGTGCACTGTGGGTTCCACTTGCGGCGTATCCAGAACTCCTCCCAGTAAGGCTCGCCGTTGCCGTCGATGGTGCCCTGGCCGGTGATGGTAAAGCCGTCCAGCCCGTCGGCGTTCACCAGTGCGGTGAAGTACTTGCAGGTCTGGCCCTCTATGCGCGTCTCGCGTATCTCGAAGTCGTGCACGCGCTCGCTGCCCTTCAGCACGGCACCTTCCTGCAGGTGCAGGTGCGTGCCCTGTCGGAAGAAGAGGCTGCCGGTGTAGAACGTCCCCTTGGGCACGACGATGACGCCGCCGCCCTCAGCCGCCGCCTTGTCGATGACGGCCTGTATCTGTTGTGTCTGGATGTCCGTGGTGCCTTGCCGCACGCCGTAGCTCGTCAGCACATACTGTCGGCCCAGCTGGCTCACGTCCACCTTCGTGGTGTCGGTGAACCATGCGTCCATCACTTCGCCGTTAGGCCACGTCTCTTGTTTCGTCACTTTCTTCTTGGCCATGCCTGCCGTGCAAAGCATCAGCAGCGCCAGTAGCAGCGTTAGTTTTTTGTTCATCTGTCCTATAGGTTTACAATGCGGCGCAAAATTACAAAAATGTCAGCGAAAAACAAAGAAAAACAATCTTTTTTTTCATTCACGAGTTGGCCAGCGTGACGTTCTGGTTGTTCCTTGTCACCGTGCCGTTTTGCTCCATGACAGTCAACACCTCCTTGATGGTCTCGCTAATCTTGGCCCCGGCACCTGCGAAGCCCAGCTTCTTGGCTGCCAGTGTGGGAATCTTGTCGGGCGGCAGCGAGAACTCCTCCTCAATCACCTCCCTGATGGCATTGGCTATCTCCACGGCAGGAATCTCGGTGATGGTGCGTGCTGAGGGAGCCCTGTAGCCTTCGAAGCGGTCAGCGCTTGCCTTGTCAGTCCAATAGCTGCTGATGCCGCCGATGGTCATCGGGTCGCGGTAGAGCTGCGTCGCAGCATGTGCCACGGCCCGCTGTATGTTAGCCCCGGCATGGCCGAAGCCCAGCGCCTTGGCCAGCCGCTTGCACAGGTAGCCCTCGGTGGCAGGCTGCTCAACCTTCAGGATGTTCTTGATGATGCGTAGGTTGGCAGCGTCAAGAGGGTTGAAGGCATCCTTGCCAATGGGCACGGCATCCATGGCACACTCGTGGTAAGGCTGCTGTCCCTTGTTGCGCATGGTGTCCACGGCGATGCCTGCAGCCTTAATCTTCTCAGCGTCGAAGAGCGGGGTGGGCTCCGTCACGACAGTCTCCTCCTGCGCCTTTCCAGCTTCGGCATCCTTCAGCTCGTCAATGATTTGCTTCAGTGCTCGCTCGCGGTTCTCATACCAGTCGATGGAGTAAACCCGCATCACCCTCCAGGCGAGCATGCGCAGCACGCCGGGCTGCACAATCTCACGGTCGCGTGTGGTCTTCGTCTCGTAGTAGGTCTTGCCGTCGCACAGTATTCCCAGGATGTACTTCTCTGGCTGCTCGCGTGTGGCCACGGCAATGTCAACCTTGAAGTTCGACCTGCCCACAAAGGCCTCGGTGACATAGCCCTGCTGTTCCAGCGCGCTGCATATCTGGCTCACCATCACATTCTTACTGCCCTCGTCGGTGGGGGGGGCGGTCAGCGGCAGCCGTCCCGTCTCGGCAAACTCCAGGAAGCCCTTCAGTCCCTCCACGCCCTTGGCCTGCGAGCGACGCAGGTCAATCTGGCTGGCCTTCAGTGTGGAGTAGACAATCATCTCATAGCGTGCGCGCGACACGGCCACGTTCAGTCGTCGCTCGCCGCCGGCGTTGTTCAGCGGGCCGAAGTTCATCGACACCCTTCCATACTTGTCGGCACCGTAGCCGATGGAGAAGAGAATGACATCGCGCTCGTCGCCCTGTACGTTCTCCAGGTTCTTCACGAAGATGGGCTCATGGCTGCCCATGGCCACCTCCTTCAGGTCTGGCCGACGGTCGAGGGCCTCGGTCAGGTCATCCTCAATGCGGTCGCCCTGCACCTTGCTGAACGACACGATGCCCATGCTGTAGCGGCTCAGCTCAGGGTCATTCAGACGGCGCAGCACCTCGTCGACGATGGCCTTCGACTCCTCGGGGTTGCTTCTGGTGTGTCCCTTGTCGTACACACCGTTGACGGGTACGAGCCTGACCTTCGCCACATGGTCGTCGGTCGAGGGGAAGGTCAGCAGCTGGTTGTCGTAGTACTGCGAGTTGCTGAAGGCGATGAGGCTCTCGTGCTTGCTGCGGTAGTGCCAGTTCAGCTGGTGCTCGCAGAGCGAGAGGGTGATGCAGTCGTCGAGGATGCTCTCCATGTCGTCGATGTCCGACTCCTCCTCGTCCACCTGCGTGGTGGTGAAGAAGCTGGTCGGCGGCATCTGCTTGCTGTCGCCCACGACGATGAGCGCCTTTCCGCGGGCGATGGCGCCCACGGCCTCGCTCGTCGGCATCTGCGAAGCCTCGTCGAAGATGACCAGGTCGAACTTCTCGTTGTTCAGGTCAATGTATTGCGCCACTGAGATGGGACTCATCAGCATGCAGGGGCACAGTCGTGGCAGCAGCGTCGGAATGTTGTCAATGATGGCGCGTATGGAGTTGCCCCGTCCGCCGTTGGCAATGTTCCGCTTCAGGATGCTCATCTCCGACCCTTCGGCGCTGGCGGCCGACGACGATGGCACCCTTGAGGCCAGCTTGCTGTACAGCTCCTGCTTGCTCAGCTCCTGGAAGTGCGCCGTGTCGCGCTTGTATTTCTCTATCTGCTGGCGGAACTTCAGTCCGTTGAACATCCTCAGGCTTTCGTTGTCGTCGATGGCCGTGCTGATGAGCTGGTGGAAGATGGCCTTCAGGAAGGTGTTCATGGCCTGTGCCGGCCGCACGCCCTGTTCGGTCATCGTCACCACGGGCAGGGCCTCCATCTGGCACAGCTCCCGTTTCTTGTCCGTCCAGTGGTACCAGTCCTTAATCAGTGCATAGCAGTCGAGCCACTGCGCCACATGCCTGCCAATGTCACCCTTGCTGTTGGCCCGTGCCGTCAGTCCCTGTAACCGTGCCGTCAGCTCTGTCAGCTGCTTGTCTTGGCTGATGACGGTCCCGGCATCCAGCAGGAACTCGGAAGCTTTGCTCCTTAGTCCGTTCTGGAAACGGCTGTAGGCATCGTGGCGCTCCTGGTGGCTGAAGCCGTTGGCGTGGGCAAATGCCACCATCTCCTCCGTCTGCTGCTTCAGGCTCTTGTTCGTCTGCTGGTATGCGTCAACCATGTTGAGCATGCTGTCAATGCCCGACTCAAACACCGGACCGTAGACCTGCAGTGTCTTCAGGTAGCGTTTCTTGGCGAAGAATCTTGGCAGGAACCACTTTGACTTCACCTCTTCCCACTCCCTGCGGTAGGCCCCCACGTCCATGCGCAGGATGCCCTCTTGGTACGATGCCAGCAGCTGCTCGCGTTGTTCCCCGGCTTTCTGCTCGGTTGTCAGATAGTCAGTAAACAGTGCCAGCCACTTCAAATCGGCTTCGCTCTGCAACCCGAAGCCCGTGGCCGTGTTCAGTGCACTCAGGCTGGCCTCATGTTTCTGACTGATGTCGTGGAAAGACTGCAGCACTGTGTGGATGGTGTCCAAGGTGTCCTGGCGGTTGTCCTTCGGCTCCAGTCCGAAGAGGGCGTGTTGGCTGGGCTGCCCCACGATGTCGAGGATGGCGTCCATCTGCTCCACCTGCTCACGACACTGGCTGATATACTCAGCCGTCATCTTCTCCTTTGACGGCAGCACTGTCTTCTCTGCCTCCTCCTCGCTCAGCGCCAGGTATTCAGAGATGCACTCATAGAGGCTCAGGCCGCTCGGCCCCTTCTGGTGCAGCGCCTCCATGTAGGCTATCAGCTTCTTTCGCTCGCCATACAGCTCTTCCGATTTCTTGGCATACTCCTCGGGCGCCTTGATTTTCGTCACCTTCAGCACCTGGTCCATCTGTTCCAGGAAGTGCTTCTTCGTGGCCTTGTTCGAGTGTAGCTCTAAGCAGAACGGTGCCAGGTTGATTTTCTCCAATCGTGACTGCACCACTGACAGGGCCGCCATCTTCTCAGCCACGAACAGCACCCGCTTGCCTTGGTACAGGGCGTTGGCTATCATGTTTGTGATGGTCTGCGACTTGCCCGTTCCGGGAGGGCCGTGCAGGATGAAGCTGCGGCCGCGGCCCGACTCCACGATGGCCTCCATCTGTGACGAGTCGACGTCCAAGGGTATGGCAAAGTCCATGGGGGCCGTGGCCTTGTCGATGTCGCGTGCGTCCACACCGTCGGTAGCGGCCTCCTGCTTGTCGTGCTTCTCTATCAGCGAGGCCACCACCACATTCTCTTTCAGCTTGTCGGCATTGCTGTGGATGTCGTTCCACATCACGAACTTGTTGAATGAGAACAGTCCGAGCATCGACTCCTCCACGACGTTCCATTTCTTCTGCTCAATGATGGCCCGTCGGAAGTAGGTGAAGATGAGTTTCACATCGACGCCGCTGTCGTCCTTGGGCAGCTCCTTCAGTACTTCGAGGTTGATGCCGAAGCTCTGCTTCAGCAGCTCCACCAGGGTGATGTTCAGGATGATGTCCTCGTCGCGCTTCCTTATAATATAGTTGTTGCCGCTTTTGCGTATCATGTCCACCGGCAGCAGCAGGATGGGTGCGTAGCGGGGCTGTTCGCTCTTGGCTGTCTCATACCATTTCAGCATGCCCAGCGCCAGGAACAGGCTGTTGGCACCGTTCTCTTCCAACGATGTGCGTGCCGTTCTGTACACATATTTCAAGGCGTTCTGCAGCTCGGTCTCAGACAGGTAGGAGGCAATCTTGTGTTCGTTGATGAGCTCAGATACATACTGCTGGTGCTCGGTGGCCTGCTGGGCTGAGTCGTACATGCCATCGGCGTTGGGTTCCACCTTCTTCCCCGGTGTTGGCGTGATGTAGTAGTCTTCGCCGTTCTGCAGATGGTCTTCCAGGTGCTCAATGCCAAATGAGATGAATGGCACCACCTTGCGTCCCAGGCGTGTGTTCAGCAGGTTGTTGCGCAGCGAGAAGTCCAGCAGCTTGCGCTCCCAAATCATCTGCTTGGTCACGGGCTTCCCCGTGTCCTCCAGTCGTAGGTCGTAGTGGCTGAGGCTGTTCACCACCTCTGTCGCCTTCTGGTGTTCAATGCCTTCGCTTGAAAACGTCCACTGCCCGTCTTGCATGATGCGCTGGGGTAGGGGGCGGATGTTGCCCAAGCGGCAACGGTGTATGTCGATGAAATACAGGAACTGGCTCTCATCGCTCAGCTTCTTCATGGCGCTCTTGACGGCGTCCTCAAAGCTGACCGCCTCAGATGCGGTGATGGCCGTCGACTCTATCAACACGATGTTGTGGTTGCCGTCGGCCGTCTCCTTCAGCAGGAAGCTGGCGTCGTCGCACACCATCTGCGGGAACATGCTCTGTGTCAGCCAGGCCCCCACCATGGCATGCCCCTTCAGCATCAGTACGATGGGGTGTATGCCTACGGACTCTAAGCACGATGCCATCAGCAGACTGGTGTCTAAGCAGGTGCCCAGCTTCTCCGTCAGCACCTTGTCGGCCAGGCGTATGCGCTGACCGGTGGATTCGAAGCTGGCGGGCGGTGCCGAATAGACGATTCCCTCGGTGCGTAACGCCTCATAGAAGGCAGCCACCTGGGCCCGCACGCGGTTGCGGTCTTGCGTCTGATACTCGTCGAAGGCAGCTGACCCCGTCCATTTCTCCATGAACCTGGCAGCCTTCAGCTTCACCTGTGCCAGCAGCGGGTTGTTGGGCACCACGAAAGCGGCCAGCTGCTCGGGCATGATGCTGGAGCCGGCCCACTCGTCAAACGGCAGAAGGGTGATGGGGTAGTCGTGGCTGAACACCCTGTCGGGGCCCACCGTGACGGTCACCGTGAACGCCGTCAGCACGGCTTCGGTGGTGTCGGTCAGCAGCTTCAGCTCTGGCTCAATCTTGATGCTCTTCAGCTGAATGACTTGCGCCTGGCGCAGTGTGTCTAACAGGCAGCGGCAGTCTTTGATATATTCGCCACCGACCTCGATGCTCACCTGGTTCCAGTCGCTGTCGTCGTGGTTCTCCAAGACAAGGGCGTCACATACCTCTATTCCATTGTTCAGCATGGAGTAGTTCACCTTTGGCAGATACTCAATCTTCAGTCTTGCCCGCTCTTTTCCTTCGTCTCTTGTCGTGTTGTCCATAAGTCTTGTCTGTTGAGAGTGTAAAGTTAGTGCTTTTGTTTCACTTACCACTCCATCCAGCCGTTTTTTTAGGGATTATTAAGAGAACGGGCTACTAATAACGAAGAACTGCGACCCTCACGAGCCGCAGCACTTACAAGCCTATGTTTAACTAAAAATCCTTTTCTCTTAAAGAAATTTTAGCCCACGTAGGACTAAAAATTCGAAAGTTTAAATGGGAGCTTCACAGCGACCACCTGTTATCCGCAGTTGAAAACTTTCTTTTACCAATAACTAAAAACCTAAAACTATAAATATTACTACTAACCTAAAACAATCTATTAACCTTTTGATGGTGCAAAGGTACGGCGAAAAACCGTCCCCCACAACTTTTCCGGTCGAAAAACATATAAAAAAGCCTTTCTCTTGACGAAAATCAATCCTTGTGCACGAGAACAACGCGCTTTTTCCAGTTTTTTACTACCGTCCGTAGGTGTTCTCAAAGAAAAGCAGTACCTTTGCACACCTTATTAAATATAGTATGAAGATATTCTGTGTTGGTATGAACTATCCGCAGCATGCTGAGGAGTTCGACAAGCTATGCCCGCCGTCAGCGGCAAAGGTGGAGGACGACCGCCCCGAGGGGCCGGTGATTTTCATCAAGGCCGACTCGTCGCTGCTCAAGGACGGCAAACCCTTCTTCGTGCCCGACTGGTGCGAGCGTGTTGACTACGAGGCTGAGCTGGTGGTGCGCATCTGCCGCCTGGGCAAGGGCATCCCCGTGCGCTTTGCCCATCGCTACTGGGATGCCGTGACGGTAGGCATTGACTTCACTGCTCGTGACGTACAGGAGCGGGCGCGCCGCGAGGGGCTGCCCTGGACCATCAGCAAGGCCTTCGACGGCTCTGCGGCGATAGGTCGCTGGATGCCTAAAGAAGGTCTTGGGCCGTCGCCCATCCCCTTCCACCTTGACAAGAATGGGCTGACCGTGCAGCGGGCTGACAGCAGTGGCATGTGCTTCTCCATTGACGAGACCATCAGCTATCTGTCGCGTTTCTTCACCCTTCGCACCGGCGACCTGCTGTTTACCGGTACACCTGTCGGCGTCGGTCCCGTGCAGCCCGGCGACCACTTGCAGGGTTACATTGGCAGTGACTGCGTCCTCGACTTCTTCTGTCGCTGATTGTCGGAGTACGTTTTTTTCGGAGGTACGGGGTTTTTCGGAGGTACGGGGGTGCGGAGGTACCCCCGCACCCCCGAAACTCGCATCCCCCGCCCCCCGTCCCCCCGAAAAAAGCACTTAGAAGTGATAAAACTTCGGTGGAAAAGTTAAATCTCAGGCACGAAATGTTTCTTTTTCGCTAAAAAAATGGCGGATTGTCGGGGAAAAATGTTACCTTTGCAGCCGAAAGGCTGCGAGTAAGCGAGAGCAGAGCAAGCTCACTTGTTCTGCCGAGCGTGAGCAGGCTCGACGGAAGTCAATGGCTGCGTCTGTTCAAAAACGAAGCCGGAACTAAAGTAATAAAGGAGATATAATTATGGCAATACCAGTTACAAACATACCAGTACTGACAGGTGAGGTGGCAGAACGCTTCATCGAGCAGTGTGAATACAATGCCAAGCATCTGGCAGGGTCGGAATGGAGTCAGGAACGTGAAGACAGGTTTAATAGAATCATGGAGCGTTCTATGGAACTGCAACGTAAACTTGGGGTTAGATGACACTCGATGATCTCGACTTTCTGCCTCAGGGAACTCCTGGGCTGAACATTCAGGCCTTCGACTGTGGTCGGAAGTCTGTCAATGATTTCTTCCATAACGAAGCACAGGACTATCAGGACGAACTTTTCGGTAAAACCTACTATTGGGTGCTGCCCGATAACCCGTCAGAGGTGGTCGCAGGTTTCACCGTAGCCAATGCCAGTATCTTTACCAAGCGGTTGCCTAATGCTCGCCAGAAAAAGATAGGCCGCGAGGTGCATCATGAAAAGGGACTTATCAATTACCCCTCCATCCTCCTTGCACAACTCGGTGTAGATGTCAAGTACAGAGGTTTGCACCTTGGCCCACAAATCATCGACTTCGTTATGGATTGGTTCACATCGCCTGACAATAAGTCAGGTTGCCGCCACCTCATTGTCGATGCCTACGACGAGCCGCACCTGCTGGAGTTCTACCAGCGCAACGGTCTGAACCTGTTCTTCTCTTCCTTGGAGCAGGAGATGGAATATCGCAACTGGGACATAGAGAAAGACGGACGATTGGAGACGCGTCTCATGTTCCGCGACATGATATTGCTCAAACGACCTTCATTACGATAATCTCCGCTAATCCATTCATGCACAACCGCTACGCATACATACCAGCCACTACTTTTGTAGCCCTCACAAGGGCTACAATAGGGGTTGATGCGAGCACAATTATTACCCCCCCCCCTATTTTCTAAAACACTTTATAAATCAGTGCTTTATCAATACTGCCAGACGGCAGTATTGGGTACATTTGCTATGGAATGCTACGAGCCTCCGTAGCCACTCCGTCGTGCCCTTTTCCTTCAGGAGGATGGGCATGTAAAATCTTACAGAACAATTCAATTCACAATAATAATAAACTTTAAAAACAAAATGCAAATGAGAAAGAAACTACTTTCGATGCTCGTGCTGCTCACGGCAGCAGCACCGGGCGCATGGGCACAGGACGAAGTGACGCTCACGCCGCAAGGCGAGAGCGCATGGACACTCGTGATGCCCGCCAGCAACGTGGAGTTGGAGGTGGAATACTACACCGACGAGGAACTGTTCACCGAGGGTGTGGAGCTGTCCTACGACGCTGAAACTAAAACATCGCAGCTGGCATCAATGCCTGCATTCGACGTGGAACTGCAGGTGGAATATGAGACCGCACTGGCGCTCAGCGAGACGGCAGACAACACCGACGCTCTCAATGAGTGGAACGGCTACGAGGCCGACGTGACGCTGACGCGCACGCTGCAGAAGGGCGGCTACAACACGTTTGCCGTGCCGTTCGGCATGACCATCCCCAGCGGATGGACGGTGAAGGAACTGAGCAGCGCATCGCTCAGCGAGGGCGTGCTGACGCTGAACTTTGCTACCGCATCAAGCATCGAGGCTGGCAAGCCGTATCTGGTGAAGGTGGACGCAACCACCGACCTCGCAGCATCAGCCATTACGGGAGTCATCGTCAGCAAGGATGCCGTGCCATTTACCTCTACCGACGTGGACTTCATACCTACCTTAGGTGCAACCACCATCACGGGCGACGCGAAGAGCATCCTCTTCCTCAGCAGCGGCAACACACTGCTTAACCCCAATGCCGAGAACTCGCAGATGAAAGGCTTCCGCGCATACTTCCAGTTGAAAGGCGAGGCTGCACAGGCTAACGCCCGTGCCTTTGTCATGAACTTTGGCGACGGTGAGTCCACAGGCATCAAGTCAATTGACGATTTGACGATTTACAATCTACAATTTGATGCTGACGGCTGGTACACCCTTGACGGACGCCGTCTGCAAGGCCAGCCAAGCGCAAAGGGTGTGTATATCTTAAATGGCAAAAAGGTCATCAAATAAAGAAAGGAGGACACGACTATGATTAAGAAAGCATACGAGAAGCCCACAATGCAAGTGTTTGAGGCCGACATGGAACAACAGATTCTGGCTGGCTCGCTTACGAGTGTATCGACCTCAGGTCTCGATGAAGAGGAAGAACTGGAACTGCCGGGCGAAGGCTTACCCACAACAGGCAACGTATGGGATGACGCTTGGTAAACGCAACAGAACTGAACAAAACTAT
This sequence comes from uncultured Prevotellaceae bacterium, assembly GCA_947168045.1. GTDB lineage: Bacteria > Bacteroidota > Bacteroidia > Bacteroidales > Bacteroidaceae > Prevotella. The sequence goes on from CAMVKN010000006.1 coordinate 59,469, forward strand.
AGTGAAGTAATAACTCAATAAAAAACAATGACAACAATGAAAAAGATATTTTCTATGATTGCCATCATGCTGATGGCAGTGACGGGCGCATGGGCACAGACAGAGGAACTGCTGACCAGCATTACTACAGATATGGATGAGGATGAGCCAATAACTTATTCCACCGCTGGCTGTGCCACTTTGACAACCAGCGGGAATGTTGAAAACCCAACGGTTGCTCGTATAAATGGAGAGAAAATATGGGGCTGGACTAACTCAAGGCCTAGCGAGATGGGTTCTTTAACCGTGACACCATCAGAAGGATATACTATCACTAAGGTGGTTTTCAAGGCATACGAAGAAATGGACGTCGCGTGGTATGACGTTTTTACAGACACCGAGGCACCGTACACCTGCTATATGCAATCGTCAAAGGTATCTCTAAGCGAAAATATGGCGAATTCAAAGTGGGATGTTATAGCCCAGATAGACGTCTATGGATACGCCAATGTCCCCGCCACTTACAGCGTGACCTTAAAGGCTGGCACCGAGGACAGTGGAAACTGGGTAATAACGCCTAATACCGACCTGGAAGGCGGCGAGACCGTCACCATCAAGTACAACGGCACGAAGAAGGTGAAGAGTGTCAAAGCCGTGAAGAAGTGAAAGATTCTGTAAGGGCAAAGTCACAGCGTGGTATGAGAGTAACCCTCGCATCCCGTGACCATAGCAAGACCAAGCCGCTGAAAGGTTTCTCCACCAACGGAGCCTTTCAGCGGCTTTCCTATTTGCGTTTCTTCCGCTGAAACAGAAGGAAGTACTCCGTAATGAGATGGCGGTGAGCCTTGGGAATGCAAACCGAAAACTCTCTCGAAAAAACACGCCAATAGGCAATAATAACGCCCCGTCAGCGTTATAAGAGAAACGATGAGACAACGATTGTTTCTTCTTGCGCTGCTGTGCTGTGTGCTTCGAGCCACTGCACAGGAGTTTGTCAGCCTGACAGCATCCGAGGTCAGGATAGACTCATTGTTGCCCGTCTACAACTGCGATATCCCTTTGGGCAAAGGCTATGCCGACTCCGTCTATACGGTTAGCATCGATTACCCCGAGTTCATCGACATGAGCCGGGCTGACATCCTGCGCTACGACAGCATCAGCGGCGGACAGCCCTTGTCCCCCATGCCCGAGGTGCACCAGTACATTGGCGTGAGCCGTCGCCAGGGCACCCTCTGCGTGTCGTTTATCCCCCTGGTCTGCCGCGATGGCAAATACCAAAAGCTTGTGAGTTTCAAGCTGGGCTTGCATGCCGATGCCAAGGCAGCATCGCGTGCCGCTTTTCAGGCTTCTGTCCACAAGGTGTCCGCCAGTAACCTATACGCCGCCCACTCTGTCCTTTCTTCTGGTCGGTGGGTGAAGATTAGTGTGCCTTCGACGGGCGTCTACCAACTGACGGAACGGCTGGTGCGCAGTGCGGGCTTCAGCAGTCTCGACCGCGTGCACGTGTATGGCTATGGTGGGGCGCTGCAACCCGAGGTGCTCAGCAACGACTATCTGGCGGCTACCGATGACCTGCCCGAGGTGCCCACCTGCACAGTGGGTGGCCGGCGCCTGTTTCATGCCACGGGACCGGTGGGGTGGAGCAGTGCCTCGGCAACTGAGCGCACGCGTAACCCCTACAGTGACAAGGGCTGCTATTTCCTTACTGAGAGCGACGAGCCGCTGCTGACCGTTGACAGCGCCACCTTTGTCTCGGCGTTCTATCCTACCACCAACGACTACCACCAGCTGAGCGAGAAGGACGAGTACAGCTGGTATCACAGCGGCCGCAACCTCTTTGAGGCTACACCCGTGCCTACTGACGGCTATGCCAGCTATGAGCTGACGTCGCATGCTGACAGCGGCATCCTCACCGTGGTGATGACTGCCGAAGGGGTAGCCACGGCGAGCATCACGGTGAACGACTCGCTGGTGGGCACGCTGGTCTTCAATGGAAACTTGCCCGGCCAGTCGAAGGCCATGCAGCAGGCGCGCCAGCTACAGTTGAACGGCGTGCTGCGTGCGCAGAACACGGTGCGGCTGCGACAGACTGCAGGCACGGCGGCGATGCGTCTCGACTACGTGGCCCTGACACTGCCCACACCGGCTCCTGCACCGTCGCTCACCACGGGTGTCTTCCCCGTGCCCACCCTTGAATATGGCATCACCACGCAAGACCATCATGCCGACACAGCCGTTGACATGGTCATCATCATACCCACCTCGCAGAAATTCCTGACACAGGCTGAGCGGCTGAAGACACTCCATGAGCAGCGCGACTCGCTGCGTGTGCGCATCGTGCCCGCCGACGAGCTGTTCAATGAGTTCAGCAGTGGCACCCCCGATGCCAACGCCTACCGCCGCTACCTGAAGATGCTGTATGACCGTGCCGAGACCGACGCAGACATGCCGCGCTATCTGCTCCTGTTCGGCGATGGTGCCTGGGACAACCGCATGGTGAGCAGCAACTGGCGACAATACTCGCCCGACGATTTCCTGCTCTGCTACGAGAGCGAGAACTCCTTCAGCGAGACGATGAGCTATGTGTGCGATGACTTCTTCTGTATGCTCGACGAAGGCGAGGGCGGTAACCTGGCGAAGCGTGACCGTACCGACGTCGGCGTGGGCCGTTTGCCCGCGCGCACCGAGGCCGAGGCCAAGGTGTTGGTCGACAAGATTGTGGACTATGCTGCCAACGCCCATGCCGGCAGCTGGCAGAACACGGTGTGCTTCATGGGCGACGACGGCAATGGCAACGTACACATGCGCGAGGCTGAAGCCGCCGCACAGACCGTCATTGCCGACCATCCCTCGTTCAATGTCAAGAGGGTGTACTGGGATGCCTACGAGCGCGTCAGCTCCTCAACCGGCTACAGCTATCCTGACGTGACGCGCCTGATACGCCAGCAGATGCAGCAAGGAGCACTCGTCATGGACTACTGCGGACACGGCTCGCCTTACACCATCTCGCACGAGCGCGTGCTCAACCTGTCCGACTTCTCTGAGGCCACGTCGATGTTCCTGCCGCTGTGGGTGACGGCGTCGTGCGACATCATGCCCTTTGACACCCATGAAGAGAACATCGGCGAGACGGCCATGCTCAACCCCCGTGGCGGTGCCATCGCCTTCTTCGGCACCACACGTACTGTCTACACCGGCGACAACCAGAACATGAACTGTGCCTTCCTGAGGTTTGCCATGGGCAGCACCGACGGGCGCCGCAACACCCTGGGCGATGCCGTGCGGCTGTCGAAGAACGACGTGCGCTCCATTGGCGATGACCCCAAGGACAACTCCCGCTCCGAGTCCTATCCTGTCAACAAGCTGCACTACACGCTCTTGGGCGACCCCGCACTGACGCTGGCCGTGCCTACGCCGCGCTTGGTCATTGACAGCATCAACGGCCAGCCCGTGAGCAACGCCACCATACAACTGCCCGTCAATAGCAAGGCCCGCGTGGCTGGCCATGTGGAGGGAGCCACCGACTTCAGCGGCGTGGTGTCGCTGACGGTCAAGGATGTGGAAGAGACCATAGAATGTCGACTGAACAACAAAGGCGATGACGGTGCCGAGACACCCTTCACCTTCACCGACCGGCCCTCCACCATCTACAATGGTCAGGACAGCGTGCGGCAGGGACGCTTCAGCATGTCTTTCGTCGTGCCGCGCGACATCAGCTATTCTGACGGCAGTGGTCGCATGACCCTCTATGCCGTCGACAACCAACGGCAGCGCACCGTCAACGGCAGTACCGAAGCCTTTAGCATGGTTAGCGTTGACGCGACCGCCAACGATGGCATCGGGCCTTCCATCTATTGCTATCTGAACAGCACCGACTTCCAGAACGGCGGTAAGGTGAACACCACGCCTTACTTCTTCGCACAGCTGACCGACAAGGACGGCATCAATGCGTCAGGCAGTAGTCTGGGCCACGACCTGGAGCTGTCCGTCGACGGCGACCCCACCATGACTTACAGCCTGAACGACTATTTCCGGTTTGACTTCGGCAACTATCAGTCGGGCAGCGTGGGCTATAGCCTGCCGACACTCAGCGAGGGCGAGCACCGCCTGACCTTCCGTGCCTGGGACGTGTTCAACAACTCGTCGGTGGCCGAGTTGGTGTTCCAGGTGGTGCGCGGCCTGGAGCCTAACTGCTTCAGCGTGGAGTGTACCCATAACCCCGCCACCACCAGCACCAGCTTCATCATCAACCACGACCGTACGGGTAGCCAGATGGATGTCGCACTGGAGGTGTTCGATGCCTCCGGCCGTCTGCTCTGGGTCAAGCAGGAAACGGGGGTGAGTACCGACAACACCTACACCATCGACTGGGACCTGACCACCAGCAGTGGCAGCCCTATGCAGACAGGTGTCTACCTCTACCGTGTGTTGGTCAGCAGCGATGGCAGCAAGAAAGCATCGAAGGCGCAGAAACTGATTATACTTAGAAAATAGTAAATCACCATGAGACATATACATATATATATAAGAAACCTTGTCCCCCTGTTCATGTTGGCGCTGCTGCCCCAGCTTGCCGTGGCACAGACGACCGACGACCTGCCCTTTGCCACAGGCCGGTGGGTGAAGATTGCCGTGCCGCAGACTGGCATCTATGAGCTGACGGATTCGCTGCTGACCGCCGCCGGATTCACCGACCCCAGCCGCGTCAGCCTCTACGGCTATGGTGGCGCTCTCCTGCCCGAGGAACTCAGCCACAATGAGGCGGCGCTGACGCAGGCGTTGCCTCGGGTGCCCCTGTGCACTGTCGGTGGCCGACGCCTGTTCTATGGCGTGGGGCCTGTCAACTGGGCTACGCCGCAGGCTGTGGCTCGCACGTTCAATCCCTACAGTCGCGTGGGCTGCTATTTCCTCACTGAGGGTGACGCCACACCGCTGGCCGTCGACAGCGCCGCCTTTGCCGATGCCTACTATCCTTCAGCCAACGACTACCACGCCCTGTATGAGGTGGATGACTACGCTTGGTACCATGGCGGGCGCAATCTCTTCGACCGGCAACTCTTCGGACAGGGTGTGGCCCACACCTACCGCCTGCCCACACAGGGCCGCCGCCAGGGTGTCGTCAGCATCGTCATGTCTTACACTGGCGAATGTGACGCCACCGTACACCTGGGTGACTCGCTCTTAGGCAACATCCTGATTAACAAGACCACGGCACTGACCAAACAGGTGCTGGACTCCTACATGAAGGCTGCCTCCGACGTGTGGCGCTTCCAGGTGGACAACCTGCCGGCTGACAGCGCCGTCATCACCATCCGCCAGACGTCGGGCGCCTCCATGCGGCTCGACAATATTGAGTTGCGTTTCCTTCAGCCAGCACCCATGCCGGCGCTGACCACGGCCACCTTTGCCCAGCCATCCATCGTGGGGACGGTGGCACCCCAGCAGCGGCGGGCTGACGGGCCTGCTGACATGATTATCATTGTGCCCGCATCAGGACTGCTGGTGGAACAGGCCGAGCGGCTGGCACAGCTGCACCGCGACCATGACGGGATGCGTGTCAGGGTGGTGCGCGCCGATGAGCTGTATAACGAGTTCAGCAGCGGCACGTCCGACATCGGGGCTTACCGCCGCTACCTGAAGATGCTCTACGACCGTGCCACCGATGAGGCCGACAAACCCAGATACCTGCTGCTCTTTGGCGATGCTGCCTATGACAACCGACTGCTGACCAGTGACTTCAGTAGTCTGCGGGCTGACGATATGCTGTTGTGCTATGAGAGCGAAAACAGCGTCAGTGAGACGGCGTGCTATGTCAGCGATGACTTTATAGGCATGCTCGACGATGGCGACGGTAGCGACATCATCAAGAGCAACAAGGGCGACCTGGCCGTGGGACGACTGCCGGTACGCACCGCCGAGGAGGCTGCCGTGGTGGTCGACAAAATCATTGCTTACCATGCCAACGAGCATGCGGGCGCATGGCAGAACACCCTCTGCTTCATGGGCGACGACGGCAATGCGAACATGCACATGAACGATGCCGATGCCGTGGCAGAGATGGTCGTTGACCAGTGGCCCGACTATGATGTCAAAAAGTTTTACTGGGATGCCTACCAGCGTGTGCCCAATGGCGAAAGCTACGCCTATCCTGACGTCAGACGTCTCATCCTGCAGCAGATGCAGGAGGGAGCGCTGCTGATGAACTACAGCGGCCATGGTGCCCCCATCTCGCTCTCGGGTGAGGAAGTGCTGTTGCTCAACGACTTCAAGCAGTCAGCCCCGCATCGGTTGCCATTGTGGTTCACCGCCTCGTGCGACATAGCCCCCTTTGACGGGTATTTGGAGAACATCGGCGAGCAGGCGCTGTTTAACAAGGACGGCGGTGCCATTGCCTTCATCGGCACGACGCGTACCGTCTATGCCCTGCACAACCGCTCGATGAACCAAGCTTTCACACGTCGTCTCCTTGAGCTGGACGGCGGTCGGCCGCGAACCATCGGCGAGGCACTGCGCCTGGCCAAGAACGACCAGGTGCTGGGTGCAAACAAGACGCAACAGCAGGCTGGTATCAACCGTCTACACTTCGCACTCTTAGGCGACCCCGCACTGCGCTTGCCACTGCCCACGGCACAGATTGTCGTCGACAGCATCGGCGGCGTGAGCGTCGACGATGGCAGGCTTTGGCTGGCTGCTGGCGACACCGCCACCGTGGTCGGACATGTAGAAGGTGACAGCCAGTTCAGCGGCGTGGCTGCGGTGACGCTATACGATGCTGCCCAGACCATCACCTGCCGCATGAATCCCCACGCAGGCAACGAGATGCCTCGCAAGCCGTTGGTGTATACCGACCGCTCCTTCCCGCTCTTCAGCGCCACCGACAGTGTCAGCAACGGGCGGTTCAGCGTCACCATCGTCGTGCCCAAGGACATCTGCTATGCTGATGAGAGTGGGATGCTGCTGGTGCACGCCGTGAGCAACGACCGGCAGCTGACGGCACACGGCAGCAGCCATGAGTTTGTCATGGGCAGTGCGGACAGCTATGAAGAGGGCAGCGGCCCCATCATCAGTGCCTGGCTCGACAGTCCGTCGTTTGTCAGTGGCAGCCATGCCAGCCCCGCACCGATGCTCCATGCCGACCTCTACGATGACGACGGCATCAACGCCATCGGCAGCGGCATCGGCCATCACATTGAGCTGACCATTGATGGCCTGATGCGCTACACCTATAACCTCAACAGCTACTTCCACTATGCCTTCGGCGACTACCGTTCAGGCAGCCTCGACTTCTACCTGCCCCACCTCGACGACGGGGCGCACCAGCTGCGGCTGCGCGCCTGGGATGTGCTCAACAACTCGTCGGTGCTCACCCTCGACTTCGTCACGGGCGAACAGCTCGGTCCCACCGCGGTCCAGTCCGTTGCTCTGTCACGGCAGCCTTCCGACCTCCAGTGCTACGACCTGCAGGGTCGCCGCGTGGGGCCTGGCCAGCGACAAGGCCTGCGGCTCATTCGCACTGCCGACGGCCGGGTGAAGAAAATAGTGGTAAGAAGGCAATAATAGCGCTACCAATGGCGTTAATATAGATACGCACAACAGCAAAAATAACATAAGAACGATGACACCAAAGACACATCAGGCACGAAGCCTGGCCGCCCGGCTGCTCAGCCCTCTCTGCCTGCTCACCCTCTTGCCCTCAGTGGCTGTGGCCGACGACTATAAGACGACAACCTTCAACCCTGTCGACCATGCTGTCGTGTCGCAGACCATTGCCCCTGATGCACGCTCGGCAGGCATGGGCGACGTAGGCGCCGCCACCGACCCTGACGTCAACTCGCAATACTGGAACCTGGCCAAGTACCCCTTCTGCATCAGCCGTGCAGGCATAGCCCTGAACTACACGCCGTGGCTGCGACAGCTGGTCAACGACATCGACCTGGCTTACATGGCGGGCTACTATCGCATTGGCGACTACGGCGCACTCTCAGGCTCGCTGCGCTACTTCTCACTGGGCGAGGTCTATACATCAGACGAGAGCGACATGACCGTCAATCCCTACGAGATGTCGCTCGACGTGGCTTACTCGCGCATGCTGAGCGAGAATTTCTCCATGGGTGTGGGTCTGCGGTGGATATACAGTGACCTGCGCTATGACTACAGCGAGGACTCCAAGCCTGCATCGGCCTTTGCTGCCGACCTGGCTTTCTACTACAATAACTACATCATGCTGGGCAACCGCGAGTGCCAGCTCGGACTGGGTCTGACGGCCACCAACATCGGTTCGAAAATCTCCTTCTATGGCGATGAGGAGAGCCAGTTCATCCCTGCCAACCTCAGACTGGGTGCCTCGCTGATGGTTCCCGTCGATGAGTATAACCGCTTCAGCATAGCTGCCGATGCCAACAAGCTGATGGTGCCCACCGTGCCCCGGCAGGGCGTCGACGAGTCGAACTCAGACTATCAGGACCGTGTGCGTCGTGAATACAGCGACATCTCAAGCATCAAGGGCATGTTCGACAGCTTCAGCGATGCGCCCGGCGGATTCAAGGAAGAGATGGAGGAGATACAGTGGAGCGTCGGTGCTGAGTATGTGTACCACGACCAGTTCTCGCTTCGCGCCGGCTACCACCATGAGAGCGAGTCGAAGGGTAACCGAAAGTATTTCACCGTGGGCGGTGGCTTCCGCATGAGCGTCTTCTCGCTCGACGTGGGCTATGTCATCTCCACGGCCCAGTCGAACCCCCTCGACCAGACACTGCGCTTTACCCTTGCCTTCGACATGGACGGCATCAAGGACCTGTTTAGGAAGTAGTGACCCACCCCCATCCCCTCCCCAAGGGAGGGGAGACAAGTTAGAGAGCATCCCAACAACCCACCCCCATCCCCTCCCCAAGGGAGGGGAGACAAGTTAGTATTTAGTATGAAGTATCTTTATGAGACAACTGATGCCTCCACTTATCAGCTGCTGTTGGATAAGGCACGTGAGATGAGGCGTAATCCTACAGAGGCAGAGGCCGTTTTGTGGAATTACCTTAGTGGCGATAAAATGGGGACGCATTTCCGTAGACAGCATCCTGTCTTTGGATATATTCCTGATTTCGTTTCGTTGAAGGATCAACTCATTATCGAAATCGATGGAGGTTATCATTTCGAGGGCGAACAACCAGAGATTGACGCTCAGCGCACCGCGTATTTGAACGGGATTGGTTATGTGGTGCTGCGTTTTACCAATGAAGAAATACTGGGCAGCATTGACAACGTACTGGAAGAGATAGCAGACACCCTCAGCAATAAACCTTCTAACCAAGCCCATCTCTCCTCGGGAGGGGGTAGGGGTGAGTTACTCCCCTCGAGAGGGCGCGGGGCTGGGTTGCGTGTAGGATTCGGTTACGATGTCCACAAACTCGTGGAAGGGCGTGAACTGTGGATGGGAGGCATAAAAATACCATTCTTCCTCCCCTCCCATGGGGAGGGGCAGGGGGTGGGTTATGGATTGCTGGGCCACAGCGATGCCGACGTGCTGATACACGCCATCTGCGATGCCCTTCTGGGCGCGGCGAACATGCGCGACATTGGCTATCACTTCCCTGACACCAGCGCAGAGACGGAGGGCATGGACAGCAAGGTCATCTTGAAGAAGACCATCGAGCTGATAGCGTCGAAGGGCTATGCCCTTGGGAATATCGACGCCACCATCTGTGCCGAGAAACCGAAGATGAATCCGCACATACCCGACATGCAGCGCGTCATGGCCGATGTTATCGGCTGCGACCCCGACCAGATTTCCATCAAGGCCACCACCACCGAGCGCCTTGGCTTCACTGGGCGGCAGGAGGGCATCAGTGCCTATGCCACCGTGCTCATCCATAGCGTGGCGGACTGACCAGTTTCGGTGGTTCTGCTTGTTCTTTATTCTCGCGCAGAGTCGCAGAGTTACGCATACAGTCGCTTTTGGGTGATGCTTTTGAGTTAGGAGTTTTAGGAGGATGCGACCGTAACGGTCGCCTCTGGGAACTCTTCTCAAGAATTGATAACTCGGCGAAAACATAGTATACTCTGCGTCTCTGCGCGAGAATAGAAAGCTTCAGAAACTTCAATTAATTATCTTACATTCTTACATTCGTAGCTGATTGTCAGTGTGTTAGCTTAATGGTATCTTACATTTAAGTTACATTTATCTTACATTCCGAGAAATTCGAGCAGTTCGGATTTTTGTCCGACCAGGTCGGATTTTTGTCCGAGCAGCTCGGATTCTTAACTAACTTTTTGGTTAAATGTTACACATTATTAGCATTTTGTGCTGTGGTGTCGAAAAAAAAGAGTAAATTTGCAGGCTGAAAAAATAATACCTGCTGATAATGACACTCTATCCAAAGCTGATAATGGACGCGCTCGCCACGGTGACGTATGCGGGCACGAAGAAAAACCTGGTGGAGAGCGGCATGGTGGCCGACACACCCGTAGTCACACCCCTCGATCCTCCCGTGGAAGGGAAGAGCTGGAAGGTGAAGGTGGTGCTGGAGTTCCCCCGCGACACCGACCCTTTCCTGCGCTCAACGGTGAAGGCTGCCGAGGCTGCCATACATTACCATGTGTCGAAGGAAGTCGAGGTGGAAATAGTGACTGAATTCAAGTCGAAGGCCGTGCCCAAGGATGCCCCCCTGCTGCCCGACGTCGAACACATCGTGGCCGTGAGTAGCGGCAAGGGCGGCGTGGGCAAGAGCACCGTGGCCGTCAACCTGGCCGTGGCCCTGGCTCGGCTGGGCTACAGCGTAGGACTGCTCGACGCCGACATCTTCGGCCCCTCGGTACCAAAGATGATGGGCGAGGAGGAGGCCAAGGTCTACTCGCTGCACAAGGACGGGCGAGACCTCATCCTGCCTGTTGAGAAATATGGCGTGCTGATGCTCAGCATCGGCTTCTTCGTACCACCCACCACGGCTACGCTCTGGCGCGGCGGCATGGCCTGCAACGCGCTGCGCCAGCTTATAGCCGACGCTGACTGGGGACGGCTCGACTACCTCATCATCGACACACCGCCCGGCACCAGCGACATACACCTGTCGCTGCTGCAGATGCTCAAGCTGACAGGTGCCGTCATCGTCTCGACACCCCAGCAGGTGGCCTTGGCTGATGCACGCAAGGGCATCGACATGTATCAGAATGAGAAGGTGCAGGTGCCCATCCTCGGACTGGTGGAGAACATGGCGTGGTTCACGCCCGCAGAGCTGCCGCAGAACCGCTACTACATCTTCGGACGCGAGGGATGCAAGCAGCTGGCCGAGCAGATGAACGTGCCCCTGTTGGCGCAGATACCGCTGGTGCAGAGCATTTGTGACGGCGGCGACCAGGGCACACCGCAGGTCACCAACGCTGACAGCGTCTCAGGACAGGCCTTCCTCAACCTGGCCCAGGCCGTCGTCACCGTGGTCAACCGCAATGGCAAGCAACCTAAACAAGAATAGTAACACATCCTAACTGAACTATGATTTGGAATCCCAACAAGGAGTGCATGAGCCGCGACGAGATGAGCGCTCTGCAAGGAAAGAGACTCCACAAGATTGTGGAGTATGTGTATCACAACGTGCCCTTCTACCGCAACAAGCTGCAGGAGCTGGACATCCGTCCAGATGACATCCAGACCATCGAGGACATCCGCAAGCTGCCCTTCACCACGAAGAAGGACCTGCGCGACAACTATCCCTTCGGACTGCAGGCTGCACCGCAGAGTGAGATTATCCGTGTGCACGCCAGCAGCGGCACCACCGGCAACCCCACCATCGTGGGCTACACACGCAAGGACATCGGCGTGTGGAGCGAGTGCATGGCGCGTTGTCTGACGGCCTACGGCATCACACGCAACGACACCTTCTCTGTCAGCTATGGCTACGGACTGTTCACCGGCGGACTGGGCGCACACTATGGCGTCGAGCATCTTGGCGCTGCCGTCATTCCTGCTGGAACGGGCAACACCGAGAAGCACCTGAAACTCATCCGCGACCTGGGCATCACCGGCATTGCCTGCACCCCCAGCTATGCCCTCTACCTTGCCGAGACAATGGACAAGATGGGCATCACCAAAGACCAAATCAAGCTGCGCGTGGGCGCCTTCGGTGCTGAGCCGTGGACGGAGAACATGCGCCATGAGATTGAAGACCGCCTCGGTCTGAAGGCCTACAACCTCTATGGGCTCTCTGAGGTCATGGGCCCCTCGGTGAGCTACGAGTGCCAGATGCAGCACGGCAGCCACATCTGCGAGGATCACTTCTACCCCGAGATTATCAACCCCACCACCCTCGAGCCAGTGCCCTACGGACAGACCGGCGAGCTGGTGTTCACCACCCTGACCAAGGAGGGCATGCCTGTCATACGCTACCGCACGCGCGACCTGTGCTCGCTCATGGACGGACAGTGCGACTGCGGACGTACCGCCATACGCATGGGCCGCATAGAGGGCCGCTCGGACGACATGCTCATCATCCGTGGCATCAACGTGTTCCCTTCGCAGGTGGAGAGCGTGGTTCTGTCAATGCCCGAGTTCGCACCACGCTACATGCTCGTCGTCGACCGAGTGAACAACCTCGACACGCTGCAGGTGCAGGTCGAGATGCGCCAGGAGGTCTTTACCAGCACCTTCGACACACCCGCCGCCGTCGACCAGTTAGAGAAGAAGCTCGCCGCCAAGCTCAAGAGCGTGCTCAGCATCTCGGCCAAGGTGCAGCTGAAGGCTCCAGGAACCATCGAGCGCAGCCAGGGCAAGAGCGCACACGTCATCGACAAGCGCAAGCTGTAGTGAGGTGTACTGAAGTAGGTACAGTGAATAATGAAATCAGGGAAAATGGTGCACCAAGTGCACCTTTGGGGCATAACAAACTGACTTGCAGGTCGTTGGTTGGTGCACCAACACTATGAGATGGCGCACCTGAGTGCACCTGAATGTACCTGGCCCTGTTGCGGATGCGAGTAAAAACTAAAAAGTGCCGCCTCTCATTTGGGAAGCGGCACTTTTTATATCAATTCTCTCGAGAATTTGCACCTAACTCGGCCACTTATGCTGATAACTCAACGACTTATTCTCATAACTCAACGACTTATTCTCATAACTCATTGACTTATTCCAATAACTCATGGAGATAATTTCATAAAGCGGCTCCTGGCTGAATTATCTCCATGCCTTATGCTCATAACTCGGTCACTTATGCTCATAAGTCGTGCGTTTATTTTCGTAGATGGGCTTGGTGCACCATTGGTGTAGGATAAAACGGATGAGTGCACCTGCTAACCACTTGCAAACCTGACGTTTAGGTGGCACAGGTGCACTTAGTGCAGCAAAAAAACGCTTTTTGTTATTTATATGATAGTGGTAGGCACTATCTGGGCGGCAGGCTCAAAGAACTGACCACGACGAGCGAGAAAATCAATGACGATGTTGGTGTCGAGAAAAACCTTCTTCATCATCCATGTTTTTTTAGTAGATAGTCCAGACGTGCCTTGTCATAGTCGAAATCGTCAGGTAGAGGCTCAATGTCCTCGACGAGTTCCATCACTTCGGGTGAGATGCGCATATTCTCGCGATAGATTTTCGGCCAGCCGTTATTAGCTGTGGCTGCTTCTTTTTTCTCCGCCTTGACTTCCTCATAGAGGTGGTCAGCGAGCCATTGCTTGTTGCTCGTCGAGAGTGGTATTGAGTGGAGAAAGTTCAGTACCGTTTTCATTGAAATTGTCAAATCCATATTCGCGTTGTTTTAAAATTATGGCGCAAAGTTAGTGATATTTTTGCAAAAAAAGAAACTACTGCGTTTTTTAGCGGTCGTCCTTGACGTTGTCAATCTGCTGGTTGATGGCGGTGCTGAACTCCAACGGGTGCTTGATGTAGTCGTAGCGGTTGGTGGCTTCGCCCGTGGTGACGAGCACGCTGCCGTAGCCCAGCATGCGACCCATGATGGACTGCTCAATACGTATGCCCTCGCACTTGCGCAGCAGCAGCTCAAACGACGTGCGCTTGATGATGCCCCGCTTGAAGATGAGGCGGCGCGACGTCAGCACATACTGCTTGCCACCATTGATGGACACGCACCAAAGGAAGATAGCCAGCCAAACGGCCAGCACCAGGATGAGACGCAGCAGGAAGCTCCAGCTGGTGATGAAGAAAAAGCCAAGCGCCAGGAAGGCTATGATGCATGGCCAGGCATAGACGATGCCGTGGAACTTAGCCTCGTAAACCACCTTTTCGCCCTGCATCAGATTCTTTTGAATGTATCCCATAGTCAATAATTGTTTTGATGTGATTACTTTGGGTGCAAAGGTAATCATTTTTTTTTTGGTTTTCTTTGCCAGTTTGGAGAAAAATATTTAACTTTGCTGCGCAATAGTGACGAACAACCCATTATTACCAACCATGAACGAACAGTATTCACCCTATTTCAATCCGGAACGCGAGACGATGACCCGTGAGCAGATTGAGGCGTTTCAGCTGGAACGCCTGAAGGAGACCATCAGCCACTGCATGACAAACGCGTTCTATCAGAAGAAATTCAAGGAGGCAGGCATCACACCCGACGACATCCAGACGCTGGCCGACGTGCGCAAGCTGCCCTTCACCACCAAGCAGGATCTGCGCGAGACCTACCCCTTTGGCATGGCCTGTGTGCCCCTGAAGGACTGCGTGCGTCTGCACTCGTCGAGCGGCACCACGGGCAACCCCACCGTCATCCTGCACACGAAGAAAGACCTGGACGAGTGGGCCAACCAGGTGGCACGCAACCTGTGGATGGTGGGCCTTCGGCCCGACGACGTGTTCCAGAACTCGTCAGGCTATGGCATGTTCACCGGTGGACTGGGCTTCCAGTACGGTGCTGAGAAGCTGGGCATGCTCACTGTACCCGCAGCGGCAGGCAACTCCTTACGCCAGATTAAGTTCATCAAAGACTTCGGCACCACCGCCATCCATGCTGTTCCATCGTATGTCACCCGTCTCTATGAAGTGATGTGCGAGCAGGGTGTCGACCCACGGCGCGACACGAAGCTGAAGGTGCTGGCCATCGGTGCCGAGCCACACTCAGAAGAGCAGCGCAAGCGCATTGAGGCGATGATGGGCGTGAAGGCATACAACTCCTTTGGCATGTCGGAGATGTGCGGCCCTGGCGTGGGCTTCGAATGTAAGGAGCAGAACGGCCTCCATTTCTGGGAGGACTACTATATCGTGGAGATTGTAGACCCAGAGACGCTGGAGCCTGTGCCCGACGGCGAGATTGGCGAGCTGGTGCTCACCACGCTGTGTCGCGAGGCCATGCCGCTGCTGCGCTACCGCACACGCGACCTCACCCGCGTCTTAGGTCGGAGCTGCCCCTGCGGGCGCAACCATGTGCGTCTGGACCGTATGCGTGGTCGCTCAGACGACATGATGGTGCTGCGCGGCGTCAACATCTTCCCCATCCAGATTGAGAAGATACTGATGCAGTTCAAGGAGCTGGGCAACAACTACCTCATCACCCTGACCACCGACGAGGACAACGACAACATGACCGTTGAGGTTGAGCTGGCACAGATGTTCACCGACGACTACAGCCGGCTGCAACAGCTGAGCAAGGACATCACCCGTGCCCTGAAGGACGAGATATTGCTGACCCCACGTGTGAAGCTTGTGCCCCGTGGCACCCTGCCCGTCAGCGAGGGCAAGGCCGTGCGTGTGGTGGACAAGAGAAAAGTGTATCAATAGGCTGCCCCCCCTAAGTTAGTGGGATTGGGGGTCTGAACAAGCGCAGACGACCCAATTCCCTGTGTAAATAGTTTTCACCATTAAACGGGTTTGCATTTCCGCTTGTTCAGACCCCCATCCCCCTAACTTAGGGGGCTTAGAGACCATGACAATCCATCAACTTTCCATTTTCATTGAGAACCGCTCGGGCACGCTCATCAAGGTGCTCGAAGTGTTGAAGGAGCAGAAGATTCAGATTATCGCCTCCACCATTGCCGACACGGCTGAGTATGGCATCTACCGCCTCATCTGCAGCGAGCCGCTGCGTGCCTATGAGGAGCTGAAGAAGGCCGGCGTGGCCGTGGCACTGAGCGATGTGCTGGCCTTGGAGCTGGACGACGAGCCAGGGCGAGCCGCCGATGCCGTGAAGCTGTTCAGCGATGCAGGCATCAGCATTGCCTACATGTACACCTTCCTGCTCAAGGGCAAGGGCATCCTCGTGTTCCGTACGGACAACCGTGAGAAGGCTCGCGAGACTATCATCCTGAACAACCTGAAGTTCATTGCTGAGCAAGATTTGAGCAAGTGGGCGTAAGCCGCACAAGCATTCTGAAAGGACTAGCGGCTCAGGGCGTTGCCCTGGGCCGTTGGCCCTTTTTTGATGAAAAATTGCTAAAAAAGGTGGGCTCTTAGCAGAAAAGTGCCTCGGAGTGCATTGAATGCCAAATCTTTTTCGTAATTTTGCAGCGTTAACTATATAAGAAAGGAGTATAGCAATGAAAGTAATCGACAAGGACGAAAAGGTTCTATACGAGGGCGAGCAGAAGCACCGCGAACGAGCTTTCATGGGTACAGCCCGCATCAGAAGGAAAACGAACTGGGTCAGGAAACCCTATAAAGTGGTAAGCAAGGAGGATTTCGATGCCGGTTTATACTAAGACTTTCGAAGGATTAACAGATGTCATACTCACAGAGTGTGACATCTGTTCTGTTAGTGGCAAACGTTGTCATTCACACGAGGCCATGTGGGATACTGGCAGTCAGTTTACGTTCCTTTCGCCCCGCATCATCAACGCACTTCAGTTGAAACCAACGGGGCGGATGGGGCTGTCGGGTATTAATGGAGAGTCGGAGGCTGACGTTTATACGGTTCATGTCGTTTTGCCATCTGGCGATGCTGTCATCAATGTGGAAGCCCTTGGCAGCGACTATTCCGACTACGATGTTATCATCGGCATGGACATTATCATGCTTGGTGAGTTCCACTTTGACAAAGTGGACGACCATCATGTTTTTTCGTTCAACATCCATTTGCAATAGCAGGAGGCCTGGTACTTCCTGGCCCTCTACTACCCCCGATAGACCCCATGGGTACACGTCCAAAAGGATTTACAGCTTCACGCTGACGGGCTTACCGTTGTAGCTGACCATGGTACCCTCAGGGTTATCAAGGTTGAGGGGACGGGCAGCATCAGGCGTGACGAGCACGATGTTGAAGCGGCGCTCCTTCAGCATGCCGGGGAACTGTCCCTGACGCTTGCCGAAGCTGACGGTGCGCGTGGCGTCATCGTAGCTGATGTCGATGGTGGCCCACCTGCCCTTCTCATAGTTATAGTTGGTACCCTCGTCCTCATAGAGCTGGAACTGTCCGTCCTTGCCCGCATAGACATAGAGGTTGATGAGCTCAGCCGGCTTCTCGTCGCTCCACTGCATGTCGGGGCCGAAGGGGATGATGGCGCCCTCAGGCACATAGACAGGAATCTGCTCGTAAGGTGCATCGACGACCAGCTTGCGGTTCAGCGACTGACTGGCTGCGTCTTTCTCTGAGCCAATGACCTTCTCGCCCGTGTAGAGGTCATACCATCCGGTCTGCTTGGGGAAGTAGACGGCACGGTTGCGGGCCTTGTAGTACCCCACGGGGCAGGCCATCAGCGACGGGCCGAGCATCCACTGGTTGCCGATGTTCTCGACCTGTCGGTCGCCGCCGAAGTCCATGACCAGGGCGCGCATCAGCGTGTAGTCCTTGAAGTGTGCCCATGCGGCCAGCGAGTAGAGGTAAGGCATGAGACGGTAGCGCAGACGGTCGTAGTAGACAAACGACTTATAGGCGGGATGTTCCTCGGGAGCAATGTTCCATATCTCGCGCAGCGGCCACTGACCGTGGGCTCGGAACAGGGGGATGAACGCACCGAACTGGTTCCATCTGGTCTGCAGCTCGCGCCATTCCTTCAGGTCCTCATTCTCCTGTCCCGTCTTGTCATAGAGCTGCTGGGCTGCCACATAGCGCTTCTCGACGCAGAAGCCGCCCTGGTCCATTCCCCAGAAGGGTATGCCCGACATAGAGTAGTTCAGGCCTGCCGTCATCTGAGCACGCATGTCCTCCCAGCGGGTGCCAATGTCGCCGCTCCAGGTGGCGGTGCTGTAGCGCTGTTCGCCAGCGAAGCCGCTGCGGGTGAGCAGGAACACGCGTGGCTCGTCCTTCTTGCCCTTGAACACTGAGCGCTGTCCGTTGTAGATGGCATCGGCATTGACGGTGGAGTAGGCATTGAAGTATTCGGTCGAGGTGCCGAGGGCGGTGGGGCCGCAGAGTGCCTTGCGATACCACATCGGTGTGCAGTCGCGCACATTGGGCTCAGAGGCGTCCATCCACCAGGCGTCGATGCCGTGGTTGTACTTTGAGTAGAGATTCTCGTCCATCTGGCGCCAGAACACCTTGCGGGCGTTGGCATCGTAGGCATCGTAGAACGAGCCACGGAAGCCCAGCCAGTCGTGGATGTCGTCCTTGACGGCCTGATGGTACATGGCCCCCATGCCGTCCAGCTCCTTGTAGTTGTCGACCGTGTCGTAGAACTTTGGCCAGACGCTAATCATGAAGCGCCCGTGCATCTGGTGCACGCTGTCGAGCATGGCCTGCGGGTTGGGATAGCGGCTGGCCTCGAAGGTGTGGTCGCCCCATGAGTCGAGTTTCCAGTAGTTCCAGTCCTGCACGATGTTGTCGATGGGAATCTGCCTGTCGCGGAACTCCTTCAGCGTCTCCTCAATCTCCTGTGATGACTTGTAGCGCTCGCGGCTCTGCCAGAAGCCCAGCACCCACTTGGGGTAGAGGCTGGCCTTGCCGGTCAGTGTGCGGTAGCCGCTGATGACCTCGTCCATGTTGTCGCCGCTGATGAAGTAGTAGTCCATGTCGCGTGCCATCTCGCACCAGATGCTCAGGTCCTCGCGCTCGGCCTTGTCGCGTGGCTTGGCTACACGCAGACCACAGTAGCTCTCGCCGCCGTCGGGTTGCCATTCAATGCGCAGCTGCACGCGCTTCTTCTTCTCCAGTGTCACGTCAAACTTATAGGCGTTGGGATTCCATGCAGTGCGCCACAGCTCGGGCACCACCTCTTGTCCGTCGATAAACACCTTGATGTATCCGGCGTAGTAGAGTATGAACTGATAGCACTCCTTTGTCCCTGCGCACTGGCAGTTGCCGTTGCACTGGCATCGGCCACCATCACAGCACTTTGGCTCGATGAATCCCTCGTACGTCACGCGGGCCCCGTCGAGGTTGAAGCCCTTCGGCAGGTTCTTCAGCCCGCCGTTGTCGGTGCGGTTGGCAATCTCGCTCTTGGCAGGGTAGGCATACTCATAGTAGATGCTGTCCTCCTGGCGCACCAGCTGGTGGCCGTCCTTGTCTGTATAGGTGCCGGTGAGATGCCCTTTGTTGCCTTGCTTGTCATAGAGGCGGAAGGCGCGGTTCAGCTGCAGGTATTCGTCGGGCTTGCCGAAGCGGCAGTAGCTGTAGGCATCCCACAGCAGACCGTAGTTCTTTGACGAGAGCACGAAGGGGATGCTGACCTTGGTGTTATACTGGAACAGGTCTTCGTTCTTGCCTTTCATGTTGAACTCCTCGCTCTGGTGCTGGCCCAGGCCGTAGAAGGCCTCGTCGGCGGGCGAGCTGAAGCGCATCTGCCACTGCAGGCCGTGCTTCATCTCCTCAGTGATGGCGGGGCCACCCTTCAGGCCGTATTCCCTTTCTGGCACGGTGAAGTCAGAGAACATCTTGCCGTCCTTGGCCTCTTGCAGCAGTTGGCGCCCGTTGGCATCGTAGAAGGTCACTTCGCCCGTCTGGGTGTCGACGCAGGCTTTTACGCGCTCGGCCTTCACCTCCACGCTGTTGCCGTTGTTGGTGATGGTATAGCTGTTCTTGTCAGGGACAGCCTGTGGCACAATCATCAGGCTGGGCTGCTTGGTGGGCAGCTCGTCGTGGCTGGTGGCACGCACGCGTATAATCTGGTCGTTCACCACTTCCAGGCTGATGACCTTGGCCTGTCCGCCGTCGGGACGGATGGTCACAATGTTGCCGCTGGTCTTCACATCGGCGCCATGCATGGTCATGGTCCAGGCGCTTAGCAGGGCACACATCAGGATGCTTCTTTTTTTCATGGTTTTCGTAGCTTTGTTATGTTCGTTAGTTTTTAGTATCTGTCTTGTTGACCGGATGTTCCATTCTCACTATCGCGTCAGCGAGAACTTCATCGACACGCCGAAGTCCTGCGTGGTGGTGGGATAGCTGCTGCTGCTGAGCAGCGGCGTGTTGGTCTGGCGGTCGTAGTAGGCCGTGAGGGTGAGGAAGCGCGACAGCGTGTAGTCGGCCTGCAGCGATATCTTCAGTGCCGAGTTGCCGCTGGAGGCTGAGCTGATGCCCGAGGCGATGTCGCGGGTGATGGCGGCCTGCTTGCGGAATGAGATGTCAAGGCGCATGTTCAGGTCGTGGTTCACGCCGCTTCGCCGGTTGTTGGCCTGGTTACGGTTGTTGGCATTGTCGTCATCGTCGCCTTTCTTCCTGTTGCCCTTCACCTTGCGGTGGCTGTTGCCCATGCCGAAGATGTTAAAGTTGCTCAGCTTATAGCCCAGCCCTATGACCCAGTCCTTGGAGCGTGACTCATTCAGCTGCACACTGGTCATCGAGAGGTTGAGCACGCGAGTGGTCTTGTACTCCAGCTTCACTGTCATGTTGTTCTTCAGCGTCACGTCCATGCCTAACAGCGGCGAGAAGGCCTCGTTGATGCTGACGGTTGAGATGTTGAACGGCGATGAGGGTGTGAAGGTGCCGTCAGCAGCCTGCACGTAGCCCAGGTCGCCCATGTATTCGACCCAGGAGCTGTATGAGGCGTAGGAGCCGACGTTGTAGATGCTCTTGTAGGAGTGGTTGAGGTTGACGCTCTTGAAGTGGTTGCTGAAGAACGGAATCTTCGACAGACCGCTGTAGCGCACCGTCCAGTTGGGCAGCAGACGGGTGAGGGCAGGGAAGATGTCGAGCGAGTTTCCAGCGCCCAAGGTATAGTTGCTGAGGAAGGCCGGGATGAGCACGTCGGCACTATAGGGGTCGACGGAGTTAGGCGTTTGGGGTGAGGTGTTAGGCGTCGTGCCTTGTCCTGCAGCGGGGTACTGCGCCTGCACGCGGTTGCGGAAGTCGGGAATGGAGGCTACGAACCTGTCAAACGATGCGGAATGGTAGCCGTTGTTGGCATCGCCCATGCCTTCCAGTGCCGACCGCAGTGAGATGGTGGTCATGTTAAAGGAGCCGCTGTAGGTAGTGGGCATCCCCTCGTACATGAACTGCACACTGTTGGCGCGGTTCTGCGTGCGTGTGGCCGAGAGGTCAATCTTCAGGTCGCGTACCGGTTCCAGCGTAGCCTTGATATTCAGCTCCTCGGTGGTCTGGCTCGACGATGGGGTGGCCACGTCGTCGTTGCAGAGCAGCCAGCCGTTGTCCAGTGCCTTGTCGATGTAGCTGTCGCCGTTGAGACCAAAGGCGAAGTCGAGGCCCGGCGAGAGGATGTCGCCGGTGCGCTGTCCGAACATGTCGCCGATGCCCGGCATGAATCCTGGCAGCGTCATGGAGCGCTGGTTGCGGTAGGTGATGTTTACGTTGCGCACCATCATCAGCAGACGCGCTGTCTGTTGCAGTGGGTCGTACCACCACTGCTTGTCGAGCGGCTCCTTTGGTGTGATGCTGATTTTCAGTGCGATAGGCTCCACGGCGGCAGCCTCAATCTCTTCGACAGGGGTATCGATGGCTATGCTGTCAGCCATGGCCTGCAGCGAGTCGGAAAGCTCGACGGCATTGTCGTCCTTCTTCGCCTTATCCTTGTTCCTCTTGTTCTTTCCTTCATCCTTGGGCAGCCACACCTTGATCTTGTTCTCGTCAACGGTCTTCCACTTGATTTGCACCACGCGTCCCTCCTTGTTCCTGGCACTGATGAGCAGGCGCTTCGACTTCTTGCCATGTTGAATCTCGATGGTAGAGTCGGGCACCAGTGTTATCTCCTTCTGGAAGGTGTTCTTGTTCTTCGGCAGCGCCTTGTCCTCTTCCTTGTTGTCACCATCGGCCTTGTCAGCCTTGGCGTTTTTGGCTGTCTTCGCGGGCTTAGCCTGTTTCTTCTGTGGCTGCTTCTTGAAGCGCTCGTTGGTCTTCTTCAGGAAGGGGATGTGGTTGTAGAGCGTCTCCAGGTTGAATGTGCCGTTCAGCGTCAGGTTGCGGTTGTTCTGAATGGTGTTGCCCAGCGACGTGCCGTCGTCCAGCTCTGTGCCGCGCAGCCATGAGTAGGTGGCCTCATACCTGGCGTCCGTCCTGGCCCAGTCGAAGATGGGCAGCTTGTCTAAGGGCAGCTGATAGCTGGCGGTGAAGCTCTGCTGGTAGTCCAGTGGTGTGCCCCAGTGGCTTATGCTCTGCCACACCGAGTCCTTCCATGCCTGGTAGTGGTCGGCATAGAGGTCCTTGTTGATGGGCGTGTAAGGCTCTTCAATCTCAGCATGCGTGGCGCTTTGGAAGTTCATGTGCAGGTTCTTCGTCAGGTCCCAGCGCAGTGAGAAGTCGCGGTTCCAGAGGAACTGCTCGCTGAAGGTGAGGGGCAGGTTGGGATTCTCGGTGTTCTCCAGGTCACGCTCCTGCAGCTCGCTGTAGATGCGGCTCATGTCCATGTTGAACGAGATGCTCTGCGGCAGGTAGTTCAGTCCGAAAGCCTTGGGCAGCTGCATCCACTTTGACTTGCTCTTCGACTTCTTGAAGGGTTCCCATGACTTGTAGACGGGCGTGTAGGTGTAGCTCAGTGAGCCGCGCCATTCGTCCTCGTTCTCATAGACGGTTGTCTCGCCCGTGGTGTTGCGGTGGGAGTGGCTGTAGCTGAACGAGAAGTTGGCGGGGTCGATGGGTAGGGGATGCCGTTTATTCTTAATGTTCACGCGCGCGTTGGAGATGGAGAAGTTGCTGCTGATGTGCTTCGTCACGGCAATGCTCTCAATGGAGTCGCGCTCATGGCTGTTGGCGGCGCTTTCCATGGCATCGTCCAGCTTCAAGTCGGTGTCCAGCGGGTTATACCTCGGGCTGATGACCTCTTTTGAATAGGAGTAGTAGAGCGGTGCCGTGACCTGTGCCTTCTCTGGGAACAGCTTGCCCAGCTCTACGTTGGCCGTGATGGAGTATGACTTCTCCGTGTCGGTGGAGCGCTGCATGACGGTCTGCTCCAGTCCGCCGAAGCCATCGCTGACGTAGCGCCCCGTCATGTTCAGGCTGCCCAGGTCGCTCAGCTGGATATTCATGGCGCCGCTGGCGGCCCATCCGCCCTCGTTGTTGGCCTCGCGCAGACGCAGCTCGTTGACCCACACCTCGCCGCTCTTCAGTGCCGGACTGAGGTTGCGCACGCCGATAATCATCGTCTTCACCTCGCCTAACGAGGGGTTACCCACGATGCTGATGCGGTTGTTGGGCTTGTCGGGGTCATATTCGCTGTACAGCTGTGTGTAGCTGGCGGTGCCCTCGGCGCGGGCCTTGTTGCGCGCCCTCTTTAGGGCGGTGAACACCTCCAGGTTGATGTCGAGCATGTTCTCCTCGGGCCACACCAGGATGCGGTCGCCGGGCACGTTCCAGTTGTAGTGGCCCTCGGGGGTGAGCTTCAGCGGGATGAGATACTCGTAGTAGTTGCTCTTGTAGTCGCTGCCCAGACGGATGAACACGGCCAGCTGGTTGTCCTCCAGCTGTGTGGCGTTGGGCACCATGTGGTTGGCATGGACGAACATCTGCAGACGCTTGTACTGGCGCAGGTCGAGGTTGGTGTTCTTGTAGACGGCCTTCGACTCGTTCTGGCTCAGGTTCTTCACCGTCAGGCACAGGGCCTGCTCGTTGTCCTCGGTCAGCTGCTGCTGGTTGGGGTCCTGCACGCGGCTGATGCCCGGCGGCAGGACATAGGCCACGGGCTGGCGCTCAGTGTTCTCCTCGACGTTCACGGCGCTCATCTCCAGGGTGCCCGTCTCAGCGCCGGCGCTGGTCTGCAGGTTCTGCTTGTACTGCCGCCACTCGCCGCGCACCAGGTCGAGGCTGCCGAAGCGCAGTGTGATAGGCTCGCTGAACCCGGTGAGGAACATACGCATGAAGCGTATGCTGGTGAAGTCGTTGATGGTGCCCACCTTCTGCTCCCATTCCTGCAGGGGGATGCGGTACTGGTACCAGCGCACGGTGAGGGTGTCGCCGTTGCGCAGCTTCGCGTTGTAGTCGCGGTGGTCCACGATGTATGAGTCCTCGCTCTTCATGCCGCGGTTGTAGGCCTGCAGCTCGTCGTCGCTGATGGGTATGCGGTACTGGTAGTAGCGCTCATACTCGTTCAGCGTGTAGTCCTGGTTGATGTCCTCCACGTCGGGGCCCGTCTTGTACGACGAGTCATAGCTCTCCGTCTGGTTGTCGCTGCTGGGCGAGTTGCCCTGCGGGTTGTTGATGCGGCGATAGCGGTCGATGATGCTGCGTTGCTCGCGGTCGAAGTCCGAACCGCGGAAGTAGTGGTAGTCGTCGCCGGCGGGGTCCTGCTGCCATGCCTGCAGCAGCGAGTCGTTCTGCACCACGGCGCCTATCTGGCTGAGCCACTCGGCGTATGGGCCGAAGGTGCGCTCCTCTTCGTCGGTCAGACCGTTCAGACCCACGTCCTGGCGCTCGCGGCTGCCGCTGGTGGTGGCAAAGGCATAGGTCTGTGTGGCCTGCGTGGGAATCTTACCCCACTGCGTGGTCTCAAACATGTTGGTACCGTCGACGGGCATGCCGCTCTCGTAGAACTTCTTGCCGTCGCGCAGCACGTCCTCCGACACCTCGCCCAGGTTGATGTACAGCTCGCCCGAGTGCTGTGCGGCCGTGCCTTGCTCGCGTGTATAGATAAAGGGGTCGAGGAGCCAGAACTCCACATATTCTATGTTCGACTGTTCAAAGTCGGTGGTCTCCAGACGGCGCATCATGCCGCCCCACTTGGCCGTGGGGTTCTTCAGCGTGCCGTCGGTGTTGAAGTCAAGCGTAAGGTTGTAGGGTCCGCGCTCCTTCGGGTAGTATGTCAGGTTGAGCACCGGCAGTGTCGAGGTGGCACCGTTGTAGCTCGACTGGTCGCGGTTGGGGTACAGCTCCCTGACGTAGATTTCGCGCACATAGTGGTTCGACAGCTGTTCCAGGTCGCTTTTGATGTGTCCCGGCGTAAGGCTGCTGGAGCGCCGTGTGAACAGCGGGTCGACGGTGTACCATGAGAGCAGGGCGCGGTTGTAGCCCGAGGCCACCGTCTGCTTGTCGTTATACTCAGGGAACATCGACGGAACGCTCGACAGCACCCATGCCTTCGGGTCGCTCACGCTGAGCAGGTTCTTCGTGTTCTCGAAGTCATCGATGTAGGATGCGTTGTCCTGCGTGCCCTTGGCATTACCGGCTATGAGCTGTGCGAACTCGCCCGTCAGCGTTATCTGCGATGGCTGCGTCAGACGCAGCAGTGGCAGCTTGTCCAGTGCGTTGGTCAGCCATTGGCTCTCCTGCTTCCAGTTCAGGTTCAGTCCCCACAGTGTGTTGTTCAGCGGCTCCTCGCCCATGGCCACCTTCGTGGTCAGTGCCTGTTCGCTGAGGTGGAGTAGGGTACCGCCTAAGGAGAAGTTCTTGTTGAAGTCGTACTCCCAGTTCACGCCGAACATGGTCTTTCGGTGTAGCCAGGCATCGGTGTTCGACTCTAACGACACGTTCACGTTGGTGCCTGCGTCGATGATGCTCTGGTTGAGGATGGTCACCTCGCCGGCGCCATAGTCCACGGCGTAGTCGCTGCCTTCTGTCAGCTTCACGCCGCCAGCCGTCACCACCACCGAGCCTTGTGGTATGTTCACGGCGTTGAGCTGTATGACGTTGGCCGCCGTTCCCTTATACTGGCCCGTCATGAGGAACTTGTCCTTTTCGGCGTTCTGCTTGGCCACCGTCTTGGTCGAGTCGTACAGCTGGTCAAAGCAATATTTGTCTGCCAGATGTCCCATGCCCTTCTGCTCCAGGTAGTTGCGCAGATAGCTGCCGAAAGGCTCGGCTGAAGGCAGGAAGATGCGCCCGGCGCTGACGGTGTAGCCCTGTACGTAGTCAAACTGTCCGTTGGCGTGCGGCTTCATGTTGGCATCCAGTCGGTCCAGACCCATCAACTTCAGCAGGGTGGTGCTCTTCAGGGCCTCTTCGGGCAGATAGGTCAGGTAGGTTCCCGTGGTGTCGCTCTGGTATTTGATGTCCATGCGGAACTTCTCCTTTTCCACGCTCGAAGCCAGGTAGTAGACGTTCTTCATCATCAGCTTCCAGTTGCCCTGCGATGGGTTGCCGCTGGTGTTCTTCAGCGACTTCACAAACAGGCAGCGGTCGGCCTGTGTCACGTCGGTCGAGAACTCACCCACCTGGTAGGTCCTGCCGCCGTAGGTATATTCAAAGGCTACGGCCAGCACCTGGTCGGTCTGCAGTCCGCTTTTGAGCGAGATATAGCCCAGCGCCTCGTTCACTGTGTACTCAGATGTCGAAAGCAGGCGTGCCGATGCCAGCTTCTCGTAGTCGATGCCGCCCACCAGGCCGCTGAATGACTCCAGTTGTGAGGTGACCGCATCGATGTTGCGCGAGGCACTGTCGATGGTAGCCACGAGAGTGCTGTATTCGTCGTTGGCCAGGTTGCCAGGCACGGCCATGCCCGTGGCGCTCCACATCGTGTTCTTGATGACGCTGTTCTCGCCCAGGTCGGTCAGTGCCACAATGTTGCGCGTGTTGCTCGTCGTTCCCGTTTTGTTGGTCACCCACACCTCCACACGGTTAATCTTGATGCCCGTGGTCAGGTTGGGCAGCGTCTGCATGGCGTGGTCGTACTGCAGGCGGAAGAAGTGGGAGAGGAAGAAGTGGCGGTTCTCCTCATAGTCGGCCACGTCAATCTCAAAGGGTGTGGTCGAGGTGCCGCCCTTTGACGACACGCTGCTCGAGGTCGACTTCTTCTGCGATATCACTGTCTGCAGCTTCAGCTTGCCGAACTGCATGTCGGTGCGCAAGCCGAAGAGCGAGGTGGCGCCATGCACCAGCGAGTTGTTCGAGGGGAAGCTGACGTTGCCTGCCTCCACCAGCTTGATGATTTCATCCTCCTTGCCGTCGTACTTCAGCTTCAGGTTCTTCGTGTCGAAGTCCATCGTTGCCTCGGTGTTGTAGTTCAGGTTCATGTTCACCTTGTCGCCCACCTTGCCGTTCACGCTGAGGTTGATTTTCTCGTCGAAGTCGAAGGATGTCGTCTTGCGGTTGCGGATAGGCAGCGACGGGTTGTCGATGTCCTTTTTCGTCATGCCCACCTTCAGCTCGGCCGTGCCCTGCGTCTTCACGCGCACGCCGCCCGGTCCAAATATTTTCTCAGCCGGTCCCAGGTCGAAGTGCATGTCGCTGAACGAGAACTTGTCCTCGCCCTTTGCTTTCACGTTCTCGGCGTCCTTTGTGCGGAAGTAGAGCTGTCGGGCGCGCCGCTCGCTCCACTTCATAAACTCAGCTGGCGTCATCAGGATAGGGGTGCCGAGGAAGGTCTCGCCAATCTTCGGCCCCACGCGGTACATGCCCGTTGAGTCGTCGTACTCCACCACCTGCTTGACGTTCTCCGGCATCTTCAGGTCGATAGCCGACGTGTCCAGGTCGGCCACCTCTGTAGGCAGCGTCGGCTGTATGCGCCACCGCGTGATGCGGATGGTGTCCTGGTCGGCAGGCAGCAGCGGCGCCGGTGGTGCCGGCGCAACACCGCCAGGCGTTACAGCCAATGCCGTAATGCCCAGCAGCAGCAATGCTATGAAAGCGAGTCGTTTCACGCTCCTTCTTTGTCTTAAACTCTTGCGGGGCAGCTACCCCCTTCCGTTATTATAACGTTCCCAGCCGGCAATTATTGCACGGATGCAGAAAGAATCGCCGGCCAGAGACGCATTTTTCCGCTGTTTTCCTTGTCTATTTGCAAAAATGGTGTTATCTTTGCAGCTATAATTACCTATGACACACATGACAAGAACAATGATGGCGGCAGCGGCATGGCTCTGCTGCCTGAGCGTGGCAGCTGCCTCCTGCCACCGTGGAGGAAAGGGTGGCGTGCCTGCCAGCGACACCATCGTCGTCGAGGAGCCGCGGGAATACCACCTGAGCCTGCTCTTTGCCGGCGACCTGATGCAGCACGGCCCGCAAATCAAGGCTGCCCTGCAAAGCGATGGCACTTACAACTACGATGAGTGCTTTGCCAGCGTGAAGGATGAGATTGAGCGTGCCGACGTGGCCATTGGCAACTTTGAGGTGACGCTGGGTGGTCGGCCGTACACCGGCTATCCGCAGTTCCGTGCCCCCGACGAATACCTGCAGGCCTGTGTCGATGCTGGTTTCGACGTGCTGCTCACGGCCAACAACCACTGTTTGGACAGCCGCCGTGCCGGACTGGAGCGCACCATCATGATGATGGACTCGCTCGGCGTGCCACATCTGGGTACATACGTCAATAAGGAGGTGCGCGACAGTACCTACCCCTTCCTGTTGGAGAGAAACGGTCTGCGTGTGGTGCTGCTCAACTTCACCTACGGCACCAACGGGATACCCATCGAACAGCCTAATGTGGTGTGCCTGATGGACACTACCGAGATAAGGGCAGACATCGAGAAGGCCCGGCAGATGCAGCCCGACGTCATCATCGCCCTGCCGCACTGGGGCATTGAGTATCAGCAGCTGCCCTCGCAGCAGCAGCGCGACATGGCACAGTGGCTCATTGCCAATGGCGTCGACCATGTCATCGGCGGCCATCCGCACGTTGCCCAGCCCTTAGAGCTCAGTGCCGACAGCCTGCACCTCGTGGCCTGGTCCATGGGCAATGTCGTCAGCAACCAGTCAAAGCCCAATACCTATGGTGGCTACATGGTGCGCATGGACCTGGTGAAGCGCGACACACTGGTGAACGGCACCCCACGGCCTGGCGCACAGACACGCCTCAGCGACTGCGGCTACTGCCTCTACTGGGTGAGCCGTCCCCATGACAATGGCTTCAAGCACAACTACCGCGTGCTGCCCATTGACATCGCCGATGACGAGCTGACCGGCATGGAGCAGAAGAACCGCTATGCCATCAGGGCCAGCATGCGCCGCCTGATGGAGCGGCATGCCGTAGGGGTCAGCGAGTATTTCATTGAGTGATGACAATCTGCGCCTCTGCGCGAGAACAAAGAGCAAGTAGAACTACCGAAACTTATATTAGGAAAAAATTATGGCAACAGTAGACGATAAGAAAGTTATTTTTTCGATGGTCGGCGTCAGCAAGACCATCCAGCAGAACCAGAAGCAGGTGCTCAAGAACATCTACCTGAGCTTCTTCTATGGGGCAAAGATAGGTATCATCGGCCTGAACGGCGCCGGTAAGTCGACACTGATGAAAATCATTGCCGGACTGGAGCAGCAGTACCAGGGCCAGGTGGTGTGGGCCCCGGGCTACACCGTGGGCTACCTGCCGCAGGACCCCCCGCTTGACGAGGCCAAGACGGTGAAGGAAAACGTGATGGAGGGCGTGCAGCATGTGTATGACGCGCTGGCTGAGTACGACGCCATCAATGTGAAGTTCGGCCTGCCCGAGTATTACGAGGATGCCGACAAGATGGACAAGCTGATGGCCCGCCAGGCTGAGTTGCAGGACATCATCGACGCCACCGATGCCTGGAACATGGACTCGAAGCTGGACCGTGCCATGGCCGCCCTGCGCTGTCCGCCGGGCGACTGGCCTGTGACGAACCTCAGCGGTGGCGAGCGTCGCCGCGTGGCACTGTGCCGTCTGCTGCTGCAGAAGCCCGACGTGCTGCTGCTCGACGAGCCGACCAACCATCTCGATGCCGAGTCGATAGACTGGTTGGAGCAGCACCTGCAGCAGTATGAGGGAACGGTCATCGCCGTCACCCACGACCGTTATTTCCTTGACGACGTGGCAGAGTGGATTCTGGAGCTGGACCGTGGCGAGGGCATCCCCTGGAAGGGCAACTACAGCAGCTGGCTTGAGCAGAAGAGCCAGCGCCTGGCACAGGAGGAGAAGACCGCCTCAAAGCGCCGCAAGACACTGGAGCGCGAGCTGGAGTGGGTGCGCATGGCACCGAAGGCGCGCCACGCCAAGGGCAAGGCTCGTCTGAACAACTATGAGCTGATGCTCAACGAGGAGCAGAAGCAGAAAGAGGAGAAACTGGAAATCTTCATCCCCAACGGTCCGCGCCTGGGCAATAAGGTCATCGAGGCTGTCGATGTGGCGAAAGCCTTCCCTGGGAAGGCACTCTTCAAGGGACTCAACTTCTCGTTGCCACCCAATGGCATCGTGGGCGTCATTGGTCCCAACGGTGTGGGCAAGACCACCCTCTTCCGTCTCATTATGGGTCTGGAACAGCCCGACGAAGGCTCGTTCAGCGTGGGCGAGACGGTGCGCCTGGCCTATGTGGACCAGCAGCACAAGGACATCGACCCCACGAAGAGCGTCTACCAGGTGGTGAGCCAGGGTAACGAGACACTGCGTCTGGGTGGCCGTGAGCTGAACGCCCGTGCCTACCTCAGCCGGTTCAACTTCAGCGGTGTGGACCAGGAGAAGAAGTGTGGGGTGCTCAGCGGTGGTGAGCGTAACCGTCTCCAGCTGGCCTTGGCGCTGAAGCAGGAGGGTAATGTGCTGTTGCTCGACGAGCCGACCAACGACATCGACGTGAACACCCTGCGTGCCTTAGAGGAGGGCCTCGAGGCCTTCGCAGGCTGTGCAGTCGTCATCAGCCACGACCGCTGGTTCCTCGACCGCATCTGTACGCATATCCTTGCCTTCGAGCCGGCCCTGCCAGGCCAGGAGGCACAGAGCAATGTGGTGTTCTTCGATGGCAACTACTCTGACTACGAGGCCAACAAAGCCCAGCGCTTAGGCATTGAGGAACCCAAGCGTGCCCGCTACCGCAAGCTGATGGAGGAATGATGGTATTTCATAATAAGACAATGAAATGGTTATTGAGCCATCACGTTTGCAAGTATGGGATTACGTCTCTCAGAAGACACATCTTTGATGTCTAAATCTTGAATCAGCATTGGAACAAAAATTCAACAATAATCGCTTGGATTTGCAGATACTTCGGGAGTTCTGCGAACGGGAGGGTGAAGAAATCGCTTACCGCAAGGGCGAACAGCTGGAGTGCGAGGGCGACCCCGCACGGTGGTTCGGCTTCGTCACCGAAGGGTGCTTCAAGTACGTGACACACGGCATCAGCGACGACAAGGAACACATCACATGGTTCTCGTTCGAGGGCGAGTTTGCGGGCGACTATCCCGCCTGTCTCGACGGTGGCCCCGCACTGACCACGATCGAGGCGATGGTGCCCACCCGCATCATCCGTGTGAGCGGCGAACAGCTGGTGAAGCGGTTCAGTCAGGATAAGAAGTCGATGGATCTGCGCTGCCTCATTGCCGAGCACCTGCTCAGTCAGGCCCGTGCCCGCTACACCGACCTCCACCGCGCCACGCCCCTCGAACGCTACGAGTTGCTGCTCCGCCGCTGCCCGGGCATCGCCCGCCATCTTCCCCTGAATGCCATCGCCTCGTTCCTCTGCGTCACTCCCCAACAGTTGTCACGCATCCGCAAGGCCGTCACGTTTTCGGAGAAATAATTCCAAATATTCACAAAACCCCTGAACATTTGTTCAGACTTTCACCTCGGCAGACACTTTTTCGGTCTTGTCGGGGGCTTTTTCGTGGGACTTTCTGTAACTTTGTGGCCAATTTACGATGGCACAAGCCAATAAAGACAGAAACATTAACAGAAAAGAAATAGAAAAATGAAACAGATTAAAGCATTTGCAGTTCTACTCGCACTACTTCCACTTGCCACATTGGCACAGGAAGAACGTATCGACACAGTTATCCCAAAGTTCCTTTCCAACGGCTATTTCTTCCGCGAAATGCCACAGTTGCCCGACGGTGAGAAGACCATGTCGCGGCTGAAGGACAAGGAGGGCAACAGCGTCATCGTCATCAACGTTGACGCCACGCTGCCCAAGTCACTCATCCGCAAGGCTATCCCTCGCGAACAAGTTCACAACGCCGATCAGTTCCTGAACGGACTGAACATGATGGCCACGGTGACCTCGCTGACACAGGCTGGCGTGAAGGCTGACGGCACGTGGTATTCGCCCAAGGAGGGTGAGCCGTTCCCGCAGTTCTCGGAAAGGGATATGGACGGACGAACATGGACGAACGACAGCGTGAAGGGGCGCGTCATGGTGATTAACCTCTGGTACTCCGGCTGTGGCCCTTGCCGTGCAGAGATGCCCATCCTCTCGGAGTGGAAGGAACAACTGCCCGGCGTGTTGTTCTTCTCCGCCACATACCACGATGCCGAAACGGCCAAGCGCATCACCGACAAGCACCACTTCACATGGACGCACCTCGTCGAGGCCAAGGACATGATGGCATGGATTGGCTATGAGGGCTTCCCGCTGACCATCGTCGTCGACAAGAAGGGCATCGTCCGCCACGCCGTCCACGGCACCAACGAGACGAAGCGCGAGGAACTGTTAGCAAAGATCAAAGAGGCCGAGGCAGAATGATACACTACAGACGATTTCTGCTTCTGCTGGCTAGCATAGCCGTGGGGACAGGCACCTGGGGTATAGCAGCCGTCATACCCAAGTACCTGTCCCTGCGACTACGGTCATATTTCGTCGAAATAAGTTTGTGGGGAATGTATTTTGGGGCACAATTAGTTGAAAGAGATTAAAGGAATATAGTTAAATTGAATTAAGGAAGTACGAAAAATCATACTTTTGGTTTGCCGAATCAGTATTTCTTCGTATCTTTGCACCAAAAGTACGATAAATCATACGCCGATGGATATAGGAACAGTGATTAAGGAGCGCAGGGCATTGCTGGGAATCTCTCAGCAAGACCTCTCGGATTACTCTGGAGTAGGCATCTCTACAGTCAAGGATTTGGAGCGAGGCGTGGGCAATCCGTCGCTACAGACACTACAGAAGATATTGGATGTGGTAGGTATGGAAATGGTGTTGCAGGTAAAACAGACCGTTAAATAGCATAGAGGATGAGAAAAGTGAATGTGTATTACGGAGATGTCTATGCCGGACAGCTCGTTGAGTTGTCAAGGGGCAACTATGAGTTCACCTACGATGATGCTTTTCGTGCCGACGGCAGCACCCCTCCTGTGTCTGTCAACTTGCCCAAGAGTCAGAAGGTGTATCACTCGGAGCGCATCTTCCCCGTGTTCACCAACATGTTGCCTGAAGGAGCTAACCGCAGGGCATTGTGCAGAGCGAAGAAAGTCGACGAGAACGACTTTTTCGGTATGCTGGAGATGATTTGCGGCATGGATGCTATCGGGAAGTTTGTACTTAAAAGACCAGAAGAATGAAGACAATAGAAGTATGCCCATCGACATTGCGACCAGGTTTCTCTACCTATTCGCCCCAAGCCGTCAAGGAATTGTTTG
>CAMVKN010000007.1 GCA_947168045.1 uncultured Prevotellaceae bacterium
GTTGAAGTCGCCGATGAGGTAGATGTCGGTGGCGTTGGGTGCCCACTCGCGGAACACCCATCCACGGCCCAGCTTGTGCAGACCGAAGTAGAAGTGCCCGCTGGCAAAGTCGGTGAGCTTGCGTTTGCCGTTCTGTGTCAGCTGGTTCAGCTTCCACAGGGCATGGTCGTGACGGCCGCGGATGGCATCTTCGAAGGGCTCCAGCCAGCTGTCGTTCTGCACCAGACCGATGTGTGGGTTGGGGGCTTCAGGGGTGGGTGTAGCGGTTTTCTTTGCCGTCACCTTCTTTGGTGTTTTCTTTGTAGTTTCTTTCATAGTAAATATGTGTATGGATTGCTGGCAGCCGTTTTCTTGCTGCTGTCATCGTGCTATGCCTTGACCTTGAAGATGGCTTTCTTGATTTCGGGTGCCAGCGAGATGCAGGGTGCGTGGCCGTCCTGTGGGAAGAAGATGGCGAACATGCCGGGCTGGCAGTCGACGAAGCTCTCGGCCATGAGGTCGCCATACTTCGTGATGTCCTTCTCCTCGTTGTACTCAGCATCGGGCAGCCGGCAGAGCGGTGTGTAGCCGTAGGTCTCCTCGGCATCGAGCGGTATCTGTATGTCAATCATGCGGCGGTGCGTCTCGATGACGGCCTCGTCGGGTGCCTTGCCCTTGGCCACGGCAATGTTGACGAAGAGGTCGGCCCCCTTGATGGGATATTTGCCAGGCTCCATGGCTGCCAGGTTGTTGTTCTTGATGAACTCCACCACGTCGCTGAAGAGTGGGTTTACTGCCTCGTACTTGGCGAGGTTGTCTAAAGTGTCAATAATCATAGTTCTTGGTATTTTTTTGATTTTAATGTTGGGGCTACTGGGAGTACTGGGAGTACTGGGAATGCTGGGAGTGCTGGGGCTACTGGGAGTGCTGGGAGTACTGGGAGTACTGGGGGTACTGGGAGTGCTGGGGGCTACTGTGATAAGGTGCGACGCCCGTTGACGTAGGTGCCTTGGGCGGTGATGTTGCCGTTGCGGTCCTTTTCAATGAAGGGGCCGTCGCGGTGACCGTTGGCGTAGTTGCCCTCAAAGCGCTGTCCGTCCTTGTCCTCCTCTATGGCCTTGCCGTGACGCTTGCCGTCCTTGAAGTCGGCCTTGAACTTCGAGCCGTCGGCCCTGTGGCCTATGCACTCGCCGTTGGGCACGCCGTCCTTGAACACACCCTCTACGGTGTCGCCCTGCTTGTTGGTCAGCTTGCCCTTGCCGTTGGGCGCATCGGCCTTCCACTGTCCCTGATAGGTGTTGCCGTTGGCCCATACGACGGTGCCTGTGCCGCTCTTCTCGCCGTTGACGAACTGCCCGGTGTACTGGTCGCCGTTGGCATACTTGATGACGCCGGTGCCTGTGCGCTCGCCGTGCTTATAGTCGCCTTCGTAGATGTCGCCGTTCTGGAAGCGGTAGATGCCGCGGCCTTCCTGCAGGTCGTTGACCCACTGCCCTACGTAGAGGTCGCCGCTGGCATACTTATAGGTGCCCTTGCCATGCTTCTTGTTCATCTCCCACTGGCCTTCATACGACGAGCCGTCGCTCCAGTAGAAGGTGCCCTGTCCGTGCTTCATGTCGGCCTTCCACTCGCCGTCGTAGTAGGAGCCGCTGGCAAAGGTATAGCGGCCGTGGCCTTCGCGCTTGTCCTGGAACCACATGCCGTCGTAGATGTCGCCGTTGTAGTAGTGCATCACGCCGCGTCCGTGCTGGTAGTCGGTATACCAGAGTCCCTCGTAGCGGTTGTTGTTCAGAAACCAGTAGGTGCCCTGTCCGTGCTGGTGGTCGTCCATCCACTGGCCCTCGTAGCGCTCACCGTCGCTGAAGACGTAGGTGCCTATGCCCTGTCGCTTTCCCTTGACGTAGTCGCCCTCATACCAGTTGCCGTTCTTCCATGTGGTCTTGCCCTTGCCGTTGGGTTTGCCCTGGGCCATCTCGCCGTTATATTCGCCGCCGTCGCGGGTGGTGCATGAGCCGAGGGTGATGGCCTGCGCCTGGCCCAGCAAGGGCAGCAGGGCGAGGCTTAGCGTAAGATATATCTTTGATAACTTCATGTGATGTCATGTTTTCAACCCCCAAAGGTATGAAAAAATATGCAGACGCACAAAGAAATTAAGATTTTCAACCAAAGAATTAAGAAATATTTGTATCTTCATGCAGTATCTCTCACAAAAAAGCATTACCTTTGCATGCTCTATTTCTGATAACACTATGAAGTTTACTGCAATCATTCCTGCGCGCTATGCGTCTACGCGCTTCCCCGGCAAGCCGCTGGCCGTGCTGGGTGGAAAGCCTGTGATACAGCGAGTTTATGAACAGGTGACCAAGGCTCTCCCGTCTTCGCCCTCCGATGCTCCCAGCGTCTGGGTGGCCACCGACGATGAGCGCATCTTCACTGCCGTGACTGGTTTCGGTGGCAGGGCGGTGATGACGCGCGCCGACCACCAGAGCGGTACCGACCGCATAGAGGAGGCGGCTGAGAAGATAGATACCACGGCCGATGTCATCATCAACGTGCAGGGCGACGAGCCGTTCATCCAGCCCTCGCAGATTACCACGCTGTGCCATCTCTTTGACGATTCGCAGACGCAGATAGGCACCCTGGGCAAGCCCTTCGAGACGATGGACGCCGTGCTGAACCCGAACTCGCCGAAGATAGTGTGCGATGTGCAGGGCTATGCGCTCTACTTCAGCCGCAGCGTCATCCCCTTTGTGCGTGGTCAGGAGCAGACGGAGTGGCTCAGCCACTTCCCGTTCCTCAAGCACCTGGGCCTCTATGCCTATCGACGTGAGGTGCTGTCGCAGATAACGCGGCTGCCGCAGAGCCCTCTGGAGAAAGCTGAGAGTCTGGAACAGCTTCGCTGGCTGCAGAACGGCTATCGCATCAAGGTGGGTCTCACCAACGTGGAGACCGTAGGCATCGACACACCGGAGGACCTGCAGCGGGCAGAGGTGTTCCTGACGGCATGACCTTAGCTGATGCGCATCTCTGCCAGCAGCTGCCGCTGGCGGTCGCTGAGGGTGGTGGGCAGCGTGACGTCGTAGGTCAGGATGAGGTCGGTGCCTCCCTGCCCCTTGCCGCGCAGTCGCACCTTTGAGCCGGGCTGAGTGCCGGGCTTCACCTTCAGCTTCAGTTTCTGTCCGTCGCCGAGCGACACCAGCACCTCGCCGCCGAGCAGTGCCGTGTACATGTCGATGTTGATGGAGGCCTGCGTCTCATGTGGCTGCGCCTGCTGGCCCCCGCTGTAAAACCGCGAGAAGCCTTGGCCGCCATCCTGTCCGCTGGTGTACGAGTGTGAGAAGCCGTGTGTGCCGCCGCGGCCTCCGAAGAGATTCTCGAAGAACGAGCTGAAGCCGCCGCCTTGGAAGCCGCTGAAGTCGAAGCCCTCGAAGGGCGAGCCGCCGCGGAAGCCGCCCTCACCTTGCTGGAACTGGTCAGCCTCGCGCCATTGTTCGCCATACTGGTCGTACTTCTGACGTTTCTCAGGGTCGCTGATGACGTTGTAAGCCTCGTTCAGGGCCTGGAACTTCGCCTTCGCCTTCGGGTCGTCAGGGTGCAGGTCGGGGTGGAACTGCTTGGCACGTTTCAGATAAGCCTTCTTTACGTCCTTCTGAGGTATGTCCTTGGGAACGCCCAAAATCTTGTAATAGTCAATGAATGCCATTTTCTTATCTCCTTTCTTTTTATAAAAAGGGCAGCAATTTTCGTGCCGAAGTGATGGAATGGCGGAATTATTTTCACATTATTAGCGTATAAGTGACCGCTTTCAGCGAATAAGTGGCCACTTTATGAGAATAACTCCATGAGATAATTCAGCCAGGAGCCGCTTTACGAAATTATCTCCATGCCTGGCGAAATTATCTCCATGCCTGGCTGACGTAAGTCGCGACTTTTCTCGCGTGCGCGCGTGCATAAGCGAAAAGTTGCCAGGTGCTTGCACCTACTTGCACCTGGTTTGTATCCACTTGCAAGTCAATGAGTTATAAAAGTATGTTTGGTTGCACCTACTTGCACCTGAGGTTGCACCTGCTTGCACCGCCATTGCTTCAGGTGCAAGCACCTCGATTCCCAGGTGCAAGTAGGTGCAAGCACCTGACGTGTTTTCTGTTATATACGTGCGCGCGCGTAAGTCACTGCTCCTCCTTCACCAGTTGCCCAGCGGCTTCCCTGAGCAGCTTGGACAGGCGGCTTAGGCCGTTGCCTTCAGGCGTGACGTGGCTGCCTGAGGAGCTGAGGTGGTCGTCGCCTTCAAAGTCGGCCTCAAAGTCCCAGTGGTAGCCATCGAGAATCCTTTCGCTCATCTGCAGCGAGTAGGAGACACCATATTCGTACATGCGTTCCTCCTCGATGATGCGGCGGGCGGCATCGAAGAGCGTATCGCTCACCCCGTCGGTGAACGACACCTCCCGGTTGTAGTGGCGGAAGGTGAACTCGTTGCCCTTGCCGTCAGGCAGGCGGCGCAGGTTGAAATCGCTAAACTGCTCCATCATCATACCGCCGTAGTTGTAGTGCACGCGCATCAGACGGCCCTCGGGCATGGTGCTCTTCTGTTCAACGACGGGGGCATTGTCACTCTGACTGACCTTCTCCTTGCTCTTGCATCCGAAGAACATTCCAAGTATACTCATGGCAATAATCAGTTGTTTCATCGTTTATCGTTTTATTCAAGTTTCACATTGCTCCCCTCTCACCTCTCACCTCTCACCACTCACCACTCACCTCTCACCTCTCACCTCTCACCTCTCGCCTCTCTCCACTAAACGCTGACTTCGGCCTTGATGTGTGGCCAGGGGTCGTAGCCCTCTAACAGGAAGTCCTCGTAGCGGAAGTCGAAGAGCGACTTGACGTCGGGGTTGAGCTTCATCACCGGCAGTGGGCGTGGCTGGCGCGTCAGCTGCAGCCGGGCCTGCTCCTGGTGGTTCATGTAGAGGTGAGTGTCGCCTGTGGTGTGGATGAACTCGCCGGGCTGGAGTCCTGTCACCTGTGCCATCATCATGCACAGCAGGGCATAGCTGGCTATGTTGAACGGCACACCGAGGAAGGTGTCGGCTGAGCGCTGATAGAGCTGCAGCGACAGACGGCCGTCAGCCACATAGAACTGGAAGATGGTGTGGCAGGGCGGCAGGGCCATCTTGTTCACCTCGGCCACGTTCCATGCCGAGACCATCATGCGGCGCGAATTCGGGTTGTGCTTGATTTGGTCCAGCACCAGGGCTATCTGGTCGATGGTGCCGCCATCATAGTCGGGCCAGGAGCGCCACTGGTGGCCGTAGACGGGGCCCAGCTCGCCGTCAGCGTCGGCCCACTCGTTCCAGATGCGCACACCGTGCTCCTGCAGCCAGTGCACGTTGGTGTCGCCCCGCAGGAACCACAGCAGCTCGTAGATGATGCTCTTCAGGTGCAGTTTCTTAGTGGTAAGCAGGGGGAATCCCTCAGACAGGTCGTAACGGCTTTGTGTTCCGAACACGCTGAGTGTGCCCGTGCCCGTGCGGTCGCCCTTTGGCGTGCCTTCGTTCAGTATGCGTTGCAGAATGTCAAGATATTGCTTCATGATGTCAAGCGATGATTGATAACAGCTGCAAAGTTACGCTTTTTTTCGTTAATGTGGCGCAAAAGTAAAGAAAAAGGTTGAAATAATTTGAATGTTGGAAAAAATAGCGTATCTTTGTAGCCCCAAAAGAGAGAAACACGGGCAACAGCTACTGTGAAGAGACGTCACGATAGGTACAACGGCGAGGGCAACATCACCATCCGGGTGGTGTGTGCCGTGTTGTTCGTGGTGTTCACTTTCTGCTGGCTTTTCTTCTTCCAGGGTGACATGCTGGCCGTGGCTCAGTACGGGCTAAGTGGCGGCAAGACCCATTACAACCGCACCATTGGCGCCGTCATCTGCACGGCAGTGCTCCTGGGCATCCATCTGCTGGTCTATGCCGCTACGCGGCTGTCGCGGCGCTCGCATGCCCTGACCTATGCCCCGTCGATGCTGTTGCTGGCCTTTGTGTCAAGCATCAGCGTGCCATTCCGGTGGGGGAACTGGCTGTGGGCCGGTCCGCTGCTGCTGGCGCTGTGGGGTGGGGCAGTGTGGCTGTCAAAGCGCATGCTGCCCATCGGCGACGAGGGGCGCCGCTCTGCCGGTCTGTTCTCGCGTGTGATGTGGATGAACCTGCTGCAGTTGTCGGCCATGATGGCAGGCATGGCAGCGGTGAGCAATACCAATGCCGTGGACCATTATAAGGCCCATGCCGAAGTGTCGTTGATGAGTGGCGACGTGGACGAGGCCCTGCATGTGGGCCGTCGGTCGTTAGAGACCGACGAGAGTCTGACGATGCTGCGCATCTTTGCCCTTTCGCAGAAGGGGCAGCTGGCCGACCACCTCTTTGAGTATGCCGTGAGCGGCAGCAGCACCGACATGCTGCCCTTGGAGGGTAGCCGTGCACGCCTGATGCTGATGTCCGACACGCTGTTGTGGCAGCACTTTGGCGTCAGCCCCGACAGTATGGCAGGCACAGCCGGCGGTGACACTATCAGCCGTGCACGAGGGCGTCTCACCGTGGCACAGTATCTGGACTCACTGGAGTGTGACACCCTTGCCACGCGTGCCTATGTGGACTACAGGCTGACGGGACAGCTCATCGACCGGCAGCTGGACTCCTTTGTGGTGGCGTTGCCCCGCTACTACCCGCTGGATGCCGACTCGCTGCCCCGGCATTATCGCGAGGCGCTGGTGCTCTATCAGCAGACGGACACATTATTTATATATAATGACTCGCTGATGCTGAGCCGGTGGAACGACTTCCATGCCAACGACTCCATCTATCCCAACCCTTCGGAAAGAAAAATACGCACCGAGGAACAGTTCCGCGGCACGTATTGGTATTATTATTATTTGAGGTGAGAGATTTCATTTTTTCGGTTTCTGGTTAAAGCGGTAGCTGACGGTGAGCAGTGCATAGCGGCGCATGGAGTTGGTCCATGTCTCGGTGCGCCCTTGGGCGTTGATGCTGTAGCGCAGGCTGGAGACCTGGCCCAGGAGGTCGTAGCCGCGCAGCTTGAACACCCAGCGTCCCTGCTGCAGCGACTTGGTGAGCGAGGCGTCCCAGTAGAGACGGTTGTCGTTTATCTCCGCGTCGGCATAGCCGCGGTGGGAGTTCATCGTCAGGTCGGTGTCGATGGTAAGGTTCCAGGGTAGCTTGTACGAGCCGTTCACGCCGTAGCTGAAGTCCCAGATGTCGGTGGGTTGCTGGCCTACCTCTATGTTGCGGTGGATGTTGCGGTAGTTCACTTCGCCGCGCAGGCGGAGGGTGAGGTCGCCCTTTTGGAAGCGTGCCAGGCGCGGTGAACACAAGATGATGACCGACGAAGATTTATGGCAGAGCTTAAGGCTGAGGGTATAGCATGAAATGAACTGGAGGGGGCTTCACAGCGGCCTCCAGTGGTCCTATAGGATGTTGATGCCTGTTGATCCACAGGTCTGAATCAAAATCAGTTTATAATTGATGAAACAATTATCGTTTCGCTATTTTACGACCTCCCTGGGATGATACCTGAAGAGCTTCTGGTTGTTGCGCAGCTCCTGAATGTTAAAGGAAAGCACTTTGCCCTCCCAGTTGGCACCCCACATGGCGAAGGGCTCGCCCTCGGGCACGATGTAGGTGATATTTTCAATATATTCAGGAATAGGCTCGAAGACCATGACGATGGCAAAGTAGTCGCCCGAATAGCCTTCCACCCAGAAGAGCTTGTCGTTGGGATAGCCCAGCACTTCCTTGCACTTGTACTGGTGGCCCGACGGATCAATCAAGATAGTGTTGCCTCCCCGGCCGAAATACTCGCGCATCCAGTTCATTTCGCAGGCCTCGGCCAGATAGGTAGCGTCGGGCGTACGCCAGATGGCGTAGGTGTCTTCCTTCACAGGCTTGATGAGATGGGCATCGTTATAGACTGCCCAGGTCTTGTGGTCGTCTTTATTGTAGTCCTTGGCCTCGCTCACGAGGTGAGCCTTGTGAATCGGCGACATCTCGTCGTAATCGTAGGGGTTCCTACCGGGATTGAGAAAGCCTCCAGACTTGTTGACAAGGTTCACGCTCATGCCTCGCATATACCAGTTGGGCACGCCATAGATACAAATCTCCCTGGCGTCCTCAGGCAGCTTGGGGAAGAATATTTGGAAGTCGAGCGTTGTACCCTCTTTTCCCTTGAAGCTGAACACCTTGCCATAGCAGTCGGGCACGCAGCGACGCGACTGATAGATGGTGCCTGTCTCCTTGTCGAGGATGACGCACTCGTCGCTGCACAGCCAGAAATTGGTCACCACGTCGGCACGCATACGGAAGTAGCAATGCAGCACGGTTTCGTCGTTCTCCTCCGTCAGCTGCCACACGGCGGGGTTGTAAGGTTTCCCTCCATCTATACCGGCAATTTGCGGAAACAGCATCTCAATGTCATCGGCAACAGTGGGAACATTGGAGACAAAGCCCATGTCCTCGTGCCACGAGTTGTTTTCCGTGTCAGGCCAGGCAATGGTCTTTTTCTTGGTCTTCGTGTCGATAGTGGGTTCCGGACATGGCACCATATAGATACCATCGCACTTGGCCAATACTTTGACATCTTTTTTCGTTTGCGCCTGCATCGTGAGGCTGGCAGTAGCCATCAGGCTAAGGATTACAATACGTTTCATAATTCTGAGGTTTTAGTTTGAATACTCCTTGTATGCATCAGTTCATCGCGATATTCCTGATAGCAGGCCGACGACACATTGGCATCGATGGGCGAGCAGGTGCTGTAAAGCAGAATCTTGCCGTTCACACGCTCTGCAATCCAGAGATATTGCAGCTGATGTCGCATGTCCTTCAACTGGAAGAAGAACTGCAGGTGTGAGTATTTAAGCAGGTAGCCCGGCGTGTCGTCGCTATAGCAGCAGGCCACCTGTAGCAGCCGTCCGAATACGTCCACCTTTTGACGACTGGTACTCACCGTCGTCTTATCAGGGAAGACGTAGACGGCACTCGTTACCATACTGTCCATCGTGGCAGAGCACGTCAGTTCGATGGGCAGCGCATGGACGGACGCCAACTTGCTGATAAACTCATCCACGCGGGCAGGGTCCTGATAGGCCGCCGTGTCCTCCGTCTCTGTATAGGCGGCATAGTGCAAATTGCCGTCGAGCGCTTTTACACCGGGGACGTTTTTCTTCTCGGCATCGTTGGGAGCCGATTCTACGGGGTGTTTTTCCTCCTCAGCATCGTCGGAGACCGATACTACGGGGTGGTTTTCCTTCTCAGCATCGTTGGGAACCGATTCTACGGGGTGGTTTTCCTTCTCAGCATCGTTGGGAACCGATACAACGGGGTGGTATTCCTTTTGAGCGTTATCAGCAACCAGTTCCGCGGGGTGGTTTTCCTGCCGCGTCGCCACGCCCACACCGATGAGCAGCAGCACACTGGCGGCGATGCCGACGGCGGCGTAGAGCCATGCGCGGCGTGCCCTTGTAAGCTTGGGTGTTCCCGTCTGCCTTTTTTGCGGGCGAGGGCGCCCGCGCTCCGGCAGTCGGCTCATGATGCGCTCCGTCAGTTCGTCGGGGGCATCGAGGCGGGGCTGCGGCGCCTGTTGCAGTCGGTTGAGTATGTCGTCGGTCTTATTCATATCCTAATTCCTTTAGTCGTTTGCGTATTGTCTGTCGTGCTATGTAGAGGTTGCTCTTCACCTGATGGGCATCCATGCCCGTGATCTGCTCCACCTCGGCGGACGGCAGCCCCTCTAACTGACAGAGCGTGAACACGAGCCGTTGCTTCGCGCTCAGTCCCTCGGCCAGGAGCCGCACTATCGACACCCATTCGAGGTTTTCCAGCGCCCGCTGGCTGTCGGCATCGGCGGCAAAGCGGTGCAGCACCTGCCCGTCAAGAGGCGTAGAGCCGATGGCTCGCAGCTGCTTCAGCCGGTTCAGACAGAGCCTCGTGGCTATGGTGTAGAGCCATGTGGAGAACGGCCGTTGCAGGTCGTAGCCGTCAAGCTCCTGCCACACGCGGATGAACGTCTCCTGCACCACGTCCTTCGCCTCTTCCTCGTCGGCCAGCATCTTCAGACAGACAGAAAAGATGCGCCGCTGATAGGTGGTCACCACCCATCGGAATGTTTCTGTGTCGCCGTCCTTGCAGCGTGCCAGTATCTGGCTCTCTTCTGTTGTCATCGGTTTGCTTGTCTGTCTATAATACAACTGAAAGGGGCAAAAGTCAAATTGCTCAAGCCACTTTTTTGCATCCCAGCTTCTGTGCCTACACCGCCACCCAGACGAGGGCGAGCTGTACGGTGATAAGTGACTGAACGCAGACACGTGCCGTGGAACCAGTCCACGGCACGTGTTGCTGTTGTTCTTCTGGTAGTCGTTATTTCACCACCAGCGGTGAAGGACCGTCGAGGGTGGGCGTGACGGGGATGATGCGCCCCTTCTTGTCGAAGGTGAGGCGGTCGATGCACACCTCGCGGTGGATGCCTGGGTCACGATGGATGAAGTTCTTGTTGATGCGGTGATAGACAATGTACCACTCGTCCTTCTTCGGCAGCTGCAGGATGCTGTTGTGCGCCGTGCCGTAGATGCCATCGTCGGGCCGCTGCTCAATGACGCGGTAGTTCTCCGGGTCGATGGTGATGGGGCCAAG
The DNA here is from genome assembly GCA_947168045.1 of uncultured Prevotellaceae bacterium. Lineage (GTDB taxonomy): Bacteria > Bacteroidota > Bacteroidia > Bacteroidales > Bacteroidaceae > Prevotella. Next base: position 10,674 of record CAMVKN010000007.1, read on the forward strand.
CGGCGACTTTGCCGTTCCGTAGCACACATGGTAGTTGGGTGAGCCCGTGTCATCGACCGACCAGAGGAAGTAATAGGTGCCCTTGCGGTAGAACACATACGCACCCTCGCGGAAAGCCCACGTCTGCAGGTTGCCTCCCTGCGGGGTGAGGTTGACGATGGTCTCCTTCTTCACTGACAGCAGGTCGTCGTTCAGCTCAGCACCGGCCATGAAGCCGTTGCCCCAGTAGAGGTAGTACTTGCCCGACTTCGGGTCGCGGAACACATCGACGTCGATGGCCTGTCCACGTGTGCCCTCGGGGCGGTCGGCATCGGTGATGATGGGTGCGCCACTGTCGAAGAAGGGCCCCGTGGGGCTGTCGCTCACGGCCACGCCTATCTCCTTGCGGTTGGACTGCGGATTGTGGGCGGAGTAGTAGAAGAAATAGAGGTGAGAGGGGTTGGGTGAGAAGTGAGAGGTGAGAGAGGAGAGGTGAGAGAGGAGTGTGCGTGAGGCTTTGACCTCGATGATGCAGGGTGCCCAGGCGTTGCCCGTGGCCCAGCGTACCTGGTCGCCCTTCACGTCGAGCATCTTGCCCTCGTCGGTCCAGTCAATAAGGTTGGTCGAAGAGAAGACGCTGAAGTCGTGTCCCCCCCATCCGGGTGTGCCGTCGGTGGTGCTGTAGATGTAGTACTTGCCCGTCTTGTCGGAATAGAGCACCTCGGGGTCGGCATGATAGTCGGGCAGGATGGGCTGGCGGTGGTTGGGGAATGCCAGCTCCAGGCGCTGCTTCTCAGCCCGCGTGATGGGGATGATGGTGCCGTGTCGCGGCGTGAACTTACCCTTGGTCTCGGTGTTCTGCACGAACTGGAACATCTTCAGGTCGTTGGAGCGGCAGAACTGGTAGTGGCCGTTGCCATAGCAGTCGTACATGATAATCCACGACTGGCCATCGATGGCCTTGCACACGCCGACGCCCTCTACAGCTTCCTTCGTCTGCTCCACGTTGCCCTCCAGCATCTGCCATCGGTCGGTGAGCTGACGTGCCACGGCCTGGTAGATGCCGCGCCCAGACTCCTGCTTGTAGAACAGGTGGTAGAGCTGGTCAGCCTCATTGAAGACAATGTCACCGTCGATGGTGGCGTTGCCTGCGTCAAAGAGCCACTGCGGCTCGCCCTCAAGGTCGGTGAAGTCGGCGTTGGCATACTGGTAGTAAATCTTGTCGTAGGAGTCGCGGTCGCTGGTGCGCAGCGAGTAGAACACCATGTACTTTTTGGCCTGGTGGTCGTAGATGGTCTCAGGCGCCCACACACGGATGACGTTCTTCCATGTCTTCGTATAGCGCGTGGGGAAGTTGACGGTGGCGTGCTGCCAGTGGATGAGGTCGGTGCTCTTCAGCAGCACCATGCCGCGGTTGCTGCTCCATCCTAAGCTGGAACGCATGTCGGTGGCCACCATGTAGAACGTCTTGCCGTCCTGGCAGCGCAAGATGTGCGGGTCGCGCACACATTGTGTCAGGGCGATGGTGTCGCTCGAGATGACGGGGGCACCGTCGTTCAGCGGCGTGAAGTTGTAGCCGTCGTCACTCAGGGCGTAGCATATCTGCTCATCCTCAGGGGCGTTGCTGTTGAAGTAAGTAAAGAGGTAAGCCACCATCTCATTGGGGTCGGGTGGGGACATGGGCTGTTCGGCTGCTGCCGGGATGGCTGCTGAGCTGGCAAGCAGCAGAGCCATCACTTGTTTCAGTTTCTTGTTCATAGGGCTGTTTGTGTTAACGTTCAATGGTTTGCAATTGGGTGTCGCCAGGCTTGAAGAGCAGACCTTTGCACTGCTTGGCATCGGCCTTGTACTCCTTCAGTTCTATCGCCTGCCAGTTAATTTGGTCGGTACGCTGGGCCAGCGGAGCATGGGGCAGGAGAGCGCCGTCGCGTACAAGGATGACGCAGGGTATGCTTCCAGCCTCAATCCTCTGGTAGCCGCTGTCGTAGACGCGTCCCGTCTGGTAGTCAATCCATTTTGAGCTGTTGGCATCGGCGGGCAGGTAGACGATGCGGCTGTTGCCACTCTCTAAGAGCGGTGCCACGAGCATCTGTGCACCGAACATATACTCGTCCTCAACATACCATGCCCCCGGGTCGTCGGGAAACTCCACAAGCAGCGCCCTGACCATGGGCAGCCCGCGCTCGGAGCAGTCTTTGGCCTGTGCGTAGACGTAGGGCATGAGCCGGTACTTCAGCTCAGCACACTGGCGGAAGGCATCGGTGAAGCTCTCACTGATGAGCCAAGGCTCCGTGGGCGGTGCACCGTGGGCACGGGTGTGACTGCTAAGGAAGCCGAAAGGCAGCCAGCGACGGTAGATGTCTTCGGGCGAGGCGGTAACGAAGCCGCCCATGTCGTGGCTCCAGAACGAGAAGCCGCTGAGGCCGAAGCTCAGGCCGCCGCGCAGGTCGCCAAGCATGCCGATATTGTTGGTGGCAGCGTCGCCGCCCCAGTGCAGGGCATAGCGCTGGCTGCCGGCCCAGGCCGAGCGTGCCCAGATGATGCCCTCGCCGGGATGTGAGCGCTCCACCTGCTCCCATAGTGCCTTGTTGTAGCGCAGAGGGTAGAGGTTGTGCTCATAGAGGCCGCCGCGCCCGTTGTGGTAGAGGCCGTTGTAAGGGGCCGCCTCGCCAAAGTCGCACTTGATGGTGCTTACGCCCTGGCGCATAAGCCCCTCAATCTTCTGCTGATACCAGCTCACGGTCTCAGGGTTGGTGAAGTCGAGGATGGCATCTTCAACGGGCATGCCGCCGGCGGCGTTCTTCACATGCAGCCCCTGCTGCACAATCTCGTTGAAGAAACGGTTCTTGGGTGTGAAGTAGGGCAGTTGCCACAGGCAGGTGTGGAAACCGTCCTTGGCCAGCTGGCGCAGCATCTTCACAGGGTCGGGGAAGCGGTCGGCGGAAAACTGGTAGTCGCATTGCCAGTCAGTGCCGAACCATCCGGTGTCGAAATGGATGACGTCGGCGGGGATGTTCAACTGGCGCAGCTTGCTGGCAATGTCGAGGCCCTCCTGTTGTGAGAAGTAGGTGATGCGGCTCATCCACGTGCCGAAGCTCCACAGCGGCGGCATGGGCGAGCGTCCTGTCACGGCGGTGTATTCGTAGAGGATGTCCTTGGGCTGACCGAAGAAGATGAAGAGGTCGGCCTGCTCGTCAGCCATGAACAGTCGCTGTGCACCGATGTAAGAGGCACCGAAGTCGGCGGTGACGGGGGCTGCGGTGTGCATGAAGATGCCATAGCCACGGTTGCTGAAGTAGAACGGCACGGGCTTATACATGCCGTCGGTCTCAGGCCCTTGCGGGTCGGTGACGCTCAGCTGCACTTTCTGCCCCACCTTGTTAAGCGAGGTGAACGACTCGCCGCAGCCGTAGATACGCTCGCCAGGCGATAGTAGGAACACGGGGTTGACCGCGCGTGAGTTGTCGCTGCCGCGTTTGATGAACGACATTGGCAGCAGCTTCACCTGTGTGGAGTCGTTGTCGATGATGTGGCGTGTCTGCGTCAGCATCCGTCCGTTGGCATCTTTCACCACAATGCGGAAGGGGTGGCGCTGCAGCTCAATGCCGCCGTAGGCAGAGGTGTAGCTGACCTTGTCGGCATCGGCGGTATGGCGCCACACCGTCCCCGCGCCCTTGAAGGTGGGCGAGAGCATAGGGTCATCATCCCTGTCGTCCTTTGGCACGATGGGGGTGGTGAGCAGGCGTATGCGCAGGCAGCGTGGGCTGATGAACTCCAGCTTCACCCGCAGCAGCGGGTCGTTGTCGTAGGCAGCATCGGGGAAGTCGAGCATCTGCATGCGCACAGGCCAGTAGCCGTTGAGGTTGAAGGCTTGGCGGGGCGACAGGCGGTAGCGGTCCCACTGCAGCAGTCCCTCGCCCTTCTGTGGGTCGAAGTCGGCCAGTGAGTCCGCCAGGAAATAGGTATTGGCCAAGTCGCTGAAATCGCCTGACATGTCCTTGGGCATGCACTGCAAGTATTGCACACCGGCGTTGGTGGTCAGCTGCGCGCCGGCGGTGAGCGTGGCTGCCAGTGAGAATGTGGCAAGTAGTAGTTTCTTCATGGTTTTTAAGTCTTTAGTCTTGCAGGAAACACGCTCGGCTCCGTGCAATGGAGCGCGGAGCCGAGCGTCGGGTAGGCTCGGAGAAGCCTTCTTATTCAATGACCACGAGGGCATCGTCTTCCATGACGCTCTCGCCAATCTTTACACACACGGCCGTCACCTTGCCGCCCTTCTCAGCCTGCAGGTTGTTTGCCATCTTCATGGCTTCGAGCACCACGACGGTGTCGCCAGCCTGAACCTCATCGCCCACCTGTACCAGGATGTCAGTGATAACACCGGGCAGCGGAGCCTTCACGGCGTTATTCTTATTGACGGCAGCCTTGCCAGCAGGGGCTGAGCCTTCAGCTGCGCTGTCGGTCGCAGCAGCGGGCTTACCCAGCACGGGCTTCTTCTTCTCAGGCTCGGCAGGAAGTTCCATCTCCACCTTGTACTCCTCACCGTTGACGGTGACGGTCACAAGGTTGTCTGCAATATCGCCAATGGCTACCTCATACTTGTTGCCATTGATGGTGTACTTGTATTCTTTCATTTCTGATTTGAGGTTTAAGGTATGAGTTAGGGGTGTGCTGTCATGGTCTGTGCATAACCGTTCCACTGAGTGGGATGCTGGGCAATGGTGATGATGCCCGGCTCCACGTCGTGTACATTGTTGCCCAGATGCTCATGCAGGGCAAGGGCGATGGCAGCGTAAACTTCGTTTTTCTTCATAGTCTACTACATTGGTATGTTTCCATGTTTCTTGGCAGGCAGGGCGTCACGCTTGGTGGCAAGCTGAGCCAGACCGCGGCAGATGCGGAAGCGGGTGTTGCGTGGTTCGATGACATCGTCGATGTAGCCGTACTTGGCAGCCTGATAGGGGTTGGCGAAGAGCTCGTTGTACTCGTCCTCCTTCTCGGCGATGAATGCCTTCACGTCCTCGCCGGCCTCCTTCTTGGCCTTGGCTTCCTTTGCATAGAGCACGGCAGCGGCACCGCTGGCACCCATCACGGCAATCTCAGCTGAGGGCCATGCGTAGTTCAGGTCGGTGTGCAGCTGCTTTGAGCCCATCACGATGTGTGAGCCGCCATACGACTTGCGCAGGGTGACGGTAATCTTGGGCACTGTAGCCTCACCGTAGGCATAGAGCAGCTGGGCGCCGTGCAGGATGACGGCATTGTACTCCTGGCCAGTACCGGGCAGGAAGCCTGGCACGTCGACGAGGCTGACGATGGGGATGTTGAAGGCATCGCAGAAGCGCACGAAGCGGGCTCCCTTGCGCGAGGCGTTCACGTCAAGCACGCCAGCGTAGCATGAGGGCTGGTTGGCCACGATGCCCACGCTCTGACCGTTGAAGCGGGCGAAGCCCACGATGATGTTCTTGGCAAACTTGGGCTGCACCTCAAAGAACTCGCCATTGTCCACCACGGCGCCGATGACCTTGTACATGTCGTAGGCCTCGTTGGGGTTCTCGGGAATAATCTCGTTCAGCGAGTCTTCCATGCGGTTGATGGGGTCGTCGCACTTCTTGCGCGGAGCCACCTCCATGTTGTTCGAGGGGATGTAGCTCAGCAGTGTCTTCAGCATCTGCAGGCCCTCTTCCTCGGTCTTGGCCGTGAAGTGGGTCACACCACTCTTCGTGGCATGCACGCTGGCACCGCCGAGGTGCTCCTGGTCGATGTCCTCGCCCGTAACGGTCTTCACCACCTTCGGGCCGGTGAGGAACATGTAGCTCGTGCCCTCCATCATCAGGGTGAAGTCGGTGAGGGCGGGGCTGTAGACGGCGCCGCCGGCGCAGGGGCCGAAGATGCCGCTAATCTGCGGGATGACGCCTGAGGCCAGGATGTTGCGCTCGAAGATTTCAGCATAGCCAGCCAGGGCGTTGATGCCCTCCTGGATGCGTGCGCCGCCTGAGTCGTTGATGCCAATGACGGGGGCACCCATCTTCATGGCCATGTCCATGACCTTGCAAATCTTCTGGCTCATCGTCTCCGAGAGAGAACCTGCATGAACGGTGAAGTCCTGTGCGAAGACGAACACCAGGCGGCCGTCGATGGTGCCGCTACCGGCCACCACGCCGTCGCCGGGGAACTGCTTCTTCTCCATTCCGAAGTTGTGGCAGCGGTGCTCCTTGAACATGTCATATTCTTCGAACGAGCCTTCGTCGAGCAGCATGTCGATACGCTCGCGGGCGGTGTACTTTCCGCGCTCATGCTGTTTCTGTATGGCTTTCTCACCGCCGCCCAGACGGGCCTTCTCGCGGTTTTCAATCAGTTGCTTGATTTTTTCTAATTGCTTGCTCATAATTTTAAGCACACCCAAGCCCTCACAGGGAGGGATGTTTAGTTACTCTTAAACGCTTAGGTGCTCCATTTGTTATTAGTTATACAATATTTTTTTGTTGATACCCCAACCAAGTTATGCATCCATACATCCCTCCCTTTGGGAGGGCTTGGGTGGGCTCTTGTCTCTTACTCAGGGTGTTCGCAGAGCTCGGTCAGCACGCCGGCGGTTGACTTCGGGTGCAGGAAGGCGATGTTCAGTCCCTCTGCGCCCTTGCGGGGAGCCTGGTCGATGAGGCGTACGCCCTTCTCGCTGACTTCATCCAGTGCATTGGCTACGCCGTCCTCAATGCAGAATGCCACGTGGTGCACGCCCTTGTTGCCCTTGTCAATCCACTTCTGGATGGTGCTCTCAGGCGACGTGGGCTCCAGCAACTCCAGCTTCACCTCGCCGCAGCGCAGGAAAGCGGTCTTCACTTTCTGGTCCTCAACGATTTCGGTTGCATAACACTCCAATCCCAGCACGTCCGTGAAGAACGGCAGGCTCTCTTCAATGCTCTGGACGGCAATGCCCAGATGCTCAATGTGCGAAATTTTCATAATGTGTTTAAAGTTTAAGCTAAAATTGGGTGCAAAGATACAAAAGATAAATGAATTAGCGTTCTTTTTTGGCTTAATTATTTATAAAAAGAGGACACAGTGACCTTCCGCGGCCTAATCCTCCACACATTTCACCTCATACGTAGCAAGGATTCCTTTCTGTTTTTCGCTTGTTTGCAGGCTGTTCCCAGTCCTCAACGCAGATTGTTCAATGGCTTGATAGGCAGTCATATTGTACGGCAAGAGCAAAAAAATTATTTTTTTCTTGGCGGATTGCAAAACTTTATGTATTTTTGCCGCGGAAATCTGCCGATAAGAAAATGAGAGACAGTTTGACACTACTGAAAAGCATGGTGTGGGTGGTTGTTGCCATCCTCTTTGGCTCTTGCGGCTCCGACGTGGCTGTGAGCAACAAGCGGGAGAGCCATGCTGACAGCGTCATCTTTGAGGCTGGTTCCCAGGAGGATTACAAACGCATGATTGTCTTGGCCGACAGCTTTGAGCAGTTGGGTGACATCTCGTCCCTGACCGCCAACCGTTGGCGTGGGTCGGCCACCTATCGTCTGGGACAGTACCGCACGGCAGAGTTCTACTTCAAGAAGGCGCTGGAGTGTGAGGTGTTGACAGAACAGGACCAGATAAGCTATAACAAGTCAGCACGTAGACTTTCTGAGCTGCTGCTCATCAAGGGCGACTTTGAAGGCTCGCTGGAGGTGGCCATGCCCGCTGTGGCAAAGATGAAGGAGACTGGCATCGGTTCTGACATAGACTATGCCATCCTGCTCAACAACATCGGCTGTTGCGAACTGAACCTGGGGCGCGTCCACGAGGCCAGCGTTAGCTTCTACCAGGCACGCGAGCACTACCGTAACCGGTGGCAGAACGACACCGTGGGCCGCGGGGTGCAGGAGGCTGTCCTGGGTACTGTCTACACCAGCCAGGCTTATATCAACACGCGTCGCTTTGAGGATGCGCTCTACTGGATTGACCGCACTGAGATGCTGCTTGACCGCTATCGCAATTTGGAAAGTGACATCCGCAAGGACTATATCGACGAGTATCAGGGACAGATAGAAATCATGCGCGCTGTGGCCAATCTGGGCATCGACAGCACGGAGCGTGCCGCCAATGCCTACCATGCTTTCCTTGAAACCAACTATGCCAAGACCAGCATGGGGCGCATCAACGCCAATGACTATCTGGTGCGTGCCGGGCGCTACGCTGAGGCGCTGGCCAACTACCGTTACCTGGACCAGATGCTGCGCGAGCGCGACATAGAGCTGACGCTGGACAACATCCAGCTTTACCTTATGCCCAAGCTTAGGGCCAATGCTGCCGCAGGGACCGTCGACTCCGTCAGGGCTATGGCCATACAGCTGTGCGACGCCCTTGACAGCGCCATCGTGAAGAACAAGATGGACGATGCCGCCGAGCTGGCCACCATCTATAACACATCGCAGAAGGAGGCTAAGATTACCCAGCAACAGGCAGACATGGACCGCCAGAGGTGGGTGAGCAGTATGGTGGCCATGGCGATAATACTGGTGTCATTCCTCGTGTTCATCATCCTGCGTCATAGGGCGGCCAAGCGTCTTGCGCAAGCCCACAAACGCCTGGAGGAAGCCCACGCTCAGCTGCAGTCGGCATACGACCAGTTAGAGGAGACGACAGCCGTGAAGGAGCGTATTGAGAGTGAGCTGCGCATTGCACGTGACATACAGATGTCAATGGTGCCGGGCATCTTTCCCATTCGCGATGACCTTGACATCTATGCCGCGATGATACCTGCGAAGGAGGTAGGTGGCGACCTCTATGGCTATTTGTTGATGCAGGACAAGCTATACTTCTGTGTTGGCGACGTATCGGGAAAGGGTGTGCCGGCTTCGCTCTTCATGGCACAGGCCACCCGACTGTTCCGCACACTGGCTACACAGAACATGATGCCGGCCGAGATAGCCACGCACATGAATGCCGAGCTGTCGGCCGATAATGAGGCAGGCATGTTCGTCACCATGTTCATAGGACTCATCAATCTGAAAAATGGACGGCTCGACTTCTGTAACTGTGGGCATAATCCCCCGGTGCTGGGCAATAGCGACGGCAGCGGTGCCTTCTTGCAGATGGAAGCCAATGCCCCCATTGGGCTTTGGCCCGATTTGGAGTATGTGGGCGAGAGTGTCGAGAATGTGAAGGGTCGTCCGTTCTTTGCCTATACTGATGGTCTGAACGAGGCTGAGAACCTGCAGCAGGAGCAGTTTGGTGACGACAGACTGCTGCAGATTCTAAGCAACCAACGCTTCAGCAGTGCGCGCGAAGTGGTGGAGACACTGAAGGCTGAGGTGAAGAAACATCGTAACGGGGCAGAACCTAACGATGACCTGACCATGCTCTGCCTGAAAGTGAGGTAGGAAGGAAAAAATACTATGAAACTGATAAGCTGGAATGTGAACGGCCTGCGCGCCTGTCAGGGCAAGGCGGCGATTAAGCGAGAGGAGAGCAAAGCTTGCTTTGACACTCCCGAGCGTGAGCCGGCTCGACTAGGGGTCAAGGCGGCGATTAAGCGAGAGGAGAGTCAAGCTTGTTTGGACTCTCCCGAGTGTGAGTCGGCTCGACCGGAGGTTAGCGGCTTCAGTGAGGTGTTCCGTGAACTGGATGCCGACTTCTTCTGCCTGCAGGAGACAAAGATGCAGCCCGGGCAGTTGGACATTGCCTTTGACGGCTACGAGGTGTATTGGAACTCGGCTGAGAAGAAGGGCTACAGCGGCACGGCCATCTTTACGCGCCACAAGCCCATCGCTGTAACATACGGTATTGGAATTGACGAGCACGACCACGAGGGACGTGTCATCACGATGGAGATGGAGCAGTTCTACCTGGTGTGCTGCTACACCCCGAACTCACAGGACGGCTTGAAGCGCTTGGACTACAGAATGACATGGGAGCGCGACTTCCGCAACTATCTGTTGCAGCTCGACCAGAAGAAGCCCGTCATCCTGTGTGGCGACCTGAATGTGGCGCATGAAGAGATTGACATCAAGAATCCCAAGACCAATCGCCACAACGCCGGCTTCACTGACGAGGAGCGCCAGCAGTTTACCACCCTGTTGGCCAGCGGCTTCACTGATACGTTCCGTTGGAAGTATCCCGACCAGGTGACCTATTCGTGGTGGAGCTATCGTTTCCAGGCCCGTCAGAAGAACGCCGGCTGGCGCATCGACTACTTCGTTGTCAGCGACCGCCTGCGTCCCCTTGTCACCGATGCCAAGATTCATACCGCTATCTTCGGCTCCGACCATTGTCCCGTGGAGCTGGACCTGGAGTGGGATGAGAGGTGAGAGATGAGAGGTGAGAGGTGTGAGGTCACACCACTTTCTCCCAAAACTGGCGGGCGTAGTTGTCCTTGTCAAACGCTGCTGAACGGTTCAAGGCTGCCTGTGACATCTCTTTGCGCTTCTCAGGGTGCTCGTAGAGGTCGAGGATGGCTGTAGCAAGGTGCTTCACCACATCGTCCCTGTCCACTATCGTTGCCACTCCCTCGCAAATCTCTGGTATGCCCCCACTGCGTGTGGTGATGAGCGGCAGACCAGCCGCCATGGCTTCCAGGACGGTGAGGCCGAAAGGCTCGTCCCACATTGACGGCAGCACGGCCACATCGGCAGCCTTCAGGTAGGACGGCACATCCTTGTAGTCGATGAATCCCGTGAAGACAATGCGTCCCCCGAGTCCTTCTGCCTCTTGTTTCAGCTGCATGACAAACGGGGTGGGCGATTGCCCCTTGCCGTATGCGTTGGCACCAATGATGAGCAGCTTCAGCCGTGTCAGGTGGCGCAGTCGGCTGATGGCCTGTATGAGTTGCAGGATGCCTTTCTCTTCTATCAGGCGGCCACTGAACACCAGCACGAAGTCATCGTCAGCCAGTCCCAAGGTCTGGCGCCTGACGGGTGTGGCTTCCTGAAAGGCCCTCACGTCGATGGCGTTGTGCACGGTGACACATTTCTCCTTCTCCTGGCACAGGCTTCTCACTCTTTCGGTGATGAAGTCGCTGACGCTGATGACGCGCTGAAACGTGTGGCAAATCTCTTCTGCGCGGTAGGCACCAGGGTAGAGAAAGTCGTTGTGCAGATGGAGCACGCAGGGCACGGCACAGTGGCGGCTGAGCGTCAGGGCATAGCCAGGGCGGTTCTCCACCACAATCAGGTCGTAGCGCTCCTTGTTGATTTGCCTCAGTGCCTCATGCAGGTAGTATTCTATGCTGTCGTGGTAGTAGCCTTTGCGGTGCAGCAGCCTGCCCGCGGCCTTCCACAGCTTCGCCTTGAGGCTGTTGCCATGGATGAACACATACTGGGTCGAAGTCTTTCCTGCGAGGGCGCCGGCAGGGCTGCTCGATACGCTGGGATGCCAGATGCTGTAGACCGTGATGTCGTGCAGTCGGTGTCGCTCGTTGTAGTCCAAGTAGATGTCAACGAGATTCTCCACCGCTCCGCCCTGTACGGCAGGCACAGGCAGTACGCCCGATGTCAGGATGGCTATCTTCATGCGTGTCATTCAGTTATTGCCAGGTGGACCTACTCTATGCGTGGAAGTGGCTGGTAACTTTCCTCGTCAGTTCCGTGAGCCGATGGAACCAGCACCATTTCAGCTTTCTGAAATCAGTGGCATAGACGAATTTCCCCTTATAGCTGACGACGTGCAGTTGGTGTCCTCCGTCTTCTGTCTGACTGCTTGTAGCATGGAACACGTCTTCAAGCATGACTTCCTCAGCGTATCTTTCCGGCGTGAGTTCTTTTATACGAAGCAATGACACGTTGGCCCCGTAGGAATGTTCACAGTCCTGTGCCACACGCAGCAGACCATCGTTGGTTCGCAGAAGGCTGCCACCGCAGCGCCCGAAACGATTGCCGATGCATACGGGCGATTGCGGATGAGGCTGGAGGGGATGGCGCAGCAGGTCGTCAGTGCAATAGAGTTCCAAATGGTATTCCCATTTGTAAAACACCGACGTGAAGAGATACCAAATGCCGTCTTTCAGGAACACATGGCTGTCGCTGTAGTTGAAGAATATGTTGTCCTTGCGCTCCTGTCTAAGCAGGGTCTTGACAAAGGTGAACGACGTCAAATGGTCGTCAGCCTTGTAAAGCCTTATTTCATTGCACGCTTCCGACTCAGGAATCATATAAACGCCATCGTCCATGCTGAACACGAAAGGGAAGGACAGATGCCACGGCTCAGCCAATACGGTTATGGGCTGGCTCCAGCTGGTCAGGTCTTGGGTCTTGACCATCTGGAGGATGCCCTTGCCTCCGTTTCTCATGGATTCATAGAACAGGTACAGGGTGTCATCCTTGACGAACAGGAATGGGTCAGCCTGAATCATCAGTGACTGAGGCAGGAGTGGGTTCCCTATTTCCTTGCGATATATTTCCTTCTTCTTGCCGATGTCTCTGAACTCCAGCTTGTTGTCCTCAAAGATGGCTATCCCGAAGTGCTCGTCTTTTTGAAACAATGACTTGAGGTTTGTTGATATGGACATAATGTTGCCAATTAGTGTTTCCGGTATATGCTTAGTATCTCTTTTTGGTAAAGGGCTTCGTCAGCTTGTACATCGCCTTGCTCCACAAGGTGTAATAGAGCGGGCGCTTGTCTTTCTTGTCGTAGAACATGTAGCAGTCGCTGTTCTTGGCTTCCCTAATCCATTGTCTCAGGGATATCCTCTTTCCCATGACAGCGAACTTGAAGTCCTCCAGTTCATACATCAGGTTGAACGGGCGTTTTTGGGTGAAGTGGACTTCTTCTCTTGGAATCCTCCCCTCTAACACTGCTTTCGCATAGATATACGGGATGTTGGCACCGAAGAGTGTAAAAGCATAGTTGGGCTGGCCTATCCTGAAGTTGGTCTCTAAGAAGAATTGCCTTCCGCTCTTGTCAATGATGATGTCTATGTCAAAGATGCCTGTATATCCCACTTCCTTGATGTACCGCTTGATGATTTCCTCCATCTCTTTGTTCTCGAATGGCTCGATGAAGCGGTAGGTCCCGTATGTGTCGCTGGGCATCCTGTAGTTCTTCGTCTGGCAGAACAGGGCAACTTCCTCGCCGCCGCGAATACTGATTCCCTCAATGGGGGTCTCATCACATTTGTCCACATATTCCTGGAGCATCAGCTCGCTGGCGTCTATTTTGTTGAATACGGCCTGTAGGTCTTTCTCGTCCCTGCATACTGCTGCCTGTCCCTTCCACCAAAAGCTCAGCGAATCGACGGCTTTCGTAAAGATGGGGTACTGTAGGGTCTTGGGCATTTCCCCCACCTTCACCACCTCCGTCTTGGGAATGGCAAAGCCGCAGCGGGCAGCCAGCTTCAGCTGCTCATTCTTGCTTAAAAAGATGTTCAGGCGTCCCTGGGCGCCTGCATTCCAGAAGTGGAATTTGTCTTTCAGCTCATCGTACTTGCTGTCCAGCAGTGCCATGATGTCATCACGGTCGGTATAGATAAAAGGCTTGTTGGGCTCATGGCCGAATTTCTCTACTATCAGTGCAAGACCCGACGCAATGTCCGTTACGTCATATCTTTCCCCAATATACTTACATTTGTCTATTCTGTAGAGGTTCTTGTAGACCAGTACGGCTGTAGGCTTGATGCCCATGATGCCCAGGCTCCTTATCTGACCAAGTGTATTGCTGGAGTAGGTACCGAAAACGATGAAACGATGATTAGTTATATTCATTGATGTGTTTTGTTAAAGATGGCGTGTATGGGATTGAAAAGAGAAGCAATGGCATAGGTTGCTTTCTTTACTTTTTCGAAATGGTGCCGGAAGAAGCGGTACTTGAACAGCTTGTTCAATGGGTCGTATGTCCAAAGCTCGAAGCATGCCAGTACCAGTCGTCCGTGCTTCAGGCTGTGTTTGATCAGCTTGCCCCTCAACTTCTTGACTTTATTCCTCAAGTCCTCATTGCAGAGCTTCGATACGTCCAGCATCCTAATCAAGAATGAGGTGATGTAGATAGTGTAGCCTACAGCGTGGGACTCGTTGAATGAATTCAGAAACTCTTCCATGATGACGATTTCGTGCGGAAGAATCTTAGGGGCCTGCAATGCGACGTCGTTCATGAACGACGCGGGGGTGTCTTCATAAATCAAGGTGATTTGTGGCACATAGACAAACTTCTTGACACAGGGATAGAGCTTCATGGCCCACAGGTTGTCTTCGTGCATGAGGCCAGGTCTGAATGACAGGTTGTTCTTGACTATCAGTTCGCGCTTGATCAAGGAGTTCCATACTACGATGGGAATCTTCTCCCAGTAGAACGCTTTCAGCAGCTGGTCAGTGTTCATCACGGCAGGGCCCGTATAGTTGATGTATGGCTTGTTTTGTTTCTTGTAGAAATTGTTAGCCATGATCATGTCGGCATCAGGGTGCTCTGCCGCAGCTTCCAGCAATACTTGCATGCAGTTCTCTTTCAGGTCATCGTCGGAGTCAAGAAAGAAAATGTATTTTCCCGTGGCGTGGTTCAAGCCATTGTTGCGCGTTGCAGCAACACCGCTGTTTTTATCGTTACGAAGAATCTTGAAGTCAATATTTCCATGATAGCTGTTTATCATGTCCTGTGCAATGGCTATGCTGTTGTCTGGCGAACAGTCATCAACCAATATACATTCAATGGGAGCTTCATGGAAAGTTTGGCGCATAATAGATGCCACACATCTTTCAATGTATGCCTCAACCTTATAAACAGGAATGATGATGGATACAAGATAGTTCATGGTAAATCAGTTTTTGATATGGTGCGTGCAAAGATAGCATTTTTTTAAAAGATAATCAAACATTCAGTTTTTTTTCTGCATTTTTCTGCTGCCCAGTCATTGAGACCGGGTGAACGTTATCAACATCCTTAAGCCATGTGTCATAGACGGCACTGACCTTCCCGTAGCTGTTGTCAAGGAAGTAGGTCTCTTTGCCTAAGAGCGCGGCAAGGATTAGTCCATGAAGTCTTGTCGTATAGATGGTCTTGTAGCCACTAATGAACTGTACGCCCCGTTTGGTCATCAGCTTGCGGTAGACGTGATAGTACATCTTGTCATAGAAAAGTTTTGTCATGCTTATTCTCATGAGGCGCCCTCCTAACCGGTGATGATAGAAGTCTTCCATCTTCTCTATGGCAGCTTCCTTGCGTGTCTTGGAAACCATGGTGGGCCAGTCGCTGATTTCCACTCCCTCAGGGAGGGAGATGCTCGTAGCTGCAAACTCTTTGTCCTCTCTCTTCAGGTACAGGCAGTCTTTGGTGGCAGGCTTGGCCCATTGTGCCAAGTAGTCAGGGCTGATGCCGAAGGCAAGGTCGGGCATGAGCAGCACTTCGTTGTGGAAATGCTGCTGGGCAAAGTCGTATGAGCGTTGGTCGCGCACGCAGATGGTGAGGTGCTTCAGTTGAGACAGAAGCTGTATGTCGTGGCTGAGCAGTTGTGGGTCGTTATAGTAGATGGTGTTTGGCAGGATGATGACCCTGCTGTCCTTGTTCAGACTTAGCTCCTGAAGCACATTGTTCCAGCCAAAGCGCCACACGTCGCCAAAGTAGCCGCCACCCTCGATGAGGATGGTGCGGCCAGGCTCCACTTTCTGCTTGGGGTAGTCGTTCCATCCGCACACCCCCTTGCACTTGTGAGGTGATTTCCTGAGAATGTCAAGCACCCCCTCCCATATCAGCGTATCGCCAATATTGGAATAGTAAGGCAGTCCGTACAAGACGTAGTCCTGGTCAATCAGCGAAAGAAGCTGTTGCTCCAGCTGCCGTTTCAGTTGTTGTGCTTTTTCTGTGGAATTCATTTTAGGTGTGACAGCTTTCTAAGTGCGCGTTGTTTATAATCATACATCCTGCCCTCTAACTGGCATAACAGTTTGCCCGCACTCCCCAATACTTTGTTGCTGTTGGCAAGTTTGGTGTTGAAAAAGGTGAGGAGGTCGTCTTGTAGCCAATGAGAACCGTCCGCACGTCTGCGGTCTCTCAAGTCACCATATCCTGGCGTATCCAATTCTGGGATGAGTCCTGCGCTCAGCAATGCATGTCCATTATAGCAGTGTGCAGTCCTGCACTTGCAGATAGGCAGCGACGGAAAAGGTTTCTCAGGGTTGGCAAAGACATTGTCAAGCTTCATGCCGATATAGCACTGACGGCAATCGCCTGTTGACAGGTCGACGAAAAGGCTCCAGCCGCCTGCATAGCAAAACTCGTTTCGCTTCACCCCGAACAGTTTTTTCTTGAACTCCCAGAAACTGGAGCCGAACTGAGACCATGTCTTGTCATACTCTTCCATGGACAGTTTCGTCAGATAGGAAATGTCCGAGCTTCTGTCGTCTCTTGCAATTGAAAGATGAGGAAGTGCCCCGAAGTGCTCCATGGAGAATGCCTTGACTTCTTCGATATAAGGAATCAGTTCGTCAGTGGGGGTGATTTCAATGTTGGCTGAAGCACCATGCGCCCATATCTTCTTCACATTGTCAGCAAAGCGGTCCAGCAATCCTTTCTTCTTCAATTCGAGATAGTGGAAGGAACACTTAAACTCTACATGGCTTAAGAGAGACTGGTCCCATGTGAGGATTTTGTCAATCATTTTGTTCACTGTCAGGTTGGTCACTATTTCCGCATAGTGACCTTCTTGTACCAGTGCCTTGACGTAGAGGTCGATATCTTTGGTAAGCAGTGTCTCGCCGTCAGCACAGAAATTCATAAAGCATGGTCCGCCTGTACGTTTCAGGCTCATGGCTTTTGCCACTTCTTCTGGGCTGAATCTCATTTGTGGCTGTACACCCTGGTAATGCTCTTCCCGTTGCGCCAGATAGCAGTAGTGGCAACGGAAATTGCATATTGACATGGGTATGCTGAATAATATGACCTTTTTCATTAAGTATGGTGGTTGTTAAAAAGTGACTATCTTGTGATGCGCCAGTATTTGTAGCGCTCGCCTAAGCTGGGGGGTAGAAAATAGTGAAGCTCCTGTAGGTGGCTTCTAAGGTTCCACCTCTTGACCCGTAGCCGGTAGTGCCAGGGGAACTGAGTGCTCTTCCGCAATGTCAGGTACGTCTTGCGGAAGGCCTCCCTGTCGGCCTTTTCATAGTGAAGAATCTCCTCAATGAACTTCTGTATGATTTGATAGGCCGGCGCCGAGACGATGGCATGCTCCTTGAGAAACGAGGCCATCTCTCCGACGATGGTCACCTTTGCCGCTATTTTCTTCCACAGGTTCTTGTTGCTGTCAGCAGTAATGCTTTGCTCCCTAATCATGTAGTGGTAGACAGGGTGGTTGACAATGCGTAATGACTTGGCAGTGCAGGCCACCTGAAAGCACCACAGCTCGTCCTCATGGATGATGCCTTCCTTGAAAAGGAGGTGGTTCTGGCGGATGAAGGAAGTGCTGAGCAGCTTGGCAGGTGCAATCATGTTCCATCCCGTCTTGTAGTGACTGATGATGTCAGCGCCGCGCAGCACCGTGCCGTCATCCAGCTTTAGGCGGAGGTATTCGTGGAGGTCGTCATTGCCGATGATGGCCGTGTCGCCCACGACGAGGTCGAAGTACGCTTCGGCGAGAGGCTTTTCCAGCAGCTCAATGCAGTCAGGCGTCAGCTCGTCGTCACTGTCGACGAAGAGCAGATAGTCGCCACTGGCAGCTTCGACGCCCGTGTTCCTCGCAGCAGAAAGACCACGGTTGTGAGGATGGTGCAGCACCTGAAAGCGGATGGGGCCTTCATAGCCGGCTATCATCCGCTCGGCAATGTCGATGCTGTCATCCTTTCCGCAGTCGTCGACCAATATGCACTCCACGGGACCAGTGTATGTCTGAGCCATGATGCTTTGCAGGCATGCCTCAACATATTTCTCTACATTGTAGATGGGAACGATGATGGAAATGGTGGTCATGGCTCAGGCAAATTTGCAGATGATTTTCAGTAGCGTGGTACACCTGTGCTCAGCAAGCATGAACAGCAGGCGCTGCTTTGCGTTATAGTGGTACGCCTTGTAACAATGGCTCGACTCAGGGAAGGTGTTGACATACTTGTCAATGTCGCGTATGTTCTTGTTGATGAGGAAGTGCTGCTTGCTGGTGAACATCAGCTGCAGGGCCTGCTCACGGTATTTCTCATAGATGCCCTTCTCCTTGAGGAAGCCGACGATGTGGTCGACCGCCACCAGGAAGACATTGCGGAAGGCGGCTTGCCGGGTGATGCTCTGGTTGTTGTCCAGACGGTAGTGGTAGAGCGGCTTGGCCGTCTCGGCAATCTTGTTCGTGTAATAATACAGCTTGACGGTCAGCATGATGTCCTCCGGGCCGTTGATGCCATTGACAAACGACAGGTTGTGCTCAGCAAACAGCTGGCGGCGTATCAGCAGCAGCCACATGGCGTTCATCCCGTTCTTGCCGCGCAGACACTGGCCCAGGTAGCCGTCCTCGTCCATCTCAGTGCTGCGGATGACGGGGGTGGAGGTGCCACCCACATATTCGAAATAGTTGCAGCGGACGATGTCGGCATCGTTCTCAATGGCCGTGGCGACAAGCGTCTCAATGGTGTCAGGCTCTATGAAGTCGTCGCTGTCAACATAGTAGACATAGTCGCCCGTTGCTGTGTCCAGCAGCACGTTGCGTGTATAGGCTATGCCGCTGTTCCTCTCGTTCTCAACGATGACCACCTGGCCCTGGCGCTGCGGATAGTCCTGCATGACCTGTCGCACCACGTCCATGCTGCCGTCGGGCGTGGCGTCGTTCACCAGCACATATTCAATGTCCTCGTAGGTCTGTCCGAACACAGAGCGCAGGCATTGCGCAATGTATTTCTCGGCTTTATAGACTGGAATGAGAATAGATACTTTTTTCATCTTTTTTGATTTGAGATTTGAGGTTTCTTCGACGAGCGAAGCGGCAGAGCCGAGCGGAGATTTGAGGTTTGAGATTAACAGTCCGCCCAGTAGTAAAACTACCAGCAACAGGAATTTTTGTCGTAGAAAAACTATTCATAAATCTCAATTCTCAATTCTCAAATCTCAATTATTTATAGTGGCTGAGATTGAACTTCCAAAGCAGATAGTCGTGGGCCTGATAGTACCAGGTCCTGATGCGGCGTTTGCGGCAGTACCACTGTATACGTAGTTTAGTGAAGCGGAGCGGATAGTCTTTCATTCCATCGGGGGTGATGATGAAATGACTGTAGTCCGTCACCGTGTCTTTCATGTAGCCGCGGTGTTGAAAGTGGGCATACATCGTCTCCTCTTTCAGCAGCTGCCCCTTGGCGTACTTTATCCTGAAGAGCTTGCCCCCCTGGTGCTCGAAGACGAACTGCTTCCAGCCGCTAATCCAGCTCCAGAAGTGGAACGACCGCTTGGGAAAGGCAATGTTGTCAAAGTGCTCCTCAGTCCAGCAGTCCTCGGGGCGGCACTCCTTCCACTTGTCGCCAAAGCCCTTATGCCGGTATTCGTCATAAAAGCAAGTCTTGTTTGTGGCAAACACATCTTTGCAGGACTGGTAACCCTCTATCTCCTTCATGAAATACATGTTGGCGTCTTCATCGTTGTGGTAGAGTGTGAAGTGGCCCCAGCCAGAAATCATCTTATGGTGAGCGAGCACCTCGTCAGTGATGAAATGGCGAATGTCGCCATACACCACATCCAGGTCGCCCCATCCCCAGAAGTCGTAGCCCTTGACATAGTCGGCCAGGATGTAGGCAAAGGCAGGGCGGTAGTCGCAAATCTTGTACGGGCGGTCCAGCACGACGGGGAAGTCGAACTTCCGCTCCACTAAATGCTGGAAGTCGCTGAACGCCATTTTGTGCACGATGATGTTCTGCGCCGGCTCCACGTCGCAGTCGGTGAAGAACACAAAGTCAATGTCGGCATTGTCGAATGCCGACCTGCGCCACGCCTTGAATTGTGGAGGCAGGGTGCCGAAGTAGGGGAAGAGAACCGCTATGCGCACACTATTCACTATTTACTGTTCATTATTCACTATTCACTATTCACTATTCACTGTTCACCATTCACTATCCAGCCCCAGCAGGGTGTTAAACTCTTCGTTGAACATGCCATAGTAGGAGTTCTCCACGTAGGGCGCTTTCCAGCAGTTGTGCCAGTGGTAAGCGTATGCGTTGGGGAAGAAGTCCTTGTAGGACTGGCAGCAGGGCTTGAGCCCCTCGTCGAAGGGCTTGAAGAAGTCTGGGAAATCCTTCATGGGTGCATCCTGGGTGGCAAACCACATGGGGTCGAATACGTATGCGGGATAGACGGTGAGGTCCTTCAGCGCCTTGTCGGCATACTCAAAGATAATCCACGGCTGGGTGGTCTTTCGCTTGACGGCCTTCCTGGCAATGGCTTTCATCACCTCAGAGCCCTTGTTCATAAACAAGATGGCATTGTTGGCAAAAGGCTGATTCTCCCAGCAGTAGCAGAAGTCCTGGTGCAGGAAGCGCGACAGGTCCTTCAGGAACAGCACGTCGAGGTCGAAATAGAATCCGCCCCATTTGTAGAGCGCTATCAGACGGAAGTCGTCGGCCACAAAAGGCAGCTGCTTCTTCGCCTTGATGAGCCATCTGATTTTCTCAAACGGCGTGCCCGCAATCTCCTTGTCAAAGTCCCAGAGGTAGAGCTCTATTTGCGGGAACTTCGCCATCAGCTTCTTCATCTCTTCGTTGGCGGCGGCAGCCTGCAGGTCGTGCTCATAGTCGAAGCAGATGATGAACTTATACTGATAGTGCTGCGTGGCCAGGAAGGACTTGATGCTGAAGATGCACTTGTCGAGCAATGGGCCATGCCAGAACGAGAAGGCGTTGATGGCAGTAGTGATGGGTTTGTCAGGGAAGTCACAGGCTTCATCGTATGCAAATGGAACCTTCGACTTATAGAACGATTCGTCTTTAGCCAAATGCCAGTTGTTGATGCTTGGGAACAAGTAACCCAGTCTCATGCGGTTCTTCTTCCAGTAGTAGCGTAAACGGTATTTCTCGAAAAATTCTAACATAGTGGTAGGTTTTATTATTGATAGAGTCTGTTAAGTATCTTAATGCAGTAAATGAGCCATTTACGGCTCTTGGCATTCTCAAGCACTTTGAAGAGCTTGAACATCGTCCATTTGTCCAGCTTGTAGAGCGTCTCATAGTCCTTGATGGCTCCTGGCGGCAGCACCTCGCTGACCACTTGCCGGTGCTCAGCCAGCCGGCGGTCGTTCTGTGCATTGCTGATGCCGTCAGGCTCGCGGCGGCAGACGATGACGTCAGTGTAGCGCACCGAACATTCGTTGACACATATCTGGTGGATGTAGAATTTCAGGTCGGCAGCTATGCGCAGCGACTCGTCGTAGGGCATGTCCCTGAACAGCTCGCGCCTGAAGAACGTGCTCTGGTGCGGCAGCGTGTGGTGGACAAAGTTCAGCATCGTCAGCCGTGGTGGCAGGATGGTGGTGAAGCCCTGCTGCGTCTCAGCGTTGTAGTGATAGTCGTGCCCCACAATCAGGTCCTCGGTCAGCCCCAGCGCCGCTATGCTTTCCAGCACGTGGCTGTCGTAGAAACAGTCGCCCGAGTTCATGAAGTTCAGGTAGTCGCCCTTGGCCCGCGCTATGCCCTTGTTCATGGCCTGATAGACCCCCTTGTCAGGCTCCGACACCCAGTAGTCGATGTGGTCAGCGAACTGCCGGATGACCTCAAGGCTGCCATCTGTCGAGCCCCCATCGATGACAATATACTCGAAGTCCTTGAACGACTGGCTGACCACGCTCTCAATGGTCTTCAGCAGCCCCTCGCGGTTGTTATAGTTCACGGTGATGACAGAGTATTTCATGCGTGCCTCGTTATTTTTCTGTTGTTGTTTCAAGTTCCTCGGCCACAGCCAGCTCCATGCCCCGCCAGATGAGGATGAGGCGGTGTAGGGTCGTGGGCTTGTAGGTGCGCTCTATGGCCACGGCCTTGGCATAGCGGTTGAGCTGGCCGATGGCTTTTTCGCGGGCGCTGGCTACGTCGGCATCGGTGGCCCGGCCAGGCAGGTATTTCAGCTCCAGTACGTAGCTGTGGGCGATGTCGGGATAGACGGCGAGACGCGGCTGGAGATAGATGTCGGCATAGCCACCAGCCTCAGTAGCGGCAGGATTCGTGGCGGCCCTTACTGGCCCGGCATCAAGCTCGCTGATGGGCAGGTAGATGTCGTTGAGGCAGGTGTGTGCCAGGGTGAAGCCGTGCACATACGCCTCGCCCTTTTGCTTGTCGCGCTGTGACGAAAAGCGGCGTAGCGTGTCGGCGATGTAGTTGAAGTATGGCCGCCATGCACCATAGAGTGCCATGTCCTGCATCAGCGTATTGCGGTAGCGGTTGTCGAGTGCGAGGTCGTTCTCTTGGTAGGCCCGTGTGAGGTAGCCGTACATCTGTTCGCGCACCACCTGGTTCGGAATGTTGAACTTGACCCCTCTGAGTCCGCCCTTGCCTGCAATGGAGAGCATGCCGAAATAGTAGAGAAGCGACACGAAGTTGTCGGGGTCGGTAATGGTCTCCGATGGGAAGTGGTCCTTCAGTTCGGCGGTGATGGTGCCCGTCTCCACAATGTGCTGTATGATGCTTGCATTGTGCTCGAAGCCGTGGTCCTTGCGGATGAGCATGCGCAGCTTGTTGTAGTCGGTGCGAATGTTCGCGTCAAGCATCTTCTCGGGCAACTCACCCTTGTTGCGAATATAGTTATCAACAAAGTAGAGCACCATGTCACTGTTATACATAGGTGGGTCGTTAAGGCACTTGACGGAGAAGCAATAGTTGTCGTACCAGGGCTTCATGACTTCAATCAACTCGTCGGTGGTGTGGTTGAAGGTGTAGTACTTTCGATAATAGTCAATCATCTGGCGCACCTCATGCTCGGTGAATCCCACCATGGCGTTGAATTCCGGTTGTGTGGTGTAGTTCGTGCCGATGTTGAAGCCGCTGGTCAGGTCGTCCATCGTTACGGGCGACACCCCAGTGATGAACAGGCGCTTGATGGCACTGTCGCTGCCGCCCTTGATTACATTGAAGAACTCGCGGAAAGCCCCCGTGCCGTGTGTCTGCGCCTTGTAGGCCGTCTCGGTGGCAGGGTTGGCCAGGATGTCGTTGGTGAAATGGTCGTACTCGTCGATGAAGAGGTAGACCTGCTGGCCTGCACGCCACACCATCAGGTTCAGGTAGTTCAAATACTCCTTGGCAGATGTCTGTTTCTCCAGCCCCTCCTTAGCCCCTGCTGGCAACAGGTCGGCATATTGGTTGAAAAAATCTTCAACCATCATCTGACAGTAGTTGTTCAGGCTCTTCTCATACCCCTCAATTCCGCCCGAGATGAGTGAGAAGTTCAAGTAGAGCACAAGGTACTTGTTGTGTGTGGGGGTCGGGTGCTGGCCAATCCACAGGTCGCCGAAGAGACGGTCGAAGAGGTCGGCCTTGCGCACGTCATAGTACTGGCGCAGCATGTTCATCAGTAGTGACTTGCCGAAGCGGCGTGGGCGGATGAAAAAGAAATACTCGTTGCTGGCCTCTATCTCGGCGATGAAGCGGCTCTTATCCACATAGTAGTAGTTGTCGAGGCGCACGTCCTCCCAGTTCTGCTTTCCGTAGGGAATCTTTTTCGGATTGTTGTTCTCCATGCCTTGTGACTTTTCTTGAGTGCAAAGTTATGAAAAAGTAAGCGAATAGCCAAACTATTCGTTCACTTTTTATTATGTTAATTCAACTCTCACCTGCTATTTGAGAACTTGTGATGGTGTCACAACGTGTTTTTATATTTTTTCCCCAGTTTCTTTTTGGATTTTTAAAAAAAATGATTACTTTTGCAGGTGCAAACCCACGCCGACGGGCATTGTAAAATGCTTTTTGGCTATGGGAGGGTGCACTACATCATTGGAAATGCGTCGCAGACGCTTTGTTTTTGGCCTCTTTGAACCTAGGAAATTCAAACGTACAAGTCAAAGACATTGCAGAAGTGGATGCTACGGGTAGGTATATACTGTCCCGCTTGGCGTGCAGAAGGCAATCCTTGCCTTCACGCACGCTCTTGTGGGCGTAATATATACCAACGGCGTGGGTGTCATTCTGCTCTGTTCATTTGTACAGGTTTTCCTAGGACCTTAAGAGGCGGACAGGCAGAAGCCAGATACCCCGCTTTTCTTTTTTTGTAGTCTTAAAAATCCTTTTTTATAAGTTTTGTCCGACTCTGGGTGTCTGGCGGATGAGAGAAGATGGAAATGAAGTCAATTGTCATTATCTTTCCTTATTTCGGGACATTGCCTCCCCAGTATGGCATGTGGAGAGCATCGGCATTGCGAAATCCGACCATTGATTTTATGTTTTTCACAGATGCGCCCGTCAAGCCAGCTGAGAACATCATCGTGCATCAGATGTCGTTCATGGATTTTAGCAGAATTGTTCGGAAGACATTTCCCTTTACCATTGTTCTCGACCGTCCATATAAACTATGTGATTATAAACAGGCTTACGGGTATATCCTGCAGGACTATATCAAGGGATATGACTTTTGGGGATTCGGAGACCTGGACATGATATATGGTGACATCCGTTATTTCCTTAGTGACGATGTGCTTAGTCATAAGTTCATCCTGGGATGGGGGCACTTGACGTTGCTCCATAACGATGAAGCTACCAATAAGTATTTTATGGAAAGAATTGAAGGCTATCAATACTATGAGGATGTGTTCACCCAACACGAGATAACCTTTTTTGACGAGTTTGGCCATAAGGGCTGTAGCGACAAGTGGCACGACTGCCGACCTGAGGACTGTTGGCTGGAGGAAATATTTGACAATGTGTCAAGACCCAAGGAAGCCTATCATCTGTGCAGTTTGAACAGAGGTTGGCAACAGGTGCTGTTTGAGCATGTCGGTAACAAGCTGTTCATGATGAGGCGCATCAAAGGCAAGTGGGAAAGAATAGAGTCGCTTTATGCCCACTTCCAGCATCGTCCCTTTATGGTGGACAGCGTTTCCAATTATGGCCATTTCCTGGTTACTCCACGTAAAATAAGAGACTATCCAAAGCACTGTGTCAGTTTGTGTTTACGATTCCTTTGTCGTAAGCGGGTATTGATGACACGGTACTATTGGTGGCGAGATTATATCATCTGGCGCTCGCATTTAAGCTATCAGCGATGATTTACGTACATTCGTATTAACATTTTATTTGTTTGATTGAATATGAAAGATTTAAGGGAGAAGTATAATCCTGATGGCTCGCTGTTGAGAAATGCTCAGTTGAGGATGTTGGAAATACTGTGTGAATTTGATTCCATTTGCAGGAAACACGAACTGCGTTATTGGCTCAGCGACGGGACACTGTTGGGAGCGGTCCGGCACAAAGGCTTTATCCCATGGGACGATGATGTCGATGTGATGATGCCCGTCAGCGATTATAAAAAGTTCTTGAAAATAGCCAGGAAAGAACTGCCTGAACATTTGTGTCTGCAAAACAGAAAAACAGAAAAGAACTTTATCAATAACTTTACAAAAATACGTGACAGGAAATCGTTTGTGCATGAGCAGCAGCACATGACGGGCAGATATGCTGAGCGAGGATTGTTTATTGATATTTTTCCGATGAGGAAGACATGCAGCTATTTTAACCAGCAGGCTGGAAAAATTCATTATCGTTGTTACATCCTGTCTATGCAGGACGAAAGACACCACAGAAAATCACTTCTTGTCTCGTGGATGTTATTCAATATCCTCATCCCCCTTCTCAATATGCTTACTCCTTTCTTTCGCGATGGAAAGGTCAGGCACAGCTATGGTGGATGCTTTTATGAGGAATGGGACGAAGAGACAATCTTCCCATTGACTACCATCCAATTCGAAGAGAAGGAGTTCCTTTGTCCCCGCGACTGTGATACTTATTTGAAGGCACAATACAATAATTACATGGAGATTCCCAAGAACATAGAACATCACATCAAAGAAGGTCAGATTGAGATATGGTGAGAGTATCTTCTCACGCCGTCACAATACTATATAAGAAAACCAAATAAATGGCGCACTAAGTGCACTTATGAACTTTAACTGGTTGACCTGCATGCCGTTGGCAGGTGTACCAATTCTTTTTTCGTGCACCTGATGGTGCACCAAGTGCACCAGGAACGCCACTCCAAAGCCCCCTCCCTTCTGTCCCCAAGGGGCTACTATAGACCCTACCCCTAATAGCAAAACTATAGAAGCCCTCTCGGGGGCATAGAGGGGCTTTATTGCAATAACTCCATGAGATAATTCCGTAAAGTGCCGAGTTATTGGATTATCTCATGGAGATAATTCCGTAAAGTGCCGACTTATTGGATTATTTCATGGAGATAATTTCGTAAAGTGCCGACTTATTGGTAAATTCTCTAGAGAATTTATCGAAAAGGAGCCTCCCCCTTCTGCCCCCGAAGGGGGGCTTTTGGGGCTTTTTGGGCTTTTGTGCCTCAGGTGCACCATCTGGTGCTCTATCTGAGCCATTGGTGCACCTGTCAACGACTTGCAAGCCTGACGCTTAGGTGTCAAAGGTGCACTTAGTGCGGCAGTTTTTTGTTTCCCATATTCGCGTGCACGCGTGTAAACATACATAAATGTAGGACACCATAGACATGCTGTCACCAGGCATGTCGTGTTATGAAAAAAGAGACTTGACGCGGCGCATGCGCTCTTCACCGAAGATGCCCTTAAGATGGATCTTCGCCAGGGCTGTGTAGTATTTCATGCCAGTAGGCTTGCGCCTGTCGCCCTTTATGCACCATGCCTCCCTGTTGATGTCGAACATTTCGGGCAGCACGAGCAGATGTCCTTCCTTCTTATATTTATAGGCCAAAGGTGTGATGATGGCCTGGTCGTGGCGGTGGTAGCCTGAGAAGAAGGGGTACTGGTGGTCCTTCTCGTCGTCGGTGGGGTCGCACACGAGTTCGGGATGGGACAGGGTAATGTCGAGCCATTCCTTGATGAAGGCATTCTGTCTGCCACGGCAGAAGAGGGCGCCGCCCCAAATCTTGCCGAAGTCGAGGAACTGGTCGGTGTGCAGCCTGTCCTTGAAATAGTCAATGGTGGCCTTCTTGGCCCAGTGCTTGATGGCTGACGACGACTGCCCGTAGGGCTGCTGCCACAGGGACACATGGGGCTGATACTGGAAGCAGAGGGTGTCGTAACGGGCTAAATGTGAGAAGTAGGTGTCCCACTCGTTGCTGTCGTGCACCTTGCACCCGCTGTCGAGGTAGCACACCATGTCGCCGTCGTCGCTGTTCTGCAGGGTGTGCCAGATGATGTATGGCTTCCAGGCCCAGTAGCCGCCACCACGAGCGTGCTTCATCAGCGGCGAGCGGAGGACCTCGGGCGGGAGGTCTTTCTCGGTGTAGCCGATGACCTTGTCGAAGACGTGCATGTAGCGCGCCTCGGTGGTGAGCAGCGTCAGCGAGTGGCGCAGCGGCCGGTTGGCGTAGGCTATGAGGATGCGTTTAGTCATATTCCAGTCCCATAAGTCCCATGTCGTGCTGGTTGATGGCAAAGCCGAAGTCCTCCTGATAGCCCTCGCAGTCGAAGGTGCAGCAGTCGGGCGCCTTGAGCTGCCACTCCACCATTGGGTGGTGCAACATCACGTCGGCATATAGAATACCGCGTGTCATGATTTTCGGCAGGTGAATTGTCTTCTTGATGGTAAAGTCGCCAGGGGGGAAGTCGGTGATAATGCCCTTGTAGTGGCCGGCAGCCAGGGTCATCATGGGGACATTGTCCTTGCTCTTGAAGATAATCATGAGGTCGGTCTTCAGGGGGACGTCGGTATGCCCCTTCAGCTCTACTTCCATGGTGGTCTGGTGGCTCTGGATGACAGAATAGGTCTTGTCGGTCCCGTTGATGCGGATGTCGGTAATCTTCAGGCCTGGCTTGGTCCACTTGATGCGGTCCTTGATGAGGCTCACCTCGTCGGTCTTGTCCTCGTTGAGGTAGAAGTCGATGCTGTCCTGTATGCTGCCCGAGAAGACGCTCCGTCCGTTCTGCAGCACAAGGCCCTTGGTGCACAGGCTCTTCACGGCGGCCATGTTGTGGCTGACGAAGAGCACGGTACGGCCTTCGCCCTTTGACACGTCCTGCATCTTGCCAACGGCCTTCTTTTGGAATTCAGCGTCGCCAACAGCCAGCACCTCGTCTACGACCAGGATCTCGGGCTCCAGATGGGCAGCGACGGAGAAGCCCAGGCGCACCATCATTCCAGACGAATAGCGCTTGACGGGGGTATCAATGAATTTGGCTATGCCGGCAAAGTCGACTATCTCGTCCAGCTTGCGGGTGATTTCTTCCTTGGTCATGCCCATGATGGAGCCGTTCATGTAGATGTTCTCGCGTCCGGTCATCTCGGGGTGGAACCCGGTGCCCACTTCGAGAAGCGACGCGATGCGCCCCCGAGCTCGGATGGTGCCGGTGGTGGGCGACGTCACCCTTGACAGGACCTTCAGCAGTGTTGACTTGCCAGCTCCGTTCTTGCCGATGATGCCCAGCACATCGCCCTGGTAGACCTTGAAGTCGATGTCCTTCAGGGCCCACACAAACTGGCTGTTGGCCTTCTTGGTGCGGTCGTTCTCTTCGCCAACCTTCAGGAAGGGGTCTTCCTTGCCGCGAATCTTGGCCCACCAACGGTTGAGGTCCTGGCTCAGCGTGCCGGTGCTGATGACACCCAGGCGGTATTGCTTGCCGATATGGTTGAATTCTATTGCTACGTCTTTCATAATGCTAAATCTCAATTCTCAAATCTCAATTCTCAACTCTAAATCACGTCCATGAAGCTGCGCTGCACCTTGTTGAAGGTGATCATGCCTAAAGTCAGTATGACTGCGGTGAATGCTAACGAATAGAGGAAGTATGACCACTCGAATGTTCCCTGCCCGAGGAAGCCAAGCTTGAACACCTCGATGATGCTGGTCAGGGGGTTGATGACGATGGCCCACACATAGTCGGGGTAGTTGTTCTTGAGGACGGAGAGGGGATAGATGACGGGGGTGATATACATCCACAGCTGGACGCCGAAGGAGATGAGGAAGCGGAAGTCGCGATACTTAGTGGTCAGCGACGAGATGAGCAGTCCGAAGCCGAGGCCAAGGCCTGCCAGCATCAGGACAAGCAGCGGAAGCAGCAGGGCGTATGGGGTAATCTGTGGGGCCACGCCCTGGCAGACATAGATGATGTAGATGGCTATGAAGAGGGCGAACTGTATGGCCATTTTCAGCAGGCTTGACAGGGCGATGGAGAGGGGCACCACCAGACGTGGGAAGTACACCTTGCCAAAGATGTGCTGGTTGGCATTGAAGGTCTCAGAACAGCGGGTGAGACACTCTGAGAAGTAGTTCCAGCACAGGATGCCTGCCATGTAGAACAGGGGCTGGGGCAGACCGTCGGTGGGGATGCCGGCGATGCCGCCAAACACAAACATGAACATGATGGTGGTCAGCAGTGGCTGGATGACGTACCAGACAGGCCCTAAGATGGTCTGTTTGTAGAGGGTGACGATGTCGCGCTTGACGTACATCATTAACAAGTCGCGATACCTCCATACTTCATGCAGGTCAAGACTCAGCAGCTTCGATTTCGGTGTGATGACAATGTCCCAATCGTTATTTTCCATATTGTGGTGTGGTTTAAGATTTGAAATTTGAGGTTTGAGATTTGAGGTTTGAGATTTGAGGTTTCTTCGACGAGCGAAGCGGCAGAGCCGAGCGGAGATTTGAGGTTTGAGATTTGCATGGCAGTATCTGTCTGAGCGGACACTCCCAGGCGGATGATAGTCAGCAGGACAGAAGCAAGTCTAAACATAAATCTCAAATCTCAATTCTCAACGGTATGCGTGGTGTGGTGGAACTCCTTGTCCTTCAGACGGACGTGCACCACGTTCTTGGCCATGGTCCAGGCCATGCGGGGCACCAGCAGGGCATGGCGCATTGCCGCTATGCGGAGCCGTCCGGGAATGGCGATGAAGATGGCCAGGCACTCAGCGGCCAACAGCAGCCACCAGCGCAGGGGCGACAGGTAGGGGGCGAGTGCGGGGATGAATGAGAGCACGGTGAAGACGACTGCCAATGGCGGGGTGAACAGCAGCAGCAGTGAGCGGGGAATGAGGGCTTGCTGCAGGGTCTTGTCCACATAGTTCACATTGCCTTTCAGCAGGGCAGCGGGCAAATGGCGGAGCATCATCAGCAACGTCTGCACCTGACCGGTAATCCAGCGCTGGCGCTGGCGCTGGAAGTTCTCGCTGCTGCTCACCTTCTCGTCGTAGACCATGATGTCGTCGACATAGTGTATGCCTACGCGTTGCAAGGCCAGCAGACCGTCCAGCTCGCGGTCCTCAACGGCTGAGTGTAACTCCTTGACATCCTGGCTGAACAGGTCATGGTCGAAGCACATGCCCGAGCCGATGAGTACGGCCGAGAGGCCCACACGGCTGTGTCCACGCCGGAACAGGCTGTTGTTAATCTCTTCGCTCACACCATCGAGCGTGGAAATGCCGTTGTTGCTGTTCTTTGCCGTGCGGTGGCACTGGATGGCACGGTGCCCTTCGTGGCAGACATCATTCAGACGGCGCAGGAAGTCGGGCTCTACCACGTTGTCAGCGTCCAGTATCACCACTTTGCACTTCTCCTTGTTCGTCCCCCATGTCTCGTTTTCCATGGCGAACTGCAGGGCCTTGGCCTTGCTGCTCTTGTCAAAGTGGGGAACCAGCACGTTGGCACCAAGGGCTGACAGCTGCTCGTTGGTGGACGCTTCCATGTGGTCGGAAATGACCGCTACGTGGAAATGCTCTTTCGGGTAGTCTTGCTGCATGACCGACTGCACCGACCCTGTGATGACTTTGTCCTCCTTGTAGGCAGGAAAGAGCACCAGGAAGGAGTGGTGTTCGTCATGCTCCTCTTTCTTCTTCGCCCGCCCAGAAAACATGCTGGCAAGTGCAAAAAACAGGATGTACAGCGTAGAGGCTGCCAGTGGAATCCATAGCAGCCAGTCGACAATTTGTAATAATGTGTGTCCCATTCAGTATTTCTTTCTTTTCTTTTTCTTTATCTTGAGCCCCTTTAGCCAGTTCGTCGCTCCCACCACTCGGTCGGTGGCCTCGTTGGTGCTGGCGGTGAAGATGTTGGCCACGCCGCCCAGGGCAATCACGGGGGCGAGGAGGAAGTCGCGGTTCCAGTTCTTGTCAACCAGATAGTCGGGGGTGGCTACTGCGAAGGCAAACAGTATCAAGGCTCCGGCCACCCACCACTTGATGACCAGCGACCAATAGATGAATGGCAGTATGACGCTCATGACGGCAATGATGGAGATGAGGACGGTGCGGGGGATGAGCATCCACTGGATAATCTTGTCGGCATGGTCGTAGCGGCGGTTGAGGATGGCACCGGGCAGGAACCGCAGGTTGCTGACCAGCGAGTGAATCTGGGCGCGGAACCAGTGGCCGCGCCGACTGTTGAACTCCTTCACGGTGCGTGTCTTCTCGTTATATACAAAGATGTTGTCGAAATAGTCAACATAGATGATGTCACGCATCAGCAGACCGTCAAGGGGCTTCTCCACATCATTGGTGGAACCAATCTTCATGATGTTGGCCTTAAACCACTGGAAGTCGAAGATGCAGCCCGAGCTGCACAGTGCTGCCGTCAACCCCATGGCTTGATGGCCACGGCGGAACACGGAGTTGTTGATTTCTTCAAAGATGTTGTCCAGACGCGCTATTGGGGTGTCGCGGTTTGCGGCCAGAAGGTGTACCTGGATGGCCTTGGTGCCGGAAGAGGAGTAGGCATCATTCACCTCGTTGAGGAAATCGGGCTTGACGATGTTGCCAGCGTCAAGAATGATGACGGCGTCGTAAATCTTGAACTTCGGGAGGTTGAAGATAGCGTACTGCAGAGCCTTTGCCTTGCTGCTCTTGTCAAAGTTGGGCGTCAGCAGGGTGATGGGCAGCTGCGCCAGCTGCATGTTCGTCAGGTCGGTCTCGTGGTCGCTGATGACCACAACGTCGAACAGGCGCTGTGGATAGGTCTGGCCCAGAACTGACCGGACTGTGGCCAGGACAGACTGGCCTCGTTCGTGCGAGGCCACCATCACGATGTAGCGGTGTTGCTCCTTGGCGCGCTTGGTCTCATTACGGCGCTTCAGCTGCGAGGCAATGGAGAATATGGTGAAGTAGAGGACAGTGAAGGCCACTACCGCAAAGAGTAAACCATCAATAGTATATAGTATCCACCAGAAATTCATTTTTGACTCAGTCGTTGATTAGATGTCACGGCTTTTCACCAATAACGCTGCAAAGATAGTATTTTTTTTCGATAATCATGCATGTTTTGATGACTTTTTCATTCCCTCTTTGTTCTATCGCACCTTTTTATTCAGGCCAGGAACTGACCGGGATGTCGAATTGGTAGGCCCAGTTGTGCAGTGGGGATGGGGAAATGATAGAGTCGCCTTGCGAGTCGCGCAGGTTGCCACGGGGGCCGTGCTGATTGCCACTCTTCATGCGGTCGCCGTTGACGGCATAGCGGACACGGGCGTTTTCAGGCGATGATGAACAAGCGATGCGGATGCTGTTGCCTGTGATGGTGGCTGACGTGGCTATGTCGCGGTTGGCGGGTGTGATGACTGAAAAGCCATAGTTGGAGGTTTTGTTCACCTGGATGGTGTCAAACACCAGGGGAGGGCGGGGGACGCTGAAGTGGACGACAACGTCGCTGTCAGTATGTTCTGTTCCAATAGGAAGCAAGCCTGTGATGCGTGGTTGACGACGCATGATGGCCAGGGCGGAGAGGGCCTCCAGGCGGCCCATCTGCTGTTGGGACTTACCGTCGATGTGTACGACCTCGCGTACGACAGGGTAGGGGTATGTAGGACCGCTGGCCCAGAACAGTGTGTCGCTGAGTAGTAAGTCAACGAAGGTCTGTGGTACGAGCGTTTCACGGCTGTTGTGGCTCAGTGCCTGGAAATGTTCGGCACGAGTTAAGCTGTTGGCCTGGTAAACGATGATGCGTATGTCTTCTGTTTGGTGGGTGATGGCCTTGATGTCGCTATTGATGTCATGCTTGAACTGCAGCAGCAACTGCTTGTAGTCGGTGTCGGGATAGTCGGCTATGTCGCTCTCGCCCTGCATGAAGCAGACGGCTGGAACGTAGAAACGTCGGCATCCACCGTTGTTGGCTATGCGGCAGGCCTTGCTGATGTCGTCGAGGAAACGCTGATAGGGTGACGTGCCCCGGCTGAGGTGGGCAAGGGCGGTAGCTCCCTGGCCGCCGGGGAAGGTGCAGATGACAGTATCGGCCCCCAGCTGATGCGACAGCGCCTCAGCCATGGTGTAGACGGAGAGCTCAAAGGAACGCTTGCGGTAGCGGAACAGACGTTTGAAGTACTGTTTGAGGGTGTTGCCGTCGAAGTAGCCGAACTTGTCGTCAATATTCTCAGTGACGATGCGCCCGTCGCTGCCCAGGCTGCTTAGGTCTGTGATGCGTTCCGCTTCTTCGCCGAGCGCCAGGCTCTGGCCATAGACAGGGATGCACACCACCACCTTTCCTTCAACATCGGTCTTTTGTTCGTTGATGATGATGTAGGTGGTGGCTCCAAGAAGAAGAAGGAGCACTGCCAGCCACCATTTCTTGGTAATCTTTATGTCGTGCCTCATACAACTTTAAGTAGAAGGGGTGAGCTGCCGTCCCTGGCGTCCACGGATGAAGTCGACAATGCCATTGAGAACGGCCTTTGCTTGTTTTGTCTGGCGTTTGAAAAGATGTTTCAGCAGGTCTCGTGGGGCGACGATGAGCATCAGGTAGAGGTAGGTGAGGTAACGGCGGGGACTGTTCACGTTGCGACGTGCAAAAAGAAGTCGATTGCGTGTGACATAGTATGTCCTTAGTGGACTGCCCTGCCCAGTGGTACGGCTTTCTTTGTGAAAGATGGTAGATGCGGGGTCGTACCAGATGTCGTACCCTGCTGAGTGGAAACGTACCGACCAGTCAATCTCCTCGTAATAGAGAAAGTAGGCTTCGGGCATGGTTCCTGCCTTGGAAATCGCTTCGCGTCGTACCATCATGGCTGCTCCGTGGGCATAGGGAGTGGGGTGGGGGGTGTCATGTTGTCCGTGGTCAGCTTCGCCGAGGCCAATGGTGCTGTTGCGTAGTGTGACAGGGGACAACGGGGTGAAACCAGCAAACTGGATAGGATGGTCGTCCCACGAGAAGCGTATCTTGGGACACACGATGGCAGTGGATGGCTGTGCTTCCAGCCGGCGGATGAGTGGCTGAAACCAGTTCGTGCCATCCTCGGCTGTCGGCGGGAACAGCGTGTCGTTATTGACAAAGAAGAGATACTCTCCAGTGGCGGCTTCAATTCCCAGGTTATTGCCACCAGCGAAGCCCAAGTTCTTGGGGCTGCGAATCACGGTGACAGCGGGATGACGCTGTCTCAGGATGGCGGCTTCATCATTGGCTGAGCCATTGTCAACAACAATGACTTCCATACCATCCATAGGAGGAATGGAAGCCAGCATGGCACTGGTATCATCCAGCCCATTGTAGTTGACTGTGATGATAGATAGTGTCATCGTAGTTTGCCGTTCTGCCTGTCAATAAGCTTCTCCTCGTATGCTATCCATTCTTTTTCAATGTAGGGCAATACGTAGACAAGGCTTAGACCACCATAGAAAACGAAGCAATTGGGGAACTGCATGAGTACCTGGTTGCCATAGCCGCCTAACTGCATGGCCGCGAAGCCACAGGCTAATCCAGCTCCTATTCCTCGCAATGAGGAACTGGTAAGCTTGAACATGATGATACGGCTTGCGCCCAAGAACATGAGAAGCGTGGTGATGAGGAAGATGTTGATGCCCACAATACCCGTGTGAATCCAGATGTAGACGTACTCGGAGTCAGGCGGGATGGTGTTCATCACATAATACTTGTGATTGCCTGCCATGGAGCCGGGCTTCATGCCAATGCCGATGCCGAAGGGAGCGTCACGCATGTATTTCTTCATGACCTCTTGGTTGGCGTCACGTGCTCCGGCGGAAGCGTCGTCCTTGTTAAACATAGAACGCATGCGCCGAATCATCTGGTTGCCGTCACCAATCTTTGTGAAAGCGAGCATGCCGACAAAGATAACGCCAAGCACACCAATGGTAGCAGTCATCTTGACTGACTTTGACAGGACGGCATAGACCATGAAGCCAAAGATAAAGCATGCCAGGGCCGTGCGCGTGCCGGTGGAGAAAAATCCCCAGATAAGTGCCAGACCGATGATGAAACATGGAATGCGGTGCTTCCAGACCTTCATGGTCAGGCCGAAGATGAGGAAGGCCACTGAGGTGCAGGCCATGCCAATACCCGCTGCGGCAGCATCAGTATAAATCGACAGGTAGCGGATCAGGGTGCCTGCTTGCAGGATGTGCGTCTTGCGGCCGGGACCCTCCATGAACTCATTTTCTAGTGCGGTAAAGCCGAGAATCTTCTGCTTCAGCAGCCAGAGGACAGAGAAGAGTGCGAGCCCTCCCCATAGGAAGATGTAGCTGACAAGCTTGTTCGGGGCGTTGATATAGATGGTGAACACCAGGAAGGCATACATGAGCTGGAAGGCCATCATGCGCGCTCCAGTAAGCCAGGTGGGAATGTCCCATGCCATGTTACAGGTGTCGTTCATGACTTGCAGGATGATGAAGAAGCACCAGATGACAAGTGCCGAAAACATGATGTTCAAAGAGGCATCGAACTTCGTGCCCTTGACATCCATAATGACCATTGCCAGCAGCAGGATTTCCAACGCCTCATTGTAGAGAGAGGTCGGAATGCCGTCAGGCCAGGGCAGGGCCTTCATGGATACGAGGTAGTTCACGACGACCAGTACCCAGAACGTGAACATCCTGTAGCGGAAGGACGTGATGACGGCAGCAATGACGGCCGGTATCACGCAAATGGTAGCAAAAGCCCCAAAGCCAGATGTGTAGAACTGAAGGAGGGCAAAAGCGAAGAGGAGGAGGAGTAAGACCATCCTTCCTCCCCCCATTTCGCTAATGTTAGGACGATATGACGCGCTGTTCATCTATTCGTTATTTGGCCCTGTTGTTCTCCACGGCTGTCAGGCCGAGCTGCGATATACGATAGACGAAATTGTTGAAGCGGGTGTAAGGTGGCAGCTGGCCGACGAACTCCTCTACTGCGTAGCGCTGGGCCTCGGTGAGGTACATGTAGAGGCTGTCCTTGTTCTCCAAGCGTGCCTCCAGCTCCTTGAGCGCCTTCTGGTCCACATCCTTCCACGTGCGGTTGGCGCGAGTCACCATCAGGTTGATGGTGCCCATGTTGAGCAGTGCCGTGGAGATGGTGTTCTCGTCAAGGTTGGGATACTCCACGATGGCTATCTCGCTGGGCAGGATGTCGGGGCAGAGGTCCTTGATGTCCTTAGCCATGACGTAGCGGCTGTCATCAGCCAGGAAGTCTTCGTCGTAGGTCAGGCGACGCACCTGGAGACCGATGCTGAGCCAGTAGTTCTCCAGCTCCTCGGCCAGATGGCTCTTGCCATTGCCGGCATCCGTTGACAGCAGGTTGAGCACGTTCTGCTGTCCCTGCTTGAAGTTGGGCAACAGGGCCTTGCTCAGCTGGCGCAGCGCCATGTCGCTGATGGTCTTGTTGAAGCGGCGGTAGCGCATCGTGCTCTCGCGGGGATAGCAGCCCAGCACCGGCACCTTCGTGATACGCTCTGAACGCATGCGGTCGCGCAGCGTGCGGTCGAGCATCTCAATGATGAAGAAGTAGAGTGCTGTGAAGAAGAAGGTCAGCAAGAAGGCACCCAGCAGAATCATCATGCGGTTGGTAGGCTGGGCATTGAGCGGGAACACCGGCGGGTTGAGCTGCTTCAGCGTAGCCGTTGACATCTGCAGGTTGCGCTGGCGCAGACGGGCAGCGTTGAGGGCTTTCAGCATCTCCATGTAGTTACCCTCGATGAAGCCGATGTGGCGGGCCTTGCGGTCGAGGGTGGCTCCTAACGGTGAGTAGAACTTGTACTGGTCGTCAATGCGTGCACGCATGTACTCCCAGACACCAATCTCAGCCTTCGTCTGCTCGCGGAGGATGAGCTGGTCGAGCCACTTGTCAATGAGGTCCTTGGCCCTGACACCAGTCTCAGTGTTATAGGTGGCGGCCTCGATGGTGGCCGTATACTGTTTCACCTCATCGGTAGCGGCGGCAAGCTCGCGTTCAGCCTTGGCCAGTTCCAGTTGTGCCTCAGTGTTGTTGCCACCATTCTCGCTGTTCATCAGCTTGAGGTTGGCGATACGTGACTGGAGACGAGAGATGTCGCGCACCAGAGCAGTGAAGTGCTGGTTGGACTCGATAATCTTCTGGCGGTCACCCAGCTGGCGTTTGTAGAAGTTGATAAGGGCATCGGTCGTGGCCTGCCTCTTCCTCAAGTCGTTCTCGGTAGACTGCTGGCCCATCTCAAGTATTGTCAGCTGCTTGGTCTGCTCACCGTAGTTGATGATACGGTGTTTGACGTTGTAGCGAATCAGGTCCTGCTCGGCGGCATTGAGCACCTTGCTCAGCTTGGCCACCTCACGCTCGAAGAACTTGATGACGTTGAGCGTCTCGCCGTAGCGCAGCTGCTGATACTGGTGGGCAAAGACTTTGTTCAGGATGTCGAGGGTGTTGTAGCAGATGCCGGGGTCGTTGGCCGAGTAGGCGATGTCAATGATGTCACTCGACTGCAGTCTGACAACCTTCAGGCGGCTGAGGATGCTGCTGACGCTGAAGTAGGGGTGGTTCGTCAGCAGGTTATAGAGGTAGTTGTCCTGCGAAGGCTTCTCGTAGGCCTTCAGGCGGGCGTATGACTCCTCCTCGTTGTTCTGTACCAACACCTTGACGTCGGCAGGCACGCCTGCTGAGAGCTGTCTGAAGTGCTCAGCCTGGATATAGTTGTTGTCCTTGTTGGGATTGCCATAAAGCATGCATCGTGCAAAGAGTCGCAATGCCACCTCATGGATGGTGTTGTCCGTCTGGATAATCAGCATCAGGTTGGTGATGTTGGTCTGGCCATTGCCACCGCCGGCTCCTAAGCCTTCGATGGAGTAGCCCGTTATCATGCCAGTGTAGATGGTCGTGTTGGCATCATAGGTGCGTTCCATATTGCGGGTCAGGAACCACGCAATAATCAAAGCGATGACTGGCAGGATGACCAAATACCAGCGTATCTTGTACAAAAATCTGACGATGTACCTAAATATATCCATGGCTTAAGTTGGTTTTTGCATTTGTTATTTGTTGGCATTCTCAGCTTTCTTGGCTTCCTTCTCTTCCTTTTCAGCTTTCTTCAGCTCTTCCATCTCGCGCTTCTGCTGCTCTTCAGCTGCTTTCTTGATGCGCTGCTCCACGGCCTTGTTCTCACGGGCAATCTGCTTCTCTGATTTCGTCACATTCTCATCGAGCGTAATCTCGGTGGTGGTGTTAGTGATGATAGGCGTGTGGGTCAATATCTCAAGGGTGAGAATGTCGGTAGTGATGGTGGTCAGAAGATTCTGGTATGCGCCGACGGATGCCTGGCTGCGCTGGCCGGTGTAGGCATAGTCTTCAATGTCGAAGTTGCCATGGTGGAACTGTTCCTCATTGAGGGCTGATGCACCCTGGTAGATGGCGGCGCTCTCGCCAGCAGTCTTCAGCGCCGTGAGGTTGTTCGTTATCTTGACATAAAGCGCAGCTATCTGGAGCTTCAGGTTGTCATAGGCACGGTCCTTTTGTATCTGGGCCTGCTCTACAACCATACGCCTGCGCTTGACGGCAGCCCCGAGGTCCAGGATGTCCTCTAACGGCAGGTTCAGGTTGACACCCACATTCCAGTAGCTTTGCTCGCTTCCCTGGAACTGCATGAACAGTGGGGTGTAGACATCTGAGCCGTTGGTCCATGCGTCGGTCTTGCCATAGCTGTAGTTGGCGTGGCCATTGATGTATGAGAAGATGTGTCTCTTCTGCTTGTTCATCTCCGCCTGTGCTATCTCTTGGTTCTTGGCCAAGAGCAGGATGTCAGGATTGGACTTGGCATTCTCGAAGAGTACAGCCAGGGGGGGGAGCTTGAATGACGAGAAATACAAGTCTTTCTCAGCACTGGAGTCGAAGAATCCTGCGCTGATGCCGCTGTCATCTGCCTTGGTCTGGGCGTTCACGCCTGTGGCGACTGTTGCCAGGATGGCTGCCAGGATGGTTGTCTTGAATGTTTTTTTCATGCTGGGTTATACATTTTCTTTCTGCACAAAGGCAAACAGTGTGCGGAAGATGATTTTCATGTCAAGTTTGAAGTTGTATGTCTGACCATAGGTGATGTCGAGCTGCTTGCGCTCCTCTGCCGACATGTTGCCGCCTTTGCCGCGTTCCTCCACCTGCCACAAGCCCGTGAGGCCGGCGGGTGCCATAAAGCGGTCAATGCTGCTGTCAACGGTAAGCTTCTCGGCCTCATAGAGTGGCAATGGTCTGTTGCCGACCACCGACATGTCGCCCTTGAGGATGTTAAACAGCTGCGGCAGCTCGTCGATGCTGTACTTGCGGATGAAGCGCCCCACCTTGGTC
The DNA here is from genome assembly GCA_947168045.1 of uncultured Prevotellaceae bacterium. GTDB lineage: Bacteria > Bacteroidota > Bacteroidia > Bacteroidales > Bacteroidaceae > Prevotella. The sequence continues at coordinate 50,181 of CAMVKN010000007.1, forward strand.
ACACGCGGGTCGTTCTCAATCTTCACGAAGGCATTGCTGTTCTCCTCCTCCTTCTGTTTGTTGAAGTCGCTTTCAGCCATGACAAAGTCATCGCCGACGAGCATTGTCTCATCGTCGCTGATCATCATCTCTGACTCCATGCCCATGTTGAGCATCATCATTTCAGCTTCATCGCCGAGGGGAGCCGTAATGGTGCTCTTGGTCTCGCCCTCCGGGGCATCGTTGTGCTCCGCATATTGGTTGTTCGACTTGCTCAGCTCCTTGAGGCGCTCCTCAGCGTCGATATACATGGAACGGAACTTCAGGAAATCGAAAATCTTATAGTTCGTGCCCACTCGCTTTGACTTGAACAGCACCGGTCCCTTGCTCTCCAGCTTGATGGCAATGGCCGTGATGAGGAGAACGGGCGAGAGGAGGATGATGCCAATGGACGAGCAGACAATGTCGAAGATGCGTTTCCACAAGGGAATCTGGAAACGCAGGATGCGCTTCTTGGATACCTGTGTGTCGAAGAGCACGCTCTCCCTGTTGCTGATGAACTGTATCTTTTTGTTCAGTTCTGTTACTGTAGCCTTCGGATCCAGCGTGTCATTGATGCCACACTGCTGATAAACCTGACGTTCTTCGTTTGTGAGGGGGTCTGTCAGCAGGATGATGTAGAGCCCTTCGCAGTTCTTGCGTAGGTAGGTGATGGCTGTCACGTCTTCCGTGCGGACGTTCTTCTCGTAAAAGACGATGAAATGCTCATCTTTGACGTGAGGCTTGCAAGCCTCCGCCGCTTCCTTGTAGGTCTTGGCGAAGGTCACCTTCCGGCCGGGTAGATATTTCAGGCGTTCTTCAGTCTGAGGGCTATTTCCTAAGTAAACAACACCTATCATAACGTTGCTAAAGGGGCTTTAGTTGGGAAGAATTTTCTTGACGCGTATCTTGAGTTCCATCGGGTTAAATGGTTTCACGATATAGTCCTCGGCGCCTATCTCCAACAGGCGGATACGTTCGCTGGTAGAGTCCTCGCTGGAAAGCATGATGACGGGAATGTGGCGGAACAGCTCGTTTTGCTTGATCCACTCCAGGAAATCGTCGCCGCGCATGCCCGGCATGCGGATATCTGAGATAATCAGGTCCGGAGTGTTTCCTGCTTGGAGCCATTTCACGCCCTGCAGTCCGTCAGGAAGCCACTGCACTTCGTAATCGCTCATCAGGTAGATGGAAAGGACTTTCGCTATAGTCTCTTTGTCATCAAGAATCAATATCTTTTTTTTCATATATATGATTATTATTTGCTTACGTATAGCTTTCCAATGTGCAAAGGTATGAAAAATATTTTAATTGAACACAAATAATGCAGAAATTTTTTTTTTTTTTGCGTTTTTCCTTGCATAATACAAAAAAAAGAGGGAAATTTGCACGTTGTAAAGATAAAAACCTAATTATTCTAAACTAAAAACATGGCAGTTAGATATCTTTTAGGATTTGATGTCGGCAGCTCGTCTGTCAAGGCGTCATTGGTTAATGCCGACAGTGGCAAGTGTGTGTCTTCAGCGTTCTTTCCTGAGAAAGAAGCTCCCATCATGGCCGTCAAGGCGGGGTGGGCCGAACAGGAACCTGACTCATGGTGGCAGTATGCCAAGCAGGCGCTGCAGAAAATCATGGCTGAAGGCCAAGTGAAAGGCGAGGACATTGCAGCCATTGGCATCTCCTATCAGATGCATGGTCTGGTGTGTGTCGGCAAGGACCTGAAGCCCTTGCGCCCCGCCATCATCTGGTGCGACTCGCGTGCAGTGCCATACGGCGAGCGTGCGTTCAATGACCTGGGAGCTGAAAGGTGTCTCACACATCTGCTCAACTCGCCGGGCAACTTCACCGCTGCCAAGCTGGCGTGGGTGAAGGAGAACGAGCCTGAGGTCTATAATAATATATATAAAATAATGTTACCGGGCGACTATATCGCCATGCGCCTCAGCGGCGTGCCCAACACCACGGTGAGCGGATTGTCTGAAGGCATGTTCTGGGACTTCAAGGAGAACGGCGTGGCCCAGTTCCTGCTTGACTACTATGGCATACCTGCATCGTTCATACCTGACATCGTCCCCACCTTCTCAGAACAGAGCGTCGTCAGCCAGAACGCAGCTCAGGAACTGGGACTGAAGGCTGGTACGCCCATCACCTATCGTGGCGGTGACCAGCCGAACAACGCCCTCTCGCTGAATGTGTTCGAACCGGGTGAGATAGCAGCCACGGCAGGCACCAGCGGCGTGGTCTATGGCGTGTTGGGTGAGGTGAACTACGACCCGAAGAGCCGTGTGAACACCTTCGCACATGTGAACCACCAGGGTAATCTCAAATCTCAAACCCGCCTTGGCGTCCTTCTTTGCATCAATGGCACGGGCATCCTCAATGCCTGGATGCATCGCAATGTCACCTTCGACATGGGTTATGCCGAGATGAACGACCTGGCAGCGCAGGCTCCCATTGGCAGCGACGGCGTCTGCATCATGCCCTTTGGCAATGGCGCCGAGCGCGTGCTGCAGAACAAGGAGCTGGGGTGCAGCTTCCACGGCATCAACTTCAACAAGCACAGCCGTGCCCACCTCGTGCGTGCCGCTCAGGAAGGCATCGTCTTCAGCTTCTGCTATGGCATGGAGATTATGCAGCAGATGGGCATGGACATCCAGAAAATCCATGCCGGGCGTGCCAACATGTTCCTCTCGCCGCTTTTCCGCAACACCCTGGCTGGTGTCAGCGGTGCCACCATCGAGCTCTACGAGACCGACGGCTCCGTCGGCGCTGCCAAGGGCGCTGGCATCGGCGCAGGCATCTATGCTGACCACAACGAGGCGTTTGCCACACTCGAGAAGCTGCAGGTTATCGAGCCCGATGCAGCCCATCGTGATGACTACCGCCAGGCTTACGAGAACTGGAAGAACCAGCTCCAAAGCATGATTTGATGTTACCGCCGGGCGGAATGATATAATTTGAAAAGAATATGAAACATCTGTGTGCTGCAGGTTAGTTTTTTTTCCGTAATTTTGCAGCCAAGATATAAGATGCCACAGGGCAACGACAATTATTTTGTTTAAATAAATAATACACAATGGCAAAAGAGTATTTCGCCTTTACAGGCAAGATTCCCTTCGAGGGAAAGGACAGTAAGAACGTGATGGCTTTCCACTACTACGAGCCGGAGCGCGTGGTGATGGGAAAGAAGATGAAGGACTGGCTGAAGTTCGCCATGGCTTGGTGGCACACCCTGGGTGGCGCATCAGCTGACCAGTTTGGTGGACAGACCCGCAGCTATGAGTGGGACAAGGCTGCCGATGCAGTGCAGCGCGCCAAGGACAAGATGGATGCCGGCTTTGAAATCATGGACAAGCTGGGCATCGAGTATTTCTGCTTCCACGATGTCGACCTCGTTGAAGAGGGGGACACCGTCGAGGAGTACGAGGCTCGCATGAAGGCCATCACCGACTATGCTCAGGAGAAGATGAAGCAGTTCCCCAACATCAAGCTGCTCTGGGGCACCGCCAACGTGTTCGGCAACAAGCGCTATGCCAACGGCGCTTCGACCAACCCTGACTTCGACGTCGTGGCCCGTGCCATTGTACAGATTAAGAACGCCATCGACGCCACCATCAAGCTCGGTGGCAGCAACTATGTGTTCTGGGGCGGTCGCGAGGGCTACATGAGCCTGCTGAACACCGACCAGAAGCGCGAGAAGGAGCACATGGCCACCATGCTGACCCTGGCCCGCGACTATGCCCGCGCCAAGGGATTCAAGGGCACGTTCCTCATCGAGCCGAAGCCCATGGAGCCCAGCAAGCACCAGTATGATGTCGACACGGAGACCGTCATCGGCTTCCTCCGCGCCCATAACCTGGACAAGGACTTCAAGGTGAACATCGAGGTGAACCACGCCACGCTGGCCGGACACACCTTCGAGCACGAGCTGGCATGCGCCGTCGACGCTGGCATGCTGGGTAGCATTGACGCTAACCGTGGCGATGCCCAGAACGGATGGGACACCGACCAGTTCCCCATCGACAACTACGAGCTGACACAGGCCATGATGGAGATTATCCGCAACGGCGGCCTCGGCAACGGCGGCACCAACTTCGATGCAAAGATTCGTCGTAACTCGACCGACCTCGAGGACCTCTTCATTGCCCACATCAGCGGCATGGATGCCATGGCACGTGCACTGCTCAACGCAGCCGACATCCTGGAGAACAGCGAGCTGCCCAAGATGAAGAAGGAGCGCTACGCCAGCTTCGATGCCGGCATCGGCAAGGACTTCGAGGACGGCAAGCTCACCCTGGAGCAGGTCTACGAGTATGGCAAGAAGGTGGGCGAACCCAAGCAGACCAGCGGCAAGCAGGAGAAGTACGAGACCATCGTCGCTCTCTACGCCAAGTAAGCACCGCCTTGCATCAACCAAGCAGATACCCGCTGGACAGTCCGTCCAGCCATTTGCCGCGGGAGACGGGCAAGGCCCCGTTGAGTTCGATGCATACGAAGAACAGTATGAATGGTAGTAAGGTGTCGAGGTGCAAAGCGCCTCGACACCTTGTTTTTCACTCCACCAGCCGTGTGGTGAGCTGGCCCGTGAAGGAGATGAGCGTCTCAATCATGTAGCAGCTCTCGCCGTCAGGTATGCAGACGGTGGAGTAGAAGTGGAAACCCTTGGCATCGACCTTGTCGAAGGTGATGTTTCCCAGGATGGACTGCTCCAGAAAGTCGCTGGGCACTTCGGCGGCGAAGGCCTGCTTGTTGAAGTCGCGGGTGAAGAGCCGCTGGTTGCCCTTGAACAAGCTGACGTGGATGATGTTGTCGTAGTACACCTTCTCTACGGCCACGCCGTCGGGCGTATAGGTGGTGCGCATCACACGGTAGCGCGTGGGGTTGACGGTGATGTACCAGTGGTAGCGCTGGCCGCTGTACATCACCACTGAGTCGAGGTTGACGACCTGGGTGGTGCTGATGATTTGCGGCGCCTGCTCAACAAACTCCGGCTGTTCATCGTCCGTTGCGTCGTGCTTCTCTAATCGCACCTCGTCGCCTCCAGGGTTGCGGAACTGGAAGTTGTGTTCCGTCTGCATGGAGATGTAATACTTGTTAGGCCCCAGCTCAATGGAGTCGCCCACGATGCGGAAGTAAGCCGGCAGGCTGGTTGCGTCAGCAAAGTAAATCGTGTCGCCATCGGCCTTGAAGACCACCTCGCTGGTCTGCGGGTCGGTCCACACACCTTGCAGCATTGCCTTGGCTTCACGGTTCTCCTGTGGCTGTTCCTTCGGCGACACGCCGTCCTTCTGCTCTTTGTGCGCGCAGGAAGACAACAAGAAAATAAAGAGCCCCCAAGGCATAAGCCTCCCCAAGCCCCTCCGAAGGAGGGGATGTTTGGTTACATGATGTGCCAGTATTCTTTCCATTGCATTATCTATCTAAACACCCCCTCCTTCGGAGGAGCTTGGGGAGGCCCTAAACATCCCCCTCCTTGGGAGGGGCTTGGGGAGGCCCTAAACATCCCCTCCTTCGGAGGGACTTGGGGAGGCCCTAAACATCCCCTCCTTCGGAGGGACTTGGGGAGGCCCTAAACACCCCATCCTTGGGAGGGGCTTGGGGAGGCCCTAAACATCCCCTCCTTCGGAGGGGCTTGGGGAGGCCTCACTTACCTATGCAGTGATACTCAAACTCGTTCTCCTGCAGCTCCTCAATGTCAAAGATGTTGCGGCCGTCGATGACCAGTGGGCGGCGCATGGCCTTCTTGATGACGCCCCATGTGGGCAGTCGGAACTCCTTCCACTCGGTCAGCAGCAGCAGGGCATCGGCATCGAGCACGGCATCGTACATGTCGCGGCAGTAGGTAATCTTGTCGCCCACGCGACGCTTGCACTCATCCATGGCGATAGGGTCGTAGGCGCGCACCGTGCAGCCAGCCTCTAAGAGCTTGGCTATCATCACCAGTGCCGTCGACTCGCGCATGTCGTCAGTCTCAGGCTTGAACGACAGGCCCCACATGGCAATGGTCTTACCCTTCAGTTCCTCATTGCCGAAGGCGCGCTGTAGCTTCTCAAAGAGCACACCCTTCTGCCGCTCGTTCACGCGCTCCACGGCCTTGAGCACCTCCATGGAGTAGCCGTTCTGGTCGGCGGTCTTGATGAGCGCCTTCACGTCCTTGGGGAAGCAGCTGCCGCCGTAGCCGCAACCGGCATAGAGGAACTTGCGGCCGATGCGGGTGTCGGAGCCGATGCCCGCGCGTACCATATTAACATCTGCGCCCACGCGCTCGCACAGGTTGGCGATGTCGTTCATGAACGAGATACGTGTGGCCAGCATCGAGTTGGCAGCATATTTGGTCATCTCAGCCGAGGGGATGTCCATGAAGATGACGCGGAAGTTGTTGATGAGGAACGGCTTGTAGAGACGTGTCAGCGCCTTCTTGGCCCTCTCACTCTCCACGCCGACCACCACGCGGTCAGGACTCATGAAGTCCTTGATGGCGTTACCCTCCTTCAGGAACTCGGGGTTCGAGGCCACGTCGAAGGACAGGTCCACGCCGCGCTTCTCCAGCTCCTCCTCAATGGCCTGGCGCACCTTCTTCGCCGTGCCCACGGGCACGGTCGACTTGGTCACCACCACGAGGTAGCGGTTCAGGTTCTGTCCAATGGTGCGGGCCACCTGCAGCACATACTTCAGGTCGGCGCTGCCATCCTCGTCGGGAGGCGTGCCCACGGCTGAGAACACTATCTCCTGCTCGTTCAGCACCGAAGCCAGGTCAGTGGTGAACTTCAGTCGGCCGGCGTTCACATTCTTCTTCACCAGCTCGTCCAGGCCAGGCTCGTAGATGGGTATCTCGCCCTTCTGCAGACGCTCAATCTTGGCGGCGTCCACATCGACGCATGTCACGTTCACACCCGTATCGGCGAAGCAGGCTCCCGATACTAATCCAACATATCCTGTTCCAACAATTGCGATATTCATGTCTTTTAATGCTTAATGCTTAATTCTTAATGCTTAATGAAGGTAACCTTAAAATCTCAATTCTCAATTCTCAATTCTCAAATCAATCGAACAGCTCCGCATCCTTCAGCAGTGGCTGCTTCAGGTCTTTCTCACTGGTCAGCACCTTGGCTGGGTCGACGGGCCATGCTATGTCCAGCGCTGGGTCGTTCCAGCGTATGCCAGCCTCGGCCTGCGGCGCATATACATTATCTACTTTATAGGTGAAGATGGCCTCGTCGCTCAGCACCAGAAAACCGTGGGCGAAGCCACGGGGAATGAACAGCTGCAACTTGTTCTCCTCGCTCAGCTCTACCATGACGTGCCGTCCAAAGGTGGGCGAATGGCGGCGTATGTCAACGGCCACGTCAAGCACACGGCCCTTGATGACGCGCACCAGCTTGGCCTGGCTGCACTCGCCCTTCTGGTAGTGCAGTCCTCTGAGCACGTTGCGTGTCGACTTCGACTCGTTGTCCTGGATGAAGTTCACAGGTCCTACGTGTTCATTGAACTCGGCCTCCTTCCATGTCTCCATGAAATAGCCCCTTGCGTCGCCAAAGACGCGCGGCTCAATGATGTACACACCTTCAATGTCAGTCTTTCTGTATTCCATGTCTTTTGCATTTTTGCCGTTTGGCGGGTGCAAAGGTACGAATAAGCGAGCGAAAAGCAAAAGAAAAACATAAAAAAAATGGCCTAATATTTTGGTGAAAGCAGAAAAATACCTACCTTTGCACCGTGATTGAATTAGACCGACATATAGAAATCCTGTTGTTGAGCAACGACTGTGTCATCGTGCCCGACTTGGGTGGCTTCATGGCCCACCATGTCGATGCCCGCTATGATGAGACAGACGGCATGTTCGTGCCGCCCATACGCACGCTTGGCTTCAACCCCCAGCTGCGTATGAACGACTCGCTGCTTGCCCAGTCGTATGCCGAGGCCTACGAAATAAGCTATCCCGAGGCACTGCGTCGTATTGAGGACGAAGTGAACGAGTTGCGCCAGCACCTGGAGACCGTGGGCGAATATGAGCTGAACGACATCGGTGTGTTGCGGCTTAATGACGAGGGCCATCTTTCATTCGAGCCATGCGAGGCGGGCATCCTTACGCCCGAGCTCTATGGCCTTGGCTCTTTCCCCATGTCCATGCTTGAAAAGGATACTGTGGTGAGCAGCAAGAGCGATAGCCCCGCCATGCCTGAGGAGGGCGCCATTACCATTAAGATGTCGTGGCTACGCAACGCCGTGGCTGTGGCTGCTGCCATCATCGCCTTCCTGATGATTGGCACCCCCATTTCAAACAGCAATAAGGTGACCGACGTGCAGCAGAGCGCTTTCATCAGCGTGCCGGTAGCTGCTACGAGCACTACACCCGCCACCTCCGTACCTGCTGAGGCTGCTGCAGACCATTCCCTGACCGACAAGGCGGCAGAAGCCCCCACTGAGGCCGCAGCGGAGGCATCGGTACCAGAACCCGTGGCCGAGGTTGTTCCTGATGCTGTACCTTTAGGGCAGACCTTCTGCATTGTCATGGCCAGCCAGGTCACTGAGCGTAATGCCAACCTCTTCATCAGTCAGCTGAAAGAGCAGGGTTTCACTGATGCTCACATCCTTGTCAGCGGAGCCAAGAAGATTCGCCGTGTCATTTATGGCAACTATGAGAGTGAGGCCGATGCCACCGCTTCACTCCGCCAGCTGCGTTCTGAGAGCCGCGTCTTCAAGAACACCTGGATCATGGAGGTTAAGGACTGAATATGAAACGAGTTCGTTGCCCTAAATGTGACAACTACATCACCTTCGATGAGACCCAATGCGCTGAGGGACAGACAATAGTCTTTCGCTGTGAACAGTGTGGCAGGCGCTTTGGTATACGCTTAAAGACCCAGGCAGCTGCTGCTGTCCCTGCCGCCCCTGTTGTCCCCCCTGCAGCTAATGATGATGATACTGATGATGCAGCTGCTGATGCCGAGCCTTCTTATGGCTCACTCCTTGTCATTGAGAATGTCTTCCACTACAAGCAGGAGCTGCCGCTTCACATGGGCGACAACACCATTGGCCGCTACCAGAAGGGTAACCCCATCACCACGCCCATTGAGACCGACGACCCCAGCGTTGACCTCCTGCACTGCATTGTCAATGTCAGCCTCGACAAGCATGGGCGTCTGCGCTATATCCTGCGCGACGCCAACAGCAATACCGGCACCTTCGTCGACAACACCGAGATTCCGCCCCGCGAGCGGCGCATCATCACCGACGGCACCCTTTTCACCATTGGGGCCACCAGCATCATCCTGCATGCCTGCGGCGAGGGTGACGCTTAGTCCGGCTGTTTAGCCAGCATAGTCCAAGATAATAAACACGAATGGCCACCAGCAGGTGGCCATTCGTGTTATAATAATGATGGTATCGGTCAGAACTTCTTCGTCTGCTCAGCCACCTCGTCATTCACCTTGTCGATGAACTCCTGGATGGTCATGGTGCGCTGTTCGCCGCCGCCCTGCTGGCGCATGCTGACCAGGCTCTCGGCCTCCTCCTTCTCACCTACGATAACCATGTAGGGGATGCGCTTCAGCTCATTGTCGCGAATCTTGCGGCCCAGCTTCTCGTTCCTGAGGTCGATGGTGGCGCGCACGCCCTGCAGGTCAAACTCCTTGGCCACCTTCTTGGCATAGTCGTTGTACTTCTCCGACAGCGGCAGGATGGCCACCTGGTCGGGAGTGAGCCACAGGGGGAAGTGCCCTGAGGTGTGCTCGATGAGCACGGCGCAGAAACGCTCCAAAGAGCCGAAGGGAGCGCGGTGAATCATCACCGGCGTCTTCTTCTGGTTATCCTCGTCGGTATACTCCAGCTGGAAGCGCTTCGGCAGGTTGTAGTCCACCTGGATGGTGCCTAACTGCCAGCGACGCCCAATGGCATCCTTAATCATGAAGTCCAGCTTCGGGCCGTAGAAGGCAGCCTCGCCATATTCCACCTTGGCGTTGAGACCCTTCTCCTGGCAAGCCTCCTGGATGGCCTTCTCAGCCAGTGCCCAGTCCTCGTCGGTGCCCACATACTTCTCGTGGTTGTTGGGGTCGCGCAGCGAAATCTGTGCCTCAAAGTTGAAGCCGAAGGCGCTGAGCACGATGTCGATGATGTCCATCACGTTCAGGAACTCCTGCTTCACCTGGTCCTGACGGCAGAACAGGTGGGCATCGTCCTGCGTGAACGAACGCACACGTGTCAGGCCGTGCAGCTCGCCGCTCTGCTCGTAGCGGTAGACGGTGCCGAACTCAGCAATGCGCAGCGGCAGGTCCTTGTACGAGCGGGGCTTCCATGCGAAGATTTCGCAGTGGTGGGGGCAGTTCATCGGCTTCAGCAGGTACTCCTCGTCCTCCTCGGGTGTGTGGATGGGCTGGAACGAGTCCTTGCCGTAGTGGTCCCAGTGGCCGCTGGTGACATAGAGGTTCTTTGAGCCGATGTGCGGGGTGATGACCTCCTGATAGCCGAAGCGCTTCTGCACCTTGCGCAGATGGTCCTGCAGGCGCAGGCGCAGCTCGGTGCCCTTCGGCAGCCAGATGGGCAGACCCTTGCCCACCTTGTCGCTGAACATGAAGAGCTCCATCTCCTTGCCAATCTTGCGGTGGTCGCGCTTCTTGGCCTCCTCCAGCATCAGGAGATACTCGTCAAGCATCTTCTTCTTCGGGAAGGTGATGCCGTACAGACGCTGCATCTGCTCGCGTGTGGCGTCGCCGCGCCAGAAGGCACCGGCCACGCTGGTCAGCTTGATGGCTTTTATCTCGCCCGTGTCCACCAGGTGCGGACCACGGCAGAGGTCGGTGAAGTTGCCCTGTGTATAGGTGGTGATGGTGCCGTCCTCCAGGTCCTGCTCAATGTGCTCGCACTTGTAGGTCTGGCCATTGGCGGCAAACTCCTTCAGGGCATCGGCCTTGGCCACCTCGCGGCGTACCACGGGCTCCTTCTTCGAGGCCAGCTCCTTCATCTTGGCCTCGATGGTGGGGAAGTCGCTTTCCTTAATCATCTGTCCGTCGGGCAGCAGCACGTCGTAGAAGAAACCATTCTCCACGGCAGGGCCGAAGCCGAACTGAACGCCAGGATACAACTCCTGAAGCGCCTCAGCCAGCAGGTGGGCACTGGTGTGCCAGAAGGTGTGCTTGCCTTGCTCGTCGTCAAACTTATAGAGCTCAAACTTGGCATCCTCCTGGATGGGACGGTTCAGCTCCACTGTCTCGCCGTTCACTGCGCAGGCCACGACGCTGCGTGCCAGAGCCGGTGAGATGCTCTCGGCAATCTGTAGTCCCGTCACGCCCTGCTCATACGAGCGAACAGAGCCGTCGGGAAAAGTGATGTTGATCATATTTACAATATATGTTAAGTTTAAACGGCTGCAAAGGTACGTATTTTTTTTATAGTTTTTCCAAATGAAGGTTACTTTTTTGGAAAAATCTTTGCCATCTCACTTTTTCTGTGTAATTTTGCAGTCAAAACTGACAAGAAAATGAGTAGTTGGCTAAGCAAGATACACTTTAGGAAATGGTTCATCGGCATTCTGTGGACACTTTTGGTACTCGTCATCGGAGCCGTGGGCGTGGCGTTCTGGGCCATCGCCGACGGGCGCATCGGCTACATGCCGCCCATTGAGGAGCTGCAAAACCCCATCAACCGCTTTGCATCGCAGGTCTATTCGGCCGACGGCAAGCTGCTGGGCACTTATAGCCTGAGCCGTGAGAACCGTGTGATGGTGAGCTATAACGACCTGCCTACGCACCTGGTCGAGGCGCTGGTGGCCACCGAGGATGCCCGTTTCTTTGAACATTCCGGCATCGACTTCAAGGCCCTGGGGCGCGCCATCATCAAGCGAGGCATCATGAGGCAGAAGAGCGCCGGTGGCGGTTCGACCATCACCCAGCAGCTGGCCAAGCTGATATGGACGGAGAACCCGGCCAGTACCTCCATGGAGCGACTGCTGCAGAAGCCTAACGAGTGGGTCATTGCCGTCAAGCTGGAGCGCACCTACACCAAGGAGGAAATCATCGCGATGTATCTCAACTACTTCGACTTCCTCAACAATGCCGTGGGCATCAAGACCGCCTCGAACACCTATTTCTCCAAGGAGCCTCATGAGCTGACCATCACTGAGGCGGCCACCTTGGTGGGCATGTGTAAGAACCCCTCCTACTTCAACCCCCGCCGCTACACCGAGCGCTGTCAGCAGCGCCGTAACGTGGTGCTCCAGCAGATGTTCAAGGAGGGCTATCTGACCCGTGAGCAGTTAGACAGCTGCTCGGAGGTCAGCCTGGCCGGGGAACTGAGGTTCCACGTGGCTGACCACAACGACGGGCAGGCCACTTACTTCCGCGACTTCCTGCGTCGCTACATGATGGCCAAGGAGCCAGTGCGCAGCGACTACCCCGAGTGGAACCGCGTGAAATATGAGCTGGACAGGATAGCATGGGACGAGGACCCCCTCTATGGCTGGTGTCATAAGAACAAGAAGAGCGACGGCACGGACTACAACCTCTATACCGACGGACTGAAAATCTATACCACCATCGACACGCGCATGCAGGAATATGCCGAGGAGGCTTGCTATGAGCATGTGGTCAACTATCTGCAGCCCGCCTTCAACCGCGGCAACCGCAACCGTCGCAATGCCCCCTACGCCAACTCGCTGTCGGCCGCCGAGGTGAGCAAAATCATCAAGCGCAACATCCGGCAGAGCGAGCGCTACCGTGTGCTGAAGGAAGCCGGCGCCACACAGGAAGAAATCGATGCATCGTTCAACACACCGGTCAAGATGTCGCTCTTCACCTACCGTGGCGAGCGCGACACCACGATGACACCCCGCGACTCCATACTCTATTATAAGTCGTTCCTGCGCACGGGATTCGTCAGCATGGAGCCTCACAGCGGACACGTGAAGGCATACGTGGGCGGCCTGGACTTCCAGCACTTCGCCTACGACATGGCCACGGAGGGACGCCGCCAGGTGGGCTCTACCATCAAGCCCTTCCTCTACTCGCTGGCCATGTCGCCCTACGGCGGCAACATGACCCCCTGCAGCGAGGTGCCCTGTGAGCAGCGCACCTATTACACTGAGGGCGGACAGGCATGGACGCCGCGCAACGGCAGCCGCGCTCGCGAGGGCGAGATGGTGACGCTGAGGTGGGGCCTGCAGACATCGAACAACTGGGTGTCGGCCTATCTCATCGACGTGCTGCGCCCGCGTAACTTCCTGCAGACTCTGCGCGACTATGGCTTCAACAACCCCGACATCTTCCCCGGTCCCGCACTCTGTCTCGGCCCCTGCGAGAACACCGTGATGGAGATGGTCAGCGCCTACACCACCTTCGTCAACCACGGCTATCGCTCGGCACCCGTCTATGTGACGAAGATTGTCGACAGCGAGGGCAAGGTGTACAATGCCGACGTGCTGGCACGTCCGGGCAATGAGGTGCTGGACAACGAGACGGCTCAGAAGATGATCTACCTGCTGCGCGGTGTCGTCGACGGCGGCACGGGTGGCCGGTTGCGTCGTGCACCTTATAACTTCACTGCAGCCATTGGCGGAAAGACGGGTACCACCAACAGCAACAGCGATGGTTGGTTCATGGGCATCACCCCGAAGCTCGTCTCAGGCTGCTGGGTGGGCGGCGAAGACCGCGACATCCACTTTGAGAGCATGGCCTTCGCACAGGGTGCCGCTGCAGCACTGCCCATTTTCGGACTCTACATGAAGAAGATTTATGCCGACCCCAGCCTGGGCATCACCCAGCAGGACCAGTTCGACATCACCCCCGGCTTTGACCCCTGTGCCGGTGAGCTGGGGCAAGACCTCGGCGAGGGAGAGGAAGGTGAAGGTGGTGACGACGGCGAGGCACAGCCGGTGCCCCCCACATTACCCTTCTTCAATGAGTAAGCCACTGCACAACGCCCTGCTTGCCATCCTCTGCGCTTTGCTGCTGGCCGCCTGCGACAGCACCGGTCGCCGTGAGGCTTCTAACTCGTTGAGGTGTTGCTTTTTGAGCTGTTTGGTGAAATTTTGGTGTAATTTTTCCTTGCCGAGATGCTTGGTGTTATGTAATTATTTACTACTTTGCAATTGTCTTTACGTTAATCGAAGGCAAACATGAATCATAACAATGCTCCCTTCACCTGTTCGGGAGTAGGTAGAAAGTTTTCAGTATTTAATAATTAACAATTTAACGATGATGAAAAAGTATTTGTTGAAATTGTTTACTGTCATGATGGCAACAACAATGGGCTGTGGCTTCGTTTCATGTGGTGATGACGATGATGACAATGGCACTCCTGCACCAGATGTCTCGGATAAAGACAGCAGCAAAAGCGTGAAATCGGTGGGTGACTATGTTGTCTTCTACAAAGACAACGGCCTGGTAGACCATGTCACCGATGGTGACTTACGTTACGACTTCAGCTACAATCCTAACAAGATGGTACAAAGCTATAATGGCAAGGAAGAAGTGGTCATCACGTTCAGCCAAAACAGTCTTGGCTTTGTCACGCAAGTCGAAGTGAACAGGAAGAATGAGGAAGAGGGGATGACAGGTTCATCTACGATTGACTATGATGCTTCCGGGCATCTCGTCTCAGTGAAGGGCTTGTTCACACGGAATAATAAGAGCCGCTCGGAGCAATCTACGGAAACACTCACATTGGCGTGGCAGGACGACAAATTGATGTCGGCTGTGTGGGAGACTGACGGGACGGATATGGGATACACATATCATAATCTCGAGACCTACGAGTACGAATATGCCAAGAACCTCAATGACTATTATAACAAGTACCGTCAATACGCCCCATCGCTTAGAGGTGCTTATGGTGATGGGATAGATGAAGTGTTGGCCATCATCAAGAAGTTTGGAAATGGCCCGCTTTATCTGCCTGTAAGCTGCACACACACCTGGAATGAAAATGGACATAAAGGCAGTGAAACCGAAAGTTATAGCTATGGATTTAATGACGATGGCTCCATCAGCTATTGCAGCGTGAATGACCATCGCTACGATTATAGCTATTAGAGAACAGCGAAAAGCACGGCATACTCTAATTGATAAATATGAAACGAGTCATTCTTAGTGTTATGGCGCTGGCGGCTGCGGGTGTGGCCACGGCGCAGGAAGCGTACAGCCTGTGGTCGGTGACGCCAAAGGCAGGCATGACGGTGGCATCGGTTGTGGGCGATGATGTTGAGCGCTGCAGCAGCTCTGTGTCCTGGGCTGCCGGCGTGGAAGCCTCGTTGCGACCCGGCCGCCTGCTGAGCTTCGACTTCGGACTGTTCTACACGCGCGACCGCATCAAGAAAGACCTGCAGGTACATTATCTTGGGCCGACGATTGACTTTACCCTTACTCGTCCCCGCTTGGTGACGGAGCGCCTGGATATTCCCCTGATGGCGGGGCTGCATGTGCTGCCCGGCCTGACGCTGAAGGCTGGCATACAGCCCAGCCTGCTGATGTCAGCAAGGGCGAAGTATCACCTCTCAGGCTTTACAAGGGAGCTGGAGCCAATGCATACGTATACCGATGAGGACATAGCCAAGCTGCCCAAGACACCATTTGAGCGGGATAGCGACACGGGCGTGAAGAGCCGGATGTATGACTTCGACCTGTGCGTTCCCATCGGTGCCAGCTACGAGTGGCGTAACATCGTGCTTGATGCCCGCTACCACTTCGGCCTGTACAGCATAGCGAAGGAAGAAGACGAGCGACTGGACGTGAAGCGCCGCTACCTGCTGCTGACGCTGGGCTACCGCTTCAGCCTGTAATGTTTCGCCCTGTGTGGTTGACTACAGATGAATGGACTACAGACTTCAGACTAAAGATAAATGGACTACAGACCTTAGACTACTCGCATTAAATCCGTGGTCTAGGGTCTGTAGTCTAAAGTCTAGGGTCTGTAGTCTAAAGTCTTATCGGAGTCTATAGTATTAAAGCACCAGCGTCATGGGCGGGAAATAGTGGCCGGATTGCTTGGCGGTTTCGTTTTTTTTCCGTACATTTGCACGCGAATAGGAAAAGCGTCGTCATCAACGACGGGAAAAAATAACCAACCCAACGACATGAAACATCCATTACGTAGCAGCGTGTGCACCGAGGGACGGCGCATGGCTGGCGCGCGTGCCCTGTGGGTAGCCACGGGCATGAAGCATGAGCAGTTTGGCAAGCCTATCATTGCCATCGTCAATTCATTCACCCAGTTTGTGCCGGGGCATACCCATCTGCACGAGATAGGGCAGATAGTGCGCGAGGAGATTGAGCAGCTGGGCTGCTATGCTGCCGAGTTTAACACCATCGCCATCGACGACGGCATCGCCATGGGCCACGACGGCATGCTCTACAGCCTGCCCTCGCGCGACATCATTGCCGACTCGGTCGAGTATATGGTCAACGCCCACAAGGCCGATGCCATGGTCTGCATCTCCAACTGCGACAAGGTGACACCGGGCATGCTCATGGCCGCCATGCGCCTGAACATTCCTGCAGTGTTTGTATCGGGAGGGCCCATGGAGGCAGGACGGTGGCGTGGCGAGAACGCCGACCTCATCACCGCCATGGTGAAGGGCGCCGACCCCACGGTCAGCGACGAGGAGATGCGCCAGATAGAGCAGTGTGCCTGCCCTGGCTGCGGCTCGTGCTCAGGCATGTTCACCGCCAACTCCATGAACTCGCTCACCGAGGCTATCGGCCTTTCGTTGCCTGGCAACGGCACCATCCTGGCCACACACGTCAACCGCGTCGAGCTGTTCCGCCAGGCAGCACGTCTCATCGTGAAGAACGCGCTGGCCTACTATGAGGACGGCGACGAGTCGGTCCTGCCGCGCTCGATAGCCACCCGCCAGGCGTTCCTCAATGCCATGACGCTCGACATCGCCATGGGCGGCTCAACCAACACCGTGCTGCACCTGCTGGCCGTGGCACAAGAGGGTGGGGTGGACTTCACCATGAAGGACATCGACGCCCTGAGCCGCAAGACGCCCTGTCTGTGCAAGCTGGCACCGAACACGCAGAAGTACAGCGTGCAGGAGTGCAACCGCGCCGGCGGCATCCTCGGCATCCTTAACGAGCTGAACAAAGGCGGCCTCATTGATGGCAGCTGCAAGCGCGTCGACGGCATGACGCTCAGCGAGGCCATGGCTGTCCATGACATTTCGGGTGTAGAGTGCAACTCCAACACTCTAAACTCAAAACTCATTTATGCCAGTGCGCCGGGGGGGCGCTTCTCCACGAAGATGGGAAGCCAAAGTGAGTATTATCCCTCATTCGACCAGGACCGCGCGAATGGCTGCATACGCGACATGGAGCATGCCTACACCAAGGACGGTGGACTGGCCGTGCTCTTCGGCAACATCGCCCAGGACGGCTGCGTGGTCAAGACCGCCGGTGTCGACGAGGCACTGTGGCACTTCGAAGGGCCTGCCGTGGTGTTCGACTCGCAGGAGGACGCCTGCGAGGGCATCCTTGGCGGGAAGGTGAAGAAGGGCGACTGCGTCGTCATCACCCACGAGGGACCCAAGGGCGGCCCCGGCATGCAGGAGATGCTCTATCCCACGTCTTATATCAAGAGCATGCACCTGGGCAAGGAGTGTGCGCTCATCACCGATGGCCGTTTCAGTGGCGGCACCAGTGGCCTGAGCATCGGGCACATCTCGCCCGAGGCTGCCAATGGTGGCAACATCGGCAAGCTGAAGGATGGCGACATCATTGTCATTGACATCCCCTCGCGCAGCATCAACGTCAAGCTCACCGACGACGAGCTGGCCCAGCGTCCGCAGCAGCCCCTGAAGCGTCAGCGCACCGTCTCGAAGGCGCTCCGTGCCTACGCCCAGAGCGTCAGCTCAGCCGACAAGGGCGGCATCCGCATCATCGAAGACTGAACACTTCTATCATTCACTTTAATAACCAACAACTATGCAAAAACAATTACGCCTGTTTGCGGCTGCCGCCCTCATGCTGGGTGGTGTGGCCGCCAGTGCCGCCGAGCTGCCTACGTCGGGCTCGGCCGAACTCTTCCTGCGCAACGTCGCAACGGGGACCTACCTCAAGGGCGATGCCTACTTCGGCACGAAGGTCGTGGTGTGGAACGACCCGTATGCCGTCACCCTGAACTATGTCAGTGACGGGGTGTACACCATCAAGACACAGCAGAACAACGGTGGCGACAACCAGTATGTCGGTGGCGGGGAAGACCCATTTGTGGACCAAGCTGCTGCCAACATGACGTTCACCGAGGTGGATGCCGTTAACCACTACTACACCATCACCAGTGCTGCCGGCAATCTCTACGCCGTGGAGCAGGTGGAGGATGGTGCCACACTGTATAAGGTGATGGCTGGCAACGTCAGCACCGACTATGCCAAGTGGCAGTTAGTGAGCCGCGACGAGCTGGTGGCTACCCTCAGCGAGGCCACTGCTACCAACCCCGTTGACGCCACCTTCTTCCTTGCCGATGCCGGCATCGACGTGAATAGCGTCAACGCCTCGAAATGGACTGTCACGAATGTGAACCTGGGCGGTGGCGGCAACGCCGGACACTCGGCTGAGTCGTGGAACTCGGCTAACTTCGAGATGAAGCAGACGGTCACCGGTCTGCCCACTGGCACCTATACGCTGTCGGCATCGATGTGGAACTCGGCCAACGGCGAGGCTAACGATGCCGTCAACGGCAATGCCGGTATCTACGGCACCAGCGGCAGCTATACCGTGTTCAAGGGCGTCGACGTGGAGTCAGGCGATGCAAACCTCGTGACCATGGCTACTGACAACATTGAAGTGGCCGACGGCACGCTGCGCCTCGGCGTGAAGAACAACGGCACGATGGGTGCACGCTGGTTCGGCGTTGACTGGATTAAGCTGACCTTCGTCAACAATGTCGTCACCGGCATCGAGAACGTCAGCCGTCAGGACAACCAGGCTGAGCGCACCGTCTTCACCCTCAGCGGACAGCGTGTGGAGAAGGCCGCCAAGGGACTCTACATCATCAACGGAAAGAAGGTCGTGGTGAAATAAGCCACACATCTGAATCACTACAAAAGAACGAGGTGCCGGAGCAATCATGCCGGCACCTCGTTCTTGTCTTTATTATTATCCAACCCTTGCGTAGTCGACGAAGGCATAGCGATGGCTGTGGCGCTCGTCGGCATCGTGCTCCTCGCGCCACACCTCGTGCCACCCGTCATGGTAGGGCGGGAAGAAGGCGTCAGCCTCAGCCGGCGTGTCGTCCACCTCAGTCAGGCAGAGGCGGTTGGCCTTGGCGATGAGCTGTTTGTAGAGGCTGGCCCCGCCGATGATGAACACCTCTTCGTCGGGCTGGCAGGTGGCGATGAAGTCGTCCCAGTTGCTGAAGCACTCGCAGCCCGGCAGGTGGCTGATGCTGCGTGTCAGCACGCAGTTGCGGCGGTTGGGCAGTGCACCCTTTGGCAGACTGTCGAAGGTGCGGCGCCCCATCAGGATGGTGTGGCCCGTGGTGAGCAGGCGGAAGCGCCGCAGGTCGTTGGGTAGCCAGTAGAGCAGGTGGTTGTCGAGGCCGATGGCGCGGTTGCGTGCCACGGCGGCAATGATGGTCGTTGTCATGGGCGGTGAGTGTTTTTTCAGAATTCCACGATGACGCGGCCGTTGATTTGTCGGCCCGTCAGGTAGTTGGGCACGGCCCACTGGCGGTTGGTGACGTCAGTGACCCAGTAGTAGCTGTTGACGTTGCTGATGCCGAACAGGTTCATGCAGTCGGCACCTATCCACAGTCGGCGTATGCCGAAGGTGGTGCGCTGGGTGTCGTCGATGGCCAAGTAGCTCATGCCGATGTCGGCACGCTTGTAAGCCGGTGCGCGGAAGCTCTGCGCCTCGATGCCGCGGTGGGGCGCGCCGAAGGGCAGACCGTCAGCATAGGCCAGGCGGAGCGTCATCTTCCACCGGTCAGTGCCGGGGAAGTAGTCGGTGAAGTGCAGGTTCAGCGCATAGCGCTGGTCGGTGGGCAGCGGCACCCATGTGCCCTGGTATTTCTGGCGCGTGCTCATCAGCGAGAAGCTGACCCACGAGTCGGTGCCAGGGACGAACTCGCCGTAGAGCTTCATGTCCAGGCCAAGGGCGTAGCCAGAGGTGAGGTTCTCGCCGTAGTAGGTCACCTTCACGTTCTGCACGTTGTAGGGGATGAGGTTCGACAGTGCCTTGTAGTAGGCCTCGGCAGTGAACTTGTACTTCAGGTTGTTCATCTTGAAGCGGTAGTCGAGGGCGGCCAGCACCTGCCACGACCGCTGGCTCTTGATGTTGCTGTTGAGCGTTACGGCGGTGACGCCGCTGCTGGTCAGCGTGGTGTCGCGCAGCTCCTTGTAGAAGGGTGCCTGATAGTAGAGGCCCGTGGCTAAGCGGTAGGTTAGGTCAGGGTTGGAGGCGGGCACCACGGCTAATGACACGCGAGGCGAGAGCAGCGTCTCGCGGTTGAACGACCAGTGGGCGAAGCGCACGCCGTAGGTCAGCGTGAAGTAGGCACCGCGGGCGGGGTGGGAGGACTGGGAGTTCTGGGAGGACTGGGAGTTCTGGGAGTCCTGGGAGGTCTGGGAGGTCTGGGAGGACTGGGAGGACTGAGTATCCTTTACGGTGTTCCAGCGCAGCACGTCCTGCACATAGCCCTCCACGCGGCGTGAGCGCATGTCCTGGCGTGACGACAGGGTGTAGATGAGGTCCAGGCGGGTAGGGCGGTGGGGCACGCTGTAGCCGCTGCTGTCGCGCATCTCATACTCGCGGCTCTGCTCCTTGATGTGTTCCCACTTGTAGGTCAGACCGCCTTCGATGTCGTGGCGCTTCAGCTTCTTGTTCACCATCAGCTTCACGCTCTGCACGTCGGCCGTCAGGTAGTTGCGTGCGTGCTCAGCGTAGGTGCCCACGCCAAGCTGCTCGGCGCTCTGCGTGTCGCTCAGCCAGTACTGGCCCTGAATGTCGTAGCACTCCTGTTCCTTGGTGTGGAAGGCGCTCCACAGCAGCTTGATGCTGGTGCTGTCGCCTAAGTGGCGCGTCAGCGAGGCCGTGCCGAAGAGGGTGCGGAAGATGTCCTTCTCCTGACCGTCGAAGTAGACGCGGAACGACTTCACGTCCTCCATCGTGCCAAACGACGTCTCGCGGTCCTTCGGGCGGAAGTTGTAGTGGTTCTCCGAGATGTTGCCCAGCACGTCGAGCGTCCAGCGGCGGTTGGGCTGCCAGGTGATGAACGTCTGGTAGTCCAGCTGGTTCGGGCGATACTCGCCCGTGGTCTCTAACGAGCCTAAGAGGTAGCGGTTGGTCTTGTAGCGCAGACCGTGGCTCATGGAGAAGGTTTGAGATTTCTTCGACGGGCGAAGCGGCAGAGCCGAGCGGAGATTTGAGGCTTGAGATTTGCCCGTGCCGTAACCGACATAGACCGAGCCGCCCAGCAGGCTGCCCGATGCCGAGGCCTCAAGGCGCTCGGGGCGACGGTAGGTGATGTCGAGCGCGCTCGACATCTTGTCGCCATACTTTGCTGAGAAACCGCCGGTGGAGAAACCTACGCGCTCAACCATGTCGGGGTTGATGACGGAGAGTCCCTCCTGCTGTCCTGAGCGGATGAGCAACGGGCGGTAGACCTCCACATTATTTATATATACTGAGTTCTCGTCGAAGCTGCCACCGCGCACGTTGTACTGGCTTGACAGCTCGTTGTGGGTGCTGACGCCGGCCTGCTGCTGTATGAGGTCCTCGACGGCATTGCCCGTCACTGAGGCCGCCCCTGAGCGCAGGTCGGTGATGTCGAGCTGCTCCATCTGGTCTGTCTGCCGCCGCCGCTCGCTGACCACCACCGTGCCCAGGTCGTCCTGTGCCCGCAGCACGATGCGCAGCGTCTGTGTGCCCTGTGGCTTGTACAGTGTCTTGGTGCGTGTCTTATAGCCAATCATGGAGTAGCGGATGGTCACTGAGTCGCTCGTAGCCAGCGTGAGGCGGTATTCGCCTTTGATGCTGGTGAAGGCCACCTTGCCCTGCTCAACACAGGCCACGGTGGCGAACTCAACGGGCTGGCCCTCGTCGTCGGTCACCAGTCCCTTGAGCGTAAATGTCTGCCCGACGGCCTCGATGACCATCGTCAGCAGCAGTGTCAACATGGCCATGCAGCGTGCCGCACGGCTTTTCCATGGGTGTATCATCTGTCTATAATAACGCAAGAATGGGCCGTTTATTATATTTACCATTCGTCGAGCGTGCTGACGGCCTCGATGCTGTCTTCCACATCGTCGGGCAGCAGGTGGAAGAAGTTGATGCCTGAGCGGCGCTCCACCTCGTCGACGCTGGTGGCCTGCTTGCGCCACGGCTGGCGGTGGCCGTCGTTGGTGAAGATGAAGCCGACGGCCGTGGGTTGTGGCTCAAGGCGGCACACCACCTTAAAGAAGCCGGTAGGCACGGTGACGCGGTTGCGCCCAATCTGGCGCGGGCTCTCCTCTTCAAACAGCGGGCCACAGACGATGGTGAGCTCGCCGTAGCGGCGTGCCCACGTGCGGCACTGCATCTCAAGGTCGTTCCAGTCTTCCTTGTTCAGACCGTGGTTCTGAGGGCAGATGTTCGTCATCAGGAACGACTGCGTCATCGCCTCAGCGTCCCACTTGTTGTCGCCGGCCGGACACATGTGCCCACGGTCGTAGCGCGAGTTGTAGTAGTCCTGGAAGGTGGCACGCGGCGTGGACACATCGGTGTCCTCCTCGAAGCGCTCCTCGTCGCGCTGGATTCTGCCATAGGTGTGCTCCTTGGTCAGCGTCCAGGCCACCCAGTTGGGACAGCGCGTCGACTTGTTGTAGCTCGTGATGTAGCCCTTGCGCGTGAGCAGCTTGTCGCTGACGCCACGGCCTACACGCTGCTTTAAGAGGTCAGCGTCGGAGAGGGACTGCTGGGAGTTCTGGGACTGGCGCGACTGCTGGGACTGCTGGGAGTTCTGGGACTGCAGGGAGCTCTGGGACTGCAGGGAGCTCTGGGACTGCTGGGAGTACTGGGACTGCTGAGTCTGGGACCTGAAGGCCTGAATGGGTTGCTCGGTGCTGCGGCGGCATGCGCTGAGCAGGGCGGTGGCAGCAAGCACCACCAGAAGTAGTTGTCGTTTCATTGTGTTTATGATGTTACAGCGTGCAAAGGTACTACTTTTTTTGCTTTTCACACCAAGCGGCGCGCCTCGCGTAAGTTAAATATCGTTTAAAAAGGGGGCTGCCGCATGGAGGAATGAAAAAAAAACACTACCTTTGCAACCTATTAGATTAAAAGCGACAAAAAGCGTGAAAATAAGACAAGTGGTGGAAGCCCTTGAAAGATTCGCGCCCCTGCCGCTGCAGGAAAGCTGGGACAACAGCGGCCTGCAGATTGGGTTGACAGAGGCGGATGTTTCAGGGGTATTATTGTGTTTGGACGTCACTGAGCAAATCATCGACGAGGCTGTCAGACGGGGCTGTAACATGGTGGTGAGCCATCACCCCCTGCTGTTCCGCGGACTGAAGCAGGTGAGCGACCTCACTGACGTGCAACGCACGGTGCGCAGTGCCATCAGGCATGATGTGTGCGTGGTCTCCATGCATACCTGTCTGGACAATGCCCACGGCGGTGTGAACACCAGGATAGCTGAACGGCTGGCCATGCCCTTGAAGGAGGGCGAGCAGCCACAGATAGCGGAGATGGGCAGCGACACGAAGCCCGGACAGTGGGTGATGCTGACGCTGCGTCAGCCCATGGCCGCCAGGGACTTCGTGATGCACGTGAAGCGCCAACTGGAGGCGGAGAGCGCCATGTGCAACGAGCTGCTGCGCAGGCCCGTCACAAGGGTGGCCATCTGCGGAGGTGCCGGCGACTTCCTGCTCGACGAGGCCGTGGCTCACGGAGCTGACGCCTTCGTAACCGGCGAGATGCACTATCACCAGTACTTCGGCTATGAACAGAAACTGCAGATTTGCGTGGTGGGCCACTATGAGAGCGAGCACTTTACCACGACGCTGCTGCAGGACATCATCAGCCGTGAGTGTCCCGAGGTGACCACATGCATAGCTGAGACAAACACCAACCCGATACTGTATCTATAACAATGGCCCAAGCCCCCGGGAAGGCCTTCCCCGGAAGGGGAATAAGAGGGGGGCGGCAATTATGGCAAAGAAAGATCCAACTGACCTCTCCGTGGAGGAGAAACTGAAGACACTGTTCCAGTTGCAGACGGCCCTGTCGGCCATCGATGAGAAAAAAGCCCTGCGTGGCGAGCTGCCCCTTGAGGTGGAAGACCTGGAGGCCGAGATAGAAGGCCTGTCGACGCGCATTGAGCGAATCAAGGCTGAGATTGGTGAGTTCGAGCGGGCCATCTCGCAGAAGCGTGGCGAGATCATCGAGAGTCAGGCCAGCGTGGAGCGCTACAAGCAGCAGCTCGAAGAGGTGAGGAACAACCGCGAGTTTGACACACTGTCGAAGGAGATTGAGTTCCAGTCGCTGGAGATTGAGCTGTGCAACAAGAAAATCAATGAGGCTACCCGGCGCATTGAGGAGAAGAACGTCGAGCTGGACACCAGCGCAGCAGTGCTGGAGGAAAAGCAGGGCGACCTGGAGCTGAAGAAGAGCGAGCTGGACGAAATCATGGACGAGACACGCACTGAGGAGGACCACCTGCGCGAGAAGGCACAGGAGCTGGAAGCCAGGATTGAGCCGCGCCTGCTGACATCGTTCAAGCGCATACGCAAGAACGCCCGCAACGGACTGGGAATCGTATATGTGCAGCGCGACGCCTGTGGTGGCTGCTTCAACAAGATTCCGCCCCAGCGACAGCTCGACATCAAGATGCACAAGAAAATCATCGTATGCGAATACTGCGGCCGCATCCTCATCGACCCTGAGCTGGCCGGTGTCAAGGTAGAGAAGCCAGTGGCAGCTGAGGATAAGAAGTCCACGCGTCGCCGTGCAACCGCCGGGAGCGTCAAGAAGACGTCCACCTCAAAGAAGTCCACCGACGCAAATGATATGGTCTGATGCATTAAGCATTAAGCATTGAATAGTCTGGAATCTCTTTCAGGAACGTGTACGAGCGTCCTTCGTAGTCCATTCGGCAGCAGTAGTGCTGTAGGCCGTTGCTCACCACCAGATAGTCTACATGCAGCAGGATGTTGTAGGCAGTTATCTGGTCGAACACACGCTGTGTGATGGGCACCGACGGTGCCTTGTACTCCATAATCATCAGGGGCTGCAACACATTATTATATAATACGGTGTCGCAGCGCAGACGCTTCTCGCCAACGCGGAGTTCCATCTCGTTGGCGAGAAGTCCTTTTGGATAACCCTTGTGCTCCACCAGATAGTGCACGAAGTGCTGGCGCACCCACTCTTCGGGCGTCAGGGCCACATAGCGCCGCCGCAGGAAGTCGAACACCTCGTGACGCCCCCGTTGCTCGCGCACCCGCATTTCGTATGCTGGCAGGTTGATTTCCATCATCTTTTTTTGGTTTTTCCCTCGCTTATTTGTACCTTTGCAGGCACAAAGGTACGTTTTTTTTTTGAATTACCAATGGCAGAGAGCAAAAATGTGACCTACGACAGTCTGATGCGCGACCTCAAGGCCGGCAAGTATGCGCCCGTCTACTATCTGATGGGCGACGAGTCGTACTATATCGACAAAATCTGTGACTACATTGCCGAGCACGCCCTGCCCGAGGACCAGCGCGACTTCAACCAGACCATCTTCTTTGGTTCGGATGTCACCGCCTCGCAGGTGGCCGATGCGGCGCGCCGCTACCCCATGATGGCCGAGCGTCAGGTGGTCATCGTCAAGGAGGCGCAGAACATCAAGCAGACCGATGCCCTGCAGAAGTACTTCGAGAAGCCCATGTCTACCACCATCCTGGTGATATGTCATAAGAACGGCAAGGTAGATGGTCGCAAGCGTGAGTACGTGAAGGCTATCCAGCACGCAGGCATCCTCTTCGAGAGTCAGAAGCTGAAGGACTTCCGGCTGCCGGAATTCATAGAGGGCTATCTGAGCCAGCGTCAGGTCAGCATCGACTCGAAGTCGGCCCAACTCATCGCCGAGGCCATCGGTTCCGACCTGAGCCGTCTCACCAGCGAGCTGGACAAGGTGCTTATCTCGCTGCCTGAGAACGACCGGCGCATCACTCCACAGGTGGTCGAAGACCAGATAGGGGTGAGCAAGGACTTTAACGGTTTTGAGCTGCGCGATGCCATCGTCAACCGCAACATTTACAAGGCCAATCAGATTGTCATTTATTTTGACAAAAATCCGAAGGCAGGAAGCATCTACTCATTTCTCCCGTTGCTCTTCAGTTACTTCCAGAATCTACTCATCGCCTATTATGCGCCCCAGCGGACCAGTCAGGAGAGCGTTGCACAGTGGCTGGAAATGCGAAATCCATGGTTGGCGAAAGACTACATGACAGGCATGCGAAATTACTCAGGAAAAAAAGTGATGCAAATAATTAGCAAAATACGCGAGACGGATGCCAAAAGTAAGGGTCTGGACAACGCCAATACGCCTCCAGGCGAGCTGATGAAAGAACTAATTTTTTACATTTTGCATTGAAAAAGCCCTTTCTGGCTTTCTCTTTTAGCTAAAATGAGCACTTCCCGGAAGTGCTCTTTTTGTGCCCAATACTAATGTAGTCAGCACTTTAGCGTGAAATGACTACCCTCAAAACTCGCAAATTTTGGGCTTCCTAACCCGTCGACCAGAATTTTTTAGTTATGGCGATTTTCGATATTTTGGCCTCCCCCGAATTTACAATTAACTTTCGTTTGCGTTTTGAAACGTAAAATTTAAAATCCTAAACGCGCCGCGTCGCTTTACAAATATTCCTTCAAGATAGCTAAGTTTATGTTTTCAAATCTCAAATTTGTGGTTAGAGAATTTAAATATTTGATTTTAAATTTCAAGGTTTAAGTTTTTGAATTGATAAATATGCAAGATGGCATGAGCATGCGTAACCGTCCGATTCCCAATTTAATAACATTAAAGAACGAAGATTTGGTTGATATAAATAAGCCCGTTTGGAATGTTAAACGTCCTCTATCCGCTTTTTTGCGCGTTGCTGTGATTAGTATCTCATACTTAATCAGTTAATTAGTCATTTTGTCCTCTAAACAACTTTTGAATTAGTAAATTCCATTTATTCACATTTGAAAATTTAAAGAGCGTTTCTTGAGCTGTTATACTTTGCATTTACAAATTCAAAACTACAAAATTAAACTTTTAAATGATAAAATTTTCTTTGAAAATGTTGCGTAGTTCAAAAGAAAGATTTACCTTTGTAAACTCAAAGAAAAAGGCCCAAAAAGGCGAAAAATGTGCTTATGACAGAAATGAAAGACCGCATCAGACAGATTATGGAGTCGCAACACATGACCCAACAAGTGTTCGCTGACTTCATCGGTACGAACCCTGCCACCCTGAGTGGCATCTTCAATGACCGCACCCGCCCCACCCTGAACATTGTGGAGATGATTAAAAAGAAAATTCCTGACATCAATACCGACTGGCTTGTCTTTGGCACAGGCGAGATGTACCACCAGGACGTGCCTCAGCTCGACAACGCTCCATCGGCCCTTGGTGGTCGTCCCCAAAACAGTGCGTCGCCTTCCGAGCCGATGATTGACTTCGGTGTGAGTCCTGCTCCTACCCCACATGGAGCCATTCCGCAGCCCAATGCTATCAATAGTGTACGTAATACACCTCAGATTATTGTCCGTGAGGAGGTAAAAATTCCTGACAAACCTCAGCGCCGTGTTACCGAGATTCGCGTCTATTATGACGACCAGACTTGGGAGAGCTTCGTACCCTCAAAGAAGTGAATAGTGGCTGTTGCCACTTTGTCTTACATGTGTTATTTTTGTTAAAAATATGCAGTTCTTTGTGAAAAAGATGGCTGCGTTCATTCTGTTTTATTACTTTTGCAGGCAAAAAACTAACACATTGTAAGACTAAAGATGAAAAAGCTCATTCTACTTGCCCTGATGGGGCTCTTTTCCATTTGTCTCCACGCCCAGCTGCCCTCCATTGCATTGAAGCATCTCGACGGGAGAACGGTCACCACCGACACGCTGTCGAACAACGGCAAGCCCTTCATTATCGATTTCTTCGCCACCTGGTGCAAGCCCTGCATCCGTGAGCTCGACGCCATTGCCGAGGTCTATGAGGACTGGCAGCAGGAGACAGGCGTGAAGCTCATCACCGTCAGCATCGACCAGGGGCAGAACATCAACAAGGTCAAGCCGCTGGTTGACAACCACGGCTGGGAATATGAGGTGCTGCTTGATGCCAACGGCGACTTCAAGCGTGCCCTCGGCATCCAGATGATTCCCTATGTGCTCATTGTTGACGGCAACGGCAACATTGTCTACAAGCACAATGGATATACTGACGGGGCTGAGGAGGAGCTTATCAATAAAGTTCGCGAACTTATTAAATAGCGCCGTCATGAGCAGAGCTTTCCGCATCTTCCTCCTTGCGGCCTTCCTTCTGCCGCTCCTTGCCGTTCATGCCCAACAGGAGCAGCGTGGCATCACCCTTACGGGCAGCATCCAGAGCGACATGTTGTTGCCCCAGTCCGACAGTGACATCGGTGCGCAGAAGGAGGACGACTTCTGTACCAACACCTACGTCGACCTGCAGCTGCAGAGCCAGCACGTCGATGCCGGTGCGCGCTTGGAGTATTTAGAGCACCCCCTGCCGGGCTTTGAGCAAGACTTCAAGGGTTGGGGTGTGCCCAACTTCTGGGTTAAGGGCCGTCTGGGCAACAACGAGCTTACCGTGGGCACGTTCTACGAGCAGTTCGGGTCGGGTTTCATTCTCCGCACATACGAGGAGCGCTCCTTAGGCATCGACAACTCGCTGCTCGGTGCTCGTCTGACGCTGCGCCCCCTGAAGGGGGTGGCTGTCAAGGCCCTCAGCGGCCGGCAGCGCCGTTACTGGAGCTGGGGTGGGGGACTCGTCTCGGGTGCCGATGCCGAGGTGAGCCTTGATGAGTGGCTTCCGGGTCTTTCCGACCATGATACACGCATCGGCGTCGGGGCCTCATGGGTCAATAAGTACGAGAAGGACGAGGACATCTATGCCGACCCCACACACCGCTACAATCTGCCCAAATATGTTAATGCCTGGGATGCACGCATCCGTCTGAACCATGGCGACTTAGGCCTGCTGGCAGAGTATGCGCACAAGACGCAGGACCCGTCGTTTGACAACCACTACAGCTATGCCGACGGCCATGCCGCCATGCTCTCGGCCTCCTATTCGACGCGTGGCGTGAGCATGCTGCTGCAGGCCAAGCGTTCTGACAACATGTCGTGGCGTAGCCGCCGCAACGGCATGGGAACGGCGGCCTTTGTCAACCATCTGCCCGCCTTCACCCTCGACCACACCTATACGCTGGCCGCCCTCTACCCTTACGCCACACAGCTGGCCCAGGGCGAGTGGGCCTATCAGGCCGAGCTGGGCTACAACTTCAAGCGTAAGAGCGTCTTAGGCGGCAAGTACGGCATGAACGTCAAGCTGAACTACTCATACGTGCGGGCCATCGACGACGGTTGGCTCCAGTGGGGCAGCGACACCTACTACCAGGACCTGAACGTGCAGCTGACGCGCCGCTTCAGCCGTGCCTTCAAACTCAACCTGATGTATATGAACCAGCGCTACAACAAGACCCAGGTGGAGGGCGAGGGTGGCATGGTCCACTCCGACATCGTTGTGGCTGACGGTCTGGTGCAGCTGGCCCCAAAGGCCAAGCTGCGCTGCGAACTGCAATACCTGGCCACCAAGGACGACCAGGGCGACTGGGCCTTTGCCCTTGCTGAGCTGTCACTGGCTCCCCACTGGATGTTCACCCTCTCCGACGCCTGGAACTGCGGTGACAGCGACCCGGCCTATTATGCTGACAACACCCACCACCACTATTATCAGTGTCTGGTTACCTACAACCATGGTGCCCACCGTCTGCAGGCTGGCTATGGCCGCACGCGTGCCGGTTACAACTGTGCCGGCGGTGTCTGCCGCTACGTGCCAGCCACGAAGGGCTTCACCCTGTCCTACAACTATAATTTCTGAACAGCACATGAACATCAAGATTATTATTCCCAGCCTGCTGGCGGCCCTCCTTGTCGGCTGCGACCACATTGCCGACGACGAGCGGCTCATCGAGGTCAAAGGCGGCTCCACGCCTGTCGACACTGCCGTCGTGCTGAAGAACGTGCTGCTTGAGGACTTCACTGGCCAGCGCTGCATCAACTGCCCTCTCGGTGCCGAGGTCATCGAACAGTTGCACGCAGCCCAGCCCGAGCGGTTCATCGCCGTGGGCGTCTACTCCGGTCCCTTCGGAAAGAACAACTCCGGTGCCCTGCTGCCGCTCACCACCGAGGATGGCTGCACCTATTACGACTACTGGAAGGTGGAGTCGCAGCCCGGCGGCATGGTCAACCGTGACGGTCGACTGCTCTACAATGTCAACGATTGGACTGCCGGTGTCATGGGACAGCTCAACCAGCCGGCCCGTGTGAAGATGGAACTGAAGGCCACCCTCCGTGACCAGGCGGTTGACATCCTGGTGCAGGAGACGGGGCTCAGCGGTACCGTCACGGGCAAGTTGCAGGTGTGGGTGGTCGAGGACGGCATCGTCGCCATCCAGCTCATGCCCGATGGCAGCAGCAACCGCTCCTATGTGCACAACCACGTGTTGCGCACGGCCGTCAACGGCACGTGGGGCACCGACCTCACCATCGCCGCTGGCGAGCAGCAGGAGCACACCTTCAGCCAGCCCATCAGTGACGAATGGAATCCCGCGAACCTGAGCGTCGTCGCCTTCGTCTATGGTGACAGTGGCGTGGAGCAGGTTGTCAAAGCCAAAGTCAACTAAATGTCAAATCCCCAAAAAACAATATGCTTATGAAGAAACTCTTTACACTCGTAGCCGGGCTTACTGCGGCACTTGCCATGCAGGCACAGTCCGACTTTCCCCTTCAGTTTGCCGACAAGGACGGCAACATCATCGCCGACGGCACCACGCTGACGCTGACGGAGACCATCACCGACGACTTCGGCGACGTGCAGCTGCCCACCCATCTCTATGTCAAGAACATCACCGATGGCGACATCCAGGGTGGAGGCACCTACACCATCACGTCCATCGGCAGCGGAACGTTCCAGACCTGTTTTCCGCAGAATTGTGCGCAGCAGACGCGCCCCGGCACCTACACCACTGAGAGCGGCAACCTGGCAGCCGGCCAGCTGAAGTACATGCAGACGGAGTGGCTGCCCACGAAGGAGGGCACCGCTACGGTCACCTACCAGCTGCTGACCTTTAAGAAGAACGTCATTACGCAGAAGTGGACCAAAGACAAGTCGGGCCCCACGGTGACGCTCCAGTTCAACTACGGTGCTCCGTCGGCCGTCGCCAGCCTTCCCTCGTCGCAGCCTGTCGGTCAGGTGTCCTATTACGACCTTCAGGGCCGTCAGGTGTTCCAGCCCCGCCATGGTGTCTTTGTGAAGAAAACCCTCCTGTCCGATGGTACACAGCAGGTGCAGAAGGTCCGCATCCGCTAATACATTATTTTTTAATCAATCATAAACTAAACGTCCATGAAAAGAATTACTCTCTTTTTGCTGGCAGCCCTCTTTGTCGCAGCTGGCAGCATGGCGCAGGGCAAGCCGTTGGCACGGCCCCTGTCGCAACAACCACAGTTGAAGGGCCTGGCTGTGAAGCAGCAGCCCTCACGTCAGTCACTTCAGAAGCAGCAGGGCATTGAGCTTCAGCAGGGTCTGCGCCAGGTCGCAGCCTCGCATGCCAAGAGCTTAGGCAAGACGCTGGCCAAGAAGCATCATCCCGCCGCCCTTCGCAAGGCTCCCGCACGTATCATTAAAGAGCAGCCCCAGGGTCAGCAGGTGTTCTACAGCCGCAGCGGCAGCGCCTACTATTCCATGTGGGGCTATGTACTCGAAACCTCACTCTCAGGCGCTGTAGGCAATGTGGTGTTCGGTTCGGACAACACGGTCTACATCCATAATCTTGTATCGCAGGCCGGTACTGACTCCTGGGTAGAGGGTACCCTTCAGGGCAACAGCATCGTCATCCAGCTGCCACAGGTGGCCTACGAGTTCCCTGATGCGGGCTACAACCTTGAGGTGGCCATGGTGCAGTATGATGCCGCTGAGCAATGGTATGCGAAGAGCGCTAACCAGACGCTGACGCTCAGCTACGACCCCGCCACGGGCAACATCAGCTCCAAGTCCGGCGACTACGTCGGTCTGTGCTACGATGACGACGACTCATGGTCGGGCTATGCTGACTGGGACATGTCGTTCACCGCTGTCACCGACAAGCTGGTTGAGGCTCCCGCCAACCTGCAGACCACAACCTACAGCCTCTCGGCCGATGGCTACCAGGGCTCGCTGGTCGAGGTGGGCTTCAGCGGCGACGATGTCTACGTGCAGGGCATTGACCCCAACCTGCCTGACACATGGGTGAAGGGCACCATCAGTGGCAACAAGGTAACGTTCAAGAACGGACAGTACATCGGTGCCGACGTCGAGGCCGGCTACCACCAGTACCTTATGTCGGCCACTGCCGAGGAGCTGTACGACTCATACTATGACGAGTATTACACTGAGTACACGCTTGCTGACAACGACATCGTGTTCGACTATGATGCCTCCACCAAGACGCTCTCCAACAGCTCGCTCTTCCTGCTCAACGGCGGCAAGACCGCGGTTAACTACATGTCCGTTCTCGACAAAGCCCAGATGGCTCCCTTCGTCGAGGTGGCAGCCACGCCAGCCACACCTCAGATTACTGAACTCTTCGAGGGTGGTGCCAACTATTTCTTCAGCGGCTACGGCTGGGGGTATATCAGCTTCGACCTGCCCGCTGCCGATGTCGATGGCAACTACATCCTGCCTGACAAGCTCAGCTACGTCCTCTGGGTGCGTGTCAACGGCGAGGAGCGCCCGCTCAGCCTCTCCTGGTGGGACTACATGAATCAAGAAGAAGAGACGATGACTGAGATACCCTATGCTTACACTGACGACTGGGACATCTATTCCACCGGCCTCTCAAAGGAAGTCTACTACTATGTCATTGGTCCTGAGGCATACGGTGTGCAGGCCATCTATCGTGGTGCAGGCGAGGAGGGCCGCTCCGAGATAGCCTGGGCCGAAGTGGAGGGCATGGGTGCCGAGGTGCAGCCTGCTGCTGCCCAGCCAGCCTATCCCGATGCCACCATCGGTGCCAGCGACAACCGCATTGACTACACCCTGGTGACTGGCGATGAGACCATCTCTGCCGTCTCCAACAACTCCAAGCCCGAGACCTACGACGTGGCCATCCGTCTGTCTGACCCCGCCTTCGCCGGTGCGCTCATTGAGAGCATCACCATCCCCCTGCAGGAGGTTGAAGGCATCAGCGACGTCAGCGTGTTCCTCACCTCACAGCTGCGTGTGGAGAACGGCCGCAACGCTGCCGACCTGGTGGTGAAGGGCATCACGCCCGACGAGGCCGGCTACATCACCGTCACCCTTGACAAGCCTTAC
This sequence comes from uncultured Prevotellaceae bacterium, assembly GCA_947168045.1. Classification (GTDB taxonomy): domain Bacteria; phylum Bacteroidota; class Bacteroidia; order Bacteroidales; family Bacteroidaceae; genus Prevotella. The sequence continues at coordinate 83,733 of CAMVKN010000007.1, forward strand.
ACCATCCCCGCCGAGGGCGTCTATGTGGGCTACTCGCTCACCGTCAACAATGTGGATGATTTCGAGGCCAATGCTATGCCCATCGCCGTCATCAACAAGGTTACCGAGGGCGGTTTCTACATGCACACCTCCGACGGCTTCCTGAAGTGGCTCGACGTCAGCGAGCTCTTCGGCAACAGCCTGCTCATCAACGTCACCTTGGCTGGTGCCTCCATCAAGAGTAACGCCGTGGCCCTGGCCGATGGTGACGTCCACTATGTCATGACGGGTCAGGCCGCTGAGCTGCCCCTCACCGTCGTCAACCATGGCGCAAAGGGCATACAGTCGCTCGAGATTGCCTACACGCTGGCCGGTCAGACGGGCACACAGAGCTTCACCCTCGACGTCCCTGCCGCCTTCGGATATCAGGCTACCGTTCCCTTTGCCGTTCCCGCTCTTGCCGAGAAGGGCAACTATGAGCTGGCCCTGACGGTGACGAAGGTCAACGGCGTGGCCAACGAGGATGCCTCTGCCGCCACCGACATTCCCGTCATTGCCCTCAACACGCTGCCCAAGAAACGCACCCTGCTTGAGGAGTACACCGGCTTCTGGTGTGGTTACTGCCCCCGTGGCTTTGTGGCCTTGGAGAAGCTTGCCGAGCTCTATCCTGACGAATACGTCCTGGCCAGCTACCACAATGCCGACCAGCTGGAGATTATGGATGCTGACTACTTCCCCTCGTATGTTAACGGCTTCCCCGACGCATGGATGGACCGTGCCACTGAGTTGGATGCCTACTACGGAACTGACGAGACCTATTCCATTGACTTCAACATCGACAAAGACCTTGCTGCCCGCAACAAGCAGTTCGGACTGGCCGACATCAGTGTCGCTCCCGTCATCAGCAGCGACCAGTCCAGTGTCCGCATCACAGCTAATGTCACCTTCCCCTTCGACATGGCCGATGGCGACTACAGCGTGGAGTACATCCTCCTGGCCGACGGCCTGACCGACCCGACGTGGGGACAGAGCAACTACTTTGCTAATGGCGCACAGGGCTATCCTCAGTATATGGATGCTTTCACCGAGGCTACCGATAATTATTTCTACGGCCTTGTGTTCAACGATGTCGTCGTGCTCACCTCTGAGCTTCTGGGCGGTTCTGACAATGCCATCAGCGAGGCCACATGCGACGTACCCGTGGAGCTCAGCTATGCCTTTGACCTTAGCGATGCCCTCAACACCAGTGACGAGCCCATCATCCAGGACCTGACGAAGCTGAAGGTGGCTGCCATCCTCATCGACAACAACACCGGCGCCGTGGTGAACGCCAACAAGGCCGCCGTCACCGACGGCTCTGCCGTAGGCATCGTCGAGCACCGCTCAGACAGCAGCGCCCCTGCTGCCTTCTACGACCTCATGGGCCGCAGCCAGCTGAAGGCACAGCACGGTCTGAACATCGTGCGCCAGGCCAACGGCAACACCCGCAAGCTCATCGTGAAGTAAGACATCAGCCTGCTTCATGCACACCTTGGGACAGAAATTTTATAATTTCTGTCCTTTTTTCGTGCTTATCTCAGAAAATCTACGTAAATTTGCACCGTCTTTACCTAACTATAAGTAACAGAACAATGGACACACCCAAAAAATATGTGCTCGACCTGACGGTGACCGCGGTGACACGTGTGCACGAGCGCTACGTGCTGCTGAAGCTCACCGATGCCGACCACCCCCTGCCTGCGATGCTGCCCGGCCAGTTCGTCGAGGTGCGTGTCGACGGCTCGCCGGCCACCTTCCTGCGCCGGCCCATCTCCATCCATTTCGTCGACCGCAGCCGCAACGAGCTGTGGCTCCTCGTGGCCACCATCGGCGATGGCACCCGGCAGATGGGTGCGCTGCGCGAGGGCGACCGCCTGAACTGTCTCCTGCCCTTGGGCCGTGGCTTCACCCTGCCCGTGGCTCCCTGCCGTGTGCTGCTTGTCGGCGGTGGGGTAGGGGTGGCCCCCTTGCTCTATCAGGGCGCCGCGCTGCGCCAGCAGGGCATCGCCCCCGTCTTCCTGCTGGGGGCCCGCTCGGCCAACGACCTGCTCATGCTCGATGCCTTCAGACAGTATGGGCAAGTGTGTACCACCACCGAGGACGGCTCCACGGGTGAGCAGGGCTTCGTCACCAATCATTCCATCCTGCAACAGGTAGACTTCGACCTCATCCAGACCTGCGGCCCTACGCCCATGATGAAGGCCGTGGCCGCCTACGCCCGTCGGAAGGGCGTTGACTGCGAGGCATCGTTAGAGAACCTCATGGCCTGCGGGCTGGGCGCCTGTCTGTGCTGTGTGGAGAAAACCACCGAGGGCAACCTGTGCGTGTGCAAGGAAGGGCCAGTGTTTAACATCAATAGACTGCTATGGCAAAGTTAGAAGTGAATATAGGAGCGCTGCGGCTGAAGAACCCCGTGATGACCGCCTCGGGCACCTTCGGCTACGGGCTGGAGTTCCAGGACCTCGTCCCCCTGGATGCCATTGGCGGCATCATCGTCAAGGGCACCACCCTGAAGCCCCGCGAGGGCAACGACTATCCGCGCATGGCCGAGACCCCCATGGGCATGCTCAACTGCGTGGGGCTGCAGAACAAGGGCGTTGACTATTTCTGCGAGCACATCTACCCCCAGCTCGTGGACATCGACACGGCCTGGATTGTCAACGTCAGTGGCTCGTCGCCCGACGACTATGCCGAGTGTGCCGCCCGTGTCGATGCGCTGGAGCACGTGCCCGCCATTGAGCTGAACATCTCGTGTCCCAATGTCAGGGACGGCGGCATGGCCTTCGGCGTCACCTGTGCCGGGGCTGAGAGTGTGGTCAGGGCCGTGCGTGAGCGCTATCACAAGACGCTCATCGTCAAGCTCTCGCCCAACGTCACTGACATCGGCGAGATAGCCCGTGCGGTGGAGGCTGCCGGAGCCGATGCCGTGAGCCTCATCAACACGCTCATGGGCACTGCCGTCGACATCGAGCGGCGTCGCCGTGTGCTGTCGATAGGCACCGGCGGGTTGAGCGGTCCCTGCGTCAAGCCCGTTGCCCTGCGCATGGTGCTGCAGGTCAGGAAAGCCGTCTCGCTGCCCATCATCGGCCTGGGCGGCATCATGACGGCCCGCGATGCCATAGAGTTCATCATGTGCGGCGCCACAGCCGTAGAGATAGGAACGGCCAACTTCATCGACCCCACCGTCACCGTCAAGGTCCGCGACGGCATCAACGACTGGCTCGACCGCCACGGCGTAGCATCGGTCAGCGAGATTGTCGGCGTGATTGATTAGGACAAAAACAAAATAATCTGCTAAACTAATAATTACAATGAGAACAAAAAGATTTCTTCTGGGCTTCATGCTCATCGTGGCATGTCTCACGGCCAGTGCACAGCAGCTGGCGTTCCCTGGTGCACAGGGATGGGGCCGCTTTGCCACTGGTGGCCGTACGGGTACGGTCTATCATGTGACTAATCTGAAGGACTCGGGCACCGGCTCGCTGCGCGATGCCGTCAGCCAGCCTAACCGCATCGTCGTCTTCGATGTCTCAGGTGTCATACGCATCAACTCGCGTCTAACCTTTGCCAAGAACCTCTACGTGGCCGGACAGACGGCGCCCGGCGAGGGCGTCACCGTCTATGGCGATGGCGTCAGCTTCTCAGGGGCCGACAACATCATCGTGCGCTACATGCGCTTCCGCATGGGCGCCGTGGGCTCAAAGGACAAGGACTGCGCCGGCATCTCCAACGGTCAGAACATGATTTTCGACCACTGCTCATTCGCATGGGGACAGGACGAGAACTTCTCCATCAACTGGGACAACAAGGGCACGGCACCGCAGAACATCACCCTGATGAACAGCATCGTGGGTCAGGGACTGATGACACACTCGGCCGGTGGACTGATGCAGGCTGACAACATCACGCTCTATCGCCTGCTGCTCGTTGACAACGCAACGCGCAACTTCAAGGTCAAGGGCAAGAACCAGTATGTCAACAACCTGGTCTACAACTGGAAGAATGCTGCCTACAACATGGGCGGCGACAGCGAGGGCACCAGCTATGTCAACATCGAGAACAACCTGTTCATCAACGGTCCCGCCGTGGGTGGCAACTGCCTGGCGGGTGGCAACAGCAACTTCCATTTCTACGGTGTCGACAACTGGCAGGATGCCAACCGCGACGGCGTGTTCAACCCCTCTGAGTTCACCGGCGACGGCGGCGGCGACCGCGTCAGCACACCCTACGACTATCCCGAGCTGGAGAAGTGGGCCGCCAAGGACCTCGTCGAGAAGCTGCTGCCTGAGGTGGGCGCCTCGCTGCCCTATCGTGACCTGGCCGACTGCTACATGGTTGACGAGGTGCTCAGCTTTGGCACCCAGGGCAAGCTCATCACCAAGGAGAACGAGCTGCCCATCGGCACCCCTGACAGCTGGACATGGTTCCAGGGAGCGAAGGAGACCGACACCGACGGCGACGGCATGCCCGACTGGTGGGAGGAGCTGAACGGATGCAACCCCGCTGCCAACGATGCCATGGTCATCGATGCCAACGGCTATGCCAACATTGAGAACTACATCAACTCCATCACCAAGGCCGAGCGCCAGTTCTTCCTGCGCGCACCCATGCTGCTGCAGCTCGCGTCGGCCACCACGCAGAGCCTGACCCTCAGCTGGGCAGACTACAGCGACAACGAGGACGGCTTCATCGTGGAGCTGAAGAAGGATGGCGTCTTCACCGAGGTGGGACGTACCAAGCAGAGCACCTTCACCATCAGCGATGCCACCCTGCAGCCTGGCAAGGGCTATGAGGTGCGCGTCTGTGCCTACAAGGGCAGCAACCTGTCGGAATATACGCCAGGGCTGACCGTCAAGACGCGTCCCGAGCAGGTCGACATCATCGACTGCGAGACGTTCAAGGGCGACGGCGACGGCCAGTGGCTCATCAACCCGCTCGACGACGAGACCATCACCCTCACCGAGGCCACGCCCAAGACGGCCGTCGTCGTCTACAGCGATGCCAACGTCACCATCAACGGCAATGGCTACATCAGCGGTTCGGCCTCGATGAACAAGACGGGCCAGGGCGTGCTCACCATCGCCTCCGACCAGCGTTACGAGGGACCAACCGTGCTGCACCAGGGCACCTACAGCTTCGCAACACTGAAGAATGGCGGCGTGGCCAGCGGACTGGGCATGAGCCAGGAGTTTGCACAGAACTGGGTGATGGACGGTGGCACCTACGAGTACACCGGCGCATCGACCGCCACCAACCGCTCAGCCACCCTCTATGACAACACCACCCTCAGCGTGGCCAATGCCGGCACGGTGGTGACCATGAGCGGCAGCATCGAGGGACAGGGCGACCTCACCATTGACGGACAGGGACGCATTGTCGTGGCAAAGGACAACACCAAGTTCTTCAACTTCGACGGCAATGTGGTCATGAATGGCGGCAGCATCGTGCTCGAGGGCTACAACACCTCGCTGGCTGCCCTTGGCACAGCCGACAAGCTGGTGATGGCCGGCGGCGAGTTCATTACCCATAGCGAGAACGACAAGAACCCCAAGTACACCTTCCCCATTGAGTTCGTGGGCGGCACCACGTCGAAGATTTCGTTCTACCGCAACTGCGAGATGGCTAACAAGGTGTCGGGCAGCGGCACCGTGGAGTGGGAGGTCAACTGGATTCGCGAATATCTGGAAGGCGACTGGAGTGGATTCACCGGACAGGTCATTGTCAACGGCACAGGTACGGCAGGCAACAGCCAGTTTGCCATGAGCAAGAGCGCCTCGTGGGAAGGCATCAAGAACGGCACGCTCTACCTCAAGGGCAATGCGCAGGTGGTGGGCAGCAAGAACCAGTCCACACGCTATCTGGGCGGCCTCTCGGGCGATGCAGGCACTTACCTCTCGGGCTTCGACGTGAAGTCGGCCAACGGCAGCGGCACTTGGATTGTGGGAACGGCCAATACCGACGAGACCTTCCGCGGCGTCATCGACAACCGTGCACAGGGAGGACAGCAGGGCAAGACCAGCATTGAGAAGCAAGGTGTGGGCGACTGGCGCCTGACGGGCAACAATGTCTACAGCGGCACCACCATCGTCACCGCCGGCACCCTCATCGTCAACGGCACACACAGCGGAACGGGCAACGTCACCGTGCGCACCAATGCCACGCTGGCAGGAACAGGCGCACTGGCTGCGCCCACCACCATCAACACGGGTGGTACGCTGCAGGCTGGCGACACCCTGGTCAACGGCCGCGGACTGGTGTTCAACAACACGCTGAAGATGAATGGCACGGCAGTGCTCAACGTGCTGGCCAACCGCACCACCAGCAACACCATCACCCTGAAGGGCACCACCACGCTCAGTGGCGACAACATCCTGAAGGTGGAGATGGACGAGGCTCCCTACGACAAGACGGAGTACCAGATCTTCAACCTGGCTGGCGGCACCATCAACGGCACCTTTGCCCAGATTCAGCCTGCCACACCCGGTGAGGGACAGACCTGGGATGCCTCCGAGCTCTACACCAAGGGCGTCCTGCGTGTAGTGGGCGGCGAGACCAACCCCGACCAGGGCGGCACCGAGCCGCAGCCTGTCGGCGAGACCAAAACGGCCCTCCTGGCATGGGGCAACATGGTGGCCAAGAGCTATGACAACAGCAGCTATAACAACATGATGGTGGGTGCCGAGAACGACGAGGCATACGGCTTCTCGATGGTCATCACCGGCAACCTGCAGAAGGCATACACCTCAGCTGGCACGCCGAAGCTGAAGATTCCGTACAACGGACAAGTGCTGGAGCGCACAGCCATCAAGCTCAGCAACGGCGCACAGAACACTGTGTTCATGCCCGAGGGGGCCAAGGCTACGAAGCTCATCATCTACAGCGTCACCGGCACCAATTCCAGCAGCCGCACCAGCTATTGGAAAGAGGTGGCTGGAAAGAGCTACACCGCTCAGACCACCACTGTGCTCGACCTTGATGCCTCGCGCGACAACCCCAACGCCGTCACCTTCACCCTCGACGACGTCCAGGACAAGCTGACCTTCACCAACACCGGTGAGCAGCAGTGTGTCATCCTCTACATCGAGTACCACTATGGTGGCGATACCACCGGCATCAGCACCACGCTCGACGGCCAGCCCGTCAGCACTGAGTTCTTCACCCTCGGTGGCGAGCGTGTCACCTCGCCCGGCCACGGTCTCTTCCTCATGCGTGTCACCACCGCCAGCGGCAAGACCGTCACCCGCAAGGTGGTGAGGTAACCATCGCTACATACTGTAAGTCAAGCATCGCAGACGTGAGGTCGCACCCTCGTCTGCGATGCTTGCTTTCTTCTGTCCATTCGTTGTGTGAGCTAATGGCAAAAAATGTTGCACTACTTGCACCTGATAGCCAATAGCCCACCCGGTTTCAATAAAGTGCCGCTTTATGACCGCCAGGCATGGAGATAATTCCGTAAAGCGCCGCTTTATGACCGCCAGGCATGGAGATAATTTCGTAAAGTGCCGCTTTATGACAGCCAGGCATGGAGATAATTTCATAAAGTGCCGCTTTTTACACATAAAGTGCGGTTTTTCGGTCAGATTCTCTCGAGAATTGAGCCGTAAAGTGCTGTTTTTCTACTCCCGAAGGGTGTCTCCTCGGTGCAAGTAGTGCAAGTAGTGCAGCATTTCTCGGTGTTACGCTTTTTCGGGTGTACTCGGTGTTACGTTTTTTCGGGTGTACGGGGGTACGGAGGTGCGGGGGTACGAGGATAGTTTGTGCGGTCGGCTGTTAAAGCCGGCCAAAAAGCGTTAATTCCGTGTTAACAGCTGCCACTGTCGCTGTCCGTTCAGTACCTTTGCGCGCAAAACTAAAAATCCACACGTATGACACAGAACGACAACGCCAACGCTAACGCCAACGACGCCCTGCGCACCCAGGCTCTCCTGCTTGCCACCCGCACTCTCGACATCGTCGCCAAGGCCCTCGACCTCCTCAGCGAACAGCGGACTCCTGATGTTGAGCAGCGGACTACGCGGACTCCCGATTTTGAGCAGCGGACAACGCGGACTGA
>CAMVKN010000008.1 GCA_947168045.1 uncultured Prevotellaceae bacterium
TTATGCTCGTAAAGTGCGGTTCACATATTGACTTGGCGACTCGCCAAAGTGCTTCTTGAACATCCGCGTGAAATGTTGAGGATATTCGAAACCCAGCAGGTGGGATGTGGCGGTGATGGTCTCCCCGCTGATGAGCAGCTTTTGGGCCTGGCCCATGACAAAGCGGCGAATGATGTTCCCGGCAGTGTCGTCGGTCATCTGCCGAATCAAGTCGCCAAAGTAGTTGGTTGAGAGGAAGAGCTCCTGAGCACAGTATCTCACCGTGGGCAGTCCGTGAGTCATTTGCAGTCTTTCGTCGTAATAACGCTTCAGCAGATTCTCAAAGCGTGTGAGCAAGTCGTAGGAAGATTGCGTCTGCATGGAGAGCTGACTGGCATAGTATCGAGCAATCTGTTCAAGAATCAGCTGAAGGTAGGCAACGATGATATGTTGGGTGTGGTCATCCGTTTGTGCAAGCTCTTTGCGCATGGCTTCCAGTAGGTCGACGATGGTCAGCCGCTGTTCAGCGGTCATCAGCAGTGCCTCGTTGGTGTTGTACGAGAAGTATGTAAACGAAGACATCCTGCGCTCGAGGTCGGTGCCGTGCAATAGCTCAGGGTCGAAGAGCAACGCCCATCCCTTGGTCTGTATCTCTTCGCCCGTGTCGGCCTTGCCGCCAATTTGTCCTGGCGCAACACACATCAGGGCGTGACGATGAAGGTCGTAGGTGGTAAGACCGTAGGTGAGCTCCTCCAGCGTCTCATCGCCGATAAAGATGCCGTAGACATCATAGTTATTGAGAGAATGACGACAATGTTCCAGCTCGTCGTAGTGGATGATGGAGACGAGCGGATGAAGGCACGGCGCACCGATGTATTGGGCGTAGTCGTTGACGTTGTGAACTTTCAATATCTTCTTCATGACGGTTGCAAAGATACACGTTTTTCGTCATTTTCCGTAATTTTGGTTGAACAATCCGTATTATATTTAACAATCTATCAGTGTTTTCGCCGTACCTTTGCACTCAGTTAAAACAATTTAATAATCAATACAAAGGAATATGGCAAAGATTGCATTAGGAACCTGGGCCTGGGTCGCTGCTATGCTCACCTTGTTGAGCACAAGCGCATCGGCAAAGACACTCGTGGTGTACTATAGCTACACCAACTATTGCCGTGAGATTGTCACCACGCTGACCAGCCAGATAGATGCTGATGTGCTGGAGATACAGCCTGAAGAGAAAGGACTGAAATACGAGGCCAATGGCTATGCACTGGGTACTCAACTGCTCAATGCCATCAAGGCGAATCCTAACAATGCAAGTAGTTATCCGGCCATCGACCCTGTGACCACATCGCTGAACGACTATGAAACAATCGTCATCGTCACACCCCTCTGGTGGAGCCAGATGGCTGCACCGATGCAGACTTACCTGTTCAACTACGGAGGACAGATGGCTGGCAAGCACATCGGCCTGATTGTGTCGAGTGCCAGCAGCAGCATCAGCGGTGTGGTTGCAGACTGCAAGCGACTGGTTCCTGGCGGTAAGTACTTCAGTGAGAATCTGTGGATTAACCACGCCAACCACTCTCGCCGTGCATCGCTGGTAAAGAATTGGCTGACGGCTGTCAACTACAATTCAGTGACAGCCATCAACGAACCGTCCATAGCTGACAAAGACGTCCCAACTTGTTACTATGACTTGAACGGTAGGAGACTGGCACAGAAGCCTTTAAAGGGTATCTATATCGTAAATGGCGAGAAACGAGTGATGGAATAAGATGGCAATATCATTTCACACGGAAGTAGACGACATAGCGGTGGAATAGTACACTCTGCGACTCTGCGCGAGAATAAAAGAGCACACAGAGCTTCTTACCAAATGCGTGATAAAAAACTCTGTGTCCTCTGTGTCCTCTGTGTTTCAAAAAACATGCGATAGTCGAATCAAGGATTGACCGTCGGCTCGCCGCTGCCTGCGCCCTCGATATACTCGCCCTTGGTCGTGCTCAGCGTCAGCTCGCCGCTCTTGATGCGCTGTGCCAGCGACGACAGCCCCAGCTGTGCGGCCTTCGTCAGCTCCATGCGGGCCATCAGTCCCGTGGGACGGGCCTGCAGGCGCACGCAGCGCACGTTCACCCCGGCATCAAACTTCTCGACGCTGTTAGCGGGCTTCACCGACACGGCAGCCTTCAGGATGGCCAGGTCGTCCAGCTTCACCGGCTGGCCCATCAGCAGGTGCTGGCGGATGCAGCGCACGGCGTCCTTCAGCATGCCCGAGATTTCGCCCTTGGAGAACGACGACGTGTTCTCCGACATGTACTGTGCCAGCTCATCGATGCCGATGGGGTCAGCGTTCTCAACGCGGGCATAGACCTTGCCATAGCTCTCGCTGCCCGCCACCTTGTTCTTGTAGAAATTCAGCTTCAACATAACCTTACTTGATTGTTTTTGTTATTAGAAAATGGTAGAACTCTCGTTGTTGGTTCGGCATCGCCGTGGGTCCTTCAGCTCACCTCTTCCAACACTACAAAGGTACAAAAAATATCTCATTCCACCAAATATTTAAGCCATTTATTTTCAATAAAATAACATATTTATTATCGAGCGTTACTTAATGCCGAAAACAGCGGTGTTTCCGACCGTATCTAATGTGTTTATGACCGTAACCGCTACTGTTTCTGACCGTAACCAATGCGTTTGCCCCATGTATAGGGCCTTGTTTTCAAACTGTCATCTGTCATTACTGTCATCGGGTGAAAAATAAGGCAGAAGATACAAAATTGCAAATCCGACTGAACGGAGAAAAAAAACTACGCCGATGTTTTGTTGTGTCAAGAAAAATGCATATCTTTGCCACCGAAAAGCAGAAACCACAACAGACGACCGTTACAAACCATAACTTATTAAAAAAAAGTACAATGAAAAGGAAACTTTTTGACATTGCCATTGCCGCAGTATCGATGTGCGTGATGGTGGCTTGCGGCTCGAAAGACGCCAGCAAGGACAAGGCGAGTGACAAGGACAAGGCTGCCACCGAGCAGGTGACAGAGGGAGCCGTAGAGGATGAACAGGCTGTCGACCCGGCCGAAGCGGAGCAAGCCATCACCGACCTGGTGAACGCGGTCTACGATGACATCAACGACCTTACTTTCGGCCCAGTCTTGAATGACGAGGAAACACCCGAGGTTGACTTCATCGCCAAGTACTGCTCAAAAGACTTCAGGAAGCTTGTTGCCAAGATCTGCGAGATTGACCGCGGTCTGGATAGCGGCGGGGGCTTTGGCTATGGCGATGATTGGGGAGCCGAGATGTGGAGCTACTATGCACCCCCATTCTCGGTAGACAACATCGAGGTGGATGTCGATGGCAACGAAGGCACTGTGAGTTACGACTTCAGTAGTAACGGCGAGGAGGTGGAGATGGTGTTCCGCGTGGTCCGTGAGGACGGTGAGTGGCGTTTCAGCGACTGTCTGCGCCAGGGCCCGGATGACGGCAGCTGGGTGGAACGAATGAAAGAATACATCGAAGAGCACCAGTAGAACACATCCCTACAACCAAGTCCTAATTCAAAGAAGTAAATGAACGTGAAACTCCAGATGCCCAAGTTCGGCCACAAGCCGACAGGAAAGGGATGGCTCAGCGAACTGCTGCTGACCATCCTCGGTACTGCCATCGGTGTGGGCCTGACCTTCTTCGTGAACGCCAAGGTGGAGAAGGCCCACCAGCGGGCTGCCCAGCGCGAGACGGCCATCATGGCGGTGTGCGACATCGACGAGATTGTGCAGGGACTCAAGGACGAGATACAGCTGGAGGACAGCCTGTTCAAGGTGGCAATGTATGTCGCGAGCCATCAGGAACTGATCGACTCGCTGCCGATAGACACGCTGGACATGGCGTTCAAGTATCTGTACGACGACCCTGCGGTGGTGAAGGAGTGGACAGCCGACACGAAGGAGAACGCCTTCAACAGCGGTATCGATGCCCGCATGAACCTGGGGAACAACCAGTTCTACGACAATGTGCAGTCGTGCTACTACGTGCGCCGCTCGCTGATGAAGGTGATGGCGGATGCGCCCATGTTCCAGCGCCCAGTCAGCAAGAATGCATACGAGGATGCCCTGTACGAGTTGCCCACCGAAGCCCTCGATCACCACGGCGTTCCGCTCCCCGAAGCCCGGCGATATGTGATGAAGTCAGTTTTCGCACACAAATCGACAACGCTCTATATCAAGCGCTATTTCATCCGGAGAGAAGCCTATCATAATGCTGTTACAAAGCTGGAAAGGCTGAACCGCGAGAACAAGCTGCTGATGGACATCACCGATGAGGAAATAGAAAAGTATATTAGGCAGAATTCGGAGAATGTCTCGCAGCAGACCATAGCCGACTTAATCATTGGCACATGGCTGTTGGATAAGGACACCATCGTGTTTCATGCGGACAACACCTTCGAAAGGACTTGGGTCATGGAGCTTCAGGCGCAGATTCTACTCCTGGTGGAGCAGAAAGAGGTCCTCCTCTTGATTCCTACGGCCTTCCACACGAAAGGGCAATGGAAACTGGATGGCGACAAGCTGACAACCGTCTACGATTTCAGTAATGCAGAAATGCTTTCCTTCGACTTTGACACGAGGAATTTCCCCCAGTCGTCTTTGGAACGTATGAAAGACAGCCTGGAAATCAAGAAGGAAATGATGAGGAAAGACATCCTGGAGTCATTCAGGCATCAGGACGCAAAGGCTGAATATGTTGTCTCGTTTGACAAGAGCGGCAACACGATGATGTTCACACATGAGGAAACAACTCCTTCCGGCAACAAGCAAAACTCTTCTTTCCAATTAAACAGGAAACTAAATTAAGATTTTAACAACCAAAAACTATTAAAAATGCGTACATTATTATTGTCGTTTTTGCTATTAATGGCAAGCAGCGGATTGAAGGCGCAGACGGAACAGTCAGATTCTGTTCTTCGGACTCTTAAGGAAGAGCTGAACTATTCTATGGCGCAATTGAAACAGAAACCTGTACCTGCGTACTTTATGAGTCTGCGTATGCAGGACAGTCAGACTCTCTCAATTAACAGCGACTTTGGTTCGGCGTCTGTAAACGACAATCATAGTCGTGTCATTGTGCCGAACATACGCATAGGCAGCAAGGAACTCGATAACTATAAGTTTGAGAATCAGGGCATAGAGCAAGCGAATAACAGAAATGCTCAAGGCAATGGCGTGGCTATATCTGGAGGGCCGTTGCGTCAGTATCGTGATGAGATATGGTACGCTTCCATGAACAGATACCGCACGGCTGTGAAACGCTATGAGGAGGCTGTGGCGAAGTCAAGGACGGATGCACAGTTCGAGGATAAGTCACCATGCTTCTCAGATGCTCCTGTTGAGTCATACTATGAGGCTGCTCTCTCGCCATGGATGGTAGACACCCTGGCATGGAAGAACAAACTCAACAAGGTGAGCAGCGTGTTCAAGGAGTGCCGTATGCTCGAAGGTGGTTCTGCAAATATTGAATTTGTGACAACCAGGACGTATATTGTCAACTCGGATGGTACGTCGGTGGTGCAGAACCGCCGTTGTGTCCGTATCATGCTGCAAGCCATGATTCTTGCTACCGATGGTATGCAATGCCCTCTGTATGAGGATTTCTTTGGCTTCAGTGAGGCTGAACTTCCTTCCGAGGAGGTGCTTGTCGCCAAGGCGCATGACATCGTGAATCGTCTGCTTGCCCTTCGTGATGCTCCTCTTGCCGATCCTTATACCGGTCCTGCCATTCTTTCTAGTTCTGCAAGTGGTGTGTTCTTCCATGAGATCTTCGGTCATCGTCTTGAGAGTCATCGCATGAAGAAAGGTGGTGAGACTTTTAAGCACATGGTAGGCGAGCGGGTTCTGCCTGCTTCTTTCAGCGTGTATTGTGACCCTACGCGGAATTACTACGGCAAGCAGGCTCTCAATGGCTCGTATAAATATGATGACGAGGGCGTTAAGGCTCGTCGGGTGCAGAATGTTGAGAATGGCGTGCTGAAGGAGTTCCTGATGTGTCGCATTCCGATTGACGGATTCCCAGTCAGCAATGGCCATGGAAGGGCTGTCGGTGGCAATGATCCTGTGGCACGACAGTCGAATCTGGTTGTTGAGACCAACCAGCCATATACCGAGGCTCAGCTTCGCGAGATGCTTATCAAGGAGGCAAAGCAGCAAGGTAAGGAGTATGGCTATTTCTTCCGCACGGTGACCAGCGGTTTTACTCTTACTGATCATCTCAATGCCTTCAACGTGACTCCTGTGGAGGTGTTCAGGGTTTATGTGGATGGTCGCAAGGACGAACTTGTGCGTGGAGTCAATCTTATTGGCACACCTTTGGCCATGTTCTCTAACATCACGGCTGCTGGTGATACGCCATCTACGTTTACAGGTGACTGTGGCGCGGAGTCTGGCTGGGTTCCTGTATCTGCCACCTCACCTTGTATTTATGTTTCGAAGGTAGAGACACAGCGTAGCAATGATCAGAAGATGGTAGAACCAGCCCTGGAGCTTCCTGAGTATACCACGACATACGGTAAGGAGGCTGGTAAGGATACGGGTGAGATTATCTTCAAGGCAATGGAAGATGAGATGAAGCGCACGAAGGATAGTCTGCACTTCGCCAATCTCCCTCTTCCTTACTTCGTTGACTACAGGTTTATTCATGGTAACATGGCCAATGTGTCAGCTTCACTTGGTGGTGTGTACCGCGTTAATTATTATAAGAGTCAGAATCGTGGCTTTATCAATTTGTCACTTGGCGACAAGATGACGACAAGTATGATGGCTGTGGATAATTTTGATATGAACTTCACCCTTCCATACGAGACTGACTATGATATGATACGCCGTGGATTCTGGATAATTAGTGACCGTAGTTACAAGATGGCTCTCCAAAGCATGGGAGCCAAGACCAGCATGCGAAAGGTGAATCCTCTGCCAGAGGAGGATCTACAGATTCCAGAGATGCTTGAACTGCCTGCAAGAGAATACATAGAGGAGAGTGCCGTGACTCCTATTGATACAGCCTTGATGATAAGGTATGCTGCTGAGTTGTCAGCTATCTTTGCTGATTATCCTCGTATGTTTGATTCCGATGTACATTTTAATGTGGAGGCAAAGGATATCTACCGCGTTACATCCGAAGGACAGAAACTGCGTTTTGCGCGTCCTGAGATAAAACTGAACATAAATGGAAACATCACGACCTGTGACGGTTCATCCCTGCATGATCAGTTTGAGGTGTTTGCAAGGACTATTGATGAGTTGCCTTCGCTTGATGAGCTGAGGCAGCGCACAAGGGAGTTCTGTGAACTTTTAATGAAGAAGGCAGATGCTCCGATGGTGAAGGAGTTCTATGTAGGCCCGATCATGATTGAGGATGAGTCTGTTGTTGAGGCTATCTCGCAGCAGGTTGTCAAGACAAGTTGTATGGCCTCTCGTGACATGCAAAAGGGGAGTGCCGTCAGCAGTATGATGCTTGGCAAGCGTATTGTCGATACCAAGATGAGTATTTCCCAGTGGGCTGATACCCCTGAGTACAAGGGACAGAAGCTATTGGCAAACTATAAGGTGGATGCTGACGGCGTGGCTCCTAAAAAGTCGCTCACAATCATCGAGAATGGTATTCTGAAGACTCTCCTAACGGGGCGCCATCCCGCTATCGGTGCTATGGAATCGACTGGTAATGAGCGTTTCCAGTTCAATTCTCCAGTATCAAAGTGCACTCCAGGCATCATTCATGTTGGCATAGACAAGTGCGTCCCTCAGGCATCAATGAAGAGTATCTTCCTCAAGGAGGCTAAGAAGGCAGGTCTTGATCATGCGTATATTGTAAAAGCTCCGAAGGATGGCTGGAAGTATCTGGTCCGCGTGGATGTCAATACTGGCGTAGAGGAGATTGTCAGGGTTAGTGAGATTCCGACTCCTTCGCGTAGTGACCTCATGCATGTGACGGCAGCTTCCAAGGAAGAGTTCGTCAGCAATCAATGGCATTACAACTATAATACGTTGAATAGTTACATCGTGCCTCGTGCTATCATCGTGGAGAGTATTGAGTACTCATTCCAGAAACCTAATCGCCAGGAGGGCTTCCAGTTGCAGAATCCTGCCGAAAGGAAGTAAGGGCGGAGCGTTACTTTACAAAAAAAGCACCGCTGTTTCCCTTGGAAAACAGCGGTGCTTTTGACTGGAAACACCGTCGTTTCTGGCCAAAAGACGGTCTTGCTGTTTGAAAACGATAGTGATTTCCCTCAAAAACGCAGTGCTTTCTCCCGTCACTACTTGGTGCCGTGTACAGCTACTCGTTCATCAGCAGGTCGCACAGGTCGGTGTTCGGAGGGTAGCCTTCCAACCCTGCAGACACGTTGTAGCTGATGCCTGTAGTAAGCTGCATCTGTCGGCACCACTTCTCGTAGCAGCCGCTGTCAGGGAACAGTGTCACGCGGCGTCCTCGCAGGCACACCACCCTCTCGGGCGACAGGCCGCCGCTGCCCGCCGTGGCCAACCAAAGATGCTCTGGCTGGCATGCCGCCATGACCAGTGCCGTCTTCTCGCTCTCCACTATGCACACATGGGCTTCAGGCCGGCGTGGCAGCAGGTGCTGGCCGAAGAGGCACTGATGCAGCTGCCAGTCGGGCGGCAACAGTCCCACGCGTATCATTGGTATGTGTGTCCACCCCTGAAACCCGTCGCGGTGGCCGTCAGTACGGTATTGCATGATGTGTCCGCCGTGCACCTGCTGCCGCTCGTCAATCTGCCAGAAGATGACCGCTGCACGGCGCGTGGCACCAATGCGATAGTCATTGTGTACTTGTTGCAGCCGCTCGGCAGTGATGCCCAGCAACGGGGCAGCGACGGCTGACAGCCACTGCCAGAAAGTGCTGTGCGTTGACAGGCTGCGCTCAACGTACTCCATGGGCATGGGCTGGAACGGCGGCAACGGTGCGGGACGGCAGTACGTCTCAGGACGCACGTCAGGCGCTTGTGCCCACTGGTTGTCACGGTAGTACTGGCTGGGGGTGTAGTGGTAGCCGCAGGAGTGCTGGTGGTCGCACTTGCCAACTATGTCGGCCACGTAGCTGAAGCCGTTGCGGGTGTCGACATAGCGCACCAGACACTTCTTGCGACCACAGTGCGGACAGCTGAGCTTACGGGGCTGATGGCCTGTCAGACGGCGCGACTCTAACTGATAACGGAAATCTTTGTTCATGATGTTTGTCTGTTTTTGAGATTGTTATTTTTGGGGGTTTACGGGCGGATTTCTCGTCGGTCGTCGAAGCTACTATATATATAGGTAGCTTCGACCGACCGACAAAAAATCTTTTCGCGGTCAGAAAGGTAAAGCGGTCTTGTCGGAAGCATGGATAAAGCCATTGACTTCTATGACAGAGTTTTCATTAATCCACTGTGAGATGACACCAGAGATAGTGTTGCGCTTAACATTAAACTTCTTCACCAGTATCTCCGTCAGCTGCTTTCGGCTGATGCTTCCGCCGTTGTCGCGGATGGCCAGCAGGGCATAGTCCAGGCGTTCCTTCTGCTTCTCGGCGGTGGCTTCCTGTCGTTTCAGCTGCACCTCGGCCTTGCGCTGCTCTATGAACTGGCGGCGGCGCTCGTCAGCATCGACGATGTGTCCCTGCTCGTCGAACATGATACTCCAGTCGGGCATCTCGGAGTGGCGCGCGTCCGTACATTTCACGGTGATGACGCCGTCCTGCTTGCGGCACTCCAACACCGTACCCGCCTTCTGTCCCAGCATCGAGCCCAGGTGGCCGCGCATGTTGTGGTCTTCGTCGGCCTTGTTGGTGTGCAGCACGCATACAATGGCGCAGTTGTGCTTGTCACACAGCACCAGCAGTTCGTGGATGAGCTGCTTAGACATCGCTTCGTCATTGAAGCTTTCTACGAACTCGACGATACCGTCGATGAACACCACGTCGGGCTTCTCGTCCTCGATGGCCACCCGAAGCAACGGCAGCAGCTGGTCCTGGTCGCAACGGCGCAGCGCATGCAGAGCGATGCGGCTGTCGATGTCGGTGCCCTTCAGCCCCGTCATCTGCGCTACATCTTCAAGGATGAGCTTCGTGTCGGTGCGGCTCTGCTCCGTGTCGAAGTAGAGGATGTGCGGATTCTGGAAGAGTGCCTTCACGCGGAACATCACTCCAAGCAGCAGTGCCGCCACAAACACCTTCAGGGTCGTCGTCTTGCCCGCCTTCTGCTTCGCTTTCACGGCGTGGATGTCTCGGCGGGCGAAGATGCCTTTGCCGTCCACCTCCAGGGCGTACTCCTCGGGGGGCACCTCCGTATCGGAACGTATGCGCGTCTGGCGTAGGACCTGGCGCAGTGCCTCATGCTCCTGCTCCGTTGCCGATGGTTGGTTGACAGCCTCGCTGACGATGCCCTGCACCGTCTTGGCTTGGCTGTTTACTTGTCCAGTCAGCTGCTCCGGCTGCTGAACGTTGCCTGTCTCATGCTTAAGTTCTATTGACATGGTCGTTAGAAATTAAGTTGAGTGTTCATCGCACTTACCAACCATCAAGCGAACACTCGTTTACCGCAGTTGGCGGGCACCCGTGCTCAGGTGTTGTCCCTATGCAATTGCGGTACAAAATTACGAGCTTTATAGTGTACCACCAAAAATATATCTTGTTTTTGGTTTACACATAATTCGTTGCAAAACAGCGACTTAACACATGTCGTAAAACGGTTTTTACAGCACTGACGAGCCAATGTGCGTCAGCGGGGCCGATGTTTTTACAAACCGTGTCTTTATTGTAAAAACTTCGTATGGAACAGACTGTAAAATCATCAATTATCCATAAAAAAACAGATTTCCGAGGAAATCTGTAAAAACCCGACTGCTTGATTTAAATCAATACTTATGCCGCTATGTCCTGCTGCCGAAGATAGACGGCGAAACTATCGGCCATCTCCTGCACTGGTATTTCGTGGTCGTAGCATAAACGCCGCTCGCCACACACTGCCGGCCATGTGGGGAACAGATATTCACCTTTGTAAATGGTCTGTATGTATTGGTAGAATCTTTTCTCGTTGACCTCGTCAATGACTTTCCCATCGGGGCTGACGCTGCTCACTTTGCTCCATTTCAGCAGATAGGCCATCACGCGCCCATCAAAAGTACCCTTCTTGCCCTGTGCTGCGGCTTTCTTGCTCTGCTTGAAGGGAATGTGCAGCGAGTCGAGCTTGACAACAACGTCGCACACCTTGCGCCCCCATTCAGGGTTCTTTGCCCACAGCATGCATGCCATGTCGTCCAGACCGTACTGATTACCTGAAACGAGCCTGAGGATGATTCCCTCGCGCCTGAGCCATTTCTTGTCGTGCGCGTGGTATTCAGGGACAAGCCATTCCCTCATCGGACGTGCATTCTTGCGGCGCTCGGACAGCTCCTCGTCGGATATAATCTTTATCTGGCCGAAGGTTTCGTTTACCTCGCGGACGCACTTAAGGACTTTGTCGCAGCTCTTCTCGAAAATCTTCTTCAGCCGCTCGTAGTCGCCCATGACCTCCTGCTCCTGGCGAATCATGTCTTTGCACACTTTCAGCGTAGTGATGAGGTGGTAGAAAAAGGTTGCCAACTCATGAAGCACGGTTTTTACCAGCCCAGTGTAGACCTCTATGCCGAAAAACTGACCTTGGAACTGCCGGAACGTAAGACGTGAGTAGTCAAGCACCGGGACGATATTCCCAACGTCGTCCAAGCGGCGACGCACCACGGGGCAGAACTTCCTGAATATCTTCATACTGCCCGTGATAGTGGTTCCGATGCGCCTGATGAGCTTTTCAGTAATGTGGAAGCACTTGTTGTGGTCAGTGGCATACTCCTCAATGAAAGTCTCGGAAAACTCAACCAGGTCCATCGACTCAATGTTCAGCCGCGACTGATACATACGCACCAGGTTCAGCGTCTGTTCCAACTTCTTCTTGGTGAACTTACATGACAGAATCGCTTCAAGGACATTCTGTTCCTCAAACTCCTGGGCGGCACTCCAAATCTGATTGAAGCCCGTCTCGTCTCTGCTGATGATTGTTGAATATAACATTATAACAAAGGATTTATAGTTGAAAACAATCTTTTAGACAGCAAATTTACTGATTTTGTTCAACTCCTGCAAATATTTCCGCCAGTAACTTGCTGTTTTGGAACACTTTTTGTATTTTTTAACCTGCAAAGTTGCCCATTTCGGCAAATTCTCCCCTCCAGCAGACCCATGCCGAGGGCGGTGTCCATCCTCGGCTGGTGGGGGACTGGAGGGGATGCCATCGGCATGTTATTTTTATGCCGTTGACGCAGGTGATAATAATTTGTTCGCAGTTTGTTTTGTCATACCGGAAATGTTTAGTAACTTTGCACATTGTTTACAATATATACTGATGGCATACACCTCATTAGAAATATGTGCCGGTGCAGGCGGACAGGCTCTTGGGCTGGAAATGGCAGGGTTTGACCATGTGGTGCTTGTGGAGTATGAGAAGGAGTACTGCGAGTGTCTTAGGCTGAACCGTCCCAGATGGAACGTTCAGTGCATGGATGTGCGTCAGTTTGACGGTAAGCCATACAGAGGACGGATTGACCTGCTTGCAGGCGGTGTGCCCTGTCCCCCGTTCAGCGTGGCTGGCAAGCAACTGGGACCTGACGACGAGCGAGACCTCTTTCCACAGATGTTGCGTCTGGTGGAAGAGGTTGAACCTAAGACGGTAATGATTGAGAATGTCCGTGGTTTCTTGGGCAAGCAGTTCGACACTTACCGTGCGTCCATCATCGCAAGGCTCAACCGGCTGGGCTACAACGTGCATCTGCGATTGCTGAACGCCTCGGACTATGGTGTACCACAGCTTCGCCCGCGTGCTGTGGTCATCGGCGTGCGGACGGATATCTATGACTCGTTCACCTTCCCCCAACCGCACCCAGAACAGACAGTGACCGTCGGAGAGGCCATCGGCGACCTCATGGCTGCCAACGGATGGAGGAATGTCGGGCGGTGGCAGACCCAGGCCAACAGGGTTGCACCTACCTTGGTAGGAGGCAGCAAGAAGCACGGCGGCCCCGACCTGGGGCCAACAAGGGCACGCGAAGCCTGGGCCGAGATGGGCATTGACGGGCGCGGCATCGCCAACGAGGCACCCGCTGTTGATTTTGATGGCATGCCACGGCTAACGCCACGTATGATGGCGCGCCTGCAGGGATTTCCAGACCAGTGGCACTTTGGTAACCGCAAGACGGCGGCATGCCGTATGATAGGCAATGCATTTCCTCCTCCCGTAGCTAAGGCCGTGGGACAAATGATAAAACAAGTATTAGACTATGCAGACATTGATAGCAGAAGCACGACGGAAATATCATGCAGGGCTGTTGGCTAACGGCATCCTTACGGTAGACGCTAAGGGAGTGGCCAGCAACGCCGACAAATCTTCAAAACTGTCCGTAAGAATTGCCCAGGGCATAGCACGACGGCTGATGGCTGAGGTGCGTGACAAGAGCGTGGGACAGACTGCAGGGGCCAAGTTTGAACAACTGAACATGGAGTTTCTTGAGGCCACGTTTCCCTACTTGCAGAACCTGCGCCCCGGCAAGTGGCATATCGTAAAACTGGGCAACCGAAGCAGCATCAAGACGAGTAGCTTCGCGCAGTATGAGCATCTGGACTACCTCAACAACTTGACGAGGGAGGACGCTCGACTGGCTGCCAGCATGGGCAACGACTACATGGTGGCACCTGATGTTGTGGTGTACCGTGAAACTGAGCCAGATGAGGTTATCAATGCACAGCGGGTCATTGTCGACGAAACGGTGTGCGGACTGTCGGACATACGCAAGTCGTGCGGCGGCCTTCCGATTCTGCATGCCTCCATTTCAGCCAAATGGACAATGCGTAGCGACCGTTCCCAGAACAGCAGAACGGAAGCCCTGGGGCTGATAAGGAACCGCAAGGGACATCTGCCGCACATCGTGGTGGTCACAGGTGAGCCTTTGCCCGCCCGTATCGCCTCGTTGGCACTGGGTACTGGAGACATTGATTGCGTCTATCACTTCGCCCTTGGCGAATTGGTAGAGGCTGTCAACGACGCACAAGCGGAGGACGCTGCCGAGATGCTACGAATCTTGGTTTCAGGTCGTCGATTGAAGGACATCAGCGACCTGCCGCTTGACTTGGCTGTTTGACTTGTGTCTACAACTTCATTTTTTCTTCTACCTTGCCGCGCGTTCCTTGATGATGCCGTGGCGGTAGGCGTAGAGCAGGTCCTTGAGGTCGCTGATCTGGGCGCGCAGCTCGTCGCCCTTGTCGGTGTCGGCCACGAGCATGCGGTGGGTCGACATCTCGACAATCTGGGTGGTGGACACGATGTCGGTGCCGCGCTGGATGGCGTCCTGAGCCGAGGTGAAGGGCTCGTGCTGAACCAGCTGGAAGCCGCGGCTGTGGTAGACCAGGGTGTAGCCGGCAATGCCCGTCTCCTTGTGGTAGGCCTCTGAGAAGCCCCCGTCGATGACCATCAGGCGTCCGCCGGCCTTGATGGGGTTCTCGCCTGAGCCGGCATGCACGGGCACGTGGCCGTTGATGATGTGGCGGCCAGTGCCCTTGACACCGAAGGCATCGAGAATGCAGTCGCACACCTGGGCGTCGTCGCGCAGACGGAAGTAGCTGCCCTTCTCTTCGTGGTAGGTGGCGCGGTCGGCGAGGAAGTAGCGCTCGAAGGTGGCCATCTTCGACTTGTCGAACAGGGGCGAGTCCTTGCCGCACCACAGGTAGAGGAAGTAGTCCTTGGCGTATGCCTTGAGGTCGGCGGGGGTGTCGGTCTGGAAGGCTGAGCGGATGAGCTGCCCGATGTAGTCCATGAGCTGTCGCCCGCTGTAGCTGCGGCCCATGATGCTGACCTGCTTCAGGGTGCCGTCGTCGTTGAGTGGCACTGAGGCGTGGAACAGCAGGTTCTGGTTGCAGATGTGGTACATGCAGCCGTGTGAGAGGATGGTGCTGATGTGCTTGCGCAGCTTCTCGCTGACACGGAACGAGTGGTGCAGCTTCTGCATGAGGGCGGACTCCTCAGGAGTAAGGGCCCCTCCAAGCCCCCCCGAAGGGGGGGATGTCAAGTTACCATTGTCTATATAGACATCCCCTCCTTGGGAGGGGCTTGGGGAGGCTATTAGCGTTGGGAAGTTACAGTCCTTGAGGGCGTATTCCTGGCCGTCGATGGTGCAGACGCCGCGCTGCAGGTCGACGTGCTCCAGCAGACAGCGGTCCTCCATGTTCCACTCAGGGTGGCGGTGGAAGATGGCGGCCTCCTCCTTGAACTGTATGACGCTGATGGCCTTGTGCATCTTGGCGGTGAGCCGCAGCGTCTTCTCGTCCATCTTGTTCTGCGTCTTCAGCTCACGGGGCATGAACTCGTCGCAGGGGTCGTCGCCGTAGGTCTCGAGGGCGAAGGTGGCCAGCGGCACGAGGTTGATGCCGTAGCCCTCCTCGAGGGTGGCGAGGTTGGCGTAGCGCAGACTGAGGCGCAGCACGTTGCAGATGCAGGCGTCGTTGCCGGCGGCGGCTCCCATCCAGAGGATGTCGTGGTTGCCCCACTGTATGTCCCACGAGTGGTACTGTCGCAGGGTGTCCATGATGATGTGTGCGCCGGGGCCGCGGTCGTAGATGTCGCCGAGGATGTGCAGCTGGTCGATGACGAGGCGCTGTATGACGTTGGCGATGGCCACGATGAAGTCGTCGGCACGCCCGGTGGAGATGATGGTGTCGACGATGACGGCGACGTAGGCCGCCTTGTCCTGGTCGTCGGGGCGCTCGTGGAGCAGCTCCTCGATGATGTAGCTGAACTCGTCGGGCAGCGACTTGCGCACCTTGGAGCGTGTGTACTTCGACGACACGTCGCGGCAGAGGCGCACCAGCTGGTGGATGGTGATGCGGTACCAGTCGTCGAGGTCGGTCTCCTGCGCCTTGATGAGCTCCAGCTTCTGCTCGGGGTAGTAGATGAGGGTGCACAGCTCTTTCTTCTCGCTCTCGCGCAGGGTGTTGCCAAAGAGCTCGTTGACCTTGCGCTTGATGTTGCCCGAGGCGTTCTTCAGTACGTGGATGAAGGCTTCGTGCTCGCCGTGGAGGTCGGCCAGGAAGTGCTCGGTGCCCTTGGGCAGGTTGAGGATGGCTTCGAGGTTGATAATCTCGCTGGCGGCATCAGCCACGGTGGGGTAGGTGTTCGACAGTAGGTGTAGGTATCGCTCGTCGGTATTCATCTTTATTTTGATTTGAGGTTTGAGATTTGAGGTTTGAGATTTATTTTGGTTTGAGTTTTAATTATGATTTAAGTTTCGGTAGTTCTGCTTGGTCTTTATTCTCGCGCAGAGTCGCAGAGTTACGCATAAATTCGCTTTAGAGTGATGCTTTTGAGTTAAGAGTTTTAGGAGGATGCGACCGTTCCGGTCGCCTCTGGGAACTCTTCTCAAGAATTGACACCTCGGCGAAAACATAGTATACTCTGCGCCTCTGCGCGAGAATAGAGAGCTTCAGAAACTTGAAATTATGATTGCAAGTCTAATCATATCTCTCATTTGTCATCTTTCATTTATCATCTGATACAGTTGTTCATATTGCCGTGCCACCTTGATGTAGTCGTGGTGCCGGCGTACATAGTCGATGCTCTGCTGCTTGAGCAGGGGCAGACGCTCGGGGTGCAGCACGAGTTGTTCGAGCTCATGGCGTACGCTCTCCTCGGTGGGCTGCACGTTGACGATGGGTCGCAGCTCTTTCTCGCCCAGGATGTCGTAGTTCTCCGGCTCTCCTCCGCCGATGACGACGATGCCCTTCGACATGGCCAGCAGGGCGTTCATCGCGGGGGTGTAGCTGTAGAGCTGGTCCATGATGACATCGGCGCCGTTCATCAGCCGCTGATACTCGTTGAAGGGCAGGCCCTCGG
The DNA here is from genome assembly GCA_947168045.1 of uncultured Prevotellaceae bacterium. Lineage (GTDB taxonomy): Bacteria > Bacteroidota > Bacteroidia > Bacteroidales > Bacteroidaceae > Prevotella. The sequence goes on from CAMVKN010000008.1 coordinate 16,944, forward strand.
CGACGGTCAGGTGCAGGCGGTCCGGGTAGCGTGCCTCGACGGCCTTGGCGGCGCGGAGCATGATGTCAGTGCCCTTGTAGACGCTGCGCCCGCGGCTGAGGCCGATGAAAAGGCCCACACCCGAAAGCCCCACCAGCCTCTCCCCCGGCCCCTCCCGCGGGGGGGAGGGGAGTATATAGTCTTTCCGCTTCATTTCAGCCTTGAGAGTGACTACTCCCCTCCCCCCCGCGGGAGGGGCTGGGGGTGGGGCTGCTGGGGGGGCTTGGGTAGGTGGGGCTGGTGTGGCTGCTTGGGCTTGGGCTGTATCTATTGGGAAGGGGATGAACGTTGTCTTCTCGGGGAAGTTCGGACGGTAGCACACATCGTACTCGTAGAGACCGGTGACGATGGCGTCGCAGTCGGCGGCTATGAACTTGTTCAGCTCGGCCTTCGGCGTGCCTGTCCAGTCGCGGCGGTCGGTCATGGCAATGTCGTCGGTGCGTAGCTGGTCGCCGATGTTGAAGTCGCTGTAACGCAGAGGACGGCGCTGCACACACTCGTTCACCCAGTAGTAGTCCATGCCGAAGGCGCCGAGCACGACACGGCGGTTGTGGCGACGCAGGTAGCGATAGACGGGCATGATGCGCTCGGCCTTCAGCTCAAGGAACATGGGGTTGATGAGCTGCACCACGTCGTAGCCCCGCCACCGTGGCAGCAGCGTGGCCACCTTGGCCATGAGCGCCAGTCCGCCGAGCTTGCCCGGGCGGCGGGCCAGGTCCTGGTCGCGCGGGTAGTCTTTCCAGAAGTCGCCGTTGCTGGCCACGGTCACTTCGTGGCCCAGGTGGCGCAGGCCCTTGGCCAGCGTGTTGTGAACGTTGCTGTATTCGCCTAAAAGCAGTATTCTCATTGGTCTTTGGTCGTGGGGGCCGGGCTTTAAAAGCCCGGGCAATGGACGAAGTCTTTTTTATTGGGCCGGGCTTTAAAAGCCCGGGCAATGGACGAAGTCTTTTTTCGTGGGCCGGGCTTCGAAAGGCCGGGCTGTGGACGAAGGGGGGCCTGTGTCGGCGGGCTTTAAGGCCGGGCTGTGGACGAGGTCCTTACTTGATTAGGGGCAGGGTGCGGATGAGGAGGGTGCGCCCCACTGAGCTGTTGGTCATGCGGCGGAACCAGGTGTACTTCGTGGTGTAGTCGCGGTCGGGTAGGGGAAAGAGACCCGCCTTGCCCAGCAGGTCTAACTGGCGGTCCAGGTAGTGCCGGCTCTGGGTCAGCACTATCACATTATATATATAGTCCATGGTGAGCTGTGCGGTGCGCCGCTGCATGGCCACGCGCTCCTCTGGCGGCATGGTGTCGCTCTTGGCGTGCAGGCTCATCAGCACTTCGCGCGCATCGCTGAGCCTGCGCAGACGGCTGCGCATGTCGGTGCGGTTGATGGCCGAGCCAGGACGCTGCCGGTAGTGGTAGGCGCGTGCCGTGGTGGTGATGACACGCTCGGCCCTGAGCAGCAGCTGTGGCGTGAACTCCTCGTCCTCGCCATAGGCGATGCCCGGCGTGAAACGCAGCGAGCCGAGGATGGAACGGCTGAAGATGAAGCCACAGGCCGAGCCGTGTATGTTCTGGCTGCGCAAGAGGGTGGCCCCAGCCCTGGGCGGCTCGTCGTTGTAGATGGTCTTGTTGTCAGGCTGTTCGCAGAAGTCGAACATCACCATGTCAGCCTTGCCATAGCGCACCAGGTCGAGCACATGCTCATAAGGAGCGCTGACCAGCAGGTCGTCGGCATCGACAAACTGTATGAAGTCGCCCTGTGCCAGCAGTAGTCCGGTGTTGCGCGCCACGGCCACACCCTGGTTGCGCTGGCGGAGGTAGATGATGTCGTCGCGGCAGTCGGCCAGGGCTGCCAGCGGGCTCTCGTCGGAGCCGTCGTCCACGACGATGACCTCGCGCTCAAACCTGCGGAGTGACAGCTGCTGTATGCTCCCGATACACTTGCGCAGCATGTCGGTGGGCACGTTGCAGGCGGGTATGATGAAGCTAACTAATGGTTTCTTATTGTTCTGTTCAGGTGACATAACGCTTTCATTCCAAAGATGTTAATAACGATGGCTTTCAGCCTTTCTGCCATGGTGAGACCAGCAGCCAGGGGCGACACGCGGCGGCGTGGCAGGCGTGGCTCCTGACCCGTGAGACGGCACACGTCGAGCTGTATGTTTGCCACATGCATGTAGTAGCGGTCGTCTAACCACTTCGACACCACGCCGAGATGAGCCTCGAGCAGCTGTTCCAGCTCGTGACCGGTGGCCTGGGCGGTGATGCCCTTGGGGTTGTCACAGTAGTAGTAAAGCCCCTTGTCGGTCATGCGCACACGGCGAGCCTTGGCTAACAGCAGTGGCAGCGTGGCCACATCCTCGAAGACGCGGCCCGCGGGGAAGCGCACCCCCTGGAACAGCTCACGGCGGAAGACTTTGTTCCAGGCATAGCAGTGCTCGTAGCCCCTGGCCTGCAACCAGTACAGCCCCATGTCGGTATAGTCGGCCACGGTCCAGCTGACGCGCTGCTGCCGCTGTGAGCCATAGAAGCGCCAGAGCGGGAACTCGACCATGTCGGCCCCGTCAGCCACGGCCATGACCTGTGCATAGGTGTCGCGCTCCAGGTGGTCGTCGCTGTCGACAAAGGTCACCCATTCGCCCTGTGCCACGTCGAGCCCTGCGTTGCGCGCCTGACTCAGTCCGCCGTTCAGCTGGTGGATGACCCTGACGCGCGCGTCGCGCCCTGCCCAGTCGTCGCAGAGCGCGGGACAGAGGTCAGGCGACCCGTCGTCGACGAGTATCACCTCCATGTCGCCGAAGGTCTGGCCCAGGACGCTCTCCATACAGCGGTCGAGCGTAGCCTCAGTACGGTATACGGGAATGATGACACTCAGTTTCATGGTCTGCAAAGGTACATATTGTTTGATGAATTTGCAAACTTTTTCCCATTTTTTGCAGAATGTAGGCGTAAATCCATTTTTTTATTGTACTTTTGCATAAAAAATCGCATTGCATGAACCAAAATATATGCACAGTAGCTGTGGTCGTCCCTGTTTATAATTCAGAAGACACCATTAGTGACTGTATTGACAGCATACGTAACCAGACACACGCCGCCCTACAGATAATAGTTGTTGACGACGGCAGCACCGACGGTAGTGGAGGCATCTGCGACGAGAAGGCTTCTGCTGACAGTCGTGTCATCGTCATCCATCAGCAGAACCAGGGGCGTACGGCAGCCCGCTACGCGGGTGTTGCTGTTGCCAATTGCCATTGGCTGACGTTTGTGGATAGCGACGACACACTTCCCTTGGATGCAATACATCATCTTGTGGCAGTGGCCAATGACGCCACTGACATTGTGCTTGGCAACGGTTTCAGCCTGTTAGATGAAAAACGTAGTGTGATACCCTTGGACGAATTCCGTCACCTCGCAGTAAGAGCCGAAGGCACCATTGGGGTGCCTTGGGGGAGCCTCTATCGCAGGGGACTGCTCACACATCACCTCTTTGACCTTCCACGCAGCATCATGATGGGGGAGGACTACATCTTCTGGTTGCGGCTGGTGTTTAGCACGCAGAAGAATGTTCATGTGGTGTATGAGAACGTTTATAATAAGGGGCAGGACCATACCAGCAATAACTTTGTGTGGACTGCCGACTACGCTGAGCTCATTCAAGAGTACAGACATAAGGCCATTCCGGCAGATAAATTGGAAGAGTATGAGGCCGACATGCTAAGTGACCGTGTGGCCAATCTGTTTTCCGTTATTACATGGTGTAAGAGGCAACGCTGGGCCTCAAGTAAATTCCTTAATGACATCTTAGCCGACTCAAACCGTTTAGCCATGCCGCTCAATGCCAAGCAGAGACTTATGCTGTGGATGCCATCGTTACATTTAAGGCGGTTTTGTGCCAAGATGGCTGTTTTTTTCAAACGCTAGAGTAATAAACGGCATCTTTTTCCGTTCTTTTTAATAATGAGTAGAAACGACGAGCAAAAGGACTATGGACACATACTGAAGTACACCGGCATCTTCGGTGGCGTGCAGGGGCTGAACATCCTGATTGGCCTTGTGCGCAACAAGATTGTGGCCTCGCTGCTGGGCCCCAGCGGCATGGGTCTGACGTCGCTGTTCAACAGTACGGTGTCGTTCCTGTCGCAGGCCACCAACCTGGGCATCTCGTTCAGTGCCGTGCGCCATGTGTCGGAGCTGTTCGACGAGGGCGACGAGGAACGCATCGCCCGCTTTGTGCAGGTGGTGCGGTCGTGGAGCCTGATGACGGCGCTGATAGGCATGCTGGTGTGCGTGCTGGTAGGTCCGTTGCTGAGCAACTACACCTTCTCGTGGGGCGACCACACGCTGCACTTCATAGCACTGGCCCCTGCCGTGGGACTGATGGCCATCAGCGGCGGCGAGACGGCCATCCTGAAGGGTGCCCGACAGCTGAAGTCGCTGGCCGTCATCCAGTTGTGGGCCATCCTGGTGTCACTCATCGTCTCCGTCCCCATCTACTATTTCTTCGGCCAGGCGGGCATCGTGCCCGTCATCGTGCTCATGGCACTGGCCATGGTGCTGCTCACCATCCGCCATTCCTATCGGCTCTATCCGCTGCGCATCGGGGGCAGTCATGGCGTGCTGGGCGAGGGCATGGAGATGGTGCGCCTCGGCGTGGCCTTCGTCATTGCCGGCATCCTGGGCAGCGGCGCCGAGATAGCCATCCGCTCGTTCCTGAACGTCGAAGGCGACCTCGACGTGGTGGGCTTCTACAATGTGGGCTTCATGATGACGATGACCTATGGCGGCATGGTGTTCTCAGCCATGGAGACCGACTACTTTCCACGGCTGTCGGCGGTCAACAAGGACGTCGAGGCGTCGAACCTCGTGGTCAACAGACAGATTGAGGTGTCGGTGCTGCTCATCGGCCCCATGCTCGTGGCCATGCTCTTTGCCACGCCGCTGCTCATCCCCATGCTCTTCACCACTGAGTTCATGCCCGTGGTCGACATGATGCGCTTCACCACCCTGGCCCTCTACCTGCGCGCCATGAAGCTGCCCGTGGCCTACATGACGCTGGCCCGCGGCGACGGCAAGTCGTACATGCTCATGGAGGGCATCTACGACGTGGTGATGGTTGTCCTGGTCATCTTCGGCTACAGGTGGTGGGGCATCACCGGCACTGGCATTGCGCTGTTAGGCGTTGCCGTGTTCGACTTCTTCCTCATCAACACCTATACGTTCTTCAGGTACAGCTATCGTCCCACCACGTCGGTGTTGGTCTATGGCGGACTGCACATTGCATTGGGCATCGTCTCGCTGCTGCTCATCTATCATGTCGGCGGATGGCTCTACTGGCTGTCGGCCGCGGTGATGCTGCTGCTGAGCCTGTCGCTGTCGGTGCATGTCATCAGGAAGAAGACCTCGCTGTGGAACAAGCTGAAGGAAAACATCAAACAGAAATTTGCCGTTCATCGCCATGCCTAAAGTGTCTGTCCTCATGGCTGTGTATAACGCAGCCCCCTATCTGCACGAAAGCCTTGACTCGCTGCTGGCCCAGACGCTGGCTGACTTCGAGGTCATCTGCATTGACGACTGCTCGACCGACGACTCGCTTGCCATCCTCAACGACTATGCGCGCCGCGACAGCCGTGTGGTGGTGGTGCGACAGGAACGCAACCAGGGGCAGGCCCATGCCCGCAACGCCGGGCTGAAGGTGGCCAAGGGCGAGCTGATAGCCTTCCTCGACAGCGACGACAGCATGTCGCCCGACTGTCTGGAACAGGCAGTGGCCGTCTTCGACCGCCATCCGCAGGCTGACTGTGTCCTGCTGCATGTGACCATCGTGGAGCAAGGCACCGGAAAGACCAGCGACTATCCCATGGAGCCCTTCACCGTCATGTCGGGCTATGAGGGCTTCGAGCGCTGCATCGACTGGAGCATACACGGGTGGTATGTGGCACGGCGCGAGCTGTACGACCGTTTCCCATACGATGCCACCTGCAAGTCGTACAGCGATGACAACACCACGCGCCAGCACTATTTCCATTCGCGCGAGGTGCGCTACTGCCAGGGTACCTACTATTACCGCAACTACCCTTACTCCGTGACCCGCAAGGTCTCCGTCAGGCGCTTCGACTACCTGAAGGCCAACGAGAGCATGAAGCGCCAGCTGCAGGAGCTGGGCGTGGAGCGGCGCATCATGGAGCAGTATGAGGCCATCCGTGTGCTGGTGCTCGTCGACAGCTACATGGTGTACCACTGCCACGGCAAGGAGCTGCCCGTGGACGACCGCCGCTTTGCCCTGGGCGAGATGCGGCGTGTGTGGGGCAACATCGACCGCAGTCTGCTGAAGTCTGACAAGGTGCACAAGTTCGGCTACCGTCTGCTGCCCCGCTGGTGGATGTTCCGCCTGCAGGAGTGGCTCTACTTCACCCTGCGTGGTGCATTGGGGAAAAACAAATAAGGACATTTTTTTGCCGTTTGCAATAAATGTTGTATCTTTGCGGCGGTGAAACACTTCAGAACTACTTTTACCCTCAATAAGAACAAATTAGAACTATGCCAACAATATTTATATTTTTCGGATTCAGATTTCTGTTTTATTCAAACGACCATGAGCCGATTCATGTTCATGTTGTCAAAGACGACTGCGAAGCGAAATACAACGTGTGTCCCGTTGAACTGGTCTACAATCATGGCTTCAAGAAACAGCATTTAGCCATTATTGAGTCTGTGATAGAAGAAAACATAGAGGTAATTACTGAAAGGTGGAAAGTATTCTTCAATAAATAAGGTGTTTATGAACAGAACAGATATAGCTCGGGTGTGGACAGATGCCACCCATATATACGCTGAGACACACAATGGCGACAAGGCAAGCTATGCTTTTTCCCAGTGGCCTCGTCTTGCCAGTGCCACGGATGAACAGCGGCAAGATTTCCATCTGTCTTTTTTTGGCATCCACTGGCCTCAGATAGACGAAGACCTCTGTTTCGAGGGAATGTTTAGGGATGCAAAACTATAGACAATGGAAAACCTACTGAACGAATTGAACGACAGTCAGCGCGAGGCGGTGGTGTACTGCGACGGTGCACAGCTGGTGATAGCTGGTGCCGGGTCGGGCAAGACCCGCGTGCTGACCTACAAGATAGCCTATCTGCTGCAAGAGAAGCAGCTGGCCCCATGGAACATCCTGGCACTGACCTTCACCAACAAGGCCGCACGCGAGATGAAGGAACGCATAGCCCGGCTGGTGGGCGAGGAGCGTGCCCGCTATCTGCAGATGGGCACCTTCCACAGTGTCTTTGCACGCATCCTCAGAAGCGAGGCTGCGGTCATCGGCTTCCAGTCGAACTTCACCATCTACGACCAGGCTGACTCACGCTCGTTAGTGAAGAACATCTGCAAGGAGATGCAGCTCGACGACAAGGTGTATAAGCTCAACAGCGTGGCCGACCAGATATCGATGGCCAAGAACCACCTCATCATGCCTGATGCCTTTGCGGTCAGTTCGCTCTTCGACGCGAAGCACCCAAAGGTGGACGAGGTGTACAAGCGCTATGTGCTGCGCTGTCGCCAGGCCAACGCCATGGACTTCGACGACCTGCTGGTGCAGACCTTCCTGCTCTTCCAGGAACACGACGACGTGCGGCAAAAGTATGTTGAGAAATTCCAGTACGTGCTTGTCGACGAGTATCAGGACACGAACTACGCCCAGCAGCGCATCGTCCTGCAGCTCACCCAGCAGCGGCAGCACGTCTGCGTCGTGGGCGATGATGCACAGAGCATCTACAGCTTCCGTGGGGCCAACATTGACAACATCCTGAACTTTCGCGAGTCCTACACCAACGCCCGCCTGTTCAAGCTGGAGCAGAACTACCGTTCCACACAACTCATCGTCGAGGCGGCCAACAGCCTGATACGCAAGAACGAAAGACAGATACCCAAGGACGTGTACAGCCAGAACGAACACGGCGAGAAGTTGCAGCTGAAACCCGCACAGAGCGATCGCGAGGAGGCTATCATCGTGTCTAACGACATACGCCGACTGCGCCGCAAGGAGCAGCTGGAATGGGACGACTTTGCCGTCCTGTACCGCACCAACGCCCAGAGCCGCAGCTTCGAGGAACAGATGCGCAAGGACAACATTCCCTATCGCATCTATGGCGGTCTGAGCTTCTACCAGCGCAAGGAAATCAAGGACGTCATAGCCTACTTCCGCACCGTGGCCAACCCCGATGACGAGGAGGCCCTGCGACGCATCATCAACTATCCGGCGCGCGGCATCGGCGACACCACCGTACAGAAGATTGCCACCTGTGCCACACAGCACGGCGTGTCGCTGTGGACGGTCATCAGCCAGCCCCAGTACTACGCTCTCGACGTGGCCCGCGCCACGATGACGCGCTTAGAGGCGTTCCGCCTGCTCATCGACGGCTGGCATGGCCGTCAGCAGACCGAGGATGCCTACCAGCTGGGACATGCCATCATTCAGGAGAGTGGCATTGCCAAGGACATCTACTCCAGCCGGAACCCCGAGGACATCTCGCGACAGGAGAACCTCGAGGAGTTTCTTGCCGGCATGCAGGACTTTGTGGAAAGCCGGCGTGAGGAAGGACTCGAACACGAGACGTCGCTCCCCGACTTCCTGCAGGAGGTGGCCCTGCTGACCGACCTCGACAGCGACAAGGACGCCACACAGCCGAAGGTGTCGCTGATGACTATCCACTCGGCCAAGGGCCTGGAGTTCCCCGTGGTCTTCGTCGTAGGACTTGAAGAGAACATCTTCCCATCGCCGATGTGCACCGGTTCGGCACGCGCCCTCGAAGAGGAGCGACGCCTGCTCTACGTGGCCATCACCCGTGCCGAGAAGCACTGCATCCTGACGTGTGCACAAAACCGCTACCGCTATGGTCGCATGGAGTATGACACACCCTCGCGCTTCATTCGCGACATAGACCCCAAGCTGATGACCATCGACGGTGCACCCTCGGCTGATGACGCTACGACGAGCCGCTCGTCGTGGTCACAGCGCAAGCCCTGGCAGGTGCAGAACGCCCATCCCGTGGCAACGCAGTTCAAGGCTGACCCACAGCCGCGAGCCGTGCCCCGTCCCCAGCCGGAGAGGCCCGTGAACCCCATGTCGCCGCAGTTTGAGCAGCTGCTGAGCGCTGCCAGTGGCGGACGCTACAAACCCGTGTCGCAGGCAAGGCGACAGACATCGGCGGCACTGTCGACAGCTTCGGCCGGACCGTTGCATGAAGGTACCGTCATCGAGCACCAGCGCTTCGGCATCGGCACCGTAGAACGCCTGGAAGGGGTGGGGGAGAACCAGAAGGCCACCGTCAACTTCCGCAATGCCGGCACCAAGCAGCTGCTGCTCAAATATGCCGTGTTCAAGATAGTCACACCATAACGGTCAACAATCATAGGTCAAGCAATTATGATAAAATGAAAGAAAAACTACATTTTATTTTGCTTTTTGAAAGGTTCTTAGTAACTTTGCCGACCTTTAAAACATACCGCTATTATAACAACAACAAACAACAATAAAAACGTAACCATGTCCGATACTCATTCTTATGTTGGCGCAAAGATAAAGGGAATCAGAGAGACGAAGAACCTCACCATCGAAGAGATTTCCGAGCGCAGCGGCCTTACGGCAGAACAGATTACCTCCATCGAGAACGACCAGAACCTGCCCTCCTTAGGGCCGCTTATCAAGATAGCCCGTGCACTGGGCGTCCGTTTGGGCACTTTCATGGACGACAACGACGACCTGGGACCCGTGCTGTGCCGCGCTGAGGAACGTGAGAATCATAGCAGCATCAGCTTCTCGAACGGAGCCACCGATGCACGAAAGCACATGGAATACCATCCACTGGCACCACAGAAGGCCGGTCGCCACATGGAGCCCTTCATCATTGACATCCATCCCACCGACAAGCACGAATACCAGCTCTCGGCACACGAGGGCGAGGAGTTCATCTATGTCATGGAGGGACACATCGAACTGGTTTACGGCAAGGAGACCTACACGCTGAATCCGGGCGACAGCATCTACTACGACAGCATCGTGAAGCACCACCTGCATGGTGCTCCCGGCCAGGCTGCCAAGATTCTCGCCGTGGTTTACATTCCATTCTGAATGGTCGTTTTCACGTCATAACGTTATATCGTAATAACGAAAGAAAATATGGAAACGAAGAGCGTAAGATTAGATATGGCAGGCCGTCCACTGCCTGACAGGACATACCCCGCTGAGACGGGTAGCGCTGGCTATCAGCTGAGCGAGCGCACGCTGGGCGACTGGCTCGAATACTGGGCACAGACCACGCCCGACAAGGAATACATCGTCTACAGCGACCGCAACCTGCGCTTCACCTGGAGCAAGTTCAACGAGCGCGTCGACAACCTGGCCAAGGGACTCATCGCCATCGGTGTGAAGAAAGGCTCTAACGTCGGCATCTGGGCCACCAACGTGCCCGACTGGCTGACCTTCCTCTATGCCACGGCGAAGATTGGTGCCGTGCTCGTCACGGTGAACACCAACTACAAGCAGAACGAGCTGGAGTACCTCTGCAAGGACTCAGACATGCACACCCTCTGCATCACCGATGGCACATGGGACTGCAACTACGTGGACATGACCTACGAGATGCTGCCCGAGCTGAAGACCTGCGAGCGCGGCCACCTGAACAGCGAGCGCTTCCCGTATATGAAGAACGTGGTGTTCATCGGCATGGAGAAATACCGTGGCATGTACAACACCGCTGAGCTGCTGCTCCTGGGGCAGAACATCGAGGATGAGACGCTCGACGAGATGAAGCGCAACGTCAGTTGCCATGATGTCTGCAACATGCAGTACACCAGTGGCACTACGGGCTTTCCCAAGGGTGTCATGCTCACCCATTTCAACATTGCCAACGATGGTTACTTCACTGGCGAGAACATGGCCTTTACACAGGACGACAAGCTGTGCGTCTGCGTGCCCCTGTTCCACTGCTTCGGCGTCGTACTGGCTACCATGAACTGTCTGACCCACGGCTGCACGGAGGTGATGGTGGAGAAGTTCGACCCGCTCGTCGTCCTTGCCTCCATTCACAAGGAGCGCTGCACGGCCGTCTATGGTGTGCCAACGATGTTCATTGCTGAGCTCGACCACCCGATGTTCGACATGTTCGACCTCACCTGCCTGCGCACCGGCATCATGGCTGGCAGTCTCTGCCCCATTGAGCTGATGAAGCGTGTGTCGGAGAAGATGTACATGACCATCACCAGCGTCTATGGCCTCACGGAGTCATCGCCCGGCATGACGCAGACCTGTCTGAACGATACCTTCGAACAGCGCTGCACCACCGTGGGACGCGACTATCCGTTTGTCGAGGTGAAGGTGCTCAACCCTGAGACCAACGAGGAGTGTCCTCCTGGCGTACAGGGCGAGATGTGCTGTCGGGGCTTCAACGTGATGAAGGGCTATTACAAGAATCCCGAAGCCACGGCCGAGGTCATCGACAAGAACGGCTTCCTCCATTCCGGCGACCTCGGTGTGATGGACGAGCAAGGGTTTTACCGCATCACCGGTCGCATCAAGGACATGATTATACGTGGTGGCGAGAACATCTATCCGCGCGAGATTGAGGAGTTCCTCTACCACATGCCCGGCATCAAGGACGTGCAGGTGGCCGCCGTGCCGTCGAAGAAGTATGGCGAGGCCGTGGGAGCCTTCATCATTCTGCAGCCCGGCGCCAAGATGACGGCTGAGGACGTGCAGCTGTTCTGCCGCGGAAAGATTGCCCGATACAAGATTCCGAAGTATGTGTTCTTCATTGACCAGTTCCCCCTCACCGGCTCAGGAAAGATTCAGAAGTTCAAGCTGAAGGAGATGAGCCTGGAGCTTTGCCGACAGCAGGGCATCGAGGTCGTCTGAGAACAGCATACGAAAGGCGGCTCCTCCCCTATATATTTCAGATACAAAAAAGGTGCACTTGCAAGTGCACCTTTTGTTCTTAATACGGCAGACTGCCAGGATCGACATCGCCGCCAATAGGTCTGAAGTCATCGTCATCAGTGATGGGGGGCTGACTGTCGCCATTGATGCGCGAGCCTAAGATTTCGCCACCCATGGTGGGAGCATCATGCCCCAGACGTCCGTTCTCGGGGTCCTCAAATCGTGTAAACTCACCACGGAAGTTCAGCAGGATGTTGTCAGTGGCACCCTTACGATGCTTGGCAATGATGATTTCAGCCATGCCATGCAGGTCGCGTCCCTTGTCGTCCTGATAGATATGATAGTACTCTGGACGATGGACAAAGATAACCATGTCAGCATCCTGCTCGATGGCACCCGACTCACGCAGGTCGCTCAGCTGCGGTCGCTTGCCCTCCAGTCCCTCACGGTTCTCAACGCCACGGTTGAGCTGTGAGAGCGCCAGTACGGGGATGTTGAGCTCCTTGGCCAGGCCCTTCAGCGAGCGGCTGATGGTGCTGACCTCCTCCTGACGCGAGGAGAAGCGCATGCCGTTGGCATTCATCAGCTGAAGATAGTCAATCATAATGATTTTCACACCGTGCTCGCGTACCAGGCGGCGTGCCTTGGTACGCAGCTCGAAGACGGACAGGCCGGGTGTGTCGTCAACGTAGAGTGGGGCGCCATAGAGGTCATTGATGCGAATGTCCAAGCGGCGCCAGTCTTCGTCGGTCAGCTGTCCGTTGAGTATCTTCTTGCCTTCCACCTCGCAACAGTTGGAAATGAGGCGGTTGACAAGCTGCACGTTTGACATCTCAAGCGAGAAGAAAGCCGTCGGCACCTTGTAGTCGGCAGCGATATTCTTGGCCAGCGACAGTGCAAACGACGTCTTACCCATGGCAGGGCGACCGGCAATGATGACCAGGTCGGAGGCCTGCCACCCGCTGGTCTTGTCATCAAGTTCGCGATAGCCTGTAGGCACACCCGTCAGACCGCCCTTGTTGGCCGCTGCGATGTCGAGCACATGCCGGGCCTCCTTGATGACGGGGTCAATCTGGGTGTAGTCGCGCTTCATGTTCTTCTGCGATAGCTCGAAGAGCGAGCCCTCAGCATGCTGCATCAGTTCATCGACGTCGATGGTCTCGTCGAAGGCCTTCGTCTCAACATCGCCGGCAAACTGTATGAGCTGCCGGGCGAGGAACTTCTGCGCCACGATGCGTGCATGGTAGTCGACATGCGCCGAGGTGGCCACGCGACTGGAAATCTCAGCGATATATGCGGGTCCGCCAGCTTCTTCGAGCTTTCCGCTGCGCATCAGCTGGTCGGTGACGGTGAGCACGTCGACGGGTTTCTCCTCCATCGACAGGTCGCGTATGGCAGCGTAGATGAGCTGGTTGCGCGGCTCGTAGAAGCTCTCGGGGTAGAGCATCTCGCACACCACCGCATAGGCATCCTTGTCGATGAGCAAGGCGCCTAAGACAGCACGCTCCACCTCCAGTGCTTGGGGCTGGAGGTGGGCGTAGGTGTTGTCGATAGGTTGTTGGCGGCTGTTACGCCGCTGGTTCTGTGTGTCGGCCATAAAAGATTACAGGATGGTCTTGACGGCCTCGAGCATGCCCTTGTCCTGGATGAGGTCGAGGTACTGCTTGACAAGTGCGTTCAGACCCTTGACCTTGTTGAGGTCCTCCTGCCAGATGAACTCTGCGGCGAGGACACCGTCGGTCACCTTCTGTGTGTCGCCAGTAGCCCAGAGTTGCTGCAGCAGCTCCATAATCTTCGGGTCGTCGTTGGGAGTGATGTCAGCACCGTCGGCACGCTTGCCACCCTTGTAGTAGGTGATGATGGCAGCCAGACCGAAGACGAGGCCCTTGGGCAGCTCGCCCTTGCGCTCCAAGAAGGTCTTCACGCCAGGCAGGTCACGAGCCTGGAACTTCGGGAACGAGTTGAGCATGATGCTGGTGACAGCGTGGTCGACGAAAGGATTGTCGAAACGCTCCAGCACGTCGCCGGCGAACTTCTCCAGCTCCTCCTGGGGCAGGTCGAGCGTCTGCATCAGCTCGTCGAACTGCACCTTGTGGATATACTTGCCAATGACCTCATGCTGGCATGCATCGCGGACGATGTTGACGCCACTGAGGTAGGCCACGGGGCTGAGCACGGTGTGGGGACCATTGAGCAGGGTCACCTTGCGCTTGTGGTAGGGCTCCTCTGAGGGAACGAAGAGAACATGCAGTCCAGCCTTGTCAGCAGGGAACTCCTGAGCAACCTCCTTCGGGGCCTCGATTACCCAGAGGTGGAAGTTCTCAGCCTGAACGACGAGGTTGTCGCGGTAGCCAATCTTCTCCTGTATCTGTGCAATCTCCTTACGGGGGAAGCCCGGCACGATGCGGTCGACGAGGGTGGCATAGACACCGCATGAGTTCTCGAACCACTGGCGGAAGCCTTCGGGCAGCTCCCACAGGTCGATGTACTTGCGGATGCAGTCCTTCAGCACGTGACCGTTGAGGAAAATGAGCTCGCAGGGGAAGATGATGAGACCCTTGGTGGGGTCGCCGTTGAAGGTCTGGTAACGACGGTAGAGCAGCTGGACGAGCTTGCCAGGATAGCTGCTGGCGGGTTTGTCGTCGAGCTTGCAAGCAGGATCGAAGGCGATGCCGGCCTCAGTGGTGTTGGAGATGACAAAACGCATCTCGGGCTGGTCGGCCAGGGCCATGAAAGCCTCGTTCTGCGAATAGGGGTTCAAGCAGCGGCTGATGACGTCGATGCGCTCAAGCGTATTCACGGGCTTGCCATTCTCGCGTCCCTGAAGGTTGACATGGTAGAGACAGTCCTGACCGTTGAGCCAGTCGACCATGCCCTGTGCCAGCGGCTGAACGACGACGACGCTGCCGTTGAAGTTCGTCTTCTGGTCCATGTTCCATATAATCCAATCTACGAAAGCGCGGAGAAAGTTTCCTTCACCGAACTGGATGACCTTTTCAGGCATCACACTCTTGGGAGCAAAGTGTTTGTTTAATGGTTTCAGCATTGTTTTCAAAGTTTTTAAGTTAATGTTTTATAGCGTGCCGCAAAGGTACTCACTTTTCCCCATACGGCCAAATTTTTCCGCAAATGTTTTTTTTGTTTTTTGCGTAAAGGTTTGCGACTGCCTGCTACATTTTTTTTATTACACGCGCGCGCGTAATTGTAGTGCACTAAGTGCACCTATGGGTCTTAACAAATTGACTTGCAATTCGTTGTCTGGTGCACCAACACTCTTTTTCGGTGCACCAACGAGCACCAGCCTCCCCCCTTCTGCGCCCGAGGGGGCTTTATTCTCGTAAAGTGCCGAGTTATGACAATATCTCATGGAGATAATTTCGTAAAGCGCCGAGTTATGACAATATCTCATGGAGATAATTTCGTAAAGCGCCGAGTTATTGCCAAATTCTCTCGAGAATTTATCCGAAAAGTGTCCGTTTATTGTTTCCTGGAGTCCTGCGGCTGTGCCCAGGTGCACCATCAAGGACCTCAGGTGCCCCATTAGGTGCTCGAACTGAGTCGTTGGTGCACCTGACAACGACTTGCAAGTCAATTTATTAAAGCCCATAGGTGCACTTGGTGCGCTCACAGTTTTTGTTTCATTATTATCATATTGAGTCCACTTTAATAAGTTGCCCTTACCGTCATCAGCGACAGGAGCGACTTTTTTAGTGGACTCAGTTAGTTATAATATAAGCGGGGAAATAGTAATAATGAACACAGAGGCTCCGAACGCTCTGTAGACTTGAAAAGCTAACGTAAGAACACAATGTCAACCGTAAACATGGCTGATGCGCGTGTCCATAATGATAAAATAACGTAAAAAATCTAATGTTTCGGAAAAAAAAACGTGTTTATCGGAAATTTCACTAACTTTGTAGCCTGAAAACAAACACATCACTATGGAATACATCGTTTCGGCACGAAAATACCGCCCCATGTCGTTTGACACGGTGGTAGGTCAGACGGCGCTCACCACCACGTTGAAGAATGCGGTGAAGAGCGGCAAGCTGGCCCATGCCTACCTGTTTTGCGGCCCTCGCGGAGTAGGAAAGACGACGTGTGCGCGCATCTTTGCCAAGGCCATCAACTGCCAGAACCCGACACCCGACGGCGAGGCCTGTGGCGAGTGCGAGAGCTGCCAGTCGTTCAATGAGCAGCGGTCGCTGAACATCTTCGAGCTTGATGCCGCGTCGAACAACTCGGTGGAGCACATCAAGACGCTGATGGAGCAGACACGCATACCGCCTCAGGTGGGCAAGTATAAGGTGTTCATCATCGACGAGGTGCACATGCTGTCCACAGCAGCCTTTAATGCCTTCCTCAAGACCCTCGAGGAACCACCTGCACACGTCATCTTCATCCTCGCCACCACTGAGAAGCACAAGATTCTGCCCACCATCCTCAGTCGCTGTCAGATATACGACTTCGAGCGCATGACCGTGCAGGACACCATCAACCACCTGAAAGAGGTGGCTCAGAAAGAGGGCATCAGCTATGAGGAGCAGGCGCTGGCCGTGATAGCCGAGAAAGCCGATGGCGGCATGCGCGACGCGCTGAGCATCTTCGACCAGGTAGCCTCGTTCTGTCAGGGCAACATCACCTATCAGAAGGTCATTGAAGACCTGAACGTGCTTGATTCAGAATACTACTTCCGCATCGTCGACCTGGCTGTCAGCAATCATGTGTCGGAGTTGATGGTGTTGGTGAACGACATCATAGGCAAAGGCTTCGATGGTGGGCTGCTCATACAGGGCCTGGCTCGTCACGTGCGTAACGTACTGATGGCCCGTGATCCGCAGACACTGCCTCTTCTGGAGGTCAGCGAACAGCAGAGCCAGCGCTATCAGGAACAGGCCAGGCATGTGGACACACGGTTCCTCTACGGGACGCTGCGCCTGATGAACAAGTGCGACCTGGCCTACAGGCAGTCGTCGAACAAACGTCTGCTGGTGGAGTTGACACTCATAGAGATGGCTCAGTTGACGCAACCCGACGATGGCAGCGCGGGGCGCCAGCCCCGACGACTGAAATCCCTGTTTAAGCACCTGATGGCGGCCACCCCAAAGAACAAGGTGGCAAGTCCATCGGCGCAGCCCGAAATGAAGCCGGCTCCACAGGTGGCCGCGGCTGCGCAAGAGAATGAGACGGGCACTGCTGCCCGTGAGACGACGCCAAAGCCCCAGCCCAAGCTGCGGCTGTCAGGCATTACCTCCTCATGGAACAACCTGCGTCAGCAGGATGGCCCCAAAAAGATGTCGATACTGCCGGGTACGCCCGGCGCTGCCAGCAACCAGCAGGAAGAACGGCAGGAGTTCGCCCAGGAGGACCTGGAGCTTCAGTGGATGGCGATGTGCATCCGGATGCCTCAGCGACTGAGTGGAATAGCCGCCAGGATGAAGAACATGAACCCTGTCATCACCCAGATGCCCGCCGTTGAGGTGGTGGTGCCCAACGAGCTGACCAAGGCTGAGATGGAGACAATCATGGGCAGCATCGTCAAGACCCTGCAGCTCTACTTGCACAACAGCGACTTGACCCTGACCCTGCGCGTAGCCGAGAAGCAGGCCATGGGCAGGATGCTGACACGAAGTGAGCAGCTTGAGGAGATGAGCCGCCAGAACAAGGCCGTGGAAATGATGCTTTCGGCCTTCGACCTTGAATTAGCATAACACACAGACTATGAATACAAAGAAGATACTAAGTAAAACAAAAACTGCAGCCCTGACGTTCTTGAGGGTCAACAAGTACCTCATCGTCCTTGCTGCAGGCGTGCTCATTGTGGGATTCCTTGGCCAGAACAGTGTCATGGCCCATCTGCGCAACAAGGGCCGCATCAGCGAGCTGAAGAAAGAGATAGCCGAGCATAAGGCACTGACGAAGGCCAACCTGGAGCGGACCTACCAGTTGCAGACCGACGTTGACGTGATGGTGCGTGTGGCACGCGAGCAGCATTTCTTCAAGATGGCCGACGAGGACGTGTTCGTGCTGAGCGACGACGACCCGCGGCCCCAGATGTTGACAGGCAATGAGACCGTTGAGTAGGCTGCAGAATGCCGTCTTCATCGTCGGGGCCCTACTCATGCTGGCTGGCGCGGTACTGGCTATGGCGGCACAGGATGTGGCACCGTGGCTGTTTGCCGCCGGGGCCTTGGCTTTTACCGCCATGCAGCTGCAGCAACGCTATGAGGGCGATAACTTCACCATACAGCGTCTGCGGCGCATTATGCTCCTGAGCGACGTACTGCTGATAGCCGTGGCGGCGCTGATGTTTGCCGACAAGGGAAATCCCTTTGGGCTGGAGCACCTGACGTGGGTGAACTATGTTCACAACAACTGGGTGGTGCTGTTGCTCATAGCAGCTGTCCTACAGCTGTATACTGTCATGAGAATAGACTCAGAACTGAAGAAGGAGAAAACGAATGCATAGAATCTATTAATAACAATGTCTACTAACAAAGTAATTTATGCTGTTCTGACCGTGGTCGTCATGGTCACGGCGTGTGCAGAACAGACCACTGAGTTGTATAACATTCAGGGATCGTCGTCGGTGTCGGTTCTCGACGGTAGCAAGCTCTACCTGAAGGTGCTGATGGGCGATGAGATGAAGAACATCGACTCATGCGAGGTGGTGCACGGCGACTTCGGGTTTAGCGGACAGCTGGACTCCACCCGCCTGGCCCTGCTTGCCATTCGCGATGGCGGCATGCCCATTGTCATTGAGAAGGGCGACATCATGGTGACCATCGACAAGACGGGCAACAAGGTCAGCGGCTCCCCAATGAACGAGAAGCTCTACGAGTATATCGACAAGCACATACAGCTGGACAACCAGCGTGGCGAGCTGGGCCACAAGGAGGCTCAGATGATTCTGAACGGGATGGACGAGCGCTCCATCAGGCAGACGCTTGCCACTGAGAACCAGCGGCTGCTGCATCAGATTGACAGCCTGGAGACGGGCTTCATCCTGGCTAATCTCGACAACGTGCTGGGTCCCTGTGCCTTTCAGATGCTCACCAACGACTATCCCTATCCGGTGCTGACCCCGCAGATAGAAGAGATTATGGGCAAGGCCACCGACCGTTTTAAGAACGACCCATACGTAAAAGACTACTATTCAAAGGCCCGTGAGATACTGGCACGCATGAAGGGTGAGATAGACAATGACTCCAACTCTCCGGCTGAAACAAATAAGTAAGTTTTGCAATGAGACAAATTTTGAGCAATGGCACCATAGTCAACGAAGGCAAGTCCTTCGTTGGCTCTGTTATTATAGATGGGGAACATATAGCCGAGGTTACCAATGCACCCATTGAACCATTACCCGGCGACCAGATTACCGATGTCAGCGGCTGCTTTGTGCTGCCAGGCATCATTGACAGCCACGTCCACTTCCGTGAGCCGGGGCTTACCGACAAGGCTGACATGGACACCGAGAGCCAGGCGGCAGCAGCGGGAGGCGTGACCACTTTCTTCGACATGCCCAACACCGTGCCGCAGACCACCACGCTGGAGGCCCTGGACGAGAAGTTTGAACTGGCAGCGCGGAAGAGCCACGTAAACTACAGCTTCTTCTTCGGTGCCACCAATGACAACGCAGACCTGTTCCCACGGCTCGATGTCCATCACATTCCCGGCATCAAGCTCTTCATGGGCAGTTCGACGGGCAATATGCTCGTTGATGGCGATGAAGCTCTGGAGCGTATCTTTGCTGAGGCACCGCTACCCCTGATGGCACATTGCGAGGATACAGCCATCATCAATCGTAACATGAAAGCCATGCAGCAGCAGTATGGTGAAGACCCAGAGGTGTGGGCTCATCAGCTGATACGCAGTGAGGAAGCATGCCTGACGTCCACCCTTAAAGCCATCAGTCTGGCCATCATGCACGAGACCAGGCTGCACATCGCACATATCAGTACACAAGCCGAACTGGAGATGATTCCAGCTAACTGCCTCCATGTCATCACTGCCGAGGCCACCGTGGGGCACTTGCTCTTCTCCACCGTCGACTACCAACGGCTTGGCACCCGCATCAAGGTCAACCCCTCCATCAAGAGCGTCATAGACCAGGAGGCCCTGCGACAGGGTCTGACCGATGGGCGAATCAGCACCATAGCTACAGATCACGCTCCACACCTTTTGACGCAGAAGAGTGGTGGCAGCCTACGCGCTGCCAGTGGCATGCCATCGATACAGTTTGCACTGCCCGCCATGCTGGGCCTGGTCAGTGAAGGGGTGCTGACCATTGAGCGTATGGTGGAGCTGATGGCCCATAACCCAGCAATAATCTTCGACGTCAGGAACAGGGGATTCCTTCGCCCCGGCTATCAGGCCGACATTACCGTGGTAAGGCCTAACAGCCCGTGGACGCTCAACGCCAGTGACATACGGAGCAAGTGCGGATGGAGCCCCTTTGAAGGACATGAGTTCAACTGGCGCGTAGAGAAGACGCTGTGTAACGGACATATTGTATTCGATGAGGGTAGAGTAGACTCTTCCTATATCGGACAACCTGTTTCATTCAGATAGTCAGATTGTTATAATATGCTTTCCATACGATTACTTTTAAAGGTCCTGTACCAGCCTGAAGTTTACGTCTACATAGGGTGGGGGGTGTTGACCATCCTGTCGCTCATCCTTCTTTTCACTTGGAAGCGTTTCCGCAAGCGGTGGCTGCGCTGGACGCTACTCATTCCGCTGCTGCTGTGCTGGAAAGTGTTTCTTTGGGGAACCTACGTGGGATTCCAGAAACTGGAGGTTGTCCATGTGGAATATGCCAGCCATGACTTGCCTGAGTCATTCGACGGCTACAAGATTGTACAGTTCAGCGATGTTCATGTTGGTTCTTATACCGGTTGGCGCCGCAGCATCCTTCAGCGCGCCATTGACAGCATCAACGCCCAGCATCCAGACCTTGTGGTGTTCACTGGCGACCTCCAGAACAAAGAGGCATCTGAGATTATTGCCTGCCAGGATATTCTGAGCCAGGTAAAGGCACCCGACGGCGTTATCTCAGTCTTGGGCAACCACGACTACCCCATGTATCTGGACACGGCGGCGCTTGGCAGCTTTGGGTGTTACCAGTGTCTGGGACGAACCGTTGAGGCCGAGCGAGCATTGGGGTGGAAGGTGCTGATGAATGGTCACATCACCATTCAGCGTGACTCCGCCCACATCATCATAGCAGGCATGGAGAACGACGGCGAAGGACGCTTTCCACGCAAAGGCAACATCAGGAATGCCCTTCGTGGCGTCAGCCGCGACGAGTTCGTTGTCATGCTCGAGCACGACCCCACGTCATGGAAACGCCTCATCCTGCCACACAGCCACGCCCAGCTGACGCTCAGCGGCCACACCCATGGTGGACAGTTATCGCTGTTTGGTTTCTCGCCGGCCACCTTCCTCTACAACGAGGTTTATGGCCTATACCGCGCTGGCGACCGAGCCCTGTACGTAACGAAGGGTCTCGGTGGCGTCATACCCATGCGCTATGGAGCCACCGGCGAGATTGTGACCATCACGCTTCGTAGAAAACCTTAAATCAAAGAGAAGAACAATGAAATACCTTTACCGCATCTATCAGTTGCTGATAGCCCTGCCCCTGGGACTGCTTGCCACCATCATCACCGCGCTTGTCGTCGTCATAGGCTGTTCCTTGGGAGGGGGGCATTTCTGGGGCTATTATCCTGGACGTCTATGGTCGCGTGTCATTCTGTGGCTACTGCTCATACCCGTGAAGGTGGAGGGCCACGCCCAGCTGGAAAAGAATCAGTCATACGTCTTCGTTGCCAACCACCAGGGAGCCTTTGACATCTTTCTTATCTATGGCTATCTGGGGCGCAACTTCAAGTGGATGATGAAGCAGTCGCTGCGCAAGCTTCCGTTCGTGGGCTGGGCCTGCGAGAAGTCAAAGCAGATTTTCGTCGACAAGAGTGGCCCCAGTCGCATCAAGAAGACATACGAGGATGCCCGGCGGACGCTCCAGAACGGCACCAGCGTGACCGTCTTTCCCGAGGGAGCCCGAACTTTCACTGGCAAGATGGGCAACTTCAAGAAGGGCGCCTTTGCACTGGCTGACGAGCTGCAGCTGCCTGTGGTGCCGATGACTATCAATGGCTCCTTCCATATCATGCCCCGCATGCGTGATGGTCATTTCGTCAACTGGCACCGCCTGCGCCTGACGATTCATCAGCCCGTCTATCCCGTGGGACAGGGGCCTGACAACGTGCAGGCCACGATGCAACAGGCATACGATGCCATACAGTCGGCACTGGACGCATAGCGATTCCAGTGCCGTTTTTATACTTGTTTTTCCTTCTTTTTTGCCCTTAGGCACGAAGTTTTTCTAAAATGTGTCGTTTGTTTGCAATAATCTTTGTACCTTTGCAGGCAGATTTCAAAAAAATTGTTATAACATTAGTTTTTTTATGAATTTCACTTTGTTAGTTACCGTCATTACGACGGGAATTACACTGGTGGCGGCAGCTTACATCATTGCTAAGCTTATTGGTCCGCGCTCGTATGCAAAGGTGAAAGGCGAGCCTTATGAGAGTGGCATCCCCACGCGTGGCTCGAGCTGGATTCCTATTCATGTGGGCTACTACCTGTTCGCCATCTTGTTCCTCATGTTTGATGTAGAAACGGTGTTTCTATATCCATGGGCTGTAGTGGTGAAGCAGTTCGGTGCAGCAGCATTGCTGAGCATCGGATTCTTCCTGTTGGTATTAGTATTTGGCTTGGCATACGCCTGGCGGAAAGGAGCATTGGAATGGAAGTAAAGAAGCCAAAAATCAAGTCTATTCCCTACGAGGAATGGAAGGATAACGAGTCGCTGGAGAAGATTATCGATGAGCTGCACGAGGGTGGCGTGAACATCATCACCGGTTCGTTGGATCGCCTCATCAACTGGGGGCGCAGCAACTCGCTGTGGTCGCTTACCTTTGCCACCAGCTGCTGCGGCATCGAGTTCATGGCCTGTGGCTGTGCACGCTACGACTTCGCACGCTTTGGCTTTGAGGTGACTCGTAACTCTCCCCGCCAGGCTGACCTCATCATGTGCGCCGGTACGATAACCCACAAGATGGCTCCTGCCCTGAAGCGTCTCTACGACCAGATGGCCGAACCGAAGTACGTCGTTGCCGTGGGCGGTTGCGCCATCAGCGGCGGCCCCTTCAAGTCGAGCTACCATGTCGTGAAAGGCATTGAGGAAATAGTGCCCGTCGATGTATTCATCCCCGGCTGTCCGCCGCGTCCTGAGGCCATTCTCTATGGCATGATGCAGCTGCAGCGCAAGGTGAAGATTGAGAAGTTCCTTGGTGGTGCCAACCACAAGCAGACGGCAGAAGAGAGAGAGCTGGGTGTCTCGAATGAGGAGCTGACGTTCCGCAACCAGCTGGGCGACCATCGCCGTGAGCCCATTGTGGTGACTGAGGTACCCAAGGAGTTTGTTGAAGAATTAAAGAAAGAGGAGGCCGCCGTATGAAGTTAGAGTTCTTATCATTCGATTTTGAGAAGTTCGCAAAGGAAATGCAGAACTTGAAGGAGAAGAAAGGCTTCGACTACCTGATTACCATCGTCGGCGAAGACTTCGGTGGCGAGGAGGGCCTCGGATGCATCTATATCCTGGAGAACACGAAGACGCATGAGCGCTGCTCGGTGAAGATGCTGGCCAAGACACAGGTGTGTGGCGACGGCATGTCGAGCAACGGCACCGGCGACACCGACGGGCAGCTCATCCCCTACCTTCCCACCGTATCACACCTCTGGCGCGTGGCTGACCTGCTGGAGCGCGAGGTCTACGACTTCTATGGCATCGTGTTCCTCGGCCATCCTGACATGCGCCGTCTCTTCCTGCGCAGCGACTTCAAGGGCTATCCCTTCCGCAAGGACTGGAAGTTCGACGACAGCTACACCCTGGAGGACGATGACGAGCCCAACTACGGTTTGGAGTATTTCATCGACAAGGATGGTAACCTGCAGTCAAAGCAGAACACCCTGTTCAACAACGACGACTATGTCATCAACATCGGCCCGCAGCATCCTGCCACCCATGGTGTGCTACGCCTGCAGACCGTGCTCGAGGGCGAGGTAGTCAAGAAAATCTATCCTCACTTCGGATATATCCACCGCGGTATTGAGAAGATGTGGGAGAGCATGACCTATCCCCAAACTCTTGCTTTAACCGACCGTCTTAACTATCTGGGAGCCATGCAGCACCGCCATGCCTTGGTGGGTGTCATTGAGGAGGCCATGGGCGTTGAGCTGACCGACCGAATCAAGTACATCCGCACCATCATGGACGAGTTGCAGCGTCTCGACTCGCACCTACTGTTCACCTCGTGTGTGGCACAGGACCTGGGAGCCTTGACAGCATTCCTCTATGGCATGCGCGACCGTGAGCATGTGCTGAACGTGATGGAAGAGACCACTGGTGGCCGTCTGATTCAGAACTATTATAGAATAGGTGGACTACAGGACGACATCGACCCGAACTTCGTGAAGAACGTGAAGGACCTGGTGAAGTACCTGCGTCCGATGATTCAGGAGTACATGGATGTGTTTGGCGACAATATCATCACCCACAACCGTTTGGAGAACTGCGGTCCGATGAGTCTTGACGACTGCATCAGCTATGCCGTGACCGGTCCTGCCGGACGTGCTTCGGGCTGGAAGAACGACGTGCGCAAGAACCATCCCTACGACATGTATGACAAGGTGGAGTGGGAGCAGTGCACGCTGGACAGCTGCGACTCCATGGGCCGCTATCTCGTGCACATCAATGAGATGTACCAGAGCTTGAACATCATCGAGCAACTCATCGACAACATTCCCGAGGGTGACTTCTACGTCAAGCAGAAGCCCATCATCAAGGTGCCCGAGGGACAGTGGTACTATGCTGTTGAGGGCGTGGCCGGTGAGTTTGGCGTCTATCTCGACTCGCGTGGCGACAAGAGTCCCTATCGCATGAAGATGCGTCCCATGGGTCTCTCGCTCGTTGGCGCCTTCGACCCCATGCTGCGCGGCCAGAAGATAGCCGACCTCATTGCCACCTGCGCCGCCATCGACGTGGTGATACCCGATATTGACAGGTGATTTGAGCAATCTCAAATCTCAAAACTCAAATCTCAAATCTTAAATCAAGAAAGATGTTCGATTTTAGTATAGTAACAACATGGTTTGACCAACTGTTGCGGGTGACGATAGGTTGCCCCGACTGGTTGGCAATTACGATTGAGTGCGTCATCATCGGCGCCGTGGTGCTGACGGCCTACGCACTGATAGCCTGCCTGATGATTTTCATGGAGCGTAAGGTCTGCGCCTACTTCCAGTGCCGTCTGGGCCCGATGCGCGTTGGTCCATGGGGCACGCTGCAAATCTTTGCTGATGTGTTCAAGATGCTCATCAAGGAGATTTTCTTCGTTGACAAGGCTGACAAGCTGCTCTATGCCCTCGCTCCCGTTCTGGTCATTGTGGCATCGGTAGGTACGTTCTGTTTCCTGCCCTGGAACAATGGCATGGGCATCCTCGACTTCAACGTGGGACTGTTCCTCATCACCGCTATCTCAAGCATCGGTGTGGTGGGCATTTTCCTCGCTGGCTGGGCCTCAAACAACAAGTATTCCGTTGTCAGTGCCATGCGTGGCGCCGTGCAGATGATTTCGTATGAGATGTCGCTCTGCCTCTGCCTCATCAGCGCTGTCGTCCTGACGGGAACGATGCAGGTCAGCGGCATTGTAGAGTATCAGACTGGTCCCTGGAACTGGCTCATCATCAAGGGACACATCCCTGCCATCATCGCTTTTGTGACATTCCTCATTGCCGGTAACGCCGAGGCCAACCGTGGCCCCTTCGACATGGCTGAGGCTGAGAGCGAGCTGACCGCCGGCCACCACACTGAGTACAGTGGCATGGGCTTCGGCTTCTTCTACCTGGCTGAGTTCCTCAACCTGTTCATCATCGCTGGCATCGCCACAATGGTGTTCCTCGGTGGCTGGGCTCCTGTCAATATCGGTATTGATGGCTTCGACACCGTGATGAACTACATCCCAGGCATCGTCTGGTTCTTCGGAAAGACGCTTGGCGTGGTCTGGCTGCTGATGTGGGTCAAGTGGACGTTCCCCCGTCTGCGTATCGACCAGATACTGAAGTTGGAATGGAAGTACCTGATGCCCCTGGCACTCATCAACCTCGTGCTGATGACGGTGGTTGTGGCCATGGGATGGTATCTTTAATCCTATAAAATCATAAAAAGAAATGGAAAAAGAACAATCATATTTTTCTGAGTTAGGGCACGGCGTGAAGACGCTGGCTACTGGCATGAAGACCACCTGGAAGGAATACTTCAAGGACTTCTTCACCAACAAGTCGACGGAGCAGTACCCTGAGAACCGCAAGACCACGCTTCACGTGTCAAAGCGTCATCGTGGACGCTTGGTCTTCAAGCGCGACGAGAATGGTGCCTACAAGTGCACGGCCTGCACCCTGTGTGAGAAGGCTTGCCCCAACGGCACTATCAAGATTACGGCACACATGCAGGAAGACCCCGAGACGGGCAAGAAGAAGAAGGTGCTGGACGACTATCAGTACGACCTGGGCGACTGCATGTTCTGCCAGCTTTGCACCAACGCCTGCAACTTCGATGCCATCGAGTTCACCAACGACTTCGAGAACGCTGTCTTCGACCGCGGCCGTCTGGTGCTGCATCTCGACAAGGAGCAGTACCAGGGTGGCTCGCTGCCCAACCTCATCGACGGTGGCGCTGAGTGGAAAGCCGGAACGTTTAACACTAAAACAAAGTAAGCGATGGGTAATACAATTATGTTTATCATACTCGCGCTCATCATCGTCGGCTCAGCCCTGTTGTGTGTGATGACGACGCGAATCATGCGAGCCGCAACATTCATGTTGTTCGTGCTCTTCGGTGTGGCAGGCATCTATTTCCTGCTTGACTACACCTTCCTTGGTGCTGCCCAGATAGCCATCTATGCCGGTGGCGTGACGATGATTTATGTCTTCGCCATCCAGCTGGTCAGCAAACGCACCCTGCAGGGACTGATTGAGCACGTGAAGTGCAGCCGTCTCATTGGCGGCGGACTGGCAGCCCTGGCCGGACTTGCCGTGGTTACTCTCATCATCCTCAAGGCCGGCTTTGTCATGGACCAGAGCGTGGCCGACGTCGAGGTGCCCATGAATGAGATTGGTACTGCCCTCGTAGGCAGTGAGAAGTATCAGTATGTGCTGCCCTTCGAGTTCATCTCGCTGTTCCTGCTGGCATGCATCATCGGTGGCCTCGTAGTGGCCAGAAAGGAGGAGAAGGACGCATGACTATTCCCGTTGAATGTTACTTCGTGCTGAGTGCGCTGCTGTTCTTCATCGGCGTCTTTGGCTTCGTCACACGCCGCAACCTCATCGCCATGCTCATCTCGGTTGAGCTGGTGCTGAATGCTGTCGACATCAACTTCGCCGCCATCAACCGTCTGCTCTATCCCAATGGCATGGAGGGCATGTTCATGACGCTCTTCGTCATTGGCGTCGCAGCTGCTGAGAGCGCCGTGGCCATCGCCATTATCCTCAATGTGTATCGCCACTTCCGTAGCGACAGCGTAGACAGTATTACTAACCTTAAGAACTAAGAGAAGATTATGCAATACGGATATACCATTTTCATCCTTCTCCTGCCGCTGCTATCGTTCCTTGTCCTGGGACTGGCTGGCATGAAGATGAAGCACAAGGTGGCCGGACTCATCGGCACCTGTTCGCTCGGACTGGTCACGATTCTGTCGTACATCACGGCGTTCCAGTATTTCACTGCCGACCGTGTGAACGACATCCATCAGGCCATCATTCCCTTTAACTTCACGTGGCTGCCGTTGACCGACACGCTGCATTTCGACATGGGCATCCTGCTTGACCCCATCTCGGTGATGATGCTCATCGTCATCTCGACGGTCAGCCTCATGGTGCACATCTACTCCTTTGGCTACATGCATGGCGAGAAGGGCTTCCAGCGCTACTACGCCTTCCTGAGCCTGTTCACCATGTCAATGCTGGGCCTGGTGGTCGCCACGAACATCTTCCAGATGTACATGTTCTGGGAGCTGGTGGGCGTGAGCTCCTATCTGCTCATCGGTTTCTACTACCCCTTGAAGCCCGCCATTGCTGCCTCTAAGAAGGCATTCATTGTGACGCGCTTTGCCGACATGTTCTTCCTCATCGGCATCTTGATGTTCGGCTTCTTCACCGATTCGTTCAGCTTCTCGTTTGCTGCCGACGTGCAGACGCTCAACGGCGCACAGGAGCTGGTGACCGTCGACCCGATGCGCGCCATTGCCTGTGGCGGATTCATCATCCCCACGGCCCTGACGCTGATGTTCATCGGCGGTGCCGGTAAGAGCGCCATGTTCCCTCTGCACATCTGGCTGCCTGATGCCATGGAAGGCCCCACGCCTGTGTCGGCACTCATCCATGCTGCCACGATGGTGGTGGCTGGCGTGTTCCAGATTGCACGTATGTTCCCGCTGTGGATTCAGTACGCTCCCGAGACCATGAGCATCATCGTCTGGGTGGGTGTCTTCACCGCCTTCTATGCCGCTGCCGTGGCCTGTGCCCAGAGCGACATCAAGCGTGTGCTGGCCTTCTCCACCATCTCGCAGATTGCCTTCATGATGGTGGCACTGGGCGTCAGCCTGCCGGGCCACGAGGCTATCCTTGACAACCACCAGCAGCTGGGCTACATGGCTGGCATGTTCCACCTGTTCACCCACGCCATGTTCAAGGCCTGTCTCTTCCTCGGTGCCGGTTGCATCATCCATGCCGTCCACAGCAACGAGATGTCGATGATGGGTGGCTTGCGCAAGTACATGCCCATCACGCACATCACGTTCCTCATCAGCTGTCTGGCCATTGCAGGCATCCCGCCGTTCTCAGGTTTCTTCTCCAAGGACGAGATTCTGACGGCCGCCATGCAGTACAGCCCTGTCGTGGGCTGGATTATGACGGGTGTAGCAGCCATGACCGCCTTCTACATGTTCCGTCTCTACTACGGCATTTTCTGGGGTACGGAGAACAAGGAAGCCCATGCCCACCACACGCCGCATGAGGCTCCTTGGACGATGACTTTCCCGCTCATCTTCCTCTCGGCTGTCACCATCCTCTGTGGCTTCCTGCCCTTCGGCCATTTCGTCAGTGCCAGCGGCCTGAGCTACGACATCCACCTCGACACGCAGATTGCCATCACGAGCGTGGTCATCGCTGTGTGCAGCATCGCACTGGCCACCTATATCTATAAAGGTGAGAAGCAGCCCATCGCCGACCGTCTGTACAAGACGTTCCCCCGTCTGCACCGTGCAGCCTACAAGCGCTTCTATCAGGACGAGATATGGCAGTTCGTCACCCACAAGATTATCTTCCGCTGCGTCTCCACGCCCATTGCCTGGTTCGACCGCCACGTTGTTGACGGCACGTTCAACTTCATGGCTTGGGGTGCCAACGAAGCTGGTGAGAGTATCCGCTGCTGGCAGAGTGGCGATGTACGCAAGTACGCCATCTGGTTCATCACCGGAGCTGTGGCACTGACGCTTTTCCTTCTCGCTTTGTAATAACGTGACAGCGTGATAACGAAATAACGTAATAACGATATAACGAAAAAACGACAATGAATATATTAAGTCTATTCGTTCTGATTCCCGCCCTGATGCTACTGGGATTGTGGCTTGCCAAGAATCTCAATCAGGTGCGTGGCGTGATGGTGGCCGGAGCCAGCTGCCTGCTGGTACTCAGCATCGGTCTCACCATCTGGTTCATCCAGCAGCGCTCTGCCGGCAATGATGCTGAGATGCTGCTCACTGCCAGCGTCGACTGGTTCAAGCCGTTGAATATCAAATACGCCGTGGGCGTCGATGGCATCAGCGTGGTCATGCTGCTGCTGTCCAGCATCATCGTCTTCACCGGCACCTTTGCCTCATGGCAGCTGAAGCCCCTCACCAAGGAGTATTTCCTCTGGTTCACCCTTCTCTCAACGGGTGTGTTCGGCTTCTTCATCTGCACCGACATGTTCACCATGTTCATGTTCTACGAGGTAGCCCTCATCCCCATGTACCTGCTCATCGGCGTGTGGGGCTCGGGCCACAAGGAGTATTCAGCCATGAAGCTCACGCTGATGCTGATGGGCGGTTCGGCTCTGCTCATCCTTGGCATCCTGGGCATCTATTACTTCAACGGCGTCTATAGCGGCGAGTTCACCATGAACGTCAACGAGATTGCCAAGACCTCGCATGCCATCCCCGTAGGCATCCAGAATGCTTTCTTCCCCTTCATCTTCATTGGCTTCGGTGTGCTGGGAGCCCTCTTCCCGTTCCACACATGGAGCCCCGATGGTCATGCCTCTGCGCCTACGGCCGTGTCGATGCTCCACGCTGGTGTGCTGATGAAGCTGGGTGGCTATGGCTGCTTCCGCGTGGCCATGTACCTGCTGCCCGAGGCCGCTCAGGAGCTGTCGTGGATTTTCATCATCCTCACCACCATCTCGGTGGTCTATGGCGCCCTGTCAGCCTGCGTGCAGACCGACCTGAAGTACATTAACGCCTACTCGTCGGTGAGCCACTGCGGACTGGTGCTCTTCGCCATCCTGATGATGAACAAGACGGCATGCACGGGTGCCATCCTGCAGATGTTGTCGCACGGTTTGATGACGGCCCTCTTCTTTGCCCTCATCGGTATGATTTACGGTCGTACCCACACCCGCGACATCCGTCAGCTGGCAGGTCTGATGAAGATTATGCCGTTCCTCGCTGTCGGCTATGTCATTGCTGGTCTGGCCAACCTTGGCTTGCCGGGCTTCTCAGGCTTCATTGCTGAGATGACCATCTTCGTAGGCTCCTTCGGTGCCGACCCCGTCAGCGGCGACCCGAACATCGGTTTCCGCATGGTGGCCACCATCATCGCATGTATGTCGATTGTCGTCACCGCAGTCTACATTCTGCGCGTCGTCGGCAAGATTCTCTATGGCGAGGTGGAAAACAAGCACTTCCTTGAGCTGACCGATGCCACTTGGGACGAGCGCGTCGCTGTCATCTGCCTCATCTTCTGTGTGGCAGGACTGGGTACGTTCCCCTTCTGGGTGAGCAACGTCATCTCGCCGTCGGCCGGGAACATTCTGCAATCTATCGGAGTAATGTAAAAGCCCACCCAAGCCCTCCCCAAGGGAGGGATGTTGAGATAGATATTCTATCGTGGTGGAATAACATTCATAGATACTAAATAAATAGATTATTAATGACTTAATAAAAGGAGCACCCAAATGTGATTAAACATCCCTCCCTTGGGGAGGGCTTGGGTGGGCTTTATAATATGAATTATAGTCAATTCCTAAACATGATTCCCGAGGCAACCCTTGTGTTGGCCTTGATTATCGTCTTCTGTGCTGACTTTGCATTGCACAAGAGTGAGCGCAAGAACTTCACCCTTGGTGTGCTGACAGGTGCCCTGCTCCTGTGCCAGCTGGTGCCCTGCTTCATCGCAGAGCCGGCCCAGGCCTTTGGCGGCATCTACGTCACCACACCCATTGTCTCCGTGATGAAGACCATCCTCACCGCCGGCACGTTCATCGTCGTGGTGATGTCACAGGCATGGATAGCCTCTTCCACCCCCGCCAAAGGAGGGGAGAGCAGACCCATAAGGTTTGCCGGTGAGTACTACATGCTGCTGATTTCAACCCTGCTGGGCATGTATATGATGCTGTCGGCAGGCTCGTTCCTCATGTTCTTCCTCGGACTGGAGATGGCCTCCGTGCCCATGGCGTGCCTCGTGGCCTTCGACAAGAAGAAAAAGGACAGTGCCGAGGCAGCCGCCAAGTACATCCTCATGGCTACGTTCAGCAGTGGCGTGATGCTCTTCGGCATCTCGTTCATCTATGCCGCCACCGGCTCGCTCTATTTCGACAACGTGGCAGCCGCCATCACGGCATCGCCGCTGAGCATCGTCGGCATGGTGTTCTTCTTCAGCGGACTGGGCTTCAAGATTTCGCTCGTGCCCTTCCACTTCTGGACGGCCGACACCTATCAAGGGGCACCGACACCCGTCACGGGCTATCTCAGCGTCGTGTCGAAGGGTGCCGCCACGCTCACCCTGGCCATCATCCTTGTCAAGGTGTTTGGAGCCATGGCTCACTGGTGGCAGCCCATGCTCTGGGTGGTCATCATGGCCACTATCACCGTGGGCAACCTGATGGCTATCCGCCAGACCGAGCTGAAGCGCTTCATGGCCTTCTCCTCTATCTCGCAGGCTGGCTACATCATGCTGGCCGTCATCGGTGCTGACCCCGCAACGTCGCAGACAGCCCTGACATTCTACGTCCTCGTCTATGTCGTGGCTAACATGTCAGTGTTCTCCGTCATCAGTGCCGTCGAGCACCGTGCCGGGGCTGGCACGCAAATGTCGGCTTACAATGGACTCTACCAGACCAACCCGAAGCTGGCCTTCATCATGACCATTGCCCTCTTCTCACTGGCAGGCATTCCGCCGTTTGCAGGCATGTTCTCGAAGTTCTTCGTCTTCATGGCGGGTGTCAACGGACAGGATGCACATCCTTTCTGGCCCTACTTCGTGGTGTTCATCGCCCTTATCAACACGGTCATCAGCCTCTACTACTACCTGCTCATCGTGAAGGCCATGTACATCAAGCCTGAGGAGCACCCCCTGCCCACCTTTGCACATGGCAAGGCCATCAACGCCTCATTGGCCATCTGCACCGCAGGTATCCTCATCTTCGGTGTCTGCTCTTGCATCTACGAATGGATTTCAAAGGCCGCCGGCATGTAGCCACTGCCATTACCACTGTCTTTGTCACGACTGAGCACGGATAGAAACGTTTCAGCACGGACAAGAATCGAGTAGGAGGTGAATACAAATCAGATGTATTCACCTCCTATTCGGTTTCCTTCATATCAATTGCCCTTTCTCGCGCAGAGGCGCAGAGTATTCTATGTTTTCGCCGAGTTATCAAGCCTTGTGAAGAGTTTCCAGATGCGGCCGGAACGGTCGCAGCGGCACTTTACGAGCATAACTCCATGCCTGGCGAAATTATCTCCATGCCTGGCTGTCGTAAGTCGCGACTTTTCTCGCGTGCGCGCGTAGGCCACGCTAAGTGACATGCAAAAAAAATGGGGACGATTCGGGGGTACCCCGAAAGAAACAGCTGAAAACCCCAGTGTTTCTGCATGCTTTTACAAAATATACATTTTTACATTTTACATTTTATACATTTTACATTTTACATTTTGCTACTCTCAACGTTCCCTTTCCACCCTTCGTCCTGCATACCCTGCTCGCGCAGCGTCCCTATAGTGGGGAGGGTAATTTTTTTTAATATATTATATATATTAATATTATATATTAATATATATAATATATTAATTTAAGTTTCGGTAGTTTTGCTTGGTCTTTCTTCTCGCGCAGAGTCGCAGAGTTACGCATGAAGTCGCTTTAGGATGATATTTTTTTGGATAGGTGTTTTAGGAGGATGCGATCGTTCCGGTCGCCTCTGGGAACTCTGCTCATGAATTGAAAACTCGGCGAAGACATCATATACTCTGCGCCTCTGCGCGAGAATAGAGAGCTTCAGAAACTTGAACAATGATAACTAAAACATACCAAAATGTAAAATGTAAAATGTATAAAATGTAAAATGTAAAATGTATAAAATGTAAAAATGTATATTTTGTATATTGTGGATGCAACTTATGCGCGTACGTGCCCGTACACACGGGCTGAGACAGGCAAAGATGCAAATGCCTGTAGCACCAAAAAAGGCTACAACATGATGTTGCAGCCTCTTGTCATTGCTGATGCAGGTTGTCTTTACTTCTTCTTCAGCAGGTCACGAATCTCGGTGAGCAGCTCTTCCTGCGAGGGTCCCTTCGGTGCCTCAGGAGCAGGAGCCTCTTCCTTCTTCTTGTTCAGCTTGTTGACGCCCTTGATCATCAAGAAAATACAGAAAGCGATGATGAGGAAGTCAACCACATTCTGGATGAACGAGCCATAGGCAAACACCGAGCCCATGCCCTTGGCGTCAGCCAGCGGCGTGCCCTCGGGAATACCGTCCGACAGGGCGACATAGAGATTGGTAAAGTCGGCATTGCCCAGCACCTTACCTACGAGCGGCATAATGATGTCGTCGACCAGCGAGCTGACAATCTTACCAAAGGCACCGCCGATGATCACACCGACAGCCATGTCCATTACGTTGCCCTTCACGGCAAACTCTTTGAATTCCTTAATAAATCCCATAGTTCTTAATGTTAAAAGTTGATGTATAATGTTTGATGGTTATTTTGTCATCTTTACCTTGCAATAAGCCCCCGAAAAGATTGATATGAAGCAATAATCGGTGCCGTTTTTCATTTTTCAATTTTATTAAGACTGATTTATGATGCAAATATAGGAATTTTTTTGTAACTTTGTGCCCGAAAACAGGAAAAAATGCATTTTGTAAGTAAAAAAATGATTTTTCGCGATTTATTCATTCAATAACAAACAAAAAACAATGACAAAAGTTGCTATTAACGGCTTCGGCCGTATCGGTCGCCTCGCATTCCGTCAGATGTTCGAGGCTGAAGGTTATGAAGTGGTCGCCATCAACGACCTGACCAGCCCGAAGATGCTGGCTCACCTGCTGAAGTATGACACCGCTCAGGGTGGTTTCTGCGGCAAGTTCGGTGAGAACAAGCACACGGTTGACTGCACCGATAACTCAATCATCGTCGACGGCAAGGAGATTACCATCTACGCCGTGCCCAACGCTGCCGAGCTGCCCTGGGGCGAGCTCAACGTTGACGTTGTGCTGGAGTGCACTGGCTTCTACACCTCAAAGGAGAAGGCCAGCGCCCACATCAAGGCTGGTGCCAAGAAGGTTGTCATCTCCGCTCCTGCCGGCAATGACCTGCCCACCATCGTCTACAACGTGAACCACACCACACTGACTCCCGCCGACACCGTCATCAGCGCTGCCAGCTGCACCACCAACTGCCTGGCTCCCATGACGAAGGCCCTGAACGACTTCGCTCCCATCCAGAGCGGCATCATGACCACCGTGCACGCCTACACTGGCGACCAGATGATTCTCGACGGTCCTCAGCGCAAGGGTGACGTGCAGCGCGCACGTGCCGGTGCTCAGAACATCGTTCCCAACTCAACGGGTGCTGCCAAGGCTATCGGTCTGGTGATTCCCGAGCTCAACGGCAAGCTCATCGGTGCTGCCCAGCGCGTTCCCACGCCCACTGGCTCAACCACCATCCTGCACGCTGTGGTGAAGGGTGAGGTCACTGTCGAGGGCATCAACGCTGCCATGAAGGCTGCCACCAACGAGAGCTTCGGCTACACCGAGGAGAAGCTCGTCAGCAGCGACATCATCGGCATGAAGTTCGGTTCGCTCTTCGATGCCAACCAGACCATGGTCAGCAAGATTGGCGACGGCAACTCGCTCGTTCAGGTTGTCAGCTGGTACGACAACGAGAACAGCTACACCTCACAGATGGTTCGCACCATCAAGTACCTGGCTGAGCTGAAATAAGCACTATCCAGTGTCATTCTAAGAAAAGCCGTCCTGCAGTTGCAGAACGGCTTTTCTTTTAGTGTAGAGTGTATAGTGCAGAGTTGAGAGTTTGCTACCGCATTTCATGGGGTGCGCAGCCATATAGGTGATTTGTGGTGGCGGTAGCAAACTCTACACTCTACACTCTACACTAACTCGTCCAGCCGATTGCCCCAGAGGTAGGTGGATGTCTCACGCGCTGCCACCCCGCTGAGCAGGAGCAGGGCAATGAGGTTCGGAATAGCCATGAAGGCGTTCATGCAGTCGGCAATGTTCCAGATGACATCAAGGCTGACAATGCTGCCGAAGAAGAGGGCTGCGATGTAGAGGATGCGGTAGAAACGGTTGATGCGCTTTCCTTCGATGTAGTTGACAGCGCTCTCACCATAGTAGCTCCATCCGAGAATGGTACTGAAGGCGAAGGTGAGAATGCCAAAAGTCAGCAGTGGTGCTCCGACGTAGGGAATCTTTGAGAAGGCCACCCTGGTGAGCGCCGCACCGTCGGTATAGCTGATGTCGGGGTAGGCCAGGATGCTGCTGACAAGCACCAGACCAGTGAGGGCGCAGATGACAACGGTGTCCCAGAAGGTGCCAGTGCTGCTGACGAGCGCCTGACGGACGGGATTGCGTGTCTGGGCAGCAGCAGCGACGATGGGAGCTGACCCCATGCCACTCTCATTGCTAAAAAGTCCACGGGCGATGCCATAGCGGGCAGCCATCATCACCGTGGCACCGACGAAGCCGCCACCAGCCGCTGAGGGGTTGAAGGCGGAGGTGACGATGAGCTGCAGGGCTGGCCACACATAGGCACCGTTCATAAACAGGATGACGATGCAGCCCACGACATAGAGCACGGCCATGAAGGGCACGAGGACAGTGCACACACGGGCGATGGAGCGGACGCCACCCATGATGACCAGTGCCACGAGCATGCTGACAATCAGTCCCGTAACCCATGCCGGTATGCCGAAGGTCTGGCTGGTGAGCAAGGCGATGCTGTTAGCCTGGACGGTACAGCCAATGCCGAAGGAGGCCAGGGCGGTGAAGACGGCGAAGAGTAGCGCCAACCACCGCATGTTCAGTCCACGCTCAAGGGCATACATCGGACCACCATAGGTGCGTCCTGAAGCATCACGCACACGGTACTTTACTGCCAGCAGGCCCTCAGCATACTTCGTGGCCATGCCGAAGATGCCGGTGAGCCAGCACCACAGCACCGCACCGGGACCACCCAGCGCCACGGCCGTAGCCACACCTACGATGTTGCCCGTGCCGATGGTAGCGGCCAGGGCGGTGGCCAAGGCACCAAACTGACTGACCTCGCCTGCAGCACCTTTGTCCTTCTTCACTGACAGGCGGATGCCTGTAAACAACTTGCGCTGCGGGATGCGCAGACGAAAGGTGAGGAACACATGGGTGCCCAGCAACAGGATAATCATGGGCCAGTCCCAGAGGAGGCCGCTCAACAGTGAAAAGAAATCATTGATGCTGTCCATACCTCTTATCTCTCATCTCTCACCTCTTCCAGCAGGTCGGCCTCGACGATTCTCAGCTCCACCTTGCCTTCAGCAGTCCTGATGCGGTCGAACTCGCCGGCATTGCCACCCGCCAGCTCCTTGGTGTCGCCAAACTTGTTGCTGTCCTGCACAGGCCCCACCATACGGATGGTGATGCGGTCGGCCCGCACAGGCTGGGTGATGTTGATATGGGCATAGCCCAAGGTAGCCTCAGTCAGTCCTTCCCACACCTTTCTGCTACCAGCATAAACCTCTAAGGGATAGCACTTATTGCGCCATCCGCTAAGCTTTAGCGTTAACTCGCTAATCTCGGCCTTGCGACTCAGGTGGTACGTTACCCAGGCATTCTCCTTCTTGCCATCGCTCTTCCATTCTGACAGCTCGTTGTCATCGTAGCTGTGGCCAATGGTGGCAACATTGCTGCCCGCCTGAGCCTTGACGATGCCGACAGTCTTCTTCACGTCGACATAGCTGGGTGTCGAGGGTGTCTCGCCACGCACCAAGCTGGGACGAAGCGATAGTTGCGGCAGATAGTTAGGAACATCGACGGACTCTGAATGAAGCGTCAGATAGGCAGGCTTCACACCGTCGGCACAGACGGAGAGGCAGATGTCGCCTGGTTGGGTGGTGGTGCGAAGCAGGATGCGGTTGACGCCACACTCTACGGGAAGCGACAGGTGTCCCACGTAATTGTCTGAGATGTTCTTCTTGTTGGCAGCGTCGAGCAGCGCCTTGTCATGCTGTCCCTCGTCAACCAGGTACTGCTGGTTGTTGCGTGAGGCGATGCCGCCTATCCACTGTGCCTCGCCCCACAGAGCGAAGTTCACCATGCGGTTGTCTACCGGGCAGCGACGGCCTTGTTTGTCGACCACCTCTACCTCGACCAGCACCATGTCAGCGCCGTCGGCCTTCGTGCCTTCGGGGTTGGCCATCGCCTTCAGGCGCAATGCAGCCGGCTCGCCAGCGGTGAACAGCGTGTCGCGTGAAGTAAGCCTGCTGTCCTGTGTGAAGTCCTTGCCGTCAGTGGTATAGCTCACGGCTTCAAGGCTGCCGGGCTGGTAAGGTACGTTCTTAAACGTGTAGAGCCACTTGAAGGTGCGCTCCCCCTCGATGCCGAGCGGTCTGCCGTTCAGTAACAGGTCAACACGGTCGCCAGTGGAGACGACATAGACGTCCTTCACCGTGCCCGGCTCGTAGTTCCAGTGTCCTATGATATGTGTGCGGTCCCGTTCCGGCTCTACCCATCCGTCCCACATCACCTGGTGAGCAAAGAAAGCCTCCTTGGGCAGGCGCATGGCATCAGTGACGCCGCTGGTGCGGTAGTTCGACTCGCCACGGTGGTGGGTGTTGGTGTCGCTGAACACAATCTTCACGCCGCCGCTGCTCACCCTGTCGCCAGTGCCAGGACGCTCCTTCCAGTATTCGTGCCAGCGCTCCACCATCTGGCAGGCCATCTGGTCCATGTTGTGGTTGTATTCCCAAGCGGGCTTGCCACGGTAGAGTGGGCCGTCACCCTCCTTGTGATAGGGTGGGGTCTGCTCGTCCCAATACTTGCGCAGCCCCTCGTCACGACAGTACTCCATGGCCCACATGGGGTGTTTCTTCGACTTGTTGATG
The DNA here is from genome assembly GCA_947168045.1 of uncultured Prevotellaceae bacterium. Lineage (GTDB taxonomy): Bacteria > Bacteroidota > Bacteroidia > Bacteroidales > Bacteroidaceae > Prevotella. The sequence goes on from CAMVKN010000008.1 coordinate 55,663, forward strand.
TAGAGCATCTCGCCACCGTATTCCGCCTCGTCGATGTCGAGCATCTCGCGGCTGCCGATGGCCCTGCCGCCATGAGGGTCATACTGGTCGCGGATGGCCTTCAGCTCAAGCATGTGCTCGCGGCTGATGCTCTCGTTGCCTCCCTCATAGAAGATGATGCTGGGGTTGTTGCGGTTGTAGATGATGGCGTCGCGCATCAGCGACGTGCGCTGCAGCCAGCGGGCACCGTCCACATCCTTCTCGGCATCGCCGGCAGGCATGGCCTGTAGCAGTCCCACGCGGTCGCAGCTCTCCACATCCTGCTTCCATGGCGTGACGTGCATCCAGCGCACCAGGTTACCGCCGCTCTCCACCATCAGGCCGTTGCTGTAGTCGCTGAGCCAGGCCGGGACGCTCAGTCCGGTGCCGGGCCACTCGTTGCTGGTGCGCTGGGCATAGCCGTGAATCATCATCACACGGTCGTTGAGCCAGAACTTGCCCTCGCCGAAGCGAGTCTTGCGGAAACCGGTGCGGACGAAGACCTCGTCGTTGACTGCGGTAGCCGTATCCAACTTGTCCCTCAGGTAGCACTCCACCGTGTAGAGATAGCCATAGCCCCACGACCAGAAGTGAAGGCCCTGCACCACCTGCTCCGCCTTGGCTATGGCGGTCTCGCCAGGCTGCAGGGTAATAAACTCGCTGCCGTTGAAACCCGCCACCTTGTTGCCATCAACGTCCTTGATGACGACGGTCAGGAAGAACCTGTGCGGATGGGTGTCCTCGTTCTTCACCTCGCTCTCCACATGGATGGTAGCCTTGCGCCCAGCGATGTCGAAATCGGTGGCATAGACGTAGGTGCCGGTAGTGCCAAGGTTGGAATAGAGAGGCAGTGTCTGGTAGAGCTTGCCCGTGAGGTGCAGGTAGACATTCTTTGGCAGCCCGCCATAGTTGGCATTGAAGTTGCGGTCGTTCCACTGGTAGCGGCTGTTGCGCTCACGATCCCGGTACTGCCAGCTGTTGTCGCAGCGCACGGCAATGACGTTCTCGCCGGAAACGAGGGTAGGGGTGAGGTCGAAGCCGAAGGCCATGACACCGTTGTCGCTGTAGCCCACATGCTGTCCATTGACATAGACATCAGCCCCTTGACGGGCGCCCTCAAATTCAATGAAAACTTTCCCGTTCAGCTGTTCTTCGCTGATGGTAAAGTGTTTACGATACCACACGATGGTATCTGTCAGCTCGGTGATGTCTACCTTGAAGGCCTCATCGCCATTGAAGGCGCAGGGCAAGGTGACCGGTTTCCATTGTGGGACGTCGAAGGCAGACTGTCCGGCTTCGCGGATATCACCGACGTGCATCAGCCAGCCACCGTTGAAGTTCAGCTTCTGCCGGCCGGCGGCTGAAAGCGTCAGCACACAGAGCAGACAAAGGAGGATTCGCTTATTCATAGTTATAAGTAGTGTTTTTATGTTTCGGACCTTGTAGCTCGTACCTCGCCTGCAGTGGCGGGAGTAATAAGGTGTACATCGCGCTGCGGGAAAGGAATCTCCACGCCATTGGCGCGCAGGGTGTCATAGACCGTCTTGAGCACGTCGCTGATGACGTAGACACGCTTCACGGCGTCGGCCCAGATGTAGAGCTTGAAGTCTACGCTCGACTCGCCCATGGCCGACACGACGGTCTTGGCACGCTTGGAGTGGTCGGTCCAGGGATGCTTCATGCCGTTGACGGCGTCCTCAACCATCTGGCTGACCTGATGGAGGTTGGAGCCGTAGGCCACGCTGTAGTAGATGGTGGCCAGGACGTAGCCGTGGTTACGCGTCAGATTCTTGTAGTTCTTAGCAAAGAGCTGACTGTTCTGAAAGGTGATGACCTCGCCATAGAGCGTCTCGACGACGGTGGCAGTATAGCTGATGCTGTTCACCTTGCCCATGGTCCCGTCAATCTCAATCCAGTCGCCCACTTTCACGCGGCCGGCCATGAGCGTGGCACCGTAGTAGATGTTCTCGATGATGTCCTTCGATGCGAAACCGATACCTGTCGAGAGACCGCCACCGATGGCCAGCAGCCATGTCACGCTGATGTGGAGGATGCTGAGCGACATCATCAGCCAGATGCCCCATACCAGCACCTGGATGACGTTCTTGCCCATCACCTCGCGGCTGGCGGCGGTGGTGGGGTCGCTGGTCTGGAAATGCAAGCGCATGAGCGCCAGGATAGTGCTGGCAATGTAGCTGAAGAGGAACCAGAGGCTGACGACCATCGAGAGCTTGAGGATGCTGACCTTCAGGTTCTCCATGTTAATGAAGTTCTTACGGAAGATTTGCCAGCAGAGGTCGCCCAGGTTGAACACGTCGGCAGCCCAGTAGATGGACAGCATGACCGAGCCGACACCCACAACGGGCAGCACGACCTTAGAGATGAGCAAGTAGAACCACGACTGGGTGATAGGTTTGTTGACGTACTGGTGACGCTCTCCGTAGAGCCTGAGATAGCTGATGAGACAGGTGATGGTGAGGATGCAGGTGAGCTGCATAATCCACCATATCAGTATCTGGACGGCCAGCAGGGTGTAGCCCAGCCACGAGCATGCCAGCGAGAAGAGGAAGATGGCCAGCGAGATATAGGTGTAGAACATGTCCGAGCGTGGGATGTTCTTGTTGTGGCGGCGAATGACCATCCACTGCCAGATGGTGCTGAGCAACAGAATGGCAGGAAAGGACACGTTGACCAGCTCGTTGGGTATGAGCACAATGCGGAAGGCAATGACGATGAAGCCCACCAGCACCAGCGGCGAATAGATGTGGAAGGCACTGCGTATCTGGTCGCCATTGACGCGCAGCAGCAGTGAGATGAGGATGACGCCCAACAGCCAGGCATACTCAATGAGCAGCCCGCTGGCCATGATGAAGAAGTTCTGCTGCAGGGTGGCACGCATGATGCCTAAGACGGCGGCAAAGGTGACTGTGGTGGTGGCCATGATGATGCACGAGCGCTTCTTCATGAACTCGATGGTGTGGAACCGCTTGGGCATGAATCGGAAAACGATCATGTTGAGTACGATGGCCACGACGATATAGAAGAAAATCATGGAGAAGAGGCGCAGGATGACGGTTGAGTCCCAGTCAGACTGCTGTTTCGACGGCCGGTACTTCTCAGCCATCGCTACCTTCATCTCCTCCCAGCGTGTGCCGAAGTTCTTCAGCAATGAGATGTAGTTTTCGCCGCCATTGCGGAAGATGCCCGTCTGTATGTCGTTGTAGCGGCGGTTGGCATAGTCGTTCAGATAGCGCAGCCGCTGCTCGGTGTTCTCATACAGGGTGATGTACTCCGTCACCTGAGCCTTCGTCTCAGTCAGGGTGTTGCGTACGCTGGTGGCCAGCGTCAGGCACACAGTGCGGTCGGCCTTGGCCTTGTCTTCCAGCATGTTGGGGCGGATAAGCCTCAGGCTGTTCACCAGGCTGTCGTATTTGGCTATCTCCACATCGAGCGACTCGATATAGGTCTTGAAGGGCAACTGCGAACGCTGGAACGACAGATATTGCTCAGTGGCCTCATGACAGGCATAGGTGAGGTCGAACACATAGTTGTTCTGCTGAGAGTAGAGCATCAGCGCGTTCTGGTTGCTACGCTTGATGGTCTCATGTAACTGCTTTATGATGTCCTTCGTCTGCTGTTTGCGCTCGTCGGCCTGACTGCTCAGCTCCTGATGGCGCTCGGTCAGCTCTGCGCGCAGCACCCGCAGCGTCTGCTCCAGGTTCTGCTCCTTCAACACAGCCTGTGCCTCAACCAAGCAGAGCAGTAGCAGCAGTAAGGTGATAATTCTCTTCATTTCAGTCTATTGAATATTAAATGCTAAATCTTAGGCATGACCATCCGTCCTCCGTCTTCTCTTCCTCAAGACGCAGTCCCAGCTGGCTGGCCTTGTCCGTCAGCAAGGGTACATCGTCGTGGTAGAAGCCGCTCAGCAGCAGCGTGCCACCCTCAGCCTTCAGGGCTTGTCGCATGCTTGGCAGGTCAGCCAGGAGGATGTTGCGGTTGATATTGGCAGCCACCACATCAAACTGACCGATGAACTGTCCGATGACGGTGGAATCGCCCAAAATGGACGTGAAACGCTCCTCTACACCATTCAGCCGGGCATTCAGCCGGGCGTTGTCCACGCTCCATTCGTCAATGTCGTAGCCCACGGCGCGTTCAGCTCCCTGAGCCAGTGCCACGATGGACAGGATGCCGGTGCCCGTTCCGCAGTCAAGCAGCGCCTGTCCCTGAAGCGACATCTCAGTCAGGCATGCACACATCATGCGTGTGGTGGCATGGTTGCCTGTGCCAAAGGCCTGGCGGGCGTTAATCTGAATGAGGCGTGGCGGCGTGGCGCCATCAGGCAGGGTAGGCAGGTGACGCCCGTCATATATAATAAGGTGTGTTCCCACGCTGATGGGCTCGAAGCCCTGCTGCTCCCACTCCTCGTTCCAGTCACGATAAGGTGCCTCGTCGATGGTGTAGTCCACGTGTACCTCGTCCTGGTCAAAGGGAAGCATGGCGATGACTTGGCGCAGTGCATCCTCGTCAAAGAAGTCCTGTTGCACATAGCCCGTCATGCCTTCGCCAGTCTGCTCAAAGGTCTCAAAGGCAGCCTCGCCAGCCATGGCCGCAAGAACGTCGCACACATCTTGACGGATGACAGCCGGTGCATCGATGCGGAATAAAACTTCGTAATATTTCATGTCAGCACAGTATTTTGCGTGCAAAATTAAAAAAAATAGGGAAAATCCTACCATGTTTTAGGGTTTTTCCTTAATTTTGCACCAAAATTAGTGGTATTTTTGCATTGTGAAACAAACAATCAACTCAATAAGGCTATGAAAAAGTGGTTTCTTCTATCCATCATGTTAGGAGCCTTCGCGCTCCCGAATGTTGCACAGGACGACGATATGTACTTTGTCCCCTCAAAGCGGCATGCCTCTCACAGTTCGGGCAGCTTCGGCACGGCTTCCTCTGACACCTACTATTCAGGTTCGTCGCGCAGCGTTGACGACTACAACCGCCGCTGGGCCAGCAGCTATGAGGTGCTGCCCGCCGACACCAGCGACGTCATCAGCTTCTCAGGCGTGGAGGGTGTCTATCCTGACAGCCTGAGCGACTTCGCCCTGACGCAGCGCATGACACGCTGGGACGGTTATGAGCCATCGACGGCCTACTGGGAGGGCTATGCCCAGGGACGCCGCGACTACATCGGATGGCACTCGCCCTGGTATTACTCATCCTATTACCCCTGGTATGACTCCTGGTACTGGGACTCCTGGTACTATGACCCATGGTACTACCGTAGCTGGTATTACGATCCCTGGTACTATGGCGGCTGGGGCTGGCGTGGCTACTACTCCTACTACTATCCGCACTACTACGGCTGGGGTGGTGGTGGCTACTATACTCACCGTTCCTGGCCCGGCACGCAGAACCACGGCCGCATCATCGGTGCCAGTCCCCGCACCTTCGCCTCTGGGCGTGGCTCGGGCTTCGGTGGCACCCGCAATGGCCACGGTGGCATCAACACTCGCTCTGGCGGTACGGCCTTCGGCGGCTCACGCTCAGGCGCCTTCACCGGCTCGCGCAGCGGTAGCTTCGGTGGCACGCGTACACGCAGCAACGTAGGCACCACCAGCAGTGGCAACACGGGCTTCAACGGCAGTCGCTCCACACAGTCGTCAGGCAGCTTCAGTGGTTCGCGCTCCACAGGCAGCTCCAGTGGTAGCTATGGCGGCAGCTCAGGTGGCAGCTTCGGCGGCTCGCGCTCAGGTGGCGGCGGTGCACGCTCAGGCGGCGGTGGCGGCTTCGGTGGCAGTCGTCGCAGGTAAATGGCGGCCTTCGGCCTAAATGAAAAATGATAAATGACAAATGACAAGTGATATGAAAAAGATATTTGCATTGGCTGCACTTGCCCTGGCCACAGTGCCGGCAGCAGCACAGGAGACATACGAGAACGCAAAAATCTCGTGGAGCGACCTCAACGGCACGGCCCGCTATGTAGGCATGGGCGGAGCCTTGGAAGCACTGGGCGCCGACATCTCGACCATCAGTTCCAACCCAGCCGGCATCGGCCTCTTCCGCAAGTCAAGCGCAAGCGTGTCAGCAGGTATGGTCAGCCAGCAGGATGCCGACAACTTCGCCGGTGGTCACACCACCAACATCAGCTTTGACCAGATTGGCGTTGTCTATGCCGGGCGCACCAGTCGCACGGGATTCCTCAACTTCGCCTTCAACTATCACAAGAGCCGCAACTTCAACTATATCCTCTCAGCGGCTGACCAGCTGCAAAACGCTTCGCAGAACAAGCAGTCGTACCTGAAAATCAAGGATGACCTGGTCTACGAGGACAAGTTCAATCCCAACTCCAATGAAGTCTATATTCAGGCCAACCAGCTCGACGTCCTCTATGCTGAGAACCTGCTGTGGAACTACGACGATGGTAGCTGGGCCTACGACGATGCCAACGCTTACAAGATGGACCGCAGGCACTGGGGCTATGTGAGCGACTATGACTTCAACATCAGTGGCAACATCAACGACCGCGTCTATCTGGGTCTCACCGTGGGCATCCACGACGTGCACTACAAGCACCTGAGCGAGTACACCGAGACCTTCAGCTACAGGACGCCCATACAGGTGCGTGACGAGCGTCGCATCACCGGTTCAGGTGCTGATGTGAAGGCTGGCATCATCTTTCGTCCTGTGGAGTATTCGCCCTTCCGCATCGGACTGGCTGTCACCACGCCTACATGGTACGACCTGACCACCAGCAACAGCACCTATCTGGTCAGCTATGACCAGGCCACATCCTCCAGCGACGAGTATGACTTCAAGCTCTACACCCCGTGGAAGTTTAACCTCAGCCTGGGCACCACCGTTGGCAACTACCTCGCCCTCGGCGCATCGTATGAGTACACCGACTATGGCTCGCTCGACACACGCTACAAGACTGACGTCAGCTATGACTACTGGTACGACGACTATTCCTCGCGCAGCGAGAGCGACGATGAGATGAACCGCCACACCTCGGAGAATCTAAAGGGCGTGTCGACCCTGAAGCTCGGCGCTGAGTTCAAGGCAGCCCCAGAGGTGGCCGTGCGCTTCGGCTACAACTATATATCGCCTATCTACAAGAAGGATGCCTATAAGGATGGTACGCTGCCCTGCGAAGGCTCCTACTACAGCTCGGCCACCGACTACACCAACTGGGAGGCCACCCACCGCATCACCTGCGGCGTGGGCATACAGATTGACAATGTCAACCTTTCGGCAGCCTATCAGTACTCAGCTCAGAACGGCTACTTTGCTCCGTTCAACAGCTACTCCTCGTGGCGTAGCCAAGACGATGAGCTGTATGACCCAACCGACGACTATGACGTGTTCTCAACGAAGGTTTCCAACAAGCGTCACCAGCTCGTCCTGACGGCAACGTTCACCCTATAATCTTTCAGGGGCCGTCTACAGAGACTGCCCTCGGAGGTATGAAACTGCGGGGATGCAAGAATAACTTGCACCCCCGTCTTTCAGCTATGAAGCAGAACTATCCTCTCACCTCTCACCTCTTACCTCTCACCTCTAAAACATGCTATCACAATGGGCAATATCAAGATAAGAAGAGGTGTGTTCAGCACCAAGCTGGAGCTGGAACATGCCGGCATAAGGGCGGGATTCCCATCGCCTGCCGATGACTATATCCATGAGACACTGGACTTCAACCGCGACTACATCCGCCATCCCGAAGCTTCGTTCTATGGCGACGTGGAAGGCGACTCGATGAAGGATGCCGGCATCTTCAATGGCGACAGGGTCATCATCGACCGTGCCGTAGAGCCCCATAACGGCTCCATCGTGGTGGCTTTCTGGAACGGCGACTTCACCATGAAGTACCTTGACTTGACGCACCGCAAGGATGGCTATATAGAGCTACGCCCTGCCAACAACGACTATCCCGTCTTCCGTGTGAATGCCGGCGACTCGTTTGAGGTGTGGGGTGTGGTCATCCACCTGATAAGGACCTTCGAAAGCCTATAGCCACGCCGCCACCTGACCATCGTCCAGTCTCTTCTTTCACCGCTTCAAGCCTATATACGCTCGTCGCTCGCGTTGAGCCGCATAATGTCAGACCAACGCGTGGTGGGGTTCTTGCTTCTGAAGTCGTGCTTGATGGCATTGGAAAAGACGTCGGCCTTACCTTTGCCGTCCTTTTGCGTATACTGCTGGGCACCGATGACAACCGTCTCCGTGCCCAGCATGCGGTTGATGCGGTCAATGGCCTCGTCCAGCCGCCGCATCTTCTGTATTTCCTCCGCGTTGGTGTCGAACAAGTCCTGCTGGATGGGCGAATCGGGAGTGATGCCCATGACGATGACACCAGCCTTCTTATACTGATAGCCCTGTTTGAAGATTCGGTCCACCACCTCGTGAGCAGCCTGTACGATGGCAAGGGTAGAGCTGGTGGGGGTTATCAGGCGTTGTTCCTGGAAGTTCCAATACTGTGCCAGGTCCTCGCGGAAGGGATTGGTGTTGACAAACACGCCCACGATAGAGGCTACCGTCTTCTGCATCCGCAGCTTCTCAGCACAGCGCGCTGCATAGTTGGCCACATGGGTACGCAGGCTTTCCTTGTCGCTCACCATGCCATTGAACGACCGGCTGGTACATATCGACTTCTTCGTGGTCAGCGCCTCATTCGGCACAGCATCCTCGCCATTCAGCTCCTGCCACGTGCGCACGATATTGATATTGTTGAACGTCTGCCGCACCCAGTCGCGGTGATGGCGCGCAAAGTCGAGCGCCGTCTTGCAGCCCAGCGACTGCAGCCTGGCGGCATAGCGTCGCCCGATGCCCCAGACGTCTTCCACAGGACACCACTCCAAGGCCCGTTCCCGCTTGTAGTCGCTGTCAATCATGCAGCAGTGGCGGTACACTTCAAACTTCTTCGCCAGCTTCGATGCAATCTTGGCCAGCGTCTTGTTGGGGGCCATACCGATGCTGATGGGCAAGCCCACCTCGCGCCTCACCCGATGGTGCAGGTGCTCGCCCCATCGCTGCAGCTCATCGCCCTCTAACGACTTGGGAAGATACATGAAGCACTCGTCGATGCTGTAGCGGAAATAAGCCGGAGCCTCTTGTCTGATGATGCTCACCACGCGTCCAGTCAGCTCTCCATAGAGCTCATAGTTCGACGAGAACACCTCAATCGGCTGTCCCTTCGCATGGGCAACGGGTGTCAGCGGCAGGCCAAACTGCCGGGCCAGCTGGTAATAGGGTGTGCCATCCTTGATGCCCAGGGCCTTAGCCTCGTTGGAACGGGCCACCACACAGCCGTCGTTGTTGCTCAGCACAACGATGGGTTTTCCCTCCAGGTCGGGACGGAACACCTTCTCGCACGAGCAGTAGCAGTTGTCCAAATCAGCTATTCCGTACATTGGCACGTTCTTCTTTTATCCCATCACCACGTCGAGCACCATCATCAGTACGAAACCAATGGCAAAGCCAATGGTGCTGAGATTGGTGTGCTTGCCTGACGATGCTTCCGGTATGAGTTCCTCTACGACAACATAGAACATGGCTCCTGCGGCAAACGACAGCATGTAGGGTAGGATGGGGGTGAGCAACGAAGCCAGCAGGATGACAGCCAGCCCGCCAACAGGTTCCACGGCACCGCTAAGCGAACCAATGGCGAAGGAGCGCCAGCGGGAGTTGCCCTCGGCTCGCATAGGCATGGAGATGATGGCTCCCTCTGGGATGTTCTGAATGGCAATGCCCAGCGACACTGCCACGGCAGAGGCCAGCGAGATGCCTGCAGCCCCCTGGTCGGCACCGGCGAACACCACACCCACCGCCATGCCCTCGGGCAGGTTGTGGATGGTGACAGCCAGCGCAAGCATGGCCGTACGCGAGAGCTTGGACCGAGGTCCCTCAGGCTGTGAGGTGCCCAGGTGCAGGTGGGGAGTCATCTCGTCGACGAGCAACAAGAAGCCCATGCCCAGCAGGAAGCCTACAGCGGCGGGGAAGACGGACCATGCACCCTCGGCCTCGCCCATGTCCATGGCGGGAATGAGCAGCGACCAGACGGACGCCGCCACCATCACCCCCGAGGCAAAGCCGAGCAGTGATTTCTGTACACGCTCAGGCATGGTGTCCTTCATGAAAAAGACGAAGGCCGAGCCGAGCACCGTCCCCAGGAAGGGGATAAGCAGTCCTATCGCAACGGTTGTCATAGCTATGTGTCTGTATCAAGAAAAGCCAATCCCCTCCCTTGGCAAGAGGGAGGGGGATGGGCGGTGTAATATCAGGCTTTGTTGAACTTGCCCTTACCTTGCTTGCAGCGTGGGCACTTCCAGTCGTCAGGAAGGTCTTCAAAGGCTATGCCGTCATGTTCGGCGGGGTCGTACACATAACCGCAGATGGAGCACACGTACTTGCCCGATGCCTGTTGCTCAGAGAAGTCCACCTCGGCAAAGACGGTAGGAACGGGATGGTCGAGATCCATCACACGCTTGGCCTCCAGATTTTCGTAGCCCTGGGGTGTGTGCGTTCCGCAATAGACGGTGGGGTGGTTACGTATGAACTCGCGGATGCGGTTCTGCGTCTCGCGTGCTGCAGGCAGGTCGTCATAGACCACTGACAACTTGTCCTCGTAAAGGGCCTCGTCTACGTAGGTGATGTCGCCGTGAAGCATGTAGAACAAACCATCCATTTCCACGATGATGATGCTGTTGCCCTTGGTGTGCCCCTTGGCCTTGATGAGGTAGATGCCGTCCTGAATCTTCTGAGCGTCAGGGAAGTTGTAGTAGGGGCCATCCGTGTAGCTGACGGGAACGAGGTTGGTCAGTCCCTGCAGCTCTGCAGCGTCCATCTCATCCTGGTTGACATAGACCTTGGCATTGGGGAAGGAGCGCAGCTCGCCAGAATGGTCTGAGTGGCGGTGGGTGAGCAGAATCTTCGTCACCTGCTCAGGCTTGTAGCCTAAGGCGGCAAAGGCCTCCATATAGGTGCAGATGTCCTTGCCGGTAAAGCCGAAGGAGTTTTCATCGGGCACTTCTTCAGGGGTGCCTGCCGGAATGCCGGTGTCAACCAATATCACTTCGCTGCCGGTGTCAATCAGGTAGTTCTGCAGCGTGCCGCGATAGCGAATGTTCTTGTCAAACTTGTCTTGCCCTTCTTCGCCACCAAATGCGAAAGGCTGAGTATAGAACCCGTCACGACGGAATTTTACTGCTTTTATTTCCATATATTCAACTATTATATAAAATAAGGACGGCAAATGTCGGTGTCTTTCAGCACATGATGCTCAGTCACTTCGTCTGCCGTCCCAACCTTATTCTGCAAGTGCCCATTTGCAACGTACGGGCGAAACGATAGCACCTTCCTTCTTCAGCTCGGCAAAGGCCTTGTCCACTTCCTTGCGGTCAGCACCCAATGCCTTCGTCACTTCGCCTGCGGAAACTGGTTTGCCAGCCTCACGCATAGCCTTCAAGACTTGCTCTTTCATGGCTTTGCAGTGATTTGAATTACAACTGTCTGAGCAGCCAGTTCTGGGCGCCGATGCACTCAATCATCTCCAGTGCGCCCTGACTCCAGTAGAGGTCTTCCTCCTCATCCTTCAGGTAGCCAACCATAATTTCGTAGGTGGTGGGGTCGTTCACCAGACCTTCGCAGCACTTGTAGAGCAGGTCGACGCCAGCCTTCTGGATGTCGAGGTCAGCCTTGATATAGTCAATGGGGTTGCTGATGAGCTCGCGGCTCTTGGCACCGTCGAACTTGATGTCGCCACCGAGGTCGAGGATACGCTCCACAAACTTCTCAACCCACTCCATCTCCTCGTTGAAATGGTCGATGTACTTCTGGCCGAGCTTCTCAAAGCCCTGAGCCTTGAAAATCTGTCCCTGCAGCTTGTGCACTAAGGCACCCTCAGTCAGACCTGTTGCAAAGAACTGTAATGCTTCGATTGATTTCTGCTTGTCCATAATGATAATTTGGTGTTTAATGATTTGTTATTTAAGGTTGTTTTTTTATTGCGGATGCAAAATTACAATAATAATGCCACGTTGCCAAGGATGAAATGACACAAAACTTGTCTGAAACAACACATAATTCCAAAAAATGTTGTATCTTTGCAGTTTGTAAACTCAACCTAACGAAAAGTGTACACACTCAAGGAATCATGGATAAAGATGCACGGGGCGGAACCCGTGAAGCACTGGGATGGCAAGATCTATTGCAATGAGACAGACGGCGCCATCACCTTCCGTACAAACCAGACGCATGGCTACATGGCTGCCTATACGTTCACGCTGGTGCTGGATGGATGGCTCAGGCTCGTGTATAACGGCGAGGAGCTGACGCTGCACCCCGGCGACCTGTATATGTACTCGCCAGGGCTGTCCGTCACCATCGTGTCAGCATCGGACAACTACCACGGCATCTGCCTTCTGGCCGACGAAGACGTGACCATCGAGTCGCCCATCGTGCACGACCTGGTGCACATCGCCTATACGCCCGTCGTACAGCTTCATCAGCCAAAGATTGCGCTGCCAAGCAGTGATGCACAGAAACTGGCCGACAAGATGTTCGAGATAAGGGACTACCTACACTCTGACCACATCTACAAGGCTGAAATACTACGCATGCTGTATGCCATCTTCCTGCTTGACCTGCAGAATGCACAGGACAAGGTCATCAGCAGGCGCATTGTCTCGCAGCGTGTGGAGGACATCTTCATCAACTTCATACGGCTGTTGCCCCACCACTTTGCCGAACATCACGACATAGCGTTCTATGCCCAGCAGCTGAACATCACCCCCGTCTATCTGTCGCGTATCGTCCGTCAGGTGACGGGACGTACCGTCATTGACTATGTGAACCAGTTCCTGGTGATGGAGGCCTCCTTCCTGCTGCGCACCTCGCAGTTGAGCATCATGCAGATAGCCGAGCAACTTCACTTTGCCGACCAGGCATCGTTCAGCAAGTTCTTCTCACGGATGAAAGGACGGTCGCCAAGGGCATACCGGGAGGCTGCATGGCTTAAATAAGCATAAATTTCACAGTGAAGGCATGGATAACTGAAAAGAATAGCTATCTTTGCACTATCGAAACAGAAAAGGAATCCTATGAGAGATGGACTTATGAAGACATTAGCAGCAAAAGGCAAGTGGAACCGACGGTTTCTGGCCGCGTTGCTGTTACTATGTGCAGCCGGCAATGCCAGGTCACAGACCTCAACGCTCAATTCATACACCCGCTACATTGAGCAGTATCACAATATCGCCATCGAGCAGATGCTGAAATGGAAGGTGCCGGCTTCCATTACGCTGGCGCAGGGACTGCTGGAGTCGGCAGCCGGGCAGAGCTCGCTGGCCATCCAGGGCAACAACCACTTTGGCATCAAGTGCCACGGATGGGGTGGAGCGACCGTCTACCGCGATGACGACCGCGCCAACGAGTGCTTCAGGGCCTATCCGTCGGCATACGATTCCTATGAGGACCACTCGCGTTTCCTGGCTACAGGACAGCGCTACAAGAGTCTCTTCTCACTGCGTATAACTGACTACAAGGGATGGGCCAAAGGGCTGAAGGCTGCCGGCTATGCCACCAACCCACGATATGCCCAGAGTCTGATAGACATCATTGAGCGCTATCAGCTGAACAAGTATGACAAGGAGCGCTCCTACGACAAGTTCCTGGTCGATAGGGCACGTGATGGGTCAGTCAACGGACAGCCACTGCACCCCATCTACATCTACAACAAGAACTACTACCTGTATGCACGCCGTGGCGACACCTTCCGTTCCATTGCCGACGAGGTGGGCATCTCATACCGCAAGCTGGCACGCTACAACGAACGTAACAAGAAAGATGCCTTGGAAGAGGGCGAGATTATCTGGCTGAAGAAGAAACGCAGCAAAGGGCCGAAAGAACTGAAGGGACAGGTGCACACCATCATGGCTGGCGAGTCGATGTACACCATTGCCCAGCGCTATGGCATACGCCTGAAGTCGCTGTATAAGCTCAACCGCCTGACGCCAGACTTCACCATCACGGTGGGCTACCCCTTACGGCTGAGATGATGAAAAACAAAAACACTGCTGAGCTTTCGCCCAGCAGTGTTTAGTAAATGGTGTGCAAAATTACTTCTGCTCGCCTTCCTTCTGCTCGCCCTGCTTGGGAGCCTTCTTAGCCTCGAGGCACTTTGCAAGAGCAGCCTTGTAAGCGGCGTTGAACTCAGCATTGGTGGTGTCGCGAATCACGCTGGCAATAGCGTCGTAAGCAGCCTTGTGAGCAGCCTCCTTCACGGCAGCAGTGTCCTCAGGAGTAACAGCAGCGCTGTAGTCCAGAGCAGCCTCGTCAACCATTGCAGAAGCCTCACCAGCCTTCTGCTCCCACTCAGTAGCGACCTGGTTCATAACATCGCTTGAGTCAGCCTTGGTCAGAGTAACTTCCTGAGCCTTGTTGCAAGCCACGAACATAGCGGCAGCAGCGAACATAAATGCAATCTTTTTCATTTTCTTTGCTTTTTTAAATCTGTAAAACAATCATTTGTTTATTAAAACGCTGCAAAGGTATATATTTTTCTAATACGGCGTATCATTTTTTATGATTTTTTTTCGGCCTTTTTTGTAACTTTTCTGCAAATCACTGTGAATCAACGCTTTTTGAAATGTTAAAAAATATCACTGCCAACGAGGAGTTGATTTTTATTCAGAATTTTGATTGTTTTCCCAAGAAAAGCATTACCTTTGTATGCGCTTTTCGCACGCGAACATTATATATAATAAAAGAGATGATTGACACATCCGTCTTTCAGGGTAAAACGGCAGCTTACTTTACGCTGGGCTGCAAGCTAAATTTCTCAGAGACCTCAACCTTCGGGCGCATGCTCCAACAGATGGGGGTGCGCACAGCCGTGAAGGGTGAGCGCGCCGACATCTGTCTCATCAACACCTGCACCGTCACGGAGGTGGCTTCGCGCAAGTGTCGGCAGGCCATTCACCGCATGGTACGCCAGCACCCCGGGGCCTTCGTGGTCGTCACTGGCTGCTATGCCCAGATGGAGCCCGAGGCCGTCAGCCATATCGAGGGTGTCAACCTGGTGCTGGGGTCCAACGAGAAATCCCGACTGATTCAACTGCTGGCGGAAGCATGGACGACGCCATCGCCACAGGCCAGGACGGTCAGCGTGCAAAAGACAAAGGACATCACATCGTTTGCTCCCAGTTGCTCGCGTGGCAATCGCACAAGGTTCTTCCTGAAGGTACAGGACGGCTGCGACTACTTCTGCACTTACTGCACCATCCCCTACGCACGCGGCTTCAGTCGCAACCCCACCATCGCCTCGCTGGTGGAACAAGCCCGGCAGGCCGTGGACGAAGGCGGCAAGGAGATTGTGTTGACCGGCGTGAACATTGGTGATTTCGGCAAGTCCACGGGTGAGCGGTTCATCGACTTGGTCAAAGCCCTCGACCAGGTGGAAGGCATTCAGCGCTATCGTATCAGCAGCCTGGAGCCAGACCTGCTGAGTGATGAACTGATTCGCTTCTGTGCCTGCGAGAGTCGAGTCTTCATGCCTCATTTCCATATTCCATTGCAGAGTGGCAGCGATGAGGTGTTGCGTCTGATGCACCGCCACTACGACAGCCAGTTGTTTGCAGACAAAATCATGCGAGTGAAAGAGCTGATGCCCGATGCCTTCATCGGCGTGGACGTGATGGTGGGCTGTCGCGGTGAGACGCCGGAATGTTTTGAGCAGACCATCGAACTGCTTCAGCGCCTGCCCGTCACTCAGCTACATGTGTTCCCCTATTCTGAACGGCCCGGCACTGCGGCACTGAAGATTCCCTACGTTGTCAGCGAACAGGAAAAACGCCAGCGTAGCAAGCGCCTGCTGGAGCTGTCAGACCAGAAGATCAACGCCTTCTATGCTGCGCACATGGGCCAGGAGGCCGAGGTGCTCTTCGAAAAGGCACCGCGGGGACGTGCCATGCATGGCTTTACACGAAACTACATCCGTGTGGAACTGCCAGCACAAGAGGCTCGCCCTGAGCTGGACAATCAGCTGGTGAACGTCCGTCTGGGTGACTTCAACCACGATCATACTGCCCTAAAGGCACAATTACTGAATTCTGAATCATGACACGATTAGCCATCGTCATACTCAACTGGAACGGCGCAGCCATGCTTCGCCAGTATCTTCTCGGCGTGCTTCAGCACTCACGCCAAGTGGCTACCGTATGGGTCGCTGACAATGCCTCCACTGATGACAGCGTGCAGTTGCTGCGCGACAGCTTCCCCGAGGTGCGCCTGATTCTCTTCGACAAGAACTGGGGCTTTGCTGACGGCTACAACAAGGCGCTGGCACAGATTGATGCTGAATACTTCATGTTGCTGAACAGCGACATTGAGGTGACGCCTAACTGGCTACAGCCGCTACTGTCATTCATGGACAGTCATCAGGATGTGGCAGCTTGCCAGCCCAAGCTGCTCAGTATCTTTAAGCGTGACCACTATGAATACGCGGGAGCCAGCGGTGGCTATATTGACCGTCTGGGCTATCCATTCTGCCGTGGACGACTGTTCGACAGCGTAGAGAAGGACGAGGGACAATATGACACGCCGGCCGAAGTATTCTGGGCTACCGGCGCTGCCATGCTCGTGCGCGCGCGTGTATATAATAATGTTGGAGGACTTGATGGGCGCTTCTTCGCTCACAATGAGGAGATAGACTTATGCTGGCGCATGCGGCTGCAGGGCTACAAGATTTATTGTCTGCCTCAGAGCCATGTCTACCATGTGGGCGGGGGAACGCTGCCAAAGTCAAATCCCATGAAGACCTTCCTAAATTTTCGCAACAATCTGACGATGCTCTACAAATGTCTGCCTGACAGCGAGTTGAACAAAGTCATGCGCCTTCGTTGGTGGCTCGACTATCTGGCCGCATGGGAGATGCTCTTGCTGAAGCGCAACTGGGGTGACTTCAAGGCTGTTTACCGTGCACGGCGCGCCTTCAAACGCTGGCGTTCCGACTTCACGGCTGAGCGCAACTCCATTCAGCAGGGGGCTACCACAAAAGAAATACCAGAGCGGCGCTCATTCTCGCTGCTCTGGCAATACTATGTGAAAGGGCGGAAACGCTTCAGCGACCTGCCCTGAGCTGTTCGGAAGTGTGGAGGTACGAGGATACCCCGTACCCCTTTCTACTCAACGACCACACTGACCTGGTGGCTGTTCTGTTCCTTGCCCCATGCCTTCACCCATTCGAACCACTCATCAGCTGAATGGAAGCCAAACTCCTCATTGGCTGAACAATAGGCCACCTTATAGCTGAGCTTCTGCTCATGGCCACGCAGCACGAAAGCGTAATTGTCGGTGTTTGCCGGCAGCTCCTCAGCAATCCATGCCTTTGGCAACAGGATAGCGAGTCCTACTGTCTCTGGCTTCCATTTGGTATGGTCGGTCGAAGGGTAGTCGGTGCCCCAGCAGGCACGCAAGCCATGATGGTCACTATACTCAGTGGACCCCTTGACGTTGATGATACCAGTTGACAGCCAGTGGGCTGAAGGATTGCTGCCGAAGAAAACGTCAACATCGGTGTCACGATGACCGGCATATTGCGTGTAGCGAATCCTCATGTCGATAGGGGCTTGCAAAGAGTCTGGCTGCCAGCCAAGGTCGATGACCTCAACGATGGTACGGAGTGGGCCATAGCTGACGACACGCTGCGTCCGGCTCTTCACGGGCTCAATCATCGTAGGCTGACGCTCCTTGGTGTCAAAGCCACGCATGGCTCCCAGTCCAAAGGTATTGCCCACCCATAGCACGTCGTCACCATAGCCTTCCTGTTTCTGCTCGTCGCTGGTGTAGAACTGCGTAGCCTGCAGCTCCAGCCCTTTCTTGAACTTACCATACAAGTCGAGTGTCTGCCGCTTGTCGAAATAGATGCGGATGCCGTTCAACTCGCTCTCGAAACAGACACCGTGATGGTGCAGCAGGTTGTAGCTATTGGCGCAGTCGCCGCGTACCGTCAGACTCTCAACGTAGTTGTTCTGTTTGTTCTTCTCCTTCACCTTGTCATTACGCATGACCATCTCGGTATAAACCCGGGAAGGGTAGGTACGCGGTGCTCCGCTGCCTGAAAGGTTCACATCATAGGTCTTTTTTTCCTTGCCGTTCAGGTCGGCTAAGAAGAACAGCTCGTCATAGCGACCATCCAAATCGGTGTCGTCAAGCTGGCAGGGCACCTCCTGTCCGTTGCATGTCACCAGTGCCGTGGTGACGGCAGTGGCCGATGTGAGAGGAACGACGACGGGATAGTCGCTACATGGTTTGGAACTATTGTTTGTCACCTTCACAGTGAGCGCACCAGCAGGCATGAGCCAGCAAAGAGCAAATAGGGTAGTCAGTAGTTTGTTCATGTTCTTTTCTATTTTTCCACAAAAGTACTGAATGCTTCGCTAATTGCGAAGAATATTTAAAATAATTAGGTTAAAATTTGGTTAAAACAAGAATTTTTAGTAATTTTGCATCGCAATTTAACAAAAGTAAAAACTTTTCGTGCGTAAACTTTGCTTTATCACGCTGATTGTGCTATTGACTCTGACGGGTTGTCAGTGGCAGATGCGCACCTCCGACGAGCAACACCAGCCGGAGGGGGTGGTCTTTGACCGTTTCGATCAGGTGGAGAGCGTCTATCTGACCATGGCAGACTATTCCGCTCTCCATCAGATGCGCACCGACTATCCTCTGCAGACGCGCACGTTGATAGAGAATGTGCTCCAGCTGGGGCCTGTTGACGACCCCAACATCAACAACCGCCTGCTCCTCTTCTTCCAGGACAGCACCCTACAGACCATCATTGCCGACGTGGCTCAACAGTATGCTAACACCGATGGCCTGCAGCGTGACCTCACCAAAGCTTTCAGCCGTCTGAGCGACATGCTGCCTGACATGCAGGTGCCTCACATCTATACCCAGGTGGGCTCGCTTGACCAAAGCATCGTGGTCAGCGACTCGCTTCTGGGCATCAGCCTTGACAAATACCTGGGTGCCGATTATCCTGCCTACCTGCACTATGGCTATTCTGAGCAGCAGCGCATGATGATGACTCGCGACTATATCGTACCCGACTGCCTGGGATTCTACCTGCTCAGTCTCTATCCCATGCCCGAGGAGACCGACACGGTCACCGCCATGCGTCATTTCCACATGTCCAAGATTCAGTGTGTGGTGAACCAAGTCATGGGGCGTCATGTGTTTTCCAATGACAACATTGCTCAGCTTGACAAGTTCCTGGCTGAGCATCCGCACTACAGTACGGATCTTTTCTTGCGTCTTGATTCCATACCCCACTAAGGTTGTCGTCCCCTCGCTATATCGTCGCAACTTTTTTCTATGACTGGCCCTGTTATTTTTTGCAGTTATCTTACATACTTACAGGCTAACGCATTGATAATCAGTTGCGAATGTAAGAATGTAAGATAATTCCATTTTTTTGTTAGCTTTTTCTTTCGCTTTTCGCTCGCTTCTTTGTACCTTTGCAGTTAAATTTTCGTTAAACGAAAACAAGCATGGATAATTGATTGAAGCATGATTCAAGAACTGCAACTGAGAGTGATGCCCCAGGTGGCAGCCGACTCAAGTCTTTTGCGTCAGTACCTGGCTGAGGAACATGGTGTTACGCCCAACACGTTAACGGCCATTCGGGTGCTGAAGCGCTCTATTGACGCACGTCAGCGCATCATCTTTGTCAACCTGAAGGTGCGCCTGTATATCAACGAGAAGCCAGCCGACGACGAATACATCCGCACTGTCTATCCTGATGTGTCAGACGCCCCCCAGGCCATCGTCGTGGGCGCCGGTCCAGGCGGACTCTTTGCCGCCCTGCGCCTCATCGAGCTGGGCATACGCCCTATTGTGCTGGAGCGTGGCAAGGATGTGCACGAGCGCAAGAAAGACCTGGCAGCCATCAGCCGCACACAGACGGTCGACGAAGAGAGCAACTACTGCTTCGGCGAGGGTGGGGCAGGAGCCTATAGCGACGGCAAGCTCTATACCCGCTCGAAGAAGCGCGGCAACTCTGACAAGATACTCAATGTGTTTTGCCAGCATGGTGCTTCAACGGCCATCCTCACCGATGCCCACCCGCATATTGGTACCGACCGGCTGCCCCAGGTCATTGAAGCCATGCGACGCACCATCATAGCCAGTGGTGGCGAAGTGCACTTCCAGACCAAGATGACCCGTTTGATCATGAGTGGTGAAGGGGGAGGGATGAGCGGTGGAAGCCGTGTCATCGGAGTCGAGGCTGAGGTGACCTCTCACCCCTCACCTCTCGCCTCTCACCCCTCATCTTCCACCTCTCACCTCTCTTTCATGGGTCCAGTAATACTTGCCACAGGTCACTCAGCAAGAGATGTTTACAGATATTTAGCTAAAGAAAAAATAGAACTTGAAGCCAAGGGCATTGCCGTAGGTGTCCGACTTGAACACCCGTCCCTTCTCATCGACCAGATACAGTATCACCGCAAGGAGGGAAGGGGGCGGTGGCTACCCGCAGCCGAGTACAGCTTCGTCACCCAGGTGGAAGGCCGTGGCGTCTATTCCTTCTGCATGTGTCCCGGCGGCTTCGTCATCCCTGCCGCTACAGGCCCTGAGCAGGTGGTGGTCAACGGCATGAGCCCTGCCAGCCGTGGCACACAATGGAGCAATTCGGGCATGGTGGTCGAGCTGCGCCCCGACGACGTGGATGGTGGCGACGACCCTTTGCGCGTGATGCACTGGCAGGAGCAGTTAGAACGCGTATGCTGGCAACAGGCAGGGATGAAGCAGACGGCGCCAGCCCAGCGCATGGCCGACTTTGTCAACAGTCGGCTGAGCTACGACCTGCCACGTTCTTCCTACGCCCCAGGTCTTGTCTCGTCGCCCCTGCACTTCTGGCTACCCAAGCCTATTGCCACACGCCTGCAACAGGGATTCCGCACCTTTGGTCGCCAGGCCCACGGCTTCCTCACCAACGAGGCCATCCTCATCGGCGTGGAGACGCGCACCTCATCGCCAGTGCGCATTGTCCGCAACGCTGACACGCTGCAGCACATCCGCCTGGAAGGCCTCTTCCCGTGCGGGGAGGGAGCAGGATATGCCGGCGGCATCGTTTCGGCCGGAGTGGACGGAGAACGGTGTGCCGAACAGTGCGCGCGCTATCTGGGAATATCGTGTTAGGACTACCAAAAAGAGTAGGGTAGGGACACTCAGTACAGACGGTACATTAAAAAATATTAAGGAAGGAAAAATATCTCTTATCTACTGTCGCCGGACTGCTATTTTTTTTGTACCTTTGCAACCCAAAATAGAGAAAGCTTTTTATATTTTATGGAAATCGTTAGTAAATACGACCCTCACGAGGTTGAGGGTAAGTGGTATCAGTATTGGCTTGACAACAAACTCTTTGCGAGCAAGCCTGACAACAGAGAACCTTATACCATTGTCATTCCACCGCCCAATGTGACAGGTGTGCTCCACATGGGACACATGCTGAACAACACTATTCAAGACATCTTGATTCGTCGTGCACGCATGGAAGGCAAGAACGCCTGCTGGGTGCCGGGCACCGACCATGCCTCTATAGCCACTGAGGCCAAGGTGGTGAAGAAACTGGCAGCTGAAGGCATCAAGAAGCATGACCTGACGCGTGAGCAGTTCCTGGAGCACGCCTGGGACTGGACCCATGAGCATGGCGGCATCATCCTGAAGCAGCTGCGCCGCCTGGGTGCCTCGTGCGACTGGGACCGCACCGCCTTCACCATGGACGAGAAGCGCTCCGAGAGCGTCATCAAGGTCTTCGTCGACCTCTATCGCAAGGGGCTCATCTACCGTGGCTTACGCATGGTCAACTGGGACCCGAAGGCACTGACGGCCCTGTCCACCGAAGAGGTCATCTACAAGGAGGAGAAGAGCCACCTGTTCCATCTGAAGTATTACGTAGCCAACGCCGACGGTTCAGTATGTTGCGATGGCATCGCAACCAACGATACGGAGGGCAACGTCATCCACAAGGACGAGAAGGGCTACTATGCTGTGGTGGCCACGACCCGTCCGGAGACCATCATGGGAGATACGGCCATGTGCATCAACCCCAAGGACCCGAAGAACCAGTGGCTGAAGGGCCGCAAGGTCATCGTGCCCCTGGTGGGACGTGTCATCCCCGTCATCGAGGACCGCTATGTGGACATCGAGTTTGGCACAGGCTGTCTGAAGGTGACGCCCGCCCACGACACCAACGACTACATGCTGGGCAAGACCCACAACCTGGAGACCATCGACATCTTCAATGCCGACGGCACCATCAGCGAACAGTCGCCACTCTACGTGGGCATGGACCGCATGGACTGCCGCAAGCAGATAGCCAAGGACCTGCAGGCCGCCGGACTGATGGAGAAGATTGAGGACTATACCAACAAGGTGGGCTACAGCGAGCGCAATCCTGACACAGCCATTGAGCCACGCCTCTCCATGCAGTGGTTCCTGTCGATGAAGCACTTTGCCGACATCGCCCTTCCCCCGGTGCTGAACGGCGAGATGCACTTCTATCCGCAGAAATATGTGAACACCTATAAGAACTGGCTGGAGAACATCCAGGACTGGTGCATCAGCCGCCAGCTGTGGTGGGGCCACCGCATACCCGCTTACTATTATACTGCAGGCACCGATGCAGAGGAGCGCTTCGTCGTAGCCGAGACGGCCGAGGAGGCGCTTGCACTGGCCCGCAAGGAGAGCGGCAACGACAGCCTTGAGCTGGCCGACCTGCGTCAGGACGAGGATGCACTCGACACCTGGTTCTCCAGCTGGCTGTGGCCTATCTCGCTGTTCGATGGCATCAACAACCCTGGCAACGAAGAGATTAACTACTACTATCCCACCAGCGACCTGGTGACCGCCCCTGACATCATCTTCTTCTGGGTGGCCCGCATGATTATGGCTGGCGAGGAGTACATGGGCAAGTTCCCCTTCAAGAATGTCTACTTCACCGGCATCGTGCGCGACAAGCTGGGTCGTAAGATGTCGAAGAGCCTCGGCAACAGTCCCGACCCCATCGAGCTGATTGACAAATACGGTGCCGACGGCGTGCGCATGGGCATGATGCTCTCGGCACCTGCCGGCAACGACATCCTCTTCGATGAGTCGCTGTGCGAGCAGGGCCGTAACTTCAACAACAAGATATGGAATGCCTTCCGTCTGGTCAAGGGCTGGAAGGTCAGTGACGATGCTGCCCAGGAGGATGCCAGCGCCCTTGCCGTCAAATGGTTCGACGCCAAGCTGAAGGCTGTCAACGAAGAGCTGCAGGACCTCTTTTCAAAATATCGCATCTCCGAGGCCCTGATGGCTGTCTACAAGCTGTTCTGGGACGAGTTCTCGTCGTGGTATCTTGAGATGGTGAAGCCCGCCTATGTGAATGGCGAGCAGCAGCCCATCGACCGCACGACCTACGATGCCACGCTGCGTTTCTTCGACACACTGCTGAAGATGCTGCACCCCTTCATGCCCTTCATCACTGAGGAGCTGTGGCAGGCGCTCTACGACCGTCAGCCGGGCGCAAGCATCATGCGTGAGTGTCTGAAGCTCGATGCTCCCACTGCCGACGAGGCCGTCCTGCTGAAGGATGTGGAGGACATCAAGCTCGTTGTCAGCGGCGTGCGCACCGTGCGTGCACAGAAGAACATAGCCCCCAAGGAGAAGCTCACGCTGCAGGTGGTGGGTGCCACCCTCGCCGGCCAGTATGGAGCCGCCGTCAAGAAGATGGCCAACCTGGAGTCTATCAACGAGGTGAGCGAGAAGGACGCCACTGCCAGCGCCTTCATGGTTGGCACTCGCGAGTATGCCGTACCACTGGGCGACCTCATCGACGTGAAGGCCGAGATAGAGAAGATGGAAGCCCAGCTGAACCACCTCGAAGGTTTCCTGCAAGGTGTACTGAAGAAACTCAGCAACGAGCGCTTCGTGCAGAATGCTCCTGAGGCCGTGGTGGCCATGGAGCGCAAGAAGCAGAGCGATGCCGAGGAGAAAATAGCTGCGTTGAAGGAATCGATAGCAGCTCTTAAAAAGTAATTGACGATGGATTGGCTAACAAGTCTCTTTACCAACACAACGTCAGTGGCCCACATAGCACTGCTCTATGCGGTGGTCATCTCTGTGGGCGTCTACCTCGGAAAGATTAAGGTAGGGGGTGTGTCGCTGGGGGTTACCTTCGTGCTTTTCGCCGGCATCCTGGCTGGGCACGTCGGTTTTACCGCCCCTGTCGACATCCTGACCTTCATACAGGACTTCGGTCTGATTCTGTTCGTGTTTATGATAGGCCTGCAGGTGGGCCCGGGCTTCTTCGAGAGCTTTGGCACGGCGGGCATCAAGCTGAACGGACTGGCTGCGACGATGATTCTGCTCAACATCCTTGTGATGTTTGGCTGCTATTTCATCTTCTTTGATACCACCGACCATACCACGCTGCCCATGATGGTGGGCACGCTCTACGGCGCAGTGACCAACACGCCAGGTCTGGGTGCCGCCAACGAAGCCCTGGGCTCCGTCTATGGCGACCAGGCTCCGCAGATAGCATCGGCCTACGCTTGTGCCTATCCGCTGGGTGTGCTGGGCATCATCGGTGCCATCATCCTCATACGCTATCTATGCAAGGTCCGCCTGGAGAAAGAGGAGGAGGAGCTGACATCGCAGGAAGGGGCCAAGGCCACACAGAAGCCGCACCACATGCACTTGGAGGTGACCAACAAATACCTGGAGGGCAAGACACTGCTGCAGGTGCACGACTTCTTGAACCGCGACTTCGTTTGTTCGCGCATCCTGCATGACGGACACGTGAGCATCCCCAACCGCAACACCGTGTTCCACCTGGGCGACCAGATGTATATCGTCTGTTCCGAAGCCGACTATGAGGCCATCGTGGCCTTCATCGGCCCTGTTGTCGAGGTTGACTGGGCCAAGCAGGACCAGCCCTTAGTGTCGAAGCGCATCCTCGTGACCAACCCCAGCATCAATGGCAAGTCGTTTGGACAGATGCACTTCTCCAGCGTCTATGGTGTCAATGTGACGCGCGTCACCCGCCATGGCATGGACCTCTTTGCATCGCCCTCGCTGCCCCTGCAGGTCGGCGACCGCATCATGGTAGTGGGTCCTGAGGACGCCGTCGACCGTGTTGCCAACAAGATGGGCAACAGCATCAAGCGTCTTGACGCGCCCAACATCGCCACCATCTTCGTCGGCATCATCATGGGCATCATCTTCGGCTCGCTGCCCATCGCCATTCCTGGCATGCCTGTGCCCCTGAAGCTCGGCATCGCTGGCGGCCCGCTCATCATCGCCATCCTCATCGGACGCTATGGCTATAAGATTAAGCTGGTCACCTACACCACGACGTCGGCCAACATGATGCTGCGCGAGATTGGACTTGTGCTCTTCCTGGCTTCGGTGGGCATCAAGGCTGGCGCCAACTTCTACGACACCGTCGTCGAGGGCGATGGCCTGCTCTATGTGCTTACGGGCTTCCTCATCACCATCATTCCCATACTCATCGTGGGACCTGTGGCACGCATGAAGTTCAAGTTCAACTACTTTACGATAGCCGGCATGGTGTCAGGCACTTACACCGACCCACCTGCACTGGCCTACAGCAACAGCATCTGCTCGAAGGAGGCACCTGCCGTGGGCTATTCCACGGTCTATCCGCTGTCGATGTTCCTGCGTATTCTCACCGCACAGCTCATCGTCCTCTTCTTCTGTCAAAGTTAAGTAAACACACAAAATTAAATTAAAACATAACAAATGAACAAATTTAGACCGTTGCTCGGCGTGTTGCTTGCAGCCGCTTCACAGATGGCGTTTGGCCAGGGTGCCAAGAACATCGTCATCAGCGAGGTGCTCACGGCCAACGAGTCGAGCATTGAGGATGAGTTTGGCCAGCACAACGCATGGATAGAGCTGGAGAACACGTCGTACACCACTTACGATGTGCGTGGCATGTTCATCACGACCAACAGGAAGGTGCTCGACCGCTCGCTGAGTGCTCCTGAGCGCATCAGCCTGATGAGCATCATTCCCAGCGGCAGCGAGCAGACCAAGATGGGTGCTCGCCAGCATCTTGTCTTGTTTGGCAACAGCGCCCCCGCAAAGGGCAAGCTGCATCTGAGCGTTCAGATGGCCGACTCCGTTCCTGTCTGGGTGGCGCTCTACAACGGCAATGGCGTTGAGCTCATCGACTCCGTCCTGGTGCCACCCCTTGGTCCCGACCAGTCGTATGCCCGACAGGCCGACCACACATGGAGCGTGCAGACAGCCAGCCAGGTGACACCCGGGCTGGAGAATGTCGTAGGCAGCGGCGTGACAGAGAAGAGCGGCGTGGAGAAGTTCAAGGAGCAAGACCCACACGGCTTTGCCATGGCCATCATGGCCATGGGCATCGTCTTCCTCTGCCTGGCCCTGTTGTGGCTCTTCTTCACACTCTTTGGCATGCTGATGCGCCATCTTGACACTGCCAGGAAGGTGGTCAACACCCAGCCCATCAAGCCCATCACGAAGACGGTGGAGAAGACGGTGGAGATGGCTCACAAGACGGGCAACATCATGCAGGAGGGCTTCGACAAGAAAGGCATTGACATGGAGGTCTACATGGCCGTCATCGGCATGGCGCTCAGCCAGTACCAGGACGATGTGCACGACGTGGAGAGTGGCGTCATCACCATCAAGTCGAAGGACACCGGCTGGGACGACGAGTACAGCCAGATGACCCATTGGCACGACCCCTTCCTGCCCACTGACCACAATGCTCCAACCATTCCGACCACTCCGGAGCTGCACTGAAAATAGATATCAATTCTCCGCTCGGCTATGCCGCTTTGCTCTGCAAATAAATCTCCGCTCGGCTATGCCGCTTTGCTCTGCAAATAAATCTCAAATCTCAATTCTCAATTCTCAAATCAAGAAAAGATGAACAAGTATCAGTATAAAGTCAAAGGCGTGGACTACGAAGTGGAAATCGCCGAAGTAGAAGGCAACATTGCCAAAGTGAACGTGAACGGCATCCCCTTTGAGGTAGAGCTGCAGAAGCCCATCAACGCCGCCAAGCATCCCACGATGAGCACTCCCAAGGTGCAGGCCCCACAGCCTGTCGCCGCTGCCGCTCCTGCTGCCGCCGCCGCTGCGCCTGCCGCAGCACCGGCCACAAGTGGCGCAGGCAATGCCGTGAAGGCGCCGCTGCCCGGCACCATCACCGAGCTGAAGGTGCAGGTGGGACAACAGGTGGCCGTCGGTGACACACTCCTCGTGCTGGAGGCCATGAAGATGCAGAACAACATCGAGTCGGACTATGCCGGACAGGTCACCTCTATCGTTGTCAAGCCAGGCGAAACCGTCATGGAAGGTGCCGTGATGCTGACTATTGCTTGATGAAGCCTCAAACCTCAAATCTCAAAGGACAATGTTTGAATTTATAGCTGAAAACTTCAACGAGTTCCTCACCTACACTGGTTTTGCTAATGCATCCGTGGGGAACATCATCATGATAGTGGTAGGAGCCGTCTTCATCTACTTGGCCATCAAGAAAGACTTCGAGCCCCTGCTGCTTGTGCCCATCGGCCTGGGCATCATCCTCGGCAATATTCCGTTCCGCGGCGATGCAGGCCTGGAGATAGGCCTCTATGAGGACAACTCCGTGCTAAACATCTTCTATCAGGGTGTGCGGCAGGGATGGTACCCGCCGCTCATCTTCCTTGGCATCGGTGCCATGACCGACTTCTCGGCCCTGCTGGCCAACCCGAAGCTGATGCTCATCGGAGCAGCGGCACAGTTTGGCATCTTCGGAGCCTACATGATAGCGCTGGCCCTGGGCTTCGAGCCCAATCAGGCAGCAGGCATCGCCATCATCGGCGGCGCCGACGGCCCCACGGCCATCTTCCTCAGTTCGAAGCTATCGCCGAACCTCATGGGAGCCATTGCCGTCTGTGCCTATAGCTACATGGCCCTGGTGCCCCTCATCCAGCCACCCATCATGCGCCTGCTCACCACAAAGAAGGAGCGTGTCATCAAAATGAAGCCCGGACGTGAGGTCAGTCAGACGGAGCGCATCCTCTTCCCCATCATCGGACTGCTCATCACCACGTTCATCGTACCCTCGGCACTGCCCCTGCTGGGCATGCTCTTCTTCGGCAACCTGCTGAAGGAGAGTGGCAAGACCACACGTCTGGCCAAGACGGCAGGCACCGCCCTGAACGACATCGTCGTGGTGCTGCTGGGACTCACCGTAGGCTGCTCCACGCAGGCCAGCGAGTTCCTCACCTGGAACACCGTGTTCATCTTCGCCATCGGTGCCTTCGCCTTTGCCATCGCCTCCGCCAGTGGCGTCCTCTTCGTCAAGGTCATGAACCTGTTCCTGCCCAAGGACAAGAAAATCAACCCGCTCATCGGAAACGCAGGCGTCTCGGCCGTCCCCATGGCCGCGCGCATCAGCCACAACATGGGCCTGGAGTACGACCGTCACAACTTCCTGCTGATGCACGCCATGGGTCCCAACGTGGCAGGCGTCATCGGCTCGGCCGTCGCTGCAGGCGCATTGCTCGGTTTCCTGTCGTAAACTTAACTAAAACAACATTGCGCCATGAAGAAAATTGCCATTTACAGACTTGCCTCCCCACGGCACACCCCTGAACAGTTGAACACTTTCACCCAAGAGTTTCTCAGCACGCTGCATGTGGAATATGAGCTGAAGGGGGACGACTTCACTGACTATGGCAGCCATGCACTGGATGTCATCTTTATCTGCACCGGCGGTATCGAAGCCACGTTCATGAACATGCTGCCCGACCTGCGCCAGAAGAGCAGCCGTCCCTTCTATCTGCTTGCTTCTGGCAGGAACAACTCGCTCTCAGCATCCATGGAGATTCTGTCCTACCTACGCCAGCAGTCCATCGTGGGCGAGATCATTCATGGCGATGAGGAATATGTCGACTATCGTCTGCGACTCCTCGAACAGGCTGGCGAGGCCCGTCAGAAGCTGCGTGGATACCGTCTGGGCATCATCGGCAAACCCTCTGACTGGCTTATCTCCAGCCATGCCGACCCCGTCGTCGTCAAGCAGAACCTTGGCGTCGACCTCATCGACATACCCATGGAGGAACTCTTCAACCACCTGCCCGAGAACAAGAGCATCTATGCCGCCCTCGAAGGCATTCTCAACGACTATCAGCTGCAAGGCTTCACGCTGCGTTGCTTCGACCTCATCGATCGGCTGCACGACACGGCCTGCCTGCCTGTGGCACGCCTCAATGCCCATGGCTATGTGGCAGGCTGTGAGGGCGACGTGCCCACCATGCTCTCTATGGCCATCGTCCGCTCCCTCTTCGACGTGTCTGGATTCCTCACCAACTCTGCAACCATCAACCCCGAGACGGGCGAGCTGCTCTTTGTCCACTGCACCATCCCGTTGGACATGGTGGAGCGCTATGAACTCGACACCCACTTCGAGTCGGGCGTCGGCACGGGTGTCCGTGGCTTCATGAAGGAAGGCCCCGTCACGGTGTTCAAGGTCTCAGGCGATTTGAAGCGCCATTTCATTGCTGAGGGACGTCTGGTGATGAACCTGGCATTGCCGAACCTCTGCCGCACCCAGCAGGTCATACAACTGTCCGACCGTATGCAGGCCCACTACTTCCTCACCGACCCCATCGGCAACCACCACGTCGTCATTCCCGGCCATCACGCTGACATCCTCGAGGAGTTGCTCAAGTCAAACTAATCTCTTACCTCTCGATGCGAGGTCGACGCCAAAGGCATAGGAAATGTTGCCAGAGTGGCATTCGGAGGAAATGATGACGATGAACCGGAATTTAACAAGATGTGTACTTGGTTCTTATCACTAATTGGAGTGAGCACAGAATATTACGAAGAACAACCAGGGTGGTGATAAGTCCCCAAAGAAAAAAGAATGGAAACGTTTTTCGTTTCCATTCTTTTTTCATCACCGTTAGAAGGGCAGGTCATCGGTACTCTCACTGGCAGCGCCCTGACCCTGTGTGAACGGGTCGCCAGCAGGCTGCTGGGGCGGGAATGGAGCCTGAGGTGCTGCAGCTGCTGGCTGGGCGCCGGCAGCAGGTGTGGCGGCAGGCACCGTCTGGGCGATAGGACCACGGATGATGTTGTAGGCACGGATATCGTTAAACCAACGGCCGTTATATTCATGGGCATCAATGTCAAACTGCACCGTCACATCCTCGGCAGTCTGAATATTGAACTGCTTGATGCGATCCTCACCAAATACGCGGAATACCATCCTGCGCGGATACTGCCCCGGCACTTCAATGACATAATCTTGACTCATCCAGGCATTGCCTGTACGTTGTGACGTGCCGCTGCTTGCAGGCAGGACTGCGATAATTTTTCCTGTTAAATCCATAATGCTTTTTTAGTTGTAATATAATGATGTTATACTCTTTTCGCTCGCGAAATTACTAAAATAGTTTGAAAACACATAATTTTTTCCCGATATTTTTGTGTTTGAACGACTTTTTTTGTATTTTTGTAGTCCGAAAACATCTAAACAAAGAAATAGCTATGAGATTCAATGTTTCCAGCACTGCCCTTGCCAGTAGGCTCTCGGCTTTGGGCAGAGTGATTAACAGTAAAAATTCGCTTCCCATCCTTGGCGATTTCCTCTTTGAGGTCATTGACGGACGCCTTCGTCTCACAGCCAGCGACAGCGAGGTCGTCATGCAGACCGTCATGGAGCTCAACGAGAACGATGGCGACGGACGTTTCTGTGTGCCCAACCACGACCTGTCAGAGGCCGTCAAGGGCATCAGCGAGCAGCCCATCACGTTCGAAGTCGACCAACAGGCCAATATTGCCAAAATCAGCTATCAGAACGGTATGTTCTCACTGCCCATTGAGAATGCTGACGAGTTCCCCCAGTCACAGCAGATAGGCGAGGGCGCCACCACCATCAACATCCCCACGCAGGTGCTTGCCGACAACGTCAACCGCTCCCTCTTTGCCACAGCACAGGATGAGCTGCGACCAGTGATGAACGGCATCTACTTCGACCTCACCCCCGACTGCCTCGCCATCGTGGCCAGCGACGGACACAAGCTCGTGCGCAACAAGGTGCTAAGCATCAGGGCCGACCAACCCGCCTCCTTCATCCTTCCGAAGAAGCCGGCATCGCTGCTGAAGACCGTCCTGGGCAAGCAGGGAGGCGACGTGGTCATCCGCTTTGACGACCGCAACGCAGAAATCAACTACGAGGAGGGCGTCATCATCTGCCGGCTCATCGAGGGACGCTACCCCAACTACAACAGCGTCATACCGCAGAGCAACCCCAACCAAATCACCGTCGACCGTCTTGGACTGCTCTCAGCGCTGCGCCGCGTGCAGCCCTTCTCCAACGACTCCAGCAACCTCATCCGCTTCCACGTGGAGAACGGCATGCTGCAGCTCGATGCCGAGGACTACGACTTCTCAAAGACTGCCACCGAGCGCATGTCGTGCGACTATAACGGCATGCCCATGAGCATCGGCTTCAAGGGCTCGTCGTTCATTGAGATACTGAGCAACTTCGACTGCCCCGAGGTCATCATCCAGCTGGCTGACCCCAGCCGTGCCGGACTGGTGCTCCCACAGGAACAGCCCGAAGGACAGGACGTGCTCATGCTGATGATGCCCATGCTCATCAACGACTAACGCTGACTATGAAACTGGAACTGAAAAGACCGCTGGTCGTCTTCGATTTGGAGACGACCGGCCTTGATTTAGTCAAGGACCGAATCATACAGATATCCTTCATCAAGGTTCTACCCACCGGCGAGGAGCAGCGTGGCAACTATCTCATCAACCCCGAGTGCCACATATCGCCTGTCATCACACAGCTCACGGGCATCAGCGACGACGACGTACGTGACAAGCCCACCTTCCGGCAGCTGGCATCCAAGCTCAGCGCAACCTTCCAGGGATGCGACTTTGCTGGGTTCAACTCCAACCACTTCGACATCCCGCTGCTGGCTGAGGAGTTCCTCCGTGCTGGCATTGACTTCGACTTCTCCCGATGCAGTCTTGTCGACGTGCAGACCATCTTCCACAAGATGGAGCGCCGTAACCTCGCCGCCGCCTATAAGTTCTACTGCGGGCGGAAGATGGAAGACGACTTCACCGCCCACCGCGCCGACGAGGACACCGAGGCCACATGGCGTGTGCTGCAGGCCCAGCTCGACTATTACACCGAGGAACACCAGCGCTCAATGGGCGAAGACCCCGAGGGCCGCATCCTGCCCAACGACGTGAAGGAGTTGAGCGACTTCTCGAGAGTGAACGACAACGTCGACTTTGCTGGCCGCATCGTCTGGGGCGAGGCCAAGGACACCAAGGGCAACGTCATCCTGGATGCCAACGGCCAGCCGGTCAAGACCGAGTATTTCAACTTTGGCAAGCACAAGGGCAAGACCGTTGCCGACGTCCTACGTTTCGACCCCGGCTACTATGCCTGGATTCTGGCTGGCGACTTCACCTACAACACCAAGCAGGTGCTGACGCGCATCCGCCTACGCGAGGCTCAGAAGAACAAGGCATAAGCAGACTGCACTTCTTGCACCAGGGCAAACAGCAACGACAAATCATGTTGCACTACTTGCACCTGGTGCAACTTTTTTTTATTTCAAAACATGTTGCACTACTGTAAGCATCCGTTGAAATACACGTTGTAACAGTTGTAGTTTCGTTGTACCTTTGCAGTCGCAATAGTGCACGAAACTACAACTGTTATTGTATTATGACCAAAGAAGGATTTGAAGTTTTGCAGTTGGACCTGCAACAGAGTGGCAAGTCTGTCAAGGATTACCTGCGTGATGCCGGTGTCAATTATTCCACCTATAACTACTGGCGCAAGAAGATGGCCGAGAAAGAGTCATCTATGCCAGGACTCGCTCCCATCAGTTTTAAAGCCCCTTCAGACCCTGTGTTTACCGGTGCTGTACCCTCTGGTGCGACACTTCTGTTCCCCAACGGTCTCCGTGCCCACTTTGGCAGCGGTACTGAGGACGTACTTCGCGATCTGTTGGACAAAAGCCTTGTGAGCCATGTTCTGCCTGAATGACACGATGCGTTACTACTTGTGCCCCGGGAGGACTGACATGCGTAAGGGCATCAGTTCTCTCTGCGGTGTGGTGCATGAGAAGATGAGAAGCGACGTACGCAACGGTGACGTGTTTATCTTCATTGGTTCAAGTTGCAGGCTGATGAAACTGCTTCATGCCGAGGACGGGGGTATGGTGATGTATGTGAAGCGCCTGGAGGCAGGACGTTTCAAACTACCCGAGTATGACGAGAATACGCAGAGCTATCAGATGGAGTGGCGGGATCTTGTGGTAATGGTAGAGGGTATACAGGAGTCTCCAGACCAGCGGCTCAGGCGCCTTAGGGCACAGCGAAGAGAGTATGTTGTTTAGGTCAAATTCTGTTATACAGATATTACTGATTATTAGTGTTTTATAGCACAAAATATTCTTTGTTCTCAGATATTTTTTGTACCTTTGCACTATATTTAAAAGGTACGGACAATGGAAGAAAGAGACATACTTTTAAAAACGATAGAGTCGCTCAACGCCTCTATCCAGACATTGTCCGAGAATCACAAGAAAGAAGTAGAGTTACTGAACGCTCGCATCAAGGAGCTGACGGCCCAGGTCGCATGGCTGAACCGTCAGCTCTTTGGGCGCAAGTCAGAAAAACTCCCCATTATCGATCCCAACTATCCTGACCTTTTCGCAGGCATGCTCCCTGAGAATGCACAGCAGATAGCAGATGCTCATGACGAAGCTGTAGAGAAGATCGTCAAGACTAAAGAAGAACGCCGTCAGGAGAAGAAGAACCGTATCATGATGGAGGACCTTCCTGTACTGGAACAGGTAATCCTTACACCGGATAATCTCGACACGAATCTCTATAAGAAGATTGGCCAGGAGGTGACCCGTATCGTGGAGCACAAGCCCGGCCAGCTGTATATCAAGGAGATTATCCGCGAGAAGTGGGGCCTGAAGGACAACATCTTGACGGCTCCTAAAGGTATGAGCGGTGTGCTGATTGCTCCCATGCCCCTGCTGCCTATCTACAAGGGTATCGCCGGTGCCA
>CAMVKN010000009.1 GCA_947168045.1 uncultured Prevotellaceae bacterium
ACACTCACCATTCAATCTCTCTAACCGCGACAAGCTGCAGCGCATAGGCTGTACTCTGTCGACCGATTACTATAGCGACCGAGAGTGTACTACACTATCCTCCGGATTAGTCGGCACCGCTACTGACGTTTATATCCCCTATACCTTCAACTCTACCGATGACGAAAGAGCTGAATTGAGCCCCACCAACGTAGTCTTCAGCACCTTGGACAACCCCACGTGGCTCAGCCTGACCATCCGTGAGTCGGGTACGAAGAAACTGGTTTATGACGCCACTAACAATGTCATCCAATCCAATACAAACTCTACCGCTACTCCCGATGCTACAACACTTGCCCAGCAGACGGCACAGTTTGCCTTCATCGGCGACCCATACTCCTTCCAAGTTATCTGTAAGGCTGTCGACGGTCAATATGCCTTTGCAGACGGGGAGAATTCTTTCAGTTATGGTAACAGTAAAGTGCTTAACAACGTGCGCTTCGCCGATAATCCTGATGAGAGCATATCCTCATGGGCAATGATAGCTGGCGAACGCTCCGGCAGCTTCCAGATATTCCTGCGCGACAACTATGCACTCGCCTTCCGCGCATTCTGGGATGCGCAGGGCGGTGGTAACCAGATTCGCCTGTACTCGCGTACGGCAACTCCCGAAGTTCATGGTGACGCCAACTTACACGCCACGCTGACCCCAACCTACGACTACACCTATAACATCGTAGATAACAGCGGACGCATCGCCATAAAATACACCGTCACACAGGAGTTATCACGCCGTCTTGACGGCGAACACGGTCACAAGGCAATTCCGTCGGCAATCTACAGCCCGTATTTGGAGGGTGAGACGCTGACGTTCTATACCACGTTCACCACGCCTGGTGATTTGTCCTCTCTTTCCGGTATTGAACAGCTGCCCGTCGGTGGCACCGTAGGTGGCGGAAGTCCTTTAAACATCTATGTGCGCTACACTCAAGGCCTGCTGTCAACAAGACCTTATCCGCTTGACGACTCCAAGAGTTATTTCATGCAGTTAGGCGACAAATATGTTATCTATAGCAGCGGCGTAGCAACGCAAGACACCCGACCCAGCGTAGAAGATGCTGATAAGGATAACAAAATCTGGACAGTTTCGAATAGAGACCCTTACGACGTAAGGGTGACGAACAGCACCAATAGTCAAAGCCTGTACGACAACTCAGAGTGTCACCTCATCATCATGAGCTCCACCGCCGACAGCCCGGCAGAGGGACAGGTAGTGTTACTCCTTGCCAACCAGGACGACCTCGCCACACCATCCAACGCCTGGAGTATCGCACTGAGCGGTAACAACGTCGCAAAAGGACAGACCGACCGTAGTGCCGCCGAGCAGCAGGTCATCTTCAGCGAGGCAGTACTTGAACGTACCTACCGTCTTATCGACAAGCAAGGCAAGATATTGTTGGAATATAGCAGCAATGACTTAGGAGGTGACAAAGACAAGCTTGGCGTACCCGCTGAGTGGCGCAGCCCGCTTATCAAGTATAAACCTGTTACCTCTTCCTCCGACTATGTAAAAGATAGCAACGGGGAATACAGCGGCTACAAGTACTGGAAACGCGACAACTTCAACATCTCCGGTAACACATATACACTGAAGACGAAGACAGAGCAAACGCCAATCAATGGTCCCGCCCAATCCACCGATAGTTATATCTACGTGACTTACGATGCTATCACCGACGCATCAGATGCCAACTATGTTGACATGAACTCTTCGTTCAAGGATATGGACGAACGCGTTAAACGTAGTCCGACAGTATCCAGTATGGACCGCGACGCTTCAAAGTTCGGACAGATGTATATGCTGAAGTTCACCACCAGCGAAGCCTATCGTTTTGAGGATGGTAATAATGGCGTGGAATCAGCTGCGACTGCCAGTGATCATATTGTTTATCCCTATACCAATGGTGATGGTCCGCTCTACATTAATCCCGAAGAACGATGGACAAAGGAAAGTTCTGGTGGAGGATCAACCCGTACTCGTTGGGCTTGGTACGTTGTTAGTCCTAATAACGACCCGTATCATATAAGGCTGACCAGTTGGCAAACGACTCATTCTCGCAACAATGTTAGCTACTACGGATACATGCGCACCTACTACAATACCGAGATTAGTCAGGTAATCACTACCAACACGAGTGACGACCCTACCACTGTTGACACAAATGGTGACCGCATCATGCCAACAGAGTATATGCTATTGGGTACCAAAGACAACTACCTGCTTGTGACATCAGAAGAAATTGGAAGTGATAATGCCGGTTATGAAACGACTAACCATCGGGTAGTAAACTCGCTTGAACAGTATTGGCGTAACAATCCAACTGTGCACCGTGCCTTAGGATTGGCCGACGGTTCCGGCCCAATTACAGCTGCACAGGAAGAGACCTTGAAGAGCACCTACGGCTGGCATAAATACAAGGCATGGGTGAACGCTGCTGCATGGTCTGGAGGTACGGGTTCCAGCAACAAGAGCTATGCCTACGACGACCATTGGTTTATGAGTATCGAAGTTGGTACAGGCAAATTCGAACTTGTTCCTACGGAGATTGATGCTGTGCTCGTATTGCTCGATAACCACGGATGGGAAATTATGCGCCAGCCTATACCTAAGCACAGCGAAACAGACCGATATGAAGCCACAAAAGATATCTTGCGCAAGTGGGACAGCCCGATGGTGAAACAATACCATTTCTACGGCTCACGCTACGTTAACCATAAAGTAACGGGCTATCATAAGTACAATATCTATGATGATTATTCAGCAGATGATGGTCTTTGGCTTAAAGCTACTGATATGGTAGGTTCAGGCACTTCATTAGCTGACTATCCCGAGAAGTTCAGCGGCAGTGCACTGTATGACCTTTATGTTACCTACGAAGTAAAGCCAGAATATGCAAAAGCCTATACCGGTGCTGCCACCGTCGGAGCAACCAACGTA
This sequence comes from uncultured Prevotellaceae bacterium, assembly GCA_947168045.1. GTDB lineage: Bacteria > Bacteroidota > Bacteroidia > Bacteroidales > Bacteroidaceae > Prevotella. The sequence continues at coordinate 2,978 of CAMVKN010000009.1, forward strand.
AACTATCCTTTCCTTATCCGTCAGAACGGCAATCTGGCACAAGCCACCGACGCAACTACACTCGGTTCCGTACCTGCGGCAGACAAAGGTATTGACACAGGTAGTCCTACAGGTATAGACCCTGACGATAATGCTGACCTTTATTGGTATCTGAAACCAAACTTTGAAATAGATACTGAAATGGGATATCAGTATGATATACATGAAGACAAGGACGATCCTACCTCACATGTGTACACCAAGGATGAAACAAACGAGAGGTACGAAAACGAAGGCAAAAGCGGTTTCGACCCATACAACATTCAGATTTATAACAAGCAGTATACTTCAGGTTTCTTTACGACCAACGCTACCGCTGCTGCCATCGAAAATGGTCAATATATGAAGACAACGACTCCGGCTGGTGATGGTGCGGTGTCATTGAGTGCCAAAGTTGGAACAGAAGGTAAATTTGAATCGAATGTCGCCACATATGATGGTACAAAGCTGAAGATTACCAACCAAACCTTTATGGCAGTGCAGGATGCTAATGGCAACATGCGCTTGATGCCGCGCTTCGACCAGAATCATGTCATAGAGAACTTCACAACCCTAAAAGACCTTGCCGGTAAACAACCCGAAAGCGACAAGTCTCACGGACAGAGTACGTGGCTGCTGAGACCTACGGTATATACCTACAAGGTGATTGACAACCTGGGTAGAGAGGCGCTGCAGTATAAGTCGCTGAGTAGCGGTTCGCCATTGATACCCGCCATATTCAAGAGTCCGCTGGCTAAGGACTTTAAGTTCTATGCGACTTATACAACACCGGGAACCGTTTCATCACTGACCAACGAGATTACCGGCTCGTTTGCCGATGCGACAGGCATTACAGAAAATACGGTATATGTACGCTACAGCTACGACCCCGACAGCGATACTGACGAACTGCTGCAGGGTATGTGGTATAACGCTAAACTGAACGGCAGCGACGTAAAAGTTACTACAGAAGGTGTAAAAGTAAAAGCTTCTGATAGCGATGACCTCTATTGGCGCTTTATGGAGAGCGCAGGCGACGACAGCGACCCGTATGCCGTAACACTGTGGAACGGCACTCCGGCTAAAGAGAGTGATAAACGCTACATCATCATGCACCATTTTGATGGCACAAACACCGCCGACTATGCACTGATGCAGGCTGGTACGGGGAATACCACATACTCGTTCCTCGACTACAACAGCGGAACGCCAACTATCACAACTCAAAGTAACTATTCTTCAGACGGTATCATCGCCAATGCTCAGAAGCTGACGCTGACCCCTGTTCTTAAGACAAATTCTGTCACCTACAAGATTATCACCCATAGCGGTAAGGTGGCACTGACGGAAGAGAACGTAGCCGTTAGTGACGAAAGCGTACTGAAACTGCCAGAGTGGATGGAGACGCCTCTGATGGAGAGCGATGCCTATATCTTCTACTCGGCAGCAACATTAACCGACGGCAAATATACCGTTAAGGGGTATCCCACCACCTCGCCAAAGAGTCTTGACGGCAACGTGGTGTATGTGCGCTATGACTATGAGAAGTCCAAAAAGGCTATCGAGTCGTTTGGCATGCCTAACCTCGACGGACTGCCCTATAACTATTCTCCGCTCGACCTCACAGGTAATGTGAAATACACCATAGGTATCACAAGTAATAACAACGGTAGAATATGGAGCGTGAACACATCTACCTTAGGTATAACCGAAGCCGACGTGGCTGTGAATACCAACATGACAAGAGTCGCCCGTCTGTGGCAGTTCACCGGCGACGACCCATACGAGGTGACGATACAGAATCCGTCGTACAGCACTACCAAAGTGCTCGCAGGAAAAGAGCCGGACTCTTCTGCTTCTGACAGTGCTACTCCTAACGACAAGTATCCGCTGGTCAAGATGATGGATCCTAATAATCCTATTGATCCCATTGATAATTCAGTTTATTCACTGAACACCTTCATGGTGCTCAAGTATAATCCAAAGGAAATATCAGGAAAAGTAGCCAATGTCGATCACTATCCGGGTACGCTGAAGTTCTATGTCACTGGTAATGACCATCTCTATATGGCACAGAGTAACTCTCTGGCAGGCGGTGTTTATATTTATAAGGACGCATCATCCTATAAAGAGCGCTTGGCAGCATCAGGCGAACCTATTAACCCGAAGAACAATACGATGATTATCTACTCCAGCTTCTTCTACCGCCCCGTGCTGACCTACCACGTCATCACTAACGACGGCAAGGAGGCGCTGACGGGTTACTCGCAGATGGCAGGAACGACGGTGGAGATGCCGCAGATGTATCAGAGCCCGCTGCTCAATCCCGGCGACTTCAGCTACTATGGAGCGGCAACTGAAGAAGATGGCAAGTGGACAGTAACCTCATCGTCAAAGATAGCCAACGATGCCGCTATAGCCACTGCGGCAGCACAAAACTACGGCAACATCTACGTGCGATATACCTACAGCCGTGCCAACAGTCCGTTTAAGATTGCCACAAACATCGACGATGCTGCGGAAGACGGCACCCAACTGCTCTGGGACAACGAGGAGGGACTCGACCTGAGCGGCGACACCAGCAAGCCCAACCAGGGTGGCACATGGTACACCATTGCCAACTTCCAAAGCCGTTGGCGAGACAATGAGGATCATGGAAACTTGTTTGGTATCCCTACAGATTATTCGGACTATGACCCGAAATTCGAGAAAGCAATCGTCAAGACCCTGGCTAACGGTCGTGCTCCTTCTAACAAAAGGTACTTGTGGAAGCTGATGGGCAACGACCCCTACGCCATCAGAATCTATAATGCTGACCGAAACAAGTACCTGTCGGTTGCCACCAGCGACAGGAAAATGTCACTACAAGACAAGGAAGCCGCAAACTACTACCAGACCTTTATGCTCTTGGAGGCACATGCCAATGACAATGAAATAGGCGACTACGGCAGAGATGACGAGGGCAACTACAAATACCAGTTGCAGCGATGGACATCGCTCATCGCTACCGGCACTCAGTTCTTCACACCAGTAACCACGAACACTAATAATAAGGCTTCTCTGTCAGCCAGAGATACTTGGGATTTCAACAACTACAACTTCAGTAACTATGCCATCCGCATGTCGAGCAGCGAAGTAGTGACACGCCAGATCCTGAACATGGGTGGTGGTGGAACCACTCAATACTGTATTGAGTTCGTCAAGGCTCCAGTAACACGTAAGTACCATTTCCATGCCGTCAATCAGGCGACGGGCACTGTGACATGGGATGCCGTCCTTGAGCACGACTGGCTGCAACCGCTGGTATTGGACGACAACATCGCACGCCAGTTCTGTAAATACGAGAAACGCAATACGGCGGCACCCGGTGACAACGTGACAGGCACCGGCGAATTCCAGACCCGCACCGCATTAGAGGCGGAAGGTCAACCCAATGCACAGTTCTATCACGACGCTGACTTTACGGTGCGTGTCAAGGATGCCGGCACCAACACCTACGACGTATATCCCGAGATAGGCCTTGAAGATATTTACAACATCTACTTCAAATACCAGATAGACAACACTACCGAAGTCCACGGACTAAAACTCAGTGACATCACCAGTACAACCGAACAGATAGCTAACGACAAGGCGCACTATGCCGAGACGGGACGTTTGGACCCTGCTTACTATCCGGCATACAACAGTGGTGATAATCACGGAAAGTGGTTCTTCATGGTGCTCGACACCGATGACGCTATGTCGGCAGATGGAGACGAGGGTAGCCGCACCTATACCGGCAACCAGTACTTCCTGCGCCGTGAGGACAACGGTACGGTGAACTGGATGAACAATGCCTACACGCTGCACCCGCAGGCAGAGGACAACTACAACGACTGGGCTCCGTCGCGCGTGGCAGAGTGGTATAAGAAAGGTGATAACGACCCGTACCGCGAGGGACGCTGGCTGTGGACCTTCGTAGGTACTGACCCGTACAACATGCGAATAGTCAACATGGAGTCGGTAGTGGGCGTAACGACCAACGCAGAGGGTGTATATAGTCTTGCCGGTGCCGACAACTGCTGGACGACAGTTGGCAAGACGACTCTGTCAAACAACGCTATAGCCTACCCCGTCACCATTCCTACCGAAGAACCGAAGGAAAACCAGTACTGGGGACTCAGCTACGGCTATGGTTCGGAAGAAACCTTCAGCCTTATCTCTACCGCACATACAACGGAAATAGACGGACGGGATGTGAATCAGCCGCTCTACTGGAACATGCAGAGCCGCACCATCAACCGTGTGACCACACAGAGCCTGGAGGCTGTAGGCCGCAGCAGCGACCGCTCGAACGCCATACAGCTCATACCGTACGAGCCGGTGAAGTATCAGGACATCAACCTCGTCATTAAGCGCGATGACGATGTGGATGCATATAAGAAGTGGAAGGCGAAACAAAACTGGGAAGGGAAAACAGAGTATGAAATCAAGAATGCCAAAGCGACTCAACTCAAGACCTACGACTCCGGTATCTCGCTGCTCTACTTCACCGCAGCCGAGCGTACCTACGTAGCCGGTGACGAGATAGACCTCAGCACTGAGTTCTCACTGCCTATCAACGTACGTCGTGCATTCTGTACCTACACACTGTACAGCGATGACTACGTTACACCTAATGGTACATATACCGTTCAAGACGGTCCGTATCCTACCACGACACAGGCTACCGAAGGTGGTCAGCTGGTCTATGACGAAGACGGCAAGCCGGTATATACCTACGTAGAGGCTGACGGTACGACTCCTGCCGCAGGTGCACAGAGCATCTACGTAAAGTACGAAGTGACGAGCGACATCTTCCTGAAGACGGCACCGACGAAGAGCGAGGTAGCTACGATGGCAGAGAAGAACGACCACGTCTATTTCATGGACTTCCCATACAAGGACTCTAAGGGCAATGCCGTTGCCCATCATGCCTTCTACGACCCCGAGGCAACGACATTCATGCAGACCGGCGACCTGTCGAAGAATAAAGACAAGAACACCGGTAACTGGGTGCCAGAGAAGAAGTCATACAGCGGTTCCGGCTACACCAGCGACACAAGTGACCCGTACAACACCACACAGTATCGCACTGCCGACGACCGCATGGTATCGACACCGGAGAAACTGAAGTGGTACTTCGTGGGCGACCCATACAAACTGCAGGTATTCAGCACTGCGGGAGAGTGGAACACGGCAACCATGACAGATACCAAAGGCCATGAATGGGATATAGACACCAAGGCCGCTCAGCTGGCACGCTTCAACACGGTGGAGACCAACTTCAAGTTCGTGTCAGACTGTGTACACATACGAATGCCTGAATACACTCACATTGACAACCGCGAGAACCTTATTCCTACCGACGAAAGCGGTGTGGCAATGCCTGAGAAGGCGTTCCCTAACCGAAACCGTAACAAGCCTTACCTGAACGACTTCTATTGGGAGTGCGTTCCGGCAGCAAGCAGCGAGGCGGGTACCTTCGCCCTGCGCTTCAAGGAGGATAACGACCTGCTGGGCTACCGAAACGTGTATTACTACTTAGGCCGCGACGGTAAGACCATGATATATAACCACAGCGAGGAGAACCCTCAGCAGTATCACATCAACCTGAATTACCGTCCGAACAACGAGCGCTATGAGAGCGGCAAATACTTAGGCTACCACAAGGCGAACAACGACTCTACGATTATCCGCCTGGTGCAGCCGGTGAAGGTATATATCACCACCAACCGCGCTGCCGACTCGCGCTACAAAGAGCAGACCAATGTCACTGTGGATGAATACAGCGGCTACTACGGTCTGAACGAGACCATCACCGGCGTGCCTCGTCATCTGCAGCGTAAGTACGTGAAGTATAATGACCTTACACACAACGGTGTGACATCGGGTACGCACAGCCTTAAAATTGGTAATGCAACCAGCTCAGAGGACTGTTCAACCCACAGCAGCAATGTCTTTGTGACAGGTTCGAAGATTAACCCGATATTCAAGTTCAGCGTATATTACAATGTTGACGACCTGACGGCAGACGGCATACACCTGTTTAGTTCTTGCGAAACACCTTCCGCTCCCGCTCCAGCAGAACTCACTTGGCTCGACGTGCTGACAGGAACAAACAGCTGGCTGTACTACGACAAGACGAACGTTAACGGAAGTGGTGTAGAAGACCAGACATCACGCGTCATCAACTACCGCCGTGCCATGAGTGATGGCAAGACGGGGTGGAACAACAGTGCCGACGGATGGACCGACGGTCTGAAGGGTCTGCACTGGGCTTTCGTGGGCGACCCGTACGATTTCACCATCCTGAACCGTCGCCGCTATGAGGATGCCACCATCAACACCGAACCGATGTGGTTCGCTGCCCAGAAGGAGAGGATAAACAACTATGCCGGCGCTAACGACTCTATCGTTTGGAAAGCACTCCTTGTTGATAACATAGGGTCATACACCACCAACACCGCCTCTGGAACTGCCGCCCTTGGCAACGATGGCATCAACGCCCATTGGTCAATACAGATGGCTAAGACAGGTGATGAAAACAACTGCTTCATACGTACGGCATCGCTTGACCAGACCGCAGCCAACGCCGCCGGCACAAACAACAGCGACACCGACAACTACTGGCGACTGATGGCTAAGCAGAGGGGTACCGACGAGTTCTTCTTAGATCCATACTCACTTGAAGACCATAACCGTTACACCAACAACAAGGGCAACCTGAACTGGGGCAACTACGTTACCAACGACATGCGATACTCGCAGACCATGAACGGACTGGGTGTCTATGAACAGCGTCTGTTGATACGCACCGCCGTGGCAGAGGATAACGATAAGGCTGACAACGACTGCTTCGACGCTAAGGTGGAGATACGCACCAAGGACGGCACACTACGCATATCGAAGGACAAGCTTGAAATCAAGTACGGTCTGGCGCCCGACATGCTGCCTTACACCCTGCGCCGCTACGGTTGCGAATATACGTGCTACATCAACTATGGAAGTGATGATCCGGAATACCCAGAAATCCAACTTACCCGTCTCCGCGACAGTAACACCCCGATGGACGATGCAGAGTCTGTGACCACAGCGACAAATGAATATAATGCGTTGTCAAAAGCAATAACTGCAGCAAAAGGTTTAGGCAAGAACGTCACCCTGACATACATCTACACCGTGACGGACGAGGTAGCTGAGTACTTCACCACAGCGTCTGACGCCTTGACGGAAGACTACACCTGGACGAACGGATACTTCGCTTGGGATCAGACCTACTCGGGTACCAACGTGGAGGTGGAATACTACGTGGACGTGTTCGACCACTATGTATATGATGCCAACGGACAGATTATCGATGCGGTGTATATCAAGGAGCGCCGCACACGAGTGGTGTCTAACCCCGACCAGGCTTACCCGACAACGGCTTTCCTCAATACCCACACCAACCAGGTGAACGTGTTTGCCGACGAGAGTACCCAGAGCAAGGACGACCGTCAGAAGTGGGCTCTCGTAGGTGACCCGTATGAGTTCACGCTGAAGAACTATGCACAGTACCTCATCAATAGCAATGCTACGCAGCTTATTGACAACAATCTGCTCACACAGACAACCATCCAGGCACTGGCACAACCGTTTGCTATGGGTATCGACGAGGACGGCAACACTTTCCTCTCTGTCATCGACGGAACATCTCGCGAGATAACATCGAACATCAGCTTCGACTTCAGCACTTCGTCAACAAAGACGACGAAGAAAGTGGGCAGTGGTACCAACACCAACGACCCAACAGGTAACACCTATGACACAGACGACGTGAAGCCGTTCAAGTTGGCGAGCCTTCTGAGCTATGCCGACGTCGTACAGTATCACCTCGTTATCGCTCATCAGCATTCACTCGACCACACAGACGAACTTACTACCGATCAGGGTAACACCCTGAATGAGCACCTCCTGGAGTACTTGATGTACCAAGGCATACAAAAGGGTAATAAGGACATGTATGTGAACTATACCGGCAATAATCCAACAAGTTGGAAAGATAGTCAGGAAGAAAACATCAAGACCCTGCTGAAGCAGAATGCTTCGCTGCGCGACTTCATCTCTTACCCTGTTGCCGACTACAGCGTAGCACGCGTAGGTATCGGTAACCACCCACAGGTGCCTTGGTACATGAAGCGTCAGTTCTGCCGTTACTTCCTCTACCAGAAGGATGTGATGCGCTCTGTAATTGACAAAGTCAGTCCTTCCATTGAAGTGGCTGACGCAGACTGGGGCAGCTCTACTGTTGAGATTGACGGTGTAGAGTATAAGGTCAATCCATCCAGCCCGAATGCCGTTAAGGTAGTTTACTATAACGGCAAGTTCTACTTGTACGAAAAAGCCTCCGATGAAATCAAGAATGCCGGTACTACATACGACGGACTCGTACAGCGCACGTTCAAACAAGACGGAGTTGTAACCAAAGCCTTTAACATCAAGTGGATAACCATAAGGGATATGTCTTACTGGGACAAGGCGGATGCTGCCGGTGACGGCATCGTACAGGTAACGAGTGATGATGTCGCTGCATGGAATCCGGATGGAGGCACTTACGAAGGCGACCGCAAGCTTGTGGTCGATCAATATCGCAAGAAGCCTAAGTACTACGATGAGGCCGCTGCCCTGCAGGGCAAGGTGCTCGACCGTCTGCAGGAGTGTCACTACAACCGTATGGTGAAGATTGACGTGGTCTATGAGGTCATCCCCGAGGCGTTCCAGTTTGCATGGCGCGGACGTAACACCACGGCGTGGTACCAGATGATGACGAACAACAGTGCCGACGGACTGATGAACTTCACATACAGCCACGGCATCGGCGCACGTCAGGACCGCCGCGAGCACTATACCAACAACTACTTGTGGGCACCGGAGGGTGACCCCTACGGCTTCATTCTCCGCTCACGCTACGCTACCATCAACGGTAACGGATGGGACAATGTGGCGGTTACCACAAAGGGAGCACTGCCGAAGAAGGACAACTATGACACTTACAGTGAGACAACAATCCTTGCCGAGAACCCACAGGCCTACGATGCCAAATATACCGACAACACGGCCTTCAACGACAAGCGTATCATCCACGTGACCACCCCGACACACGGTCCGTCGAATGCCGTCTATGAGATGTTCACCGGCGATGCAGGATTTACCAACTCGTTCCTGATGCACCCGACGAGTGCCTTTATAGACACCACGGATCCTAACTTCACAAGTTACTACATGATCCACGATACGGGTAGCAACATTTCCAAACTGACCAATGCCTCTGCACGCGAACTGCAGGAAGACGCCGATGCTAACTGGACGCTGCGTGCTACGGCAGAGCAACTGCTGCCTTACTTCGAGCGGGCAGGCTACGTGGGCGGTATCAACCCGGCACGTGCAACGGCAGACTTCAACTATCAGGACTACTACACCACACTGAGGAACGCTGTCACCAACGGTACGTCCGTAGATTTCTCTACCCTGCGTAAGATTCAGGAAAAGGTGTATGCCGGCACGTTCAAGGATAACGCCGGCAACATAGTTGCAGAAGGTTCAGCCCGTCCCGACCAATCGCTACTGCCTATGACCTTCGAACCTGACAATCTGGTAAACATGAAGCCGGGCTACTATCGTATCAGGGCATTCTCGCAGCGCCCACTCGACATTGACGGTAATGACATGTCGGGCACAGGCTTCAAGGGTGTCACCGGTCCGCGTTATATCAGTGGCTACCGCTTCAAGAGCGAGATGGTGGATAACCCGTCATATCCCACACAGGGCGGACGCTGGCTGCACTTCTTCGAAACCGACATGGAGCACAGCGACATCCACACATACGCCGACCTGAAGAAGAAAATCTCTGATGTAAACGCTGCCGTTGAGAGTAGCGATAAGTCGGATGCAGAAAAAGCTGCACTGGAGGACCGCGATGAATTCGACCATAAGGCTATGGCTGGAAACATCGAAATCCTGCCTGCCGACTTCGACCCGTCGAGCATCTTCTACTTCACCGAGGTGTCGGCAGAAAACAACCAGAGCCAGAACTACACCCGTTACAACATCAGCACACAGGGACTGCAGCTCCGTGCACGTCCCGGTGGCAAACAGGCTGATGCCGGTACCATTGATGCGGCCTGCGGACATACAGAACTGGTGAATTCAGGAGACGTCCTTAAGACCAACTACGACAACCGCTTCCGGCTGTCGGATGTCGGCGGTGCAGCCGTCACCCTGAACACCATTGAGACGTTGGTAGGTACTGGTGGCAAGACATGGGACGAGGTAGTAGGCGACAACCTTAAGACCAACTACGTCTGCATAGACGGTCACCACCGCTACCGCATCACCTGCCACAAGGACAACGAGATGGTGGAGATTGGCGAGCACCACGATACTGACGGCAGCATAAATGGTATCCAGGACACTAAGTGGCTCCTGCAGCCTGTGGGCATCCACGAGGAGTGGCCATATAACGAGATGCCGCTGCGCGTGGAGGTGCAGAAGGGCGGCGTGAAGAACCGTGACCTCACAGGCGGCGACCTCACTGCCGAGAGCAATAAAGACACCAACTACTACGGCACTCTCTACGTTCCGTTCGACACCCGCTTGGGCAATACCACCGATGCAGCGTTCACGCTGACTACAGACCCGACGGAGTGGGGTACCACGACGACACCAAGCCGTGTAACTATGTCGTCTGTCAGCCGCCTGAACGAGATGGGTAACCCGCAGTTCATACCTGCCGCATGGCCGGTTGTGATACGCTCGGGCAATCCGGGCACCGCCAGCCTGAAGAACCAAGACAATACGAACTACGCCACACGCCACTACGTCAATATGTACATACCGAATGTCACGCCGACAGTCATCCCCAGTGCACTCTCCGAGATAACACTCAAGGGACAGTACTTGGAGCAGAAGCTTACCTCCGCAGAGCTTGATACCAAGACCATCATGGTATTCGGACTGCCGTTTGAGGGTGGCAGCTCACACACATCACACGAGTACAACGAAAATGAACAGGTGGGCTGGTTTACCAACGACAACTGGGCGCGTGAGGACGCTTCCGGCTACATAGCTCATACTGGCAGCTATCCTTCTACTGCCACTGTTGCCGACCACTCTCAGCGCTCCAACAAGTACGTATATCATAATAAGGTATATTACGTGCTGAGCTCGTCATATTCGGGCAGTGCACCGTCTAGGTTCAACGTCGCCATCTTCGATGACGAGGGCATCGAGGAGCAGCCGCTCTTCAACGAGGTGACCGACGATGTGCCCTGGCCGTGCGACGTCTATGACCCCGCGGGTCGCAAGGTGGCCTCGCATGAGACGCCTGCCACACTGCTGCTCAACCACCCCGGTCTGCCCAAGGGTGTCTATATCTTCGGTGGTCGCAAGATGATCATTAGATAAATGAGTAATGAGAAAGGAATAATGAAAATGAGAAATGAAGAAATGACAAGCTCAGAGATAAGAGCGCGGATGATGAAGCCGGCGCAGCATTTTATTTTTAATATTTCATATTTAATCATTAGCGTAGTGCTGACCGCCTGCAGCAGCGACTGGCGCGACGGCATCGCGCCGTCGACGGATGGCGAAGGCAGCAATGACGCCGTGGCATTCTCTGCCTATGTAAGCAGCAGCAGACAGGCATCGCGCGCCAACGCCACCATCGTGAACAAGGGAGAGACCACGCTGCTGCCTACGGAGACGAGCAACCGTCGCGCGGGTATCTTCGGATGCTACACGGGAAAGTACAAGTGGGCAGAGTTGGTGACGCTCAGCAATACAGCGTATGCAGACAGAGACGGCCTGGCAGAAGTTTTCGCCGACCTAAAGGCGGCTGAGAACGTAACGGCGTATAACACCAAGAAGGCTGACATCCTCAATAAGTACTACTCCGCCAACCTTATGTTCAACACCCCCGCCACGATAAAAGCCGACGGCACGCTGAGCTATCTGCCGCTGCAGTTCTGGTCCAACAACCCGTTGCCGGGCGGTACGGAGCATGAATACATGACCTTCTGGGCATACTACCCCTTCAACGAGAGTTCCACGCTCGGCGAGTATGGTATCTCCATGACAAACGACGAGGAGGGCACCGGACGGGGCAAGGGAATGGGAAAGGTGAAGTTCACCATGCACGCCGATGCTGCAAACCACAACGACTTCCTCATCTCGGCGCCCGTCACGGACTGCAACCGCGACAAGTACATGCTGCAGCGCACTGACAACACGCCGTCCGACGACACACCGTCCTATGACCCCAAACCCGTGCAGTTCCGTCTATACCACATGTTGGCGCAGGTGCGTTTCTATACCTACATCCGTGGCGACGACAAGATGGTGTATAAGGTTGACAGCAAAGGTAATCCCATCAAGGCCGACCAAGCATGGCTCGACAATCTGACGGACGGTAGTTCCACCACCATTATAGACGACTATGGTGATGTTTTCGAAATAGTGAAGAGCGGAAGTACCTATAATATTACGAACTGGTCTTTGAAATCTGTCTTTGACAGTGACCCGAAGGCTACCCTTAGTAAGGAGCAGTTCCTTGAGCTGAACCTAAAAGTGCCCGACGAGGAGAAGTGCGTACGGTGGCTGCGTACGAACCCCGCGATATGGGACTTGAACCATGCCCGCCGCCGTGCCAACATCACCTACGAGCTGCAACTGAACAATATCCGCACCACTTCTACGTTCTACCCCCACTACTACTACGACCTGGGGTCAGACGCCGTATCCATTGACGTAACTCCGCCGGCGGCACTCGGCTCCGTCACGGTGAAGCATTACATCATGAACCCCTATTGGTTCACCTTCGAAGGCGGCAAGCGCATACGCCTGAATGACAACTATATGTTCGGATACTTTGAGAACACGCCGGTGGGAAAGGAATTCAACGCATCTACGGCAGAGACGCTGAACGCTGCAAGCATGTCTGCCTATGACGATGTGGATGGTATAGACTGGAGCGCACTCGCATCGACCTATGATGTTACCCAAGCACCAAATGATGTATCGAACCCCTCTGTCGTTGACCCGCTGGGATACCTTAAAGACCACAACCAGCATACGGAACTGCACCCCTTGACTACGGAGGGCGCCCACTATAACTACGCCCCGGGCAACATACTGCTCGTGGTGCCGCAGGAGCTGAGCGACGAAGACGTGCCACACGTCATCATCACCGCCAAGGGCAAGCGCGGCGTGTGGAACTCCGAAGCAAAGAAATGGACTGAAGGCGAGGAACTCTCTGCCCGCGTCACTGTCAACATGCTGAAGATGGGTATCTCGTGGCAGAGCGGCTTCATCTATTGCTACGCCTTCCTTGATGACCTCAAGCCCGGCGACGACAAGGTGCGCGGACCGGAGAGCATCACTACCCTCTTCAATAAGGATTGGTACACCGACCAGTGGTAAACAATTAAGGCAGCCTCAATCAGGGCTGCCTTTAATATGTCAGGTGGGCTGTCACTCTGTGACAGTCTTTATTTTATGGCTTCATCGGACGTATGGGACGGAGGTTGGTGTAGTAGTTCAGCTTGTTGGAGGCTGGATCCGCATTGAAGAAACCGATGACAGGTTTATCAGCAGTACCGACAGAGAACGACCATTCTGGCGTTATCCACAACACTGCGGCCTTTGAGTCATAGTTGTTATTATAGTCTGACGTCCAGAAGAGACCCGTGGGCTGGTTCAACTGCTCGGTTGGTTCCATTAGTTGCGTACCCACAGACTTGTTGCCGTGCCACTCACCCGTAGCAGGCATATATATCATGTCACCGTAGCGGTCGGCGGCAGGTATGTCTCCAGTGTGCTTCGTGCAGTAGAAGTAGCCGCCCTTTGAGCGCTCGCCGTTCCTGTGCGTAGTGCCATTGGCGTCTTTCGCCTCTGGCCACATATTCAGGTGTCCGGCACCGCTCACTACTGTCGCTCCCGTCTTAGAGAAGGTACGGAACACGTTGGCAGGCGGCACGCGGAAGCCCGGTGGACATGGGTCATAGACGGTCTTTGTCGTAGCGCTCCACATCGCATTGGCGGTAGCATAGTCGGAACTATTCACATTAAACCACGAGTTCGCGTTCGTTTCCCACTGCAGCACTCCGTATGGATTGGCAATGGCATCACCGCCATTGGTTGATTGTGCCAGCACAAACTTTGAGGTGATGTCTTTATTGCTAATGTCGTAGATGGTGCGCACCGAACCCGCCAGGTTTCGTACGGCAGGGAAGGCCGTGGGGCGTCCCCACTGATAAACGGTGCCCGTACCTGTATATAGCTCCTGACGGGCATTTTGGGTAATGTGGACTTTAGCAACATTGGCAGTTCCCGTCTGCTTAAGCTTTATCCACACCTCACGCTTCTTGTAGAGTCCGAAGTTGTCGTCGTCGGTTACCCATCCGAGGTTGACGGGTAGGATTTTATAGGTAGTTTCAGGAGTGTCATAGTCCTGCACCTCTGCTATGTGGTCAGCCTTTGCCTTATTTTTGGAACCGTTGATATAGTAAGCGTCGTAGGAAGTCTCATCCTCAACACCTTGATTCCGATACACCTCGTCGGTCATCCAGATGTGCCAGGTCCACAGCGTCTCCCACGGGCCGTATTCATAGCCGCCCGTTCCCTTACTGGTATCAAGGGTCCATGAAATTCCGCCGTCTGTAGATCTCTGGTATTCCGTTTCCATGCGTCCTTGCAGTGCTATGACGGCATTGGCAGGAACGGAAGTGCCCACACTAAAGTTTATCTCCGATGAGGTAAAGCCTATGCTTGTAATAAACCCTCTTACGTCCTGCCATAGGAGGACTGCGCGGAGTGTCTGCCGCGAATCGTTGGTTGCCGGTTCCCACGTATAGCTTGTTATCTTACGACTGACACCCGCCTCTGTAACAGTAGTTGTTTGCTTTAATGCCATCTGGTCTTTTATAAGCCTTCTTGTGATGGTAGCACCTCTATGGTCTTTGAAACAGTCGGCTTCCTCATCGTCATCCGACTTGTTGCCATATACCAGTGGGAACTTATATGAACCTACTCTGTTTACAATATAGCAGTTGGCTGTTTCTGCTTCGGAGCGAGTGCCGCCTCCTACGTAAGGATAAGTAGTTGACAAGTCGAGGTTGGAAGCCGCCTGGGTACTATTATTACTCAGCACCACGTCGTGAGAAGTGCTGAGAGCCATTGACTGTCCGGCAATAGTGTAAGTAGCCGTTGCGTCGGCACCTCCGTCGTAGTGGGTGTCGGCATTGAGCACGCCACGGAAGTCGGCAAGCCAGGAGAGTCCCTTGGCTGTCCTTCCGCTCATGGGAACCCATTCGATGCTGTCTGCAGAAACGCCGGCAATATCCCATGTCACGGGTGAGTATGATGCCACCCTGGTGCCTGACGAGTAGTCATAGACCAGCTGGTAGCTCTGTACTTTGAGAGTGCTGCTTACGGCATTTGTATTGTGTTCCAGCTCGACATTACCATCGGCGGTGAGGTAGTATCCTTCCTGCAGTCGTCCTATGGTGATCTTGTAGTCAACGGTGTATCCCTTTTTCCACACGTCGCCAGCTAACGAGCATGTCACCGTATGGTCCTTGGTGCTGCTGCCGTCGAGAGTCTCTGTGAGAGTAACAATCATCCTTGCGCCGCTGGGCAGTGTCTGCGGCAGGAGGAACAGTGTCGGCGTACCGGCGATAGGTACATCCGTTGCGCCGGGATTTCCCGTTCCTGTATGGCTGGCAGCGACGGTGTATGTACGTGTGGCGGCACCGCCGTCGAAGCTCCATGCTCCTTCCGTGGCAGTAGCGGCATCAAGCGCTGCCGGATTGTATGTACCAGCTACCCGCGAGCCTTCAATGGCAATGCTCTTTATAACGATTTTGGAAGGTATCGTTCCCTGTGAGAAGCGCACCGCCGTGGTGATATGGCGGAAACTAAGGTTGACGAACTTGTTGTCTTTTCCCAAGTTCTCCTGTTGCGGATTGGTACTGACAGAACCTGCCGGACCTGCGGCTATAGAGATGTTCTCGGACTCGCCGTAGAGCACGTCCAGCAGTTCGTCCGATTTTTCCGGAAGGGTATATGTCAGTTTCGGCGGAGTGGTGTAGTTCTCGTCCGTTGCCGACATATTGATAGTTTCGAGCGACGGTGACACCGCATAGAACTTCATGTATTCACCCTGGCCGTATGGCCATTCCACGGAGTTGCGCCAGTTGCGCACCTTGGTAAGCAGTATCTGGTGGAAGAGCGTTGTACCATCAGAGGTATATCCCCAGATGGTCAGCGAGTCGTGGAAATTAGTAAGTCCCGTCACCACCTCATTGGCGGCAGCACGTGAAAGCCCGGAGGCACCGTTTTCTCCCGACTTCACCGCGCCGCGGTTGAAACCCATAAGCGGTACGGGCTGGCGCTGTACTTTCAGTCCGTAGGGGTTGTGTCCGTGGAGCGTACGTTCTATAAAGCGGTCACCGTCGTCAGGTGTGCCTGCAAACGCAGCGGCTCTGGAGCCTCCAATACTAACGACCTCCTTACCCATTTCCTCGGTGGCTACTCCGAACTGAATACCCCCATCGTCAGCGTTCTTGCTACTCAAGCTGAACAGGTCGTCGCTGCACGAGGTAAGTAAAAGGATGCAACAGATTATAACGTATTTTATAACTTTCATCTATTCTTTTTTTCTTATTCGTTCAATATATGTCCTATCTCGTCTTTCTCAAAGTCTGACACCACGTCGGGCGTAAAGCGCATAGGGAAGTCCCAGTCAACAACGCTTACCAGTTCGAAGCTGATGTGTTCCACACCGATGCGTATGAGCAGTGTGTAGCGTTTTCCCGCTACGAGGTCCAGCGTCACGCTGTTACCCGCCACCTCGTTGATGATTCGTGTGTATTTATGTCCTTCACTGTCGGTGAGATAGTCAACACGCAAGGCGTCGTCGCGCACCACCATAGAGTATGTCAGCGTTGGTATCAGCGTCACCTTGCGAGGTATGAGCACCTGCGTCATGGTGTTCTTTATGAGGTTACGCTCCACCTCGCTCACGCCGTAGGCATCCTTCCAGCGGTCCTTGTTGGCGGAATTTGTAAGTTCAGACTCGGGAATTGCCGTAGCATCCACCCACTCGTCGTCGGCTGTAGAATCGGTATTTTTTGTATCAAGAACCCACTTCCACTTGTCGAGCTCTATATCGCTGATAACGTCTGGATCGGTAGAGGTGGTACCACGAAGAGTGTCGTTGAGCATCGTCTCGTCGTAGGTGAGGGTGACATCACCAGTCGTCCACGCATTGGCAGGAGTTTCGCCCGACCATGTATCGCTGTAGTCCGTCCATTCACCAGTCTCCAAGTTCAGCCGTCCACTGGTCTGCAGCATGTTCTTGCCGTCTGTGTCCTTGGTGGTCGACTTCAGTTCCAGTTTGCTGACATATAGGATAGGATAGAGCACGGCGTTAGGAATCTTTCCCGTGTATGCCGGTTCGTCATAAACGCGCTGCACATAGATGTCGATGGCAGAGAGGGCATGGTGGAACTTCAGCTGCACTTTCTGGAAGAGGAGCGAGTCTTCCGTATTCTTCTCGTTTCTCCCCACGGTGATGAGTCCGTTGCCATTGCGCTTGGTATCAACAGCTTTTGCCCATAGCAGATCGACCTGCTGGTTTGGAGCACCTAACTTATAAATGACGTGCGGCAGACGGTCTCCGTCGCGGACGTAGCCTATGACACCCGCCTCGGGACTCGCAGAGGCGTCAGCCCACGGCGCGTAGGCGAAGAAGGATACGTGACGGGGGGTATCATTGTTATTGTCGGTATAGTTAGGCCAGTACTTCAGCGGCGAGTACACCCAGTCGTAGTGAGGCTTGTCACCATCGTCAACCCACTGCACTCCCCACGTCACCTGCTGGTTCTGCATGAAGAAGTTCTTGAACTCTGAGAGGTCTGTGTCAGCGGTTTTTGCCACCTCCCAGGTTTTGTCGTCCGTAAGATATGCGAACACGCCGAAGCCCTCGCCCATTGCCTGCAGGCCCTTGAGGTCATAGATGAGTCCCGTAGTGGCACGCGTCTGTTCACGCGCCACCTCGGTCGCGAAGCTGACGGCCACAGGGCCATTCTCACCCGCATAGTCGTCATCCCCCGACTCCCCATCGCTGCCCGAACATGCCGTCAGCAACGCTGCACACGCGCATACGCACATTATTTTATATATATAAGCGGAAATCATTTCTTTTTTTCTCATTTTCATTTCTCATTTAACAACGACCTTCTTTCCGTTTCTGATGTAGACACCGGGAGTCAACGAGGAGCCGTCGTCCATCATCTGCCCACGCAGGTTGTAGGTGCGCCCGTCACCCTGCGAACGGCCAGTACCCAACCCCGGGTCGTACTCCTCCATATCGCTGATGCCCTCGATACCGATGAACGGGCGGGCTGGAGCAACATCGTTCTTCCATAGTGCCTCGGGAACGTTACCCGAGTGGATAAGCATGTATGCCTTGTTAGCGCCAAGGGTGTTGAGCGCAGCGGCTTCTGAACTATCAAGCACGTTTCCATCTACCTCTTCACCAACTTCATATATATGCAGGCGGTAGAACACCGGCACTGTACCGTCAGTGAAGTCGGAGTGCTCAAGGCTCTCGCCCTTTGTCCATTTCATATAACGGCTGGCGAAGATGAAGCGTGTATAATTACCGTTTGCGACGCCGCTGTCGTCAAAGTCATCGCCGTCATTGTCAATGACACCCATCTCGGTCTCATGCTCTAACACGCGCTTGTCGAGGTTAGCCATCATGAGGTTCTCCTGACTACCGCCGAACTTCACAGCGTCGCTGAGTATCGGAGTGCTGTGAGGCGGGTAGAACAGCGGTACGCTGTTGCCGTATTTTGCCTTGGCGAAGTTTGCGACAGCCGTAGCTGTGGCTGTAGTAGCCTGCTCAGCGGTCATGGTTCCGCCGCTACCGTCATCATCGCCCTCTGCGTACTTCATCTTCATTTTAAGAACCATACCTGTTTCTGCCGGCATAGCGTCGGTCTGCGGGTTCATCGTCACTGTTATTCTCTGCAGACCATAAGTCTTTGCCGTGACGGTATTTGCCGTGATGTCGTTCACGGTGAACACTCCCGTCTGCTTATAGTCTATGGCATGGTTGCGACTCTCCGTAGCCCACGCGTCGCCGGTACCTACACGTGTCAATGGTTTCAGAATGTCGGTAACACCGATGCGGTAAATCTTCGTGCCGTCGGCAAACGTCACGTCGGCATTGCCCGCTGTCAACACCTTATATTTATATACGTCGGTATTAGCGTCCAGTCCGTCCGCCGTCACTGCCGCCGTCAGGTTCGACGGTATTGTCTTCGGTGCCGCGCTCGACTTAATATATACGTAGTAGTCCTGCTCAAGGTCAGGTATAGTCACCGTCACGTCGCCGTTGCAGGTCAATGCACGCTCCGCGATAGTAGGTGTAGCCTCATCAATTGGCGTTATGGATATCTCTGTGAGATAAACCGAATACTGCTTGCCGGCACGGAAGATATATACCGAGTCGCGTCCTGCCAGTCCGTCACCCTGCCCTACGGTATGTGTGATTGTCTGTTCACGGTCGTTATAGCTATGCTCCCAGTGGAGTGTCAGCAGGTCGTTGTAGGCATTGTCCAACTGTGCGGCATAGAAGCTGAATCCCGACAGCAACACGTTGGCGGTGGAATAGCCTTTCAGTGTAATGACATCACCTTCCTTAAGTGCACGCTCCGGCTTAATGAGCAGATATTTTGTAGTTCCGCCATCCATAAGATAAGCGGCTCTGCCTGCTGCAATTGCAGAGGCTTGACGCTTACCGGCACTACCAAACATAATCAAACCATCGCCTGCAGCCCAGTATGTTTTTGTATCGGCATCGGTGGGCCTGTTTGCAGCAGTCCAAGTGATCTCTTCACCGACTTTAGTATAAGCTCCAAAAGCTTCTGTCATCTTATATTCCAACAAGATACCATTACTATTTAGTGCCGCCGGTGCTGCCGGTTCTTCTGCTGCCTGCAGCGCCGTTCGGAACACTATCTGTCCGGTGAAGCCCAGTCCGTTGAACTCGTCACACCCGTAGTTGTTGGCATTAAGGTAGGATATTTTGCCTTTCTGTCCCAGGTCATGGCTGCTGGCAACAAGCGTTGCTCCCGGCACGTAGAGCGAACCGGCGGCGGTTCGCGTGTCAAGTTTAAATGTCTCGTAACCCAAGTTCTGCCAGGTATAGTAGTCCGTACTGATACTATTATACGAATTGTTGTTATGGTCCTTCACTGCTCCGCCCGAGATATTCTCGAAGTTCCACGTGAAGGGGTAGTCCTGGTGAGGCGGGTGTCCTACGGTCAGCGAGTAGTCAGGGGTATATCCTATTAGGTACTTACCGTCAGCCGTATAGTTCTCCATACGCACCTTTATGCGTCCGTAGCCGTCGTTCACGGTGATGCGTCCGTTGTTATAGTAGGCTCCACCGTTAGAGTACCACCCTACGTTCTCGAAGTCGGCGTTGAGGTTGTCTATTTTATCACGCACGACATACTCTGCCGGGCCCACCGACGTACTCCACAGCGGGTGACAGTATGTCAGGTCGTAAACTATCTGTTGTCCTTCTTCTTTGAGCAGAGAAACAGGAGGCGCAGGATTTCCCGGTGCATCAAGTTTTACGGGGAGCATTGTGTAGTCGTAACCGTTAGCGGGGTCGTAGCCATTGCCGCTATCACGTCCCTTAGGCGAATAAATCTCTATTGAGAGGACGTCGAGGTAGCCGTCGTCGGCGAGGGTGAACGACACGTCGAACTCGTCTGTCTCTGAGGCACCGTCCTTATGGGCAATGAAGGTGTAGTAGCCCGGAATGATGCGTGCACCACTGCCGTCGTGTGCCAGTTCACCGTTCTCGCGGTAGTCTATCTGAGAGCGCGTTATGGTGAAGGACGTGTTCACCGGCTTGCCTGCCAAGTCAGTAACATTGACAGCGTCAATGATAGCGCCCTTGTTTGGTATCACACGACTAAGGTTTAGTGAGATAAAATCGCCATTCTTCAGTTTCGGTATGGTAATGGTAGAACGGCTATGAATACCGATATGGGTATATGCCGCATCGGAGTTATTATCTACGTAGAATGACTTTGTAGGTGTCTCTATCATCAGTCCTGCTGTTTCTTCTATAATGAATGCATTGTCGTTGTGCACCGAGCGGTCGAGTGCCCAGCGCGGTTCCCGCGAGCCATTACGATAAACGCGACTCCATGAAGTGTTGGTGGTCCATGAGTTGTATCCTCTGATAACATAGTCGCTGACAGAAGCGCTCGAATAGTCGCCTATCTTGTTATCGTGAGACAAATCGGGGTCTGGAGTTGTGTCGTAAATGGTCTGTGCTCTGAAACCATCAGTTCCGCCTACACCATTCTTCGTGCGATAGAAGTCCCACCTCTTATTTGACGAAGCAGGGTAAGCCAAAGTGAGAACGAACTGGATTACTTTATCATCAGAGGTATCGCCTACTGTCCCGTTATTATCAGTTGCAGTATAACGGATGGCACCATGGCCTTTTCCTTTCAGATTACTTATCTGTACGTAGTTTTTTTCATCTTTAGTAACAATATTATAAGTAGGATGCGCAGTCCATTCTCCGGACAAATCCGCCTGAAGTGTTGTGTTTGAGAAATCAAAGTCATCAGGCAACTTGTTGAGGAACACATAACTGTCTTCCGCAATGTCCTTATCGCTCAACACCGGAGCCACATATTGGAAGGCATAGCCTTCTACGGTAAGGGTACATTCCGCGGTGATACGACCGGTCTTGGCCCTGAGGATAATCTCACCGGGGCTGTATGCCGTAAGCTGATAGGTGGTCTGTCCCGGCACACTCCGGGTAGTCTGCTCCATCATGGCACGTGCCGAATTGCCCGGGGCTATCTCGAAGCTGTATTCTATAGGTGTCACACCATAGTCCTTACCGACAGGATAATTATTGGTAGAAGTGTCGTCACCGCCGTAGTAGTCTTCACCGTCGTGATTATTGAGGTTGAGCGTTGCTGTTGCCGGGTCGAACTTGAAGTCAACGACATAGACCTTATACGTTCCCGTCTTCGGTTCCAGTCCTGTTGCTGCGGTGTTTGTTGCCTTCACCTCGAACCATCCGTAGCCATCTGCTCCGCCCTTCAAAGTGACGCGTCCGGCATAGTCACCGGAGTCTATTATTGATGTCGCCAAATTTGCTACGGGAACATCGTCACCACTGAAATTCTTTGCTTCAGTAATACTATAGGTGAGGTTTCCCAATGAAGCATCTTTTACGTTTATCGGGGCATTCTCTATGTATCCTGTACCGCCATCACCGGTAGGTAAGGTAGTCACCACGGCGTCGGTGAAGTGAATCTCTGGAACACGTAGGGTGATGCTATGCAGATACATACCCACCTTGTCAGTGACTTGTATCTCCACCATTCCATCCTCCTTGGCGATAAAGTAGTTATGGACGGGGAAGGCCTCTCCCTCTTGCTCTATATAAAGAACTCCCGTGTCGTTGCCGTTGATGTCGGTAACGTTGGTGATGTTATTGCTGATGTCTGCCGACGAGGTGGCGGCATAGACGTCAATCTCCATACCCGCCTTCACGGGGAACTTAAAGCTTGCTTTAGGCTGCGAGAGGTTAGCACGCAGACCGCGGGTAGTGTACCAGCGGTACTCGTCCTTCAGCAGGATGCCGTGCATTCCTGATTTAACAGTGGTGTTGCCAGTATTGAATACAGGTGTGTATCCTGAGAAATAGCCATACTGGAAACCGCGGTCGTCGTATGTCCAGCCAGTTCCCAATATGTCGCCAGTACCGACCGTTTCAAAATTCCATGAATAGGACGGAGTAGCGCCTGTGAAAGGCAGTACCTGAATAGTGGTGGTTGCAGTAATATTATTATCATAGCCGTCGGCCATTCCGGATTTTTTCTCAAGACTATGGCTTAACGTTGAGGAGCCCTCTGAGGTCGATGGTGTAGCAGCACCTGTGGCAGTATCGTAAGTTGTAAAAGCTCCGGTGGTTCCAAACGTATAGCTACCACCTCCCAACTTATATGCATCAGTCAAATCAATGGGATTATCGGGGTCGCCGATGTCAACGACACGGAATCCAGCAACAGTGCCGGACTCCAAACCGGTGAAGAGCACCTGTTCGAAGTAGTTGTCCTCCTGACCTTTATAATAGAGCCATGCGCGGACGTTTGACGTAACGACACGCAGGGAGTAGATGGTAATGTCTTCGCCGGTTGTTCCATTTGTCAGCGTCACATTGCCTGTAGCACCGGCGAAAGTATTCTGGCGACTACGACTTAAACCGAAACTAAGACTGTTGTTTGGACTTGCCGTACCGGAAAGGGTCAGTTGGGTATTGGCAGCACTGGCAGAAGCCTCGATATGGATTTTCTGCCCGTTGGTCATTGCCACGTCAGCATAAGTCTCTCCCGGCAGCAACGTATTATTAATAGTAAAGGAAGCCGTTGACCGGGCAAAGTATGCCGTCTCTTGGAATGTTGCCGTGATAGTGCTCTCGCCCGACTTCAGCAGTTGTCCGTTGGTGCCGTCGGTGTTGATGGTTGCAACGTTGGCAGCACTCGACATATAAGTATAGTCAGGACGGAAAGAATGGAAATAGTCTGTCACCACCTGTGTAGGAGTCTGCGTGAAGGCCCTACCGTCGGCAGGGATACGCATCAGGTGCGAGTTATCAAACTTAAAGACAGGACCGACCTTCGTCTCGTCTAACGCTACCGTACTGTTATAATACAGTTTGATGCTTGTCAGCGAGATGTTACCGCTGGTGGCTTCGAGTGTCAGTGTGCCGCCCGTTAGTCCGTCGTAAGTAACGCCGCCAGTAGATACCGCCACCTCACTACCGCCGTTGACCTTCCACTTAGGGGTTTCTGTTGCGGCTGATACTGAGATGAGCGCTTTCGTGATAGTAGCAGTACCACTGCCGCTAAGACGCGGGGTGATGGTGAGTTTCCCTTGTTTAGCATCTTTTTGCAGGATAAGTACACTGGGATCGTTGACCTTAGCGCCGTCGTCACCCTCAAAGGTAAGGTCGAAACCAGGGATGCGGCGGTCAAGGCCGTCCGCAGCGTTTACGCCATCCACACCTACGTTGTAAAGCAGGTCTTCAATAGTGATGGTGCGTATCTTTGTAGAGGCGTCACCAACAACCTCGATGGCGGCTACGAGTGTAACACTTGCCTGGTGGGTGGTGCTGTTCTTTGCTGTTGCCGTAGCGGTGATGATGGCGGTACCCACGCCTACAGGAGTGATATTCCCGCTGGCATCGACAGTGGCTACAGAGGTATTACTGCTCTGGAAGTTACCGGGAGCGTTATAATAATCCTTCATATCGACAGTACCGTCTTCACCGGTAAGTGTGTAGCCGGTACGAGCCTCAGCGTCTCCACCCGTACTAAGCACCGTCTTAGCGTATGTCAGTGTACCGATAGCACGGGTAGGAGTACTGACGATGATACTATTGATGTATGCCACCACGGGGTTAGAGTATATCTCGACCCTACCCGCCTGTGTGGCGGTGAGTTGCAGCGTACCGCCTGCGTTGCCGGTAACGTTGGCTCCGGCGGCATCCGACATGTCGAGCACGGCAGCGCTATTTCCACCCTTCCAGTTTACGGTGACCGTCTGTCCTGCCTGAACATCGTCAATGGATATACTGCTGGCACGCATGGCAAGGAAGTTAGTACCCAAATTCTTTGGAGCTATATACAGACGGTCGTTGTTAGCGGCTTTGTTTATAAGCAGACCTGCTGTCTCTGGCATCACGGTACTTCCGTCAGTAGTTAGCTGGGTATGATCCATTGCAGCGGTATTGCGATAGAAGGTGCCGCTAAGACCGTTAGTGGTATAGTTATGACCACTCCCACTGTTTGTATCCCAACCTCCGCCGGTAAGGTCGGAAACTGTCGTTGTCCACTTGTCGTTCTCGTTGAATATCCACGTGTGCTTAACGAGATTGATAGTATAAGCTATATTGTTGGTACCTGACGTAGCCTTTACAACGACAGGTACGGGACTGAAGAAGTAGTTGCCTTTGAATGTCACCTTGCCTGTTGCATCTACATCAGCGATGCTACTACCCGACATGATACTGTAGCTTACGGGCAGTCCATCTGCCGAGATGGCAGGGTTGGTGTAACTGGTCTCGCTGACATCGACGGTGATGACCGACTGCGGATTGCGGAAGGTCAGTAATGATGCAGCGGGTACAAACGTGAACGAATGCAGTAGCGGCGTGGCGCTTCCCTTACCGTCACTTCCGGCATTATACAGGTAATAGGTCTTTCCACCCTCTAATGAACTGGAAATAGAAGTGCCGGAATTGAGTGATGCAACAAGTGTAGAAGTATCGTCACTGGCGTAAATGACCGCATAATCCATATTACCTGTAACTGTCAGAGTTCCGTTAACTGACGGTACGAACTTATAGAACGTGCCACCCCAGTTGGTTTCAGGGGGGATCTTGCTGGCGCCATTGTTCAGATTAGGATGCGAATAGCCGTTAGTATCAATAACCTTCAATACGGTACGTGTACCGTCGTTGACAACCACCGCCGTAGGACCCCCACGGAATGACATGTTGATAAACGGTACAACATCAACGCTGTGGTTACTGATGACACCCACGTTATCGAAGGTGTATGTTTTCGTAGCCGCATCGTAAGAACCTGTCACGGTAGGTGCAGCAACGTTAAGGTTGTATTGCGCCTTCTTGCCACCGATGGTTGCGGTCACCGTTCCCGTGCCGGCAGCTCTCAGGCGTGGCGAAGGAGAGTATGTCTTTTCATAGTTACTCAGCACGGTGCCGTCATAGGTATATGTAACAGCAGCATTTGCGGGGTTATAGAGCACGGGCATGCCCGAAGTGATTTTGTTATTATTGTCGGCAGCAGTAAGGTTGACGGAGTGTGACACCACATCCCATCCCCACTTCTGAACGGACAGGTTGGCGATAGCCAATGAGCTGTTATAGCGCTTGGTGGCGAACTCCATCCGTCCCAGACCGCCCAAAGCGCTAGTTGTGGTTATTTCTGTCTCGGTGAAGAACGAAGCATTCACGTCGCTCGTGTTGTCAGTGCCTCGGTCTATAATGGACAGGTACGTCTTATCGTAAGTGCGATGCAACTTTAAGCGATACCAATGGTCGTTGGCTAATGTCACGCTCTGTGTTCCGCTGCCGTTGATGGACCATGTTGTTCCTCCTGCTGCCATCTGCGCCAACTGCAGAACAGACGATGCAGTCGTGGTAGAAGCGCTAGCACCTATACTAACAGCGGTGTTGCCGGCGTCATCCACCTGGAACCATGATACCTGGTTGGAGCCACCCTTTATCTTCATATCAAACTGGAGTATGAAACTTACTCCTGCTCCGACTAAGTTCATTGTACTGTTAGTATAGACGCGCGTGCCATTGTTGTTTTCTCCATTCTGGGTAATCTCGGTGTATCCAGCGGCTGTACTTACCACATACCGGTCAGAATTGTCAGAAGTCCAACTGCCGCCTTGGTTGCCGGGCGAGGTAGTGGAATCCAGATAGTATGTCGGTGTGGTCGTGCCTTCAGCCCGCGCTCCCTGCGCTCCAACTATCAGCAGAAGCAGCAGGCAGAGGTGTTTCGTTATGTATCTATATCGTGTTATTGTCATCATATCTTGTCTCAAAAATATTATTCAAGTTACTCCGTTATAGAAGTTTGTCTTGCCAACGAACTGCTGGCACTGGTACCCGTCTCAATGACTACAGACTTGTTGAGGATTTCTCCTTCCCAGTCGGTAGCTGTTACATTGAGTTTGAAAGTGGTAAGTCCGAACACCAAGTTCAGGTAGTATTTCACTCCTGCAACGAGTTCCAGGTTCTCGACTTTGGCAGTGCCGGAGACTTTCTCGCGGTGGTAACCGGTTTCGGTCTTGTAGGTAATAAAATATTCCACTGCAATGTCGTAGTCCTGTGCCGCCTGCGGAATGTGCATGAAGAGATTATTGGACTTTATTACGTTCTGCGTGTTGGCAGACTCTGTGACGCCGGGGACTTCGGTATCGTAAGCATCAGAGGTCATTACTTCATAACCTGTTGCATCGTTAACATTGTCAGGATGCGGGTCAAGCAGTTTAGGGTCAATGACTGCAGAACTGTTTAGCTCGAAGACGGCAATAGTGCCGCTTGTGCTTTGCCAGTTAGGTTCATGCGCCGTAGTGTTGTGAAGGTTCAGCACACCGCTCTTATGGAGGGGGGCTGCTGCTGGTGTTATAGTGATACTCTTCAGCGTCACCTTACAGCCGTTAGGGTCGCCGATGGTACCGAGATGCGACCTGTCTTCGAAATCGGTCAAGCGGTTTTCCTGATCTACAAGGACCTGAGCGTGCACACCCAGAGCACAGAGGGCGTGATAGAAGGTGAAGAGCACGGCGGAGTTGGTCTGTCCCTGCTGGAGGTCTATCCATGGCAGTCCCGACTTCTCCTTGGTATCTGTGCGCACACCCCAAAGCAAATCGACACTCTCTGCAGGGTCTGTTGCCACGGTATAGCTGATGGTGGGGTCGCCGCTACCAGTAGAGATAGCATTGATGCCAGGACCAGTGTCACCGACACTCATATACGGTGCGTATGCGAAGAAGGTGTATTTCTTGTCCTTGTTCCATGGTTTCAGTCCACTGCTTTCTTCTGGATATTTCCAACTGCCCGGAATGTCGAGACTCGTTGTGGGAGCAGTGCCGTCGGTGACAAAGGTGACAGGAGTGTTTGCGGCAAACAGATTATACTCTTTTGTACTGCTGTTATATTCAGCGCTGCCCTCATAGCCATACACACCGAAGCCCGTAGTCTTGAGCTTTGTAAAGTCCATGACGCCGGGCTGTTGGTCGGCGCGCGTCACAGCCGACTGCACCTCTTTCACACCCAGCGTGATAACGTTAGCGTCTTGCACTGAGACTGCGGGATGCGTATCGTCGTCGTTAGTACATCCTGCCAATAGCAGGGCTATGCTTATGTATAATATGCTTCTTATCTTTATCATAGCGTTAATAAACTCTTCACTCTTAACTCTTCACTCTATGACCACCTCGAAGTTCCTGCCTATAGTGATGTTTACTATCTTTTCTTTGCCCTCCTCCAATGTTATGGGGAAGCTGAAGTTCTCACCCGTACTGTTGTTTACTTCTATCGTAACGGTTATCTTGCCATCGGCATTAGGTATCAGCAACAGTGAATTGCTCGGCATGTTAGGTATAACTGTCTCGCCATCAGCCAAAGGCTCTATAAGAGTCTTTGCTGTGTGACCGGAGGAAGGAGGCCCAACAAGTTCTGCCGCAGAATGTACTACCTGTACGAAAGGTGGCGGTAGCGGGACTGACGCTTCGCTGCTTCCTGTTCCGTCAGGCCATGGATCATGTTCAGTCCACTCTCCTGTTGACAAATCAAGTTTAGCAGAACTGTTTAGCGTACCTTTAATGGTAAACCCTTCCAAATTTATGACTTCACCGGTATTGTTTGTTATCGTACCGAAGGTTAGCTTCGCAAGTGCATGCTTAAAATTCAGTACCGCGGGATTTACATTTCTGAGGTCATGCTTTGCGCCGGCATAGAGCAAATCAACATTGGTGCCGGACAAACGATCGCTATAATCCGACGCTCCCGCATCTGTCAGATTAGGATATTTTTCCGCCGTAAAGGTCAGTTTTCCGCTTGTCACAGTATATGTTGGGCTTGGGCTTGGCTTGAATGGTGCATACGCATAGATGTCAAGTGTTCCTGCCTTGGTTCTTGGCCAGTATTGGTCATAGTTATTTGCACCAATGTTCCATCTACCATTCGTTTTATTCCACTTTACCTGAGTATTCGCGTAATTCAACTTTTCGCAGTAAAGTCCAAACCCTTCGTCAGTAGCTTGCTGTACCTCGACGGAATAGATATACATTGGTCCTGTGGTGGTAGTAAAGACAACATCGCCGTTGGCACCCACGGTGCCACGACCTGTCTGCTTTGCTCCTGTAGGAGGCGTAAATCCAGACGGTCTGGTCAGGTTGGCAAAACTCAATACACGTGGAGTATCCGTTGTCTTGAATACTATTGTCACACCCTGTCCGGCTTTCAAGTTCCTAATAGTCAATGTTCCATGCAAGCGTACGGCTTTTTCCACATCTTCCACCGTCAGGTTTTCTTCAGCACCACCTAACGGAGTGAATGTCAGTCCTGTCATATTCAACAAGGCTTCCTTAGTTAGTGTTTCGGTTGTGAAGTCCCATAAAGCTCCCGGGTAGGTACCCTTCAGTCCCTCCAACGTCTCGCCTGCGCGAGTACTGACTGTGATGCTTTCGCCCTGCCAGTCGGTTTCTGCAACGTCGAGTGTAAGTGCCAAGTCATCGGGCTTTGCACCTCCGCTGACAACGTCTTCACTGCTGCAGGCGGTAAGCGTTAACAATAGTCCAAGTATGAAATATTTATTATGCATTAAGCTCTACTTTTTATGAATTATTCGACGTTCACGACGTTCACTTCTTTGGTGTTCACGTCCCATTCCTTCACCACTGAGCTCAGCAGGATGTATTCACCAGCGTCGTCGAGCACAGAGATATCAAACTTCGCACTCGTCAGTCCTAAGTTCAGCACGAGTTTATACTGTTTGTTGGGATCGAACCTAAACGATGCGTCGCCCAGCGTCGCCGTGATGTCGTTGGTCACATCGGAGAAGTAGGGCACGGCGTTCAGCGTCAGGTTGGGGTCGAAGGTCACCACATGGTAAACGACACGCACGCTGAGAGTCCCGGTGTCCGTCGACGGCAAAAAGAGTATCAGGGGGTATCCGGCGGAGAGCTGGCGCTCGCTGTCGGTGACGCCCTGCTCCATGGCGTCGAAGGCGGCACGCGCCGTCTCCACCAGCGTCAGGCCAGTATCATCGTCCAGACCATCGCTGTCGGAGTCGGTAATGCTGGCTACGGCAGGAATGTTCGGCGCCGCATAGCGCATGGAGTAGTTGATGTCGTCCATGTCATTTGAGCTGTTAATGACATCATGACCAATGGCGGCATTACCACCGAACATGAAGTGCGATTTCTGAAACGAATCATCCACGCCCGTATAGTCCCATGTCGGCACATCGGCATCAGGGGCCAGCAAGAGCTTGCCTTCAGTATAGTATTTGGGCGATGTGATGTCCACCGACTTGATGAAGATGCGGCTGTTGCCATCCACCGCCGTCGAGTAGGCAGGCGACGTATGGTCGGCCGTGCGGTCTATCATCGCCTTGGCATTGATGGCCAGCTTCGTCAGCGCATGCTTGAACACCAGTTGCACGTTGTCGGCCACGCGGCCGTCATCGTTGGCATCGTTGCTGTCGTACTTATACCTGTTCTGCGCCGTAGCCCACAGCAGGTCGACACTCTCGTCAACGCCGAAGGGCTTCTCCAGGCTCGTGCGGTAGTAGACGTACGAATGGGCCATATCGACACCGTTGCCACTCACCGCCACGATGCCGTCGTGATCGGGGGCGGTGCCGTCGTCAGGACCGTCGTAGTCCTTCACGTCGAAGCCCGTGGTAGGGGTATCCACCTGTTGGTAGGGTGCGTATGCGAAGAACGTGAGATAGCTATGCGCCACGCTGCCTTGTGCATCCTGATTGTCGGCGGGCTGGTTGTCGTTTGGCCAGTATTTCACAGGACTGTAAGTCCAGTGGTCAGTGTCATAGTCCACCTTCTGGTGCCACATGAAATTGAAGGGGACATTCTTGTCCGCACGGGTCCAGGGTGTATTTTCAGTATACTGCGCAAACACGGCAAAGCTGGCAGCCTGCAGCGCAGCATTGTCAACCGCCCCCACCGGCGTGCCAACGGGATAGGTGGTGCGCGTTCCGTTGGCCGTGCGTTGCAGATAAGAGTCGAAGACGATAGCTTCGGGTGCATTGCCGGCGCCCGGCTCCGTGGGGCCGCTTTCCGTCACTTCGCTGCCACTGCATGCATACGCCAGCACAGCCATCATCAGCAGGAAAGCATATACCAAATATGTAGAATATCTTTGTTTCATGGATGTGTATTTCCGATGTTACCATGCAAAAGTACACATTTTCCTTACAATATCATTCACCATACAGTAGGTTTTTAGAAAATTTAACACGAGCGTGCGTGTTCTTAAATAATAGATAAAAGAAAAGGCGGCGTTAATGGGATGTTAAATGTGTTAAATAAAGTTATCAACAACGAAGTTAATATGCACCTTTAGAAAAAAAAATGTACCTTTGCCCAAAAATTGGAGTATAATCCAGATGAGACTCTTAAGATGGACAGGACTAATTATACTGCTTACATTACTCACGGAGCATGCCTACGGGCAAACATTCGGAGTTATTAGCAAGGCTGAGGCCGCACGCAACGGCGACTCGGCAAGGGTATTCCTGTTGCTTAATCCAGAGATGCTCACCGTAGGCGAAAAAGAGGTGCTCACCGTGACACCGCGCCTGGTGGCAGAGGCCGACTCCGTAACGCTGCCTGCCATACATGTGCTGGGCCGACAGACGTACTACCGCTACCTGCGCCACGATAATCTGGGACTCATCTTGCCCGACGACGAAGTGCTGTGGGAGAAGCGCCGCTACCGACCCTATGCCTACCTGCACGGAGCGACGTGGCAGAAATGGATGGACAGGGCCGTGCTGAAGGTGCAAATCGAACTTTCCAGCTGCGAGGAAACCATCGGCATCGACAC
This sequence comes from uncultured Prevotellaceae bacterium, assembly GCA_947168045.1. GTDB lineage: Bacteria > Bacteroidota > Bacteroidia > Bacteroidales > Bacteroidaceae > Prevotella. The sequence goes on from CAMVKN010000009.1 coordinate 34,779, forward strand.
TACGCTCCAGCAGCCACGCAGCGTCAGCCGTCCGGCACCGCCCACGGCGGCCATCGTGCGCAAGACCAGCATCACCGACCGCATGACCATCGTCTTCGAACTCAACAAGACTGAGGTGCACCCGGAACTGTATGACAACCAGCGAGAGCTGGACAAGATAAGAAAAAGCATCGAGACCGTGGAGAGCGACGAGAACGCGGAGCTACAACGCCTGACCATCAAGGGCTACGCTTCGCCGGAAGGTCCCTACAAAAACAATGTCAGACTCGCGCGCGAGCGAACCGACAGTCTGGGAGCCTTCATTGCCCGCCGCTACAACATCGACCCTGCCAAGGTGTTCACCGACTATGAGCCGGAAGACTGGCAGGGACTCACAGACTACATCAGCAAGGCCACCTTGGAGCAGCTGCCCCACCGCGACCAGTTGCTGGAGATAGCACGCCGCGACCTGCCGCCCGACCAGAAGGAGCAGCTCATGCGCCGCACCTATCCGAAGGACTTCGACCACCTGCTGACCCACTGTCTGCCCTACCTGCGCCACACGGACTATCGCATCGACTACCTCAAGCGCGAGAACGTCATGCCGCCCACACAGCAGATAGCCGTCAAAGAGATGCCGCCCGCACCGCCGCAGCACTACGAGGGACACTACGACCCTCTGCGGCCCTACAAGGCCCTGCTGGCCCTGAAGACCAACGTGCTCTTCGACGCCGTACTGGCCTTCAACGCCGAAATAGAGGTACCCATAGGCCGCAAGAACCGATGGAGCGTGATGGGCGAATACTGGACACCGTGGTACGTTTGGCACAACAACAGCCGCGCCTATGAACTGCAAGTATTCGGTGTAGAAGCTCGCTACTGGCTCGGCCGCTGCCGCGAACGCCGACCACTGCTCACAGGATGGTTCCTCGGAGCCTACTATGCCTACGGACGCTACGACTTCGAGTGGGACACCGGCGGGCGCATCGACGAACACGGACAGGCTTACAACGGCGAGGGCAACCAGGGCGAACTGCACAGCGTCGGAATCTCCATGGGCTACTGCTGGCCCATAGCACGCCACTGGAATCTGGAGTTGTCGGCCAGCCTCGGAGCCTTCAGCGGACCGCGCCGCCACTACCATGGCGAGTTTGGCGACACGCACCTGATTTGGAAATACAACGCATCCCTCTTCTACGCCGGACCGACGAAGCTGAAGTGCTCACTCGTCTGGCTACTCGGCAAAAAAAGGAAAGGAGGTGCACTATGATAAAGCGCTCTTTGAAACTCCTGCTTCTGCTCATGCTGCCGCTCTTCATGGCCTGCGAACGACGCCCACTTGAGGTCATCGTCGACGAGCAGGTCAAGGTGAGAATCGTCGTCAAGTGGCAGGTCAACTTCGTCAGCCTCTACGGCTATAAGCCCAACGGCATGACGGTCATGATCTACCCATCCGACGGCAGCGCACCCATCGTACGCGCCACCAATGCCGACAACATCACCGTCAAGCTCGCCCCCGATGAGTACCGCATGGTCATCTTCAACGAACTGATGGAGGAATACGCGCCCTACGTGCGCTTCTACGAAGCCGACAGCTACGACCGCATCACCTGCCGCGCCTCGCGCTTTAGCACCCGCAACTGGGATGCCGACGTTGACTATACCTACACCCCCGAGGACCCGCGCATCGCCGTCGCCCTCGACACCTTCCTCATCACACGAGACATGGTGCTGCAAGACACCACCATCTTCATTCCCTACGAGGAATACCGCGACAACGGCATGGAGAACTACCGCGAGAGCGAACGCGTCTACGAACTGATCGAGGTGCCCTGGCCGATGACCGTCGACTTCAACGTCAGAATTAAAATCAAGCACCGACAGAGCCTGCGCAACATCGAGGGCAACATCACCGGACTGGCCGACGGCTTCTCCATGAGCCGCATCATTCGCACCACCGAGACGGCCACACACCGCTTCGACCCGGAGAAATGGGAACGCTACAAATGCGGCGACGATCAGGACTCCACCGGCGTCATCACCACACGCATCGCCAGTTTCGGACTGCCCTATGGCAAAGAGCTCGTGGCAGAGCGCGACTCGGCAGACAACCTGCTCACGCTCAACCTGACGCTCACCGACGGCACCGTCGTACACCGCACCTACAAAGTGGGCAAGAACATTCGCTACATCACGCCCGAAGGCGATGAGGCACGCATACGCTACCGGCAGGACCTGCAGAACCTCATGCTCGAACTCGACCTGCCCGACCTCATTGTCCTGCCACCCATCAGCGGCAACACGGGTGCCGGCTTCGACGCCAAAGTCGACGAGTGGGAAGATGGCGGCACCATCGACCTGGGAGGATTCTAGCAACAATACAAAAGAAAAAAAAGAAACGAGAGAAAAGATCATTTAAATACTAATCAAAACAAATTTTTTAAATTTATGAAAAAGCAATTTAAACTCATGGCACTCGCATCCGCAGCGATGCTGTTTGCCGCCTGCTCACAGGAAGACCTGCTGAGCCCACAGGAGCAACTCGCACAGTCTCCTGAAAACAATGTCATCCAGTTTGGAACGTACCTCGGGAAGACGGGGACGACACGTGCATATTCTGCAGGCCCCATTGCCAATGAAACTAATGCTACAAAAGGGGTCACTGACCTGAAAGTCGCAACTTTTGCTGTTTTCTCCTACTTTACTGAAGCCGATGATTATGTAATTTCTACCCCTTCTACAACAGATCTTGCCCCGAACTTCATGTACAACCAACAGATTACATGGGGTTCTTCTCTCACTACTCCCGCTTGGACATACTCTCCCGCGAAGTACTGGCCGAATGGTATTGACAAAGACAACACTAGCACGCCTTCAAACACTGCCACACAAGGTGCAGAGGGTAAACTGAGTTTCTTTGCATACGCTCCGTACATTGCAACTCCTTCTACAAACTATGATGGCGACCTTCCCTCAGCCATTACAAATGTTGACAATGTCAAGAAGAATGCTAACACCTACGGTATTAGCGCAATGACAACTAATGCCTATACAGGAAACGTATGGGTAAAGTACTTGATGCCTAATGCCAACATTTCTCAGGCTGTTGACCTGTTGTGGGGTACTAATGGTCTTACTACTTACAATGAGACAGACGCAGACGACCCGACACTTGCCAGCATCGGCGAAGGCTACAACATCAACTTGACCAAGCAGAAAGTAACCGACCGCGTGAAGTTCCTCTTCAAGCACGCCCTGACCAAGATTGGCGGCAATATTGAAGAAACAGAAGACCTGGACGAGCCTGCTACAGCATGTAATTTCGAAATCAAGGTTGACGTTGACGGAAACAACGGAGACAACTCTACCACCTACTTCACCAGTGGGTTCGACAAAACCTCTACTCTTGTAACTGTTAAGGAGGTAAAGATTATGGACGGTGCTTCAGCAGCCACAGCTGGTCTCGCAGCTTCGGGAACAACCAGCGACCTTGTGAAGTCTGGATGGTTCAATATTGAGACGGGTACTTGGGATGCCACAGCTGTTACTACTGGTGCAACATACTCCATTACCGCCAACAACACTAATGCCAATGCTTCAGACGACACCTATACTCTGAACCCCAAAATTAAGGAGGGAACAGTAAGTAACGCAGCAGGCGAAGCATGGAATACTACAAATTCAGGCGGTGCTGAGGGTGTAGAAGTAACACCCAAGCCCCTCTTCGCAAAGGAGACCGTTCCCGGACTTCTGCTCATTCCTGGTGGTAATCAAACCATCTATATTTCTATTAACTATGTTGTAAGAACTGCCGACCCAAAACTGGCTACCGGTTTCACAGAAGTTGAACAGACTATCACCAACAAGGTTTCTCTGACTGGCCTCCAGCCCAACAAGTTCTATAAGATTATCATGCACCTCGGCCTGACCAGTGTGAAGTTCGAGGCTAAAGTTGCAGACTGGGCAACTGCCGCTGGTGGTACTTATAACACTGATGGTAGTTATACAACAGGTGGCACTGCTAATGAGGAATCAATCTGGCTGCCCTCTAACGTACAGTAAATTCTCAATTCACATACCCTATTGATCAGGGGCTCTGATCTACAATCATGCAATCATGGGGACAAGTTTTTGATTGAATTATAATACCCCAATCTCCAGCCACTGCCTTTTAGCGGGTTAGGCTGGAGATTATTTTCATCCCAGATTTGGCGGTTTCTGAGGAGACAGGGGGACAGGGTAAGCATTCGATAAACTACAGGTAGTGATACCTATATACCATAACAATAGCAGCTACCATCACATTCGGCTGCAGCTGCTATTGTTATTTGTTGCACCTCTATGTGATACCTATATTATGCAGTTTTAGTCATGACAGATTTCGGATGTTTGAGTTTCCACTTATGTGGTAGCAGTTGCAGGAGTTCCTCATATGATGCTTTTGTGTGATAGGGCATCTGGCTTATGACATCACGAAGTGGCGGCGGATATGCACCATGCAGTTAGCAAGGAGCACGTCGGGGTTTGTCTTGAAGGCCGTTTCATAGCCTGCAAAACCGTGCTTTCAGTCAGACCTTTCATGCCAAGGTGACTGTACTGCTTGATCTGACGATAGTAAGGCATGTGGTACTCATATTTCTGGAGCAGGATCTCTGCAAGCAGGCTGGCACCGGCGATACCCTTGTAGATAGGCAGCAGGGGCATGGGAGCAATCAGCACTCCGCTCATTCCCTTGGGAAACAAAAGTGTTGCTCCAGAAGGCACGGAACTGGAGAAAGCCGGATCAGCATGTTGCGTAAAGCTGATGGGGGCAAGTTCGGGCTTGGGGGCTTCATTTACCAATAACTTCTTACGCCAGTAATTATAGGTGGAATAGTTTACGCCTGCTTCCTGCAGGTAATCCTTAACTGACTTACCGCTTTGCTGCAAGTCCAATTGCAATACTTCAAATTCTTCTTTGGTCATAATACAATAACAGTTGTAGTTGTGTGCACTATTGCGATTGCAAAGGTACAACGATACTACAACTGCTACAACGTGTATTTCAACGGATGCTTACAAATGTTCCATCAATGTTCCATCAAAATTGAAAGGTGCGGGAATTAAAAATCCCTGCAAGTACTTGACTTACAGGGGTTCCTTTCTTGTGACTTCTTACAAAAAAAACATTGCCTTTCGGCGATGTCTCCTTTGAAGGGTGCCCGGACGGACTCGAACCGTCGACATTCAGAACCACAATCTGACGCTCTAACCAACTGAACTACGGGCACCATGTTTGCAAACGCTAAGACGCATGGCCTTTTGGTTTTGCGGGTGCAAAGGTAAACAAAATCATTGACACTACCAAACTTTTTGCTTGTTTTTTTCTAAAAACATCATCGAAAGGGCTGAGAAAGGGCTGAGAAACGGGACGAAAGCAGCTTTCTACAGTGTTTTTACCGGACAGGAAAGAGGTGCCGGCCAGGTCCCTCAGACGGGAAAGCCAATAGTTGTCACGCTGTCACTCTGTCTTGCGGTAATAACCGTGCAGGCCGTCACTCATGCGTAGCACCAAGGTGTCGGGCGTCAGCATCACTAACTCGGCCGTGTCAGTGCTCAGCGTTGTCGCATGACCTAAGGTGTCGATGCTGTTCACGACGAGCATCAGCTTGCCATTGTGCAGGTACCACTGCCTATAGCGCTTCAGCGGCGGATATTCCACAGGGCTATCCTCCTCGGTGTTTCTCATCCTCATGCCCACAGGTAGCGCCACGCTGTCAGCCTTGAGCGTGAAGCCGTATTCCCGCTCGGCAAAAAGCAACTGCCTGACTGAATCAGGCATTTCCCTGATCACCATCCTTGCACTGTCGCCGTTGCCGACGGTCATCTCGCCGAGGTGCTTTCGCCACTGTGGCTTCACCTTATAGCACCACTGTCCCAGCAAGTCCTGGGTGACGATGACCACTGCCGCCGCCTTGCTGTCAGCGGTGTCACGCACCATCGCCACGCGGTCGCCTATGGCGAGTCGCCCAAACACCTGCCTGCGCCGCATGGCATCGAGGATGTCGAGCGTGTCGGGGTCAGAGCCATCGTATGGGTCGGGCAGGAACACCAAGACGGAGTCGTTGCTGCCCTCGCAGACCAGCGCATAGATGGTGGAGTCGCCATTGGCGCCAGCATTGTTGTTCACGGTAAACTCTTCCTTCTGTGGTACCGAGCATGCCGCCATCAGCAGCAACGCCAGTGCCCCAACTAAAGCATGAAGCCTCATCATTCGCTATTTTTTTGCTGGCAAAGGTACGAAAAAAAGAGAGAAGCGCAAAAGAATCCTGTTTCTTTTTTCTTACCCATGCAGTTTGTATATATATGTATGTATATGCTATGGCGTGCTACCAGCTTCCGCCGCCGCCACCGCCGCCACCGCCGCCTGAGAAGCCACCGCCGCCTCCTCCGCCGCCACTGCTGTCGTGGCTGATGGTGCTGATGGCGCTGCTGGCCGTGGTACTCAGGCTTTGCACCATGTTGTGTGTGAAGGCGTTGCCCATGAGGGGCGTGGCGCTGTCGTACCATGTGGGTTTCTCCAGCTCGATGCCCTCGAAGAGGTCCGTCCAGGTGTCGGTCAGCTGGAAGACCATTGCGTATGGCAGCACCTTGTAGAAGTACTGCGGGTCGTCGTTCTGCAGCTGCCGCAGCTGTGGCTGCTCTGCAGTCTTGATGAACTCCTGGAAGCCCAGCAGCCGTCCGAGCATCTGGGCGCGGTAGTCGGTGTCGACGAGGAAGCGTCCCGACAGCTCGACCAGCAGATGGCACACGATGTAGATGGCCAGCACGGCCCACAGGTTGAGTGGTGCGCCATAGTTGATGGTGCAGGCATAGCCGCCCCATGTGCCGTACATCAGGATGGTCATGCCGATGGCGACGAGCCAGCGCCGGCGTGTCCCCCGGTACAGGTCGGCGGCACTCTTGCTCACGCGCAGGTAGACGGCACTGAGCATGGGCACGCCGAACATCAGGAAGGCAATGGCCAGCGTTTCGGTGTCGAAGAGGGCCACGGGGCTGTTCAGTCCCAGCGTCAGGGTGCCAAAGACGGCCAGCGGTATGTAGAGCCACACATACCACTTCAGCTGTGTCAGCTGTCGCTTGCCCTTGAAGTGCTTCTTCAGTGCCTTCACGATGGCGCTGAACTCGGTGGGCTTCTGTCCAATCTCCTTGATGTTCACCACCTCGCCATCAGCGAAGAGCATCCGCATGAGTCGCTTCTGATAGGAGGGCGCCTTTGCCGGCAGCTCTTTCAGTCGGGTCAGCTCCAGGTCGGTGGTCTTGAAGAACCTGCCCTTCTTCACCTCCTTGATACTGATGTAGCCCTGTCCTGCCAGCCAGGGTATGAGCGAGGCGATGTCGAGCGGGTCGGCTGAGTCGTCGATGATGGTGCCCACCTCAGCGCTGCTGATGTCCTCGGGTGGATAGAACTCAATGACCTTGGTGACGTGGGGCACCTTCACCGTGTAGTGGAAGTAGGCCAGCAGCAGTATGAGCAGGACGGTGACGGCCAGGCAGAGGTAGAGCCAGATGGGATTGACGGTGCGCACGCCTTCAAAGTAGTCGCCGGGCAGGTCAGCGTAGAGCGTGATGCCGTGGCGTGGCTTTATGCTGCCGGTCTTGCCGCGTATGCTTGTGGGAGTGACGCTCAGCTGCAGGCTGTCGCCCAGGGCGTCCTTCTTTCCGTACTCGCCGGCGTAGACCGTCAGCCGGTCGCTGATGTCATCGGGCAGCGGCTTGTCGAACTTAATGCTGAACTGCACATTCTCGATGGGGTCCTCAAACTCCGTTCCGAGGATGGTGTGGAACAGGTAGTCGCGGTCGGCCAGCCGGTCGTCAGGGTAGCTGAAGGTGTAGCTGATGACATAGCGCTGCAGGCCCTCCACCTCACGGTCGGCATCGCCGATGCGAATGATGCAGAACTCATCGTTGCTGTCCTCGGTAGTAAACTCCCAGTCCTCGACGTCGATGTCGGTGATGCGACATTCGTAGCGGAACGTCTGCATCTCGCCGTCCACCTCGTGCTCCATCTGGAACTGCTTAGGAATGTAGCGATAGAAACCGTGGCGGGGTTGACTGAAGAAGATGTCGAAGGTCTCTTTCACCTCCCACATGTTGTCCTCGTGCACCACGGCCTTGATGTTGATGTCGCGATAGACGAAGCCACCCCTGTTGGCACCGGCCGTCAGGCTGACGAGCAGCAGGAGCAGAATAGCCAGGAAGCGTAATGTATTCCTCATCGTTCACAGGTTTACGTTGACGGCCTGGCGCTCCTCGTCGCTGCTGACGGCGAACATCGGCATGGGCTTGAAGCCGAAGGCCGATGCCACGAGGCTGACGGGGAACATCTGGCACAGGTTGTTATACTCTCGCACGCTGCCGTTGTAGTAGCGTCGTGACAGCGAAATCTCGTCCTCCATCTTTGCCAGCTGCTCCTGCAGCTTGAGGAAGCTGTTGTCCGCTTTGAGGTCAGGGTATGCCTCGGCCACGACGAACACGTGCTTCAGTGCGTCGCCGATGCGTGTCTCGCCGTCGAGCAGTCCGTGGCGGTCGTTGCCGGCGGCCGTGGTGCGCAGGCGCGTGGCCTGTTGCAGGGTGTCACTCTCATAACGCGCATAGCCTTTGACGGCTTCGACCAGGCGTGGAATGAGGTCGAAGCGCTTCTTCAGGAACACGTCCATGGTGGCAAATGCCTCGTTCACCTTGTTGCGCAGGGCCACTAAGCGGTTGTAGGTCAGCAGCAGTGCCAACAGCAGGAGGACAATGACAATGATGATGATGATGACTGTCATTTTCTGTGTGGTTTATTGGTTCTATGTCGTGCAAAGTTACAAAGAATTCCTTATTCCGACAATGCTTTTGGAAATTTATTTGCAAAAAAGCGTGTTGTTTCAAAATCTTTTTCTATCTTTGCACATCAAAATGAACACTGAAAGCCAAAAATCGAGAAAACTATGGGAAAAAAGAAAATCAAGTTCAGTCTTGTCTACCGCGACATGTGGCAGTCGAGCGGGAAGTTTCAGCCACGTAAGGACCAGTTGGAGCGCATTGCTCCGGTCATCATCGACATGGGTTGCTTTGCCCGCGTTGAGACCAATGGTGGTGCCTTCGAGCAAGTCAACCTGATGGCGGGTGAGAACCCCAACGCCGCTGTGCGCGCCTTCTGCAAGCCGTTCAACGAGGCTGGCATCCAGACCCACATGCTGGACCGTGGCCTGAACGCCCTGCGCATGTACCCCGTTCCTGACGACGTGCGCGAGCTGATGTATAAGGTGAAGAAGGCCCAGGGTGTGGACATCCCACGCATCTTCTGCGGTCTGAACGACACGCGTAACATCATACCCAGCATCAAGTGGGCCAAGGCCGCCGGCATGATTCCGCAGGCCACCCTCTGCATCACCACCAGTCCGGTGCACACGGTAGCGTACTACTCACAGATTGCCGACGAGGTGATAGCCGCCGGGGCCGAGGAGATTTGTCTGAAGGACATGGCCGGCATCGGTCAGCCCGCCATGCTCGGCCAGCTGACGAAGGCCATCAAGACGAAGCATCCCGACATCATCATACAGTATCACGGTCACTCAGGCCCCGGCCTGTCGATGGCCAGCATCCTTGAGGTGTGCAACAACGGAGCCGACATCATCGACACCGCCATCGAGCCGCTCTCATGGGGCAAGGTGCACCCGGACATCATCAGTGTGCAGTCGATGCTCAAGAACGAGGGCTTCGAGGTGGCCGACCTGAACATGAACGCCTACATGCAGGCGCGTACGCTGACGCAGGAGTTCATCGACGACTGGCTGGGCCTGTTCATCAACCCTGCCAACAAACACATGTCGAGCCTGCTCTTGGGCTGCGGTCTGCCGGGTGGCATGATGGGCAGCATGATGGCCGACCTGGGTGGCATCCAGACGATGATTAACAAGCTGCGCGAGAAGAAGGGCGAGCCGGTGCTGACCATGGACGACATGCTGGTGAAGCTGTTCAACGAGGTGGAGTACGTATGGCCGAAGGTGGGCTATCCCCCATTGGTGACGCCCTTCTCGCAGTACACGAAGAACATCGCACTGATGAACCTGCTGACCATGGAGCAGGGCAAGGGCCGCTACGTGATGATGGACGATGCCATCTGGGGCATGATCCTGGGCAAGAGCGGCAAGGTGCCCGGCACGATAGCACCCGAGCTGGTGGAGCTGGCCGAGAAGCAGAAGCGCGAGTTCACCGACGTGGACCCGCACACGCTCATCCCCAACGCCCTGGACGGCTTCCGCAAGGAGATGGACGAGAACGGCTGGGACTACGGTCAGGACGACGAGGAGCTGTTCGAGCTGGCCATGCACCCCGAGCAGTACCGCCCGTTCAAGAGTGGCCAGGCCAAGAAACAGCTGCTGGCCGACATCCAGAAGGCTAAGGATGCCCGTCTGGGCGGCGGCAAGAAGGTGTCGCAGGAAGAGATTGACCAGCTGAAGCACGCCAAGGCCGACGCCGTGAAGAGCCCGCTGGCCGGACAGCTCATCTGGAGCTTCGGTGGCGAGGGCGTGATGGCTCCCTGCGTCGAGCCCTTCATCGGACAGCAGTACAAGGAGGGTGACACCTTCTGCTACCTGCAGACCAAGTGGGGCGAGATTGTTGAGATTCCCGCTGCCCTGGGTGGCAAGCTGGTTGACATCAGCGTCAAGCCAGGACAGCAGATACGCCAGGGGGACACCATCGCCTGGATAGAGCGCGGACAGCAATAGCAAGCCTCACCCCCAACCCCTCTCCGAAAGGAGAGGGGAGGATATAGACCTGCAACGGATGACGGCGCAGCCCTACCCCCCAAGCCTCACCCCCAACCCCTCTCCGAAAGGAGAGGGGAGGATATAGACCTGCGACGAATGACGGCGCAGCCCTACCCCCCCCCCAGTTGGGGGGGGTAGGGGGGACCTATACGGAACTAAAGTTAGAATAAAAGCAACGGCAATGATAACGACAAGGAGATTGCTGTTGGGCATGGCTGTAGTGACCTGCCTCGGCAATGCCAACGCCCAAACGGGAAAAGAATGGGACGACCCCAGCATCACCAGTGTAAACCGTGAGACGGCACACACCACCGCCTTGCCAATGGCAAGCGAAGCAGACGTGGCGAAGAACGACAGGACGCTCTCGCCCTACTACATGTCGCTTGACGGCGTGTGGAAGTTCCAGTGGGTGAACACCCCTTCAAAGGCGACATCCACCATGTGCGCCACAGACTATAACGATGCCGCATGGACTGACATCGATGTGCCTTCCAGCTGGCAAGTGTGGGGACTGCACAACAACAAGCCATGGGACAAGCCGCTTTACTGCAATGTGGCCTACCCCTTCTCGTTTAACGAGCAGACCTATAGCGTCATGGCCGAACGACCGGGATGGTTCACCTACAACAGCACAATGCCCAACCCCGTGGGTACCTATCGCCGACATGTCACCATGACGGCCGACTGGCTGGCCGACCACGACGTGTTCGTGCGCTTCAATGGTGTGGGACATGGCTTCTACCTCTGGGTAAACGGACAGCGGGTAGGCTACAGTGAGGACTCGTATGTGCCTGCCGAATTTAATATCACATCCTATCTGGCAGAGGGCGACAACCTACTGGCCCTGCAGGTGTATCGCTTCACCAGTGGCTCGTTCCTTGAGTGCCAAGACTACTGGCGATTGACGGGCATCCAGCGTCACTGCTTTATCTATGCTGCACCTAAGGTGCGCATCAGCGACTACTTCTTCACCACTGACCTGGACAACAACTACGTCAATGCCAAGGCTAACGTGCAGGTGAAAGTGGAAGGCAATGGCATCGTTGAAGCCAAGATTCTGGACAACGGACAAGTGATTGCTCAAGGACAGACAGCCATCAGCGATGGTTCGGGCAGTATTGACATGGACGTGACGGCACCAAGACTGTGGAGTGCCGAGACGCCCAACCTCTACGACCTCGTACTGACGCTGAAGGATGGCACAGGCCATATCCATGACATCCGCGGCTCAAAGGTAGGCTTCCGCGAGGTGGGCATCCGCAGCGACGGAGCACTCATCATCAATGGGCGCCGCATGGTGTTCCACGGAGTGAATCGCCATGACTTCTCACCCGTCAACGGACGGGCCATCACGGATGCTGAGATTGAAGAGGACATTAAGACCATGAAGCGTCTGAACATCAACGCCGTACGCACATCGCACTACCCCAACGACCCTGTCTTCTACGACCTCTGCGACCGATACGGCCTGTATGTCTTGGCAGAGGCTGATGTGGAGTGCCATGCCAACATGAAGCTATCGTCAGTTCCACAGTTCCGCCAGGCAATGGTAGAACGCTCTGAGAACCATGTGCGGTGGATGCGCAACCACCCTTGCATCTTCATTTGGTCGTTTGGCAACGAGAGCGGCAATGGTGAGAACTTCAAGTACGTAGCACAAGCCATCAAAGCCCTCGACAAGACTCGTCTGACCCACTACGAAGGCAACAGCGACTATGCCGATGTCAGTTCCACCATGTATGGCAGTTATGAGACCATCGAGTGGATAGGCTCGTCACGACAGGGTAAAAGCGGCCAGAAGCCACATATTCAGTGTGAGAACTCACATTCGATGGGCAACTCAATGGGCAACGTGCGCGACATGTTCAACCTTTACGAAAAGTATACCTGCCTGACGGGAGAGTTCATCTGGGACTTCAAGGATCAGGGACTGCTCACCAAGAGTTCCAGTGGCACTGAATACTGGGCCTACGGCGGCGACTTTGGCGATAATCCCAACGACGGTAACTTCTGTATCAACGGGTTGGTGCGTCCTGACTGGAGCCTGACGGCCAAGTCGTATAACACCAAGAAGGTCTACCAGCCACTGGAATTCAAAGCGGTATCAGGCAACACCAGGCAGTTTCGCATCAAGAACAAGATGGCCTTCCTGCCCAGTTCTCACTACGACGTGAGCTATGCCCTGATGGACGAAGAAGGCAACACGCTTGCCAGTGGCAAGATAGACAAAGAGGTGGCAGCCAATGACAGTGCAGTGGTAAACATCGACATCTCACCGCTGGCATCGCTCGATGCATCGAAAGAGGCGTTCATACAGTTCACTGCTACTCAGAAGGACAACACACCATGGGCAGATGCCGGCTATGTCGTGGCTGAGGAAAAGTTGCCCGTACAAAAGGCCGTCAAGCCCATGTACGACCTCAACAGACTGGAAGCCTGTGAAGCACTGAGCGTGACCAATACCGCAACGACAGTGACAGTAACGAACAGCACTTTCAAGGCAGTATTCGGAAAGACTCAAGGCACGCTGACGAGTTACGCCTTGAACGGCACGACACTCATCTGCAAGCCACTGCTGCTCAATGTGTTCCGTCTGCCTACCGACAACGACGGGCGTCAGAGTGGCTCCTGGGACACCATGGGTCTGAGAAAACTGACAGTGAAAGGCGAAGGGGCCGAGGTGCAGACTGCCGACGACAAGAAGACGGTGAGGGTGAGCCTGAACAGTACCCATACAGGAAAGAACGGCACTTCGTTTGCCGTGATGCTCGACTTCATCATCTGCGCTGACGGCTCGCTGATGGTAAACTCCTTCATCCGTCCTTCCAATACAGGTGTTGTGATTCCCAAGCTGGGCTTCCGTCTGGAGATGCCTGCCACAATGGAGCAGCTGTCATGGTTCGGACGTGGTCCCTGGGACAACTACCGTGACCGCAAGGAGGCTTGTCTGCCTGCCGTCTACAAGAGTACGGTGAATGACCAGCGCGAGGACTACATCCTGCCTCAGGAGCATGGCACCAAACAGGAAGTGCGCTGGATGTCGCTGACCAACGACGAGGGCATGGGTATGCTCTTCGTTGCACCTGACCAGATGGCCGCATCAGCCGTTCACTTCCGTGCAGAGGACAACTACACCGACCGCAACAACCGCTCCAAGCACACCTACCAGTTCAAGAGTTGCACGACGACGGTGGTTTCGCTCGATGCTGCCACACGCGGGCTGGGCAATGCCAGCTGTGGTCCTGACGTGAGGGAGCCATACGAACTGAAGGCCCAGAACACAGCCTTCCGTTTCTTCCTCATCCCGCTCACTGCTGAGATGAAAGCCTCCGAGACTGCCCGCGTAGACATGCCCGTTTGTCAGGCTGTCAATTGCGAACGTCAGAGCAACGGCCGAATCAAGATGTCGACCACGACGAAGAATGCGACCATCTACTACAGCATCAATGGTGCTGAATACAAGAAGTACACCACCACCATCGCCCAGAATGATGCCTGTACCATCACTGCCTACTGCTCAGCCGACGGCATGCTTGCCAGCCCTGTCATGACCTACGACTTCGACCTCTTTATCAACAAAAGCGGGTGGAAGCTGGTCAGTGCCGACAGCCAGCATGGCGGCAATGAAGCCCGGCTGGCCTTTGATGGAAAGAACGACACCTTCTGGCACACGGAATGGCAAGGCTCGGAACCCAGGTGCCCTCATACGCTGATAGTGGACATGACAAAGACCTATCGCGTGACTGCCTTTACCTACCTCTCGCGTCAGGACGGCAACCAAAACGGCATGGTGAAAGCCTACGAGGTGTACCTCAGCAACGATGGCAAGAACTGGGGAACGGCGGTGGCCAGTGGTGAGTTCAAGAACACCACGTCACTGCAGGTGGCCACACTGAAGACACCTACTGCAGGCCGTTATCTGAAATTCGTGGCCAATTCGGAAATCAATGGTAACGCATGGACATCAGCAGCAGAGATAGGTATCCAGGCTGAAGCAGACATCACCGGCATCAACGCCCTGTCCACCGACACTCACCCATCAGCCTACTACAGCCTGTTAGGGCACAAGATGAGCGGGCAGATGGAACATTGGCCAAGAGGCATCTACCTGAGTAACGGACGAAAAATTATTAGATAGGCGGTCAGTCTGAGGTGGAGACATACACGTCCCCTCTCCTGGGAGTTCCAGGGAGAGAGGACGGGGTGAGGCTACATGAAGCCCTGGTGACGGAGCGCCTCGATGAGTCCCTGGCTCATGGCCTCGTTGTCCTTACGCGTATAGCGAATGTCGGTGAACACCTGTGCCAGCGTCTGCTTGCTGTTGACCTCCACGAAGTGCTGGTTCTCAGGCAGGCCCTCCTTGTAGGCATAGCACTGGTCAATCATCTGCGGAGTGTAGTCGTGGTAGCTCTCTTCATGGATGATGGCCTTCAGCGGCAGGCGGTCGCTCAGCGGTGGCTGCTCGTCGGGCCATCCCACGGTGAGGGTGGCCACAGGCATCACCAGCTGTGGCAGGCCCAGCGTCTCGATGATGCGCATGGGCTGGTAGACGGTGGTGCCGAGGTAGCAGTAGCCCAGGCCCTCCTCGTCCATCAGGTTGCAGAGCGTCTGCGTGTAGAGCAGCGCATCGGTGGCAGCGTTGATGAACGACAGGAAGTTGTTGTAGCCCGGCTCTGCCTGTCGGCAGCGTGCCCACTGCGAGGTGCGGTTGAAGTCGGCGCAGACGGTCAGCACCACTGGTGCCTGTGTCACCATGGGCTGGTTGAAGTGGGCCGGTGCCAGCTGCTCCTTGACCTGCTGCGAGCGTGTGACGATGACGCTATAGAGCTGCAGGTTGCCCATGGTCTGCGTGCGTGAGGCCTCGCTGATGAGGCGTCCCAGGAGACCGTCGTCGACAGGCTCCTGACTGTATCGGCGTATGGTACGCCTGGTGCTGAGATTCTTCATGTGTTAACCATTTACTTGATGATGACGGTGCGGCCGCGCTGGCCTTTGTCGTCGCGTTGGATGTACAGTCCCGGGTGCATCCGCTCTGACGTCTTGCCCACGTAGCGTCCGGCGGGGGTAAAGCAAGCCCCGCCGTTGCCGCCGTCGTGGGGCATGTCGAGGATGGCGGTGGGCACGTCCTCCTTGTCGTTGCGGAAGCGGAAAGCCATGGTGCCGTCGCTGTTGCGGGTGATGTCCAGGACACTCTTGCCCATCAGGTTCGTGCCGTCGACATTCTTGTTATAGACGGTGGCCGCAGGGGTCGAGGTGCTGGTCAGCGAGTCCCGCTTCAGATAGGGATAGGCCACGCCGCTCTCACTGGAATAGTAAGTCGAGATGCCTTGGTTAGCCTTGAACACCGTGCAGCGCTGGTGGTCGTTGGCCGGCTCCATATCGGCTGGATTCATGTTGTTGGTGTTCACAAAGTTATACTCCCAGATGTCGGCGTCGTAGTCGACATGCAGTATGAGCATGCCGCTGCCGGGCAGCGAGGCATCCCATCCACGCGGCTGCCTGTTTTCCATCAGGTAGTATTCGTCGGGCCATGCGTCATTGACGATCATGTATGCCTGGGGAGCGTCGTTCAGCGGCCGCATGGCATCGACCGTCGTGCTGGCATCGAGGACGTTGGGCTGCAGCCATCCGCAGCTGTAGCGCTCAAAGCTGGTGTAGCCGGCCGGCCGGAAGCCATTGCCGTTGTACGACCCGTTGTCGAGCACCGACCACGACCCCATGCCATAGTTGCCCTTGTAGTCGATGTCGTACATGTCGGGCAGCCCGAGGCAGTGGGAGAACTCATGGCAGATGGTGCCCAGGCCGTCGATGCTGCTGCCTGACAGCTCGTTGCTGGCCGCATAGGTGTTGATGGCCACGTCGTCGAGGTAGAGCAGCTCGCCATAGTCGCTCTCGTCAAGCTGCCACTCATGGGGCCAGATGGTGCTCGACGAGCCGTTGCCATTCTCGCCCTTGCCGGCATAGATGCACATCACCTGGTCTACGTACCCATCGCCGTCCCAGTCATAGCGGCTGAAGTCGACATAGTCGTCGACGGCATTGCAGGCCTCAACCACCATCTCGCCCGGGCGCATGTCCTCGCCCTTGCTGTCGTTACGACCGTAGTACTGATAAGTTTTGGACAGGGGCACCGGTCCCACGACGTCGAATGTGAGGTCGAACAGACCGTATGACTGGGCCAGGAAGTAGTCGCGCACCGACCCGTGGAAGCGGCCCTCGCTGAAGTTCTCCTCGTTGCAGATGCGGGTGTAGAGCAGCGAGTCGTTTTCCGGAAGGAAGGCACAGTTTTCGAACTCGACCAGTATGATGATGCCCTTCTTCTTGCCCGTGTAGTTGCTGAAGTCTTCATTGGCCGTGCGCCGCACCCGCTTCTGCCGGCTGCGGGCAGCTTTCTGCCTGCGCTCCTGCGCACGGCTGCGCATCTGGGCCATGTCTGCCCTGACGAAGCAGCCGTCCTGCTCCATCAGCTGGAGACCATCGTTGGTCTGCCAGTAGTGCAGGTGCTCGTCGCCCACCATCTGTGCACTGACCATCCGTCCGTCCAGGGACAGCGTCATCCACCGCCCCGGTCTGGCCGGCATGGCCTTGGCAAGCGTTGTTGTCATTACAGCGAATAGGACAAAAGTAAGAAAGCGTTTCATCTGAGTGTGTCTTCTGCTCGTTTTTGAGAGAGGGTGCAAAATTACAAAAAAAACGGCACTTCGCTGCTGGCCTGCCAAAGTATTTTCCCTGGGCGATGACACAAAAAAAGTTAAAACAACCAACGAAAGCTGTGCACAAAGTCCCTAACTGCTATTTTTTCATTACCTTTGCCACAAATTAAGAAACGTAGAAACAGAACGCGCATGGAGAAACAGACATACAGCCCCGCCGCCGACGAACAGGCACAGCCCATGCCCCGCCCGCAGGTGGTAGAGGTGCGTCCGCAGACGCTGGAGTGCGACGTGGTGCGCTTCCAGAACAACAAGGAGAAGTGGGTGGCACTGGTGGGCTTGCTCAACGGCTATCCCTATGAAATCTTCACTGGGCTACAGGACGAGGAAGAGGGCATCATGCTGCCCAAGTCGGTGAACAAGGGCAAGATAGTGAAGCAGGTGAACGCCGACGGCACGAAGCGCTACGACTTCCAGTTTGAGAACACCCGCGGCTACAAGATTACCGTCGAGGGCATCAACGAGAAGTTCAACCCCGAATACTGGAACTATGCCAAGCTCATCAGCGGCGTGCTGCGCTATGGCATGCCCATTGAGCACGTCATCAAGCTGGTGGCCTCGCTGTCGCTCAACGACGAGAGCATCAACACTTGGAAGAACGGCGTGGAGCGGGCCCTGAAGAAATACCTGCCGGGACAGCAGGAACAGCCGGAGCCCAACGAGCCATGAAGCTGAAGAGCAGTTGCGTTGTCATCAACGACATGCGCCTGTACGCCCACCATGGCGTCATGGAGCAGGAGCAGCGCGTGGGGGCCTACTTCACCGTCAGCCTTCGCGTACATTATAATATATATAGGGCCATGATGAGCGATAGGGTGGGGGATGCCTTGTCCTATGCCGATGTGGCCGACGTCGTGCGCCAGCAGATGGCCACACCGTCGCAGCTGCTGGAGCATGTGGCGGGGCGCATCGCCAAGGCACTCTTCGACCAGTTCCCCCGGTGCACCGCCGTTGACATCAAACTGATGAAGGACAACCCGCCCATGGGCATCGACAGCAACGGCGCCGGCGTTGAGGCGGAGTTTGTTAGAGAGGTGAGTGGTGAGAGGTAAGAGGTGAGAGGTGTGATTAGACTTTAATAATAAAGAATGAATAGATATAGGATAATGACAGGAACGAAGGCAAAGAAGATGACGATGGTGAGAGCGCTACTGATGGCGGTCGCATTGCTGTTGTCGCCCGTTGCCTCGTTTGCCGTCGAGAAGACATACACCCTGGTCATCGATGCCGGGCATGGTGGCAAGGATGGTGGCGCGTGCGCCAACCGTGCCAAGGAGAAAGACATCAACCTGAATGTGGCGCTGGCCTTTGGCAAGCTGGTGGAGCAGAACTGCCCCGACGTGAAGGTCATCTACACACGCAAGACCGACGTGTTCGTGCCGCTGCACGAGCGCGCCGCCATTGCCAACAGGAACAAGGCCGATGTGTTCATCTCCATACACACCAACTCGGTGGAGAGCCGCCGGCCCGTCACTGGCATGGAGACCTACACTATGGGCATGCGCCGCAGCGACGAGAAACGCAGCGCCGCCATGCGCGAGAACGAGGTCATCACCATCGAGAGCGACTACAAGGAGCACTATGCCGGATTTGACCCGCGTGTGCCCGAGAGCTATATCATCTTCGACATCGTCAACGAGACGAACATGGCTGAGAGCGTGGAGCTGGCCCGGCTCATCCAGAAGAACGTGTGTGCCACGGCCGGCCGACCCAACAAGGGCGTGAAGCAGGATGCCTTCCTGGTGCTGCGCGAGACGTCGATGCCGGCATGCCTCATCGAGCTGGGCTACATCACCACGGCATCGGAAGCCACCTATCTGACCAACCAGGCCAACGTGAACCTGATGGGCATGGGCATCTATCAGGCCTTCGTGGCGTTCAAGAACAAGAGGGTGCAGCCTGCTCCCAACCAACAGCAACAGCAGAATCAGCAGCAGACCCACCCCCAGCCCCTCCCTGGAGGGAGGGGAGACGATAGTCCTGCTACGAACGACACCCCTCGTACTAATAATACGGACGTGCAAGCTAACCCCTCCTCTCCCTCACAGGGAGGGACCGCGGGTGGGTCTGCTCCCATCTTCAAGGTGCAAATCATGGCCACCGAGCGCCAGCTGTCAGCCAACAACCGCCAGTTCAAGGGCTTGCAGGGGGTAGAGAGCTACAAAGAAGGCACGATGTGGAAGTACACCGTGGGCGCATCAGAGAACTATAACGAAATCAAGCAATTGCGCAAGGACATCCTCAGCAAGTTCCCACAGGCTTTCATCATTGCCTTCAAGGACGGGGTGCGCACCGACGTCAACGCCGCCATCGAGGAGTTCCGCCGCAACCATTAAGCATTTAGCATTAAGCATTAACAGACATGAAGTTTTTCACCAAGGAAGTAAAGATAGCACTGGTTGCCATCGTCGCCATCGTCATACTCTATGTGGGCATGCAGTTCCTCAAGGGACTGGCGCTGTTCAGCAATGACGACACCTATTACATACGCTTCAGCAACGTCAGCGGACTGGCCACCTCCAGCCCCGTCTATGCCAATGGCTACCGCGTGGGCGTGGTGAGAACCATCGACTACGACTACTCACGCCCTGACTGCATCATCGCCTCATTCGACCTTGACCCGAAGATGCAGCTGCACGAAGGCACCCGCGCCGAAATCGTGAGCGACTTCATGGGCAACGTCAAGCTGGAGCTGCAGCTGGGAGCCGTCACGGGCCGCCTGCTGGCCAAAGGCGACACCATAGAGGGTGGACTGCAGGGCGGACTGATGACGAAGGCTGCACAGATGGTGCCAAAGGTGGAGGCGCTGCTGCCGAAGCTCGACTCCATCCTCGCCGGCGTGCAGACGCTGGTCACCGACCCGGCCATCAGTGCCACCCTGCAGAACGCAGAGCAGCTGACGGCCAGCCTGAACACCACCGCCCGACAGCTGAACCAGCTCACCGCACAGCTGAACCGACAGATGCCACAGATGATGGACAAGGCGCAGGGGGTGCTCGACAACACCGCCACGCTGACGGGCAACCTGGCACAGCTGGACCTGCAGGCCACCATGCAGCGCGTAGACCAGACGCTGGCCAACGTGCAGCAGCTCACCGCCGCACTCAACAGCCCCCACGGCACCGTGGGCATGCTGCTCAACGATGCACAACTCTATCAGAACATTACGGCCACCATGCGCGATGTCGATTCGCTGCTCGTCGACTTCAAGGCGCATCCCCGCCGCTACATCAATGTATCCGTTTTCGGCAAGAAGAGCCAGTAATTTGAAATTTGTCTAAATAACGAATCGCGCTTTGCGCCTTGCCGTCCAATTGCTAAAGTGCTGAATGGCAAAAACTTTGAATCTTGCAAGAGCGGAAATTAGCCAAAAACCGTGAAACAACATAATTGACGAGAAGAGAGAAAGTTACAAAGATTGTAAACACAGAGGAAAAAATTGACAGTTTGCATGGGTCAAAAAATTTTACGACCTTTGCACTCGGAAATATCTGAAAGCCGCATAGTGTGGCGTCATAAGATAATAATCTAAAACTAATGCACAAAAACCATCAGGAGCTCTGGAACCGATGCCTGCATCTCATCAAGCAGAACGTGACGGAGCAAATATATAAAACGTGGTTCGAGCCCATCGTTTTCGAAAGCTATGACGAAGCGCTTTCGACGGTGTTGGTGCAGGTTCCAAGTCCGTACATCTACGAGTACTTGGAGCAGTACTACGTGCGTCTGATGGCTTGGGCACTGAACAACAGCTTCAAGACTAACGTCAAGCTGACCTATCGGCTCGTCGTCGACCGTGAGAACGGCAAGACGCAGACCGTTGAGGGCGAAGGTCCGTCGGCCATCGATGGGCCGCAGGCCGCCACACGCGCCAACCAGTCGCCAACGGTGCTCGACGCGGCCGTGCCGCAGGAGCTGAATCCGCAGCTGGACCCCAGGAACACTTTCGACACCTTCATTGAAGGCGACTCCAACAAGCTGCCGCGCACCGTCGGCCTCAACATCGCCCAGCACCCTGGCAAGACGATGTTCAACCCGTTCTTCGTCTTCGGACCGTCGGGATGTGGCAAGACGCACCTCATCAACGCCATCGGTGTGGAGTGCAAGCGCCTTGATGCACAGCGCCGCGTGCTCTACGTCTCGGCACGACTCTTCCAGGTGCAGTACACTGATGCCGTGCGACGCAACACCACCAACGACTTCATCAACTTCTACCAGACCATCGACGTGCTCATCGTCGATGACATACAGGAGTGGGTCAACTCGCCGAAGACACTCGACACCTTCTTCCACATCTTTGACCACCTGTTCCGCTTAGGCAAACAGATTATCCTGGCCAGCGACAGACCGCCGGTAGACCTGGAAGGCGTGAAGGACCGCCTGCTGACGCGTTTCTCCTGCGGACTCATTGCCGAGCTGGAGAGACCTGACATGCAGCTGTGCGTCGACATCCTGAACTCGAAGTGCCGCCATGACGGCCTGAAGATTCCGGCTGACGTCATACAGTTCATCGCATCGTCGGCCAACGGCAGCGTGCGCGACCTCGAAGGCGTCGTCAACTCGCTCATGGCTTACTCCATCGTCTACAACTCAGCCATCGACATGCACCTGGCCGAGCGCATCATCAAGCGGGCCGTCAAGACCGACAACCACCCGCTGACCATCGACGACATCTTGGAGGCAGTGTGCCGCCACTTCGGTGTCACTCAGCAGAACGTGTTCAGCAAGAGTCGCAAGCGTGAGTACGTGCAAGTCAGGCAGATATCAATGTACCTGGCGCAGAAATATACGAAGATGCCTGCCTCGCGCATCGGTCAGCTCATCGGCGGACGCGACCACAGCACCGTGCTGCACAGCTGTACCGCCGTGCAGCAGCGCATGAAGGTTGACAAGGCTTTCCTTGACGACCTGAACAGCATCGAGGATTCATTCAAGCTGAAGCAATAAGCCTTCGCGGGCCTACGTGCCGAACACTACACATTATTTTATTTAACAACGAATTAAACGAATTAAACGAATTTTCGTCCATATAGAGATGGCCAAGCCATTTCCAGTTTGTGTAATTTGTCAAATTCGTTGTAAACAATAACAGTTCAATTATGAGACTACTCCTTACATCTATTGTCTGTCTGCTGGGTGACATTCTGTTCACTGCCAGTGCGGACGGGATTGACGACATCCGTCAGACACTGCTGGCTTCGGCCCCGCAACAGGTACAGGAGAAAGTCTATGTCCACACCGACAACCAGTGCTATTTTGTCGGCGACACGCTGTGGTACAAGGCATACGTCGTGCGTGCTGACAACCTGCAACCCACTGACATGAGCCGCCTGCTCTATGTCGAGCTGCTCTCGCCTGACGGGCTGCTCGTCGAGCGACAGACCATCATCGTCAGTCCCGCCGGCTTCACCTGTGGGCAGTTTGCCCTCACCGACTCGCTCTACAGCGGCTACTATGAGCTGCGCGCCTACACCCGCTGGATGCTGAACTTCAACGTCCGCGAACACAAGTATGACCGCGATGACACCTGGCATTTCTACAACCGCCAGATGGCCGCCGACTACTTCCGTGTCTGGGACGGGCTCTACAGCCGTGTGCTGCCCGTCTACAGCAAGCCCGAGAAGGCAGGCGACTATGACGCGCGCTACATGTATCAGCGCCCCAAGACACGTCTGCCGAGGAAGAAGAAGGACGACCTGGTGGTGACCTTCTATCCCGAGGGCGGACACCTCATCGACGGCATTGACAACCGTGTGGCCTTCCAGGTGTGCGACCAGCACGGCGAGGCCCAGAACATCAGCGGAACGGTGGCCCTCGACGACGGAAGCCGCCTCACCATCAAGACGGAGCACATGGGGCGCGGCCTGTTCAACGTCACACCCAATGGCAAAAGGCTGCATGCCACCTTCAACTGGCGGGGCAAACAGTGGGACATACCGCTGCCGAAGCCTGAGACAGCCGGCGTGGCGCTGCGCCTCGATGGCAATCAGCTGACCATCAGTGCCTCCCTGCTGCCCGCTGACAAAGACTATGCCGTGAGCATACTCTGCCGTGGCGCGCTGAAGTACTTGGAGCCAGTGGAACTCACCTCCCAGCTCCCACCTCTCACCTCCCACCTCACTTTACCCTTCGAGCAGCTGCCGTCAGGCGTGGCTGACATCACCGTCTTTGACAGTGACGGGCAAATCCTGGCTGACCGGCTCTGCTTCGTCAACAACCACGAACAGGACAGTGCCCTCATCACAGCACCCATTGAGCGCACGCGCACCTACGCGCCCTACGAGCGCATCGACCTGCCCATACAGGTGCACGGCGTCAACCAGCCCACCACGTTCTCTATCTCTATCCGCGACAGCTATACCAACGAGCAGACCTACGACGACGGCGACATCATGACCGACCTGCTGCTGTCAAGCGAGTTGCGTGGCTTCATCGCGCACCCTGCCTACTACTTCGAAGCCGACGACGACGTGCACCGCCACCACCTGGACCTGCTGATGATGGTGCAGGGCTGGCGCAAGTACAAGTGGGAGGAGCTGGCCCAGGCCGACCGCCCACTGCGCTACGAGCCTGAGAAGACCTTCACCATCGAGGGGGCTGTCTACAAGATGCTGAACATCATTCCCGTGGGCGACCTCTCCAGCGACAACCCTGATGCACCGGCCCCCGGACTGGATGAGATTACCGACTGGCAGTTCGGACGCTACTCAGGCCACGCACGGCAGAGCGACCCCGTCAGTGCCAGCGATGAGGCCGGTGAGGCCGACGCCATGGCCGAGAGCACCACCGTGGAGATAGCCGACACGTACTATGACATCGGTGATGCCAATGCCTCACTGGGCGTTAACCATGGCGGGCTGAAACGCGAGGTGCTGGTGGAAGCCGAGGTGAACATCGACAACCAGTATGTCGGCGCCGTGCAGAAGACACACGACGGCGGGCGCTTCCTTTTCGAGGTACCACCCTTCTATGGGCAGGCCTACCTGAACATGAAAGCCTACAATGAGGGTGACTCGCTGAAGAAGAACATGGCCTCGCGCAAGGATGCCACCGTGCTCAACGAGGACGCCTTCCCTGACTACTACGTCAAGCGCGACCTCTTCTTCCCCATCTTCACCCACGAGTATAACTACTACGAGAAGCATCAGCCCGACATCGACTACTCGCTGCTGTCCGACACGCTGTCAGAGTATTCCATGGAGAACGACGTGCACGAGCTGGGCACCGTCAATGTCAAGGGCCGCCGCCGCGGGCGCCGTGCCATCGACTGGAAGAAACCGGCATACGTGGTCGATGCCTACGACCTCTACAACGAGCTGACCGACCGTGGCCTGAGCTTCGGCAAGCTCGACATGCGGCAGTTCCCCGTGCAGGTGTGCCGTCTGCTCTTCGGCAACATGAACCGCCCTGTCGACTTCAATGTCGACGGACGTTTAGAGGGACATACCTACTACCGCAACTACAACCCCTTGTCAACAGGCAGCGATGCGGAACGCGCCGGTCTCTTCGTGGCCAACCGCACCCCGCAGTATCTCTATCGGCGACTGAAGCTGAAGCGGTTGCAGGACATCAGGGTGTTCACCGACTATGAGCCGCGCAATGAGGACTCACTCATGGTCTACGACCTCCACACGGCCGATGCCACCGTGGAGCTGCAGCTCATTCCTGACGACGGGGTGCAGCCCACCTTCCGCGACCGCCACATCCTGTTGCGCGGTGCCAACATGGCCGAGGAGTTCTACCAGCCTGACTACAGCACCATGCCTGTAGGCGCTGCTCCTCCCGACCATCGCCGTACGCTTTACTGGAATCCCAATGCTGTCACCGACTCTGAGGGCCGTTTCACCGCCACCTTCTATAACAACGCCAAGGAGACGCGCGTCACCATGTCGGCTGCTGCTGTGTCACTCGACGGCCGCCTGTTCCACTCGCAGTGATGGTGAGGAAGAAAAAACGGGTAAATATTTGTAGGTATGGAAAAATTGTCATACCTTTGCACTGGCCATAAGAAAAACCGAAAGAACATGAAACTATCCAGCATCAAGAAACGTGTGGTTGGCGTCGACATTGGCACTCAGCACACTACCTATGCCATCGTTGACGTGCGTGGCAACTTCATTGCCTACGACCAGTTTGCTACCACCGACTATCCCGATGTCACACGTTTTATCGACAAGCTGGCTACGGCTATCATCGAGCTGGCCGAAGCCCACGGCGGCTATGGCACCATCCGCTCGGTTGGCATCAGCTGTCCCAACGGCGTTTATCACTCAGGCAGCATTGAGAACCCACCCAACCTGCCCTGGAAGGGCGTCATACCCATGGCAGCCCTGCTGCGCGACCGTCTGGGCATCGCCGTTGCCTTGGGCAACGATGCCCACAACACGGCCTTGGGCGAGAAGATGTATGGCAGCGCCCACGGCATGAAGAACTTCATCGTGCTCAACCTCGGCGTGGGGCTGGGCAGCTGTTTCTTTTCTGAAGGGCATGAGCATAGAGGGGCCAATGGCTATGCCGGTGAGCTCGGACATACCTGCATAGAAGAGAACGGGCGTCCCTGTCCCTGCGGACTGAAAGGCTGCTTGGAGGCATACGTTGCCTCGGCAGGCATCGTACAGACGGCGCATGAGCTGATGGCCGAGAGCACAAAGCCCTCGAAGATGCGCGATGTGGAGCACCTGGACTCGAAGCTGATAGCCCAGCTGTGCGACGAGGGCGACGAGCTGGCCATCGAGGTCTATCGCCGCACGGGCCACATCTTTGGCCGTGGCCTGGCCACCTATGCCACGCTGGTCAACCCCGAAGCCATCATCGTCACCGGCGGTGTCTCGCATGCCGGCCATTGGCTGTTGGACCCCACCCGCGAGTCGTTTGAGCAGCATGTGTTTGGCAACATGCGGGGCAAGGTGCGCATCATCCAGTCGGACCTGGACGATGCCGAGCGCGACGTCTTAGGAGCGAGCGCCCTGGCATGGGATGTGCCAGAGTACTCGCTGTTCAAATAAACATTCTCTCTTTTTTTACCTGTTATCTCTTACTTCATAGCTCAAGGCTGAAGCCGGCCATGAAGGTGGCTAAGGGCATGGGGTAGCCTGCGTTGATTTCATACTTCTGGCGCAGCTGGTTCTCGCCGCGTGCCCACAGCTGCAGACCGTCCATCAGTCGATAGTCGACGGTGACGTTCACCAGGCAGAAGCTTTGCAGGGGCTCGGTGGCACTGCCGGTGTAGAGGTCGCTGACATACTGCGTGCCGGCATTTACCGTCCATCGCCCGGCGTTCCACTTCATGCCTAAGTAGTCCACATAGCGGGGAGCACCCATCTGCTCCTTGCCTTCTTCCTGGTGCAGGAAACTGCGGTTGGCATGCACCGTGAAGTGGCGGTTGACGCGGTAGGAGGCCTGCAGCTCATAGCCTGCGTTCTCAAAGGCTCCGGTATTGATGCGTCCAGGCTGGCCGTCGGGTTTGATGCCCGTGCCCACCAGGTTGTCGGCCTTCAGATAGAAGACGTTGGCGCCGTAGGAGAAGTTGCCAATGCGCTGGCGCCACGACAGCTCGTAGTTCCATAGACGCTCCGCCTCTAAGTCGATGTTGCCGTTGGTGCCATAGAAGTAGAGCTCCATCATCGAGGGATTGCGGAAGCCCTTGCCGGCGGTCAGCTTCAGCTGGCTGTTGTCGGCCGGACGGGCCACCACGCCAAACTGCGGCACCCACTCGCCACCTGAGATGTTCTGCCAGTCGTAACGCAGGCCGGCATCGACGGTGAGCCATGAGGTGAGGTCCTGGCGGAAGTCAACATATCCGGCCCACTCGTTGCGGTAGCTCTTGCCCGTGCCTGCCTTGAAGTTGAGGGGCACCACCGACCCATCGGCGCGGCTGGTGTTGTAGGCATAGCCGTAGATGTGCTGATAGTCGGCACCCACGGTGAGGTGGTTGCCCTCGAAGAGCTGCATCGTCTCGTAGAACGACACGCCCGTCAGGGCATCCTTCGAGCGGAAGAGATTCGGACGTGGCTGGTTGTTGTTCGATTGGGGGCCATAGCCGTCGTTAATCTTGTGACGGCCGAAGTTGGTGTACACGCTGACGGCACCATCGAGGCCATCGAAGTGGTTTGACACGGTAGCGTTGACCGTGCCACGGGTGATGTACTGGTCGGCCTCCTCCAGCGGACTGGTGATCTGCCCCGGGTGCGAGGCGTTGAAGTGTGTCACATCGGCACTGAGCCGGGCCTGCCAGTTGTCGCTCAGGTCGTAGCCCAGGTTCAGGTATCCGCCGTATTGCTCGAAGCCCATGTTCGGGCGATGGTTGTCTGAGCGTCGGTACTGGGCCGCCACGGTGCTGTTGAAGCGTCCCTGCCGCACCTGGTTGCTCACCTCGGCCTGCACGGAGCCATAGCTGCCCGCCGAGGCGCTGACATTGGTGCGTACACCGTCGTCGGTCATCTTGCGTGTCACGATGTTCACCACGCCGCCCATGGCATTCGACCCGTAGAGCACGGCCGCCGGACCGCTGACCACCTCCACGCGGTCGGCCATCATGGTCTGGTAGGCATCGCCGATGGGATGGTCGAAGATGTTGGCGTACTGTGGATGCCCGTCGATGAGCACCAGCACACGCGAGCCTCCCGAGAGGCCACGCAGGTTGACCGCACCGGAGCCACCGCCCGAGACGCCGTAGCCCATGACGCCGCGTGACGACACGTACAGGCCCGGCACCTCCTGCGTCAGCGTGGGCAGGATGCTGCTCTGGTGATTCTCGGTCAGTTGGTCACGCCCAATCACGGTGACGTTCATGGGCAGGTAACGCACGTCGGTGGCCTGGCGCGAGCCTGTGACCACCACTTCATGCAGTGCCAGCGAGTCAGTCTGTGCACTGCCCTTCGCCACTACCCCACACAGGGCAATGGCGAGGAATGTTAGTTTTTTCATTGGTTGTTTTTTTTGTATCACACACAACACTGCCGGACTCTTCGCCTTAAGCCTCCGCCCGCTGGGGAGGGCATGACAGGGAACGTGAGCGATGGGTTAGAGAATAAAGAACATATAGCGCGCCTGCGGACAGGCGTGCCTTCAAATCAGATTATTGTCGGATGAACTTAGCCGAGTGGCGGCGCCCCTGCCACTGCCAGCTGACGATGTAGAGCCCTCGTGGCAGCTGTGCGACGCTGGCCTCCTGGCTGGCCTTGAAGCTGAGCACCGGACGTCCGGCACGGTCGTAGACCACGGCAGTGAAGCTGAGGCGGCTCAGGTCGTCAGCCCCGAAGTGCAGGCGCTGACCCTGAGGGTCGTAGGCCAGGGCGTAGTCCATGTCGTCGCCCACGATGTCGCGGATGGGCGTGTCCAGCGCTAAGCTGTCGGCATAGCTGATGGTCCACAGTCGGTTGCGGCTGTCGGCGTTGCGGCTGTCGTTGGTATAGCTCAGTATGCCAGTGCCGTTGGCAGCATTGCCGCTTGACAGGTTGGCCGTATGGTCGGTCTTTCGGTTGTTCAGGTTATAGCGGCCGGCGGCCTGCCGCACCAGATGCCACTGCTGCGCCTTGTCGGCCGAGTCGGGCTGCGCCACGGTCAGCTGTGTGCCCAGGTTGGTGGTGGCGGTGGCTGTCCCCACGGTGGGGTCGGTCAGGGCCAGGCCCGTCATGCGGTTCAGCAGCTGGTGGTAGCCGTTCTGTAGCGTCACTATCTGCCACTGCTGGCGCTGGCTGCCTGCCAAGCGGCCGTTGCCCACCAGCTGGTTCTGCTGGTTGACGTCGCACACGGTGCCGGTGCCTGCGTTGGCAATGGTGTAGAAGTAGTGGGGCACGGACACGAACTCCGGCTCGATGCGGATGTACTGGTCGAGGTCGACGTCGCCCGACTGGCGCAGTGCAAAGGCTTCGAGCAGGGCGGGCACGCGGATGCGGATGTAGCGGCGCAGCTGCTCGACATACTCGTCGTAGGTGGAGTAGATGACCACCTCGCGCAGGGTGCGCTGGCGGATGTTCCAGCGCTCATAGTTCAGCTGCTGCGACTGCTGCAGCAGCTGGCTCAGGCTGTCCACCTTGTTGAGCAGCTTCTGCTCCAGCCCGTTGCTGTAGAGTCGTGCATAGCTGTTGAACACCAGTTGCTGGAACCACTCGTCCTGCCACATCCGCGCTATCCACTGGTTCATGCCGTTGTTGGTGAAACCGATGTCGACCATCAGCTCACGCTGCGGGTCATGGCCGCTGCCCTGCATGCGGTTGTCGTTGTCGAAGGCGATGTCGCAGTCCCACACAGGACCGAAGTAGAGGTGCTGGTCGTCGCGCTCCTTGTAGAAATACATACTCCACACGTAGTCGGGGTTGGCCGCTATCTCGGAGGTGAGATACCAGCTGACGAGCGAGGTGCTGTCGACATAGTGGCGGTAGCTGTTGGCAGCGTCGAAGCGGTTGTTGAGCAGCCGTCCCTCGAAGGCGTTGACGTAGTTGCGTATGTAGGTCAGCTGGCGTGGCACAAGCTCCTCTTCGTCAGGATAGTGAATACGGATGGGCACCCCCTTGTTGCTGGTGCGCCACCCGTTGACGCCGTCCACAAAGTCGAGAAAGCCGTCGGCCTCTAACAGATAGCCTCCGCTGATGTTGCTGCCGTCAGTCAGCGGATAGTCCTGTTCGCTGATGTTGACACGGCCCTTGCGCACGTCCACCTGGTCTGACAGCTGATAGCAGCCCAGGTAGTTGCCGTTCAGCGTCAGGTCGACGAACTGTGCAGCCGGCGTGAACGTCTGTCCGCAGAGGTCGCCGATGTAGGAGGCCAGGGCATTGCGCATCAGTGTCTTGTCAGCATGGTTGGCCAGCAGCGTCCACTTCTTGGCGTTGGCATGGTTGGGACCCAGGAAACGGGTCTTCTTGGCAAACTTGATGCGGTAGGGCTTCTTCTGCAGACCCCAGGTTGAGTTGCCGCGCCCACGAATGGTGATGGAGTCGTAGAAGGACACCTGGTCCTGCTCGTCGACCATCCAGAGACGGGCCCACACCTGTGTCTCCTTGCTGCTCACATCCAGCCCGGTGAAGGTGTTGATGTAGACATGGGGCAGGTTGGTCAGCCGGTGGTGCTCGGCGTCCGGTGCTCCCGAGGGAGAAGCCTCGGGCACGATAGCGGGGGCAGGGCGCAGAGGAGCGCCGGGCACCCATGTGTGTGCCAGGGTCAGCCACAGGATGGCCATGACAAGGAGACGTCTGCCGCTCATGCTATGCGATGTGTACCTCAAGAAACTTCATCTGTCCGTCCACCTCTATCCGTTGGTTCTCCGCCGGGATGAGGAGGGTGTCGCCGGCTGCGAAGTGCTGCTGCTCGCCGTCGGTCCTTACATGGCCCTCGCCCTTCAGTCCTATCAGGATGACGAAGCTGTCCAGGCGGGCAGCCTCCACGTCGACGGCCGTGTCGATGTCGTAGACGCTGGTGGTGAAGTAAGTGCAGTCCACCAGCCTCACTGGCACGTTCTTGCGCGGTGTGTAGGACGTGCGGTAGTCAGGCAGGACGGTGTAGTCGATGGCCTCGGCGGCCTCCTTGGTGTGCAGCTGCCGATAGTTGCCGTCCTTGTCGCGCCGCTTGAAGTCGTAGATGCGATAGGTGACATCGCTCGTCTGCTGAATCTCGGCCAGGAAGCAGCCGGCCCCGATGGCATGGATGCGCCCGGCAGGCAGGAAGAACACATCGTCCTCCTTGACGGCATACTGTGACAGGGCGTCGCAGATGGTGTCATCGGCCACCTTCGCCTTGTACTGCTCAGGTGTCAGCTGCTGTCGAAGCCCGCTGTAGAGCTGCGCCCCGGGAGCCGACTCCATCAGGTACCACATCTCGGTCTTGCCCCTGGTCTTACCCTGTCGGCGTGCCGTCTCGTCGTTGGGATGCACCTGGATGGACAGGTTCTGGCGGGCATCGATGAACTTGATGAGCAGGGGGAACTCATTGCCAAAGCGCTCGTAGTTCTTGTGGCCCAACAGGCGTTCACCGTATTCGCTGACCAGCTGGTTCAGCGTCACTGAGGGTTGGTCGGCTGAGTGCGACTCGTTGCCGTCGACGCCTGACAGCTCCCAGCTCTCGCCTACATTGTCGAGCGACTCGGTCATCCGCTTGAAGGGAATAATCTTGTCACCGCCCCAGAGCGTCTGCTTGAGGATGGGCTGAAAACGAAGTATTTCTTTCATTCTGGTGGTATGGAAATTATGTTATTGCTCACCTTGGTGAGCATCCTTTTCTTTCGCGCTGCAAAATTACGCTTTTCTGCTGAGAATTCGTTATTTTTTCTTTTTTTTCTTGGGTTGTTTTTTCGGGGGGGGTAGGGGGGGCGTTTATTTTTCGGGGGAACGTTTTTCGGGGGGGCGTTTTTCGGGGGTGCGGGGGTACGTAGGTACGGGGGTGCGGGGGTACGAGAATAGACCTTACGCTGAAAGGCCGGCGTGCAAGCTATCCTCGTACCCCCGTACCTCCGTACCCCCGCACCCCCGAAATAACGTCCTCCCGTCCCCCCGAAAAACGTCCCCCCGTCCCTCCGTCCCCCCGAAAAAACGCCCCCCCGAAAAAAACGGGGTGCCCGCTTGAAGCAGGCACCCCTTTGTTCGTCGTTCAGACGGTTGTTTAACTTATTTCCACCAGAACTCGTTGACGAATGAACCCTGAACGTAGTCGGTGAACTTCAGGTTCTCGTCAGCAATGTTCCTTCTCTCGCGGACGGGGATGAAGGTGTCGTCAACCAAAATCTTGCAGGCAGCCTCGCCGGTAGTAGCTCTGAGCTCCATCCAAGTGCCGTTCTTAAAGACCTCGATGATGATGTTCTTAATCTCCTCGGGAGTGGTGTACTCGCCGTCAACAGTGAACTCCACAGGAGCGACCGTGGGACCGGCGCCCGTGTTGTACATCGGGTACTCGCCATTGGCGTTGGGTGTGCCGCCGAACAGCTGGTGGACCTCGTTGCCCTCAGCCTGATTAGCACCTCTGACTCTCAGGGGAAGGACGCCACCAGCGCAAATCAGCTTGAGCGTGGTCTTGCCATTCTCTGCCTTCAGCACGTCGAAGACGACATCGTTGAAGTCAAAGTCGCTGGCCTCAGAAGCTGACAGGTCCTCAGCAATCACGCGATAGACAGCTTCGTCGCCGTTGAAGCCCGGGCAGCAGCGTGTCTCAGGAATCTTGACAGCGGGTGTGCCGGCATTGAAGCCAGCAGCATAGATGTTGTTCTCAATGCTGAAGCCATCCTGTGCAAAGATGAACTTGTGAGGTGCATAGCCGTCGTCGCCCTGAGCGAAGTGCGTCTCTGCTGAGACGTACAGGTTGCCACCGTAGGTGACAGCACCCCATTTGTCGGCCAGTGTTGCTTCCCTGACGATGTCCTTAGCCTGGAACACGGCATAGTCGCCTGTAGCGGGGCCAAAGATGCCATATTCATAGCTGTCGCCAATAGAGCTGCGACCGCTCTCAAACTGAGCTGTCTCCTCAACCTTGAACACGACGCCATTGCCCATCACGATCTTGAACGGACCAGAGATGGCACCGGTGCTGGAGTCTCTGCCGCCAAAGAAGTTCTTGGTCACCACGCCACCGTCGTTGGAAATCTTGAAGGCTCCCTTTACCGACGAGATGTTCATCTCGAAGTCGTTCTTCACCCAGAGGTAGCAGTTGTTGATGACGTTCTCGCTTCCGCCGATATAGGCATAGTCGTTGGTCGTCCAGTGGCTATTGTTAATCCAGCCCGAGTTGTTCGAGTTGATCTTCGTGGTGCCCGTCACGGTCCAGTCGGCATTGTTCTGCACAGCGCCGGCATTGATGACTGTGGTGGCAGCTTTGATGGTGCCGTCGTTCACGATTTTGCTATAGTTGCTTTCGACGTTCACGCTTTCTGCCTCCAGCGTACCCACATTAACGAGGAAACTGCTGGTGTTCACCTCGAAGGTCTTGGCCTTGATGGTTCCGTGGTTGTACACCCTCGTGCTGCTGTTCACCTTGAGCAGTCCAGCCGTCTCGAGTGTGGCACCTGCTGCGATGTAGATGGCGTAGACATTGAGGTTGATGGCACTCAGCTCGCCTAACTTCAAGGTTGCGCCTTTCAGCAGGTAAATCTCGGAGGTCATGTCAGGACCAAACTTGAATGACTCGGCATTGGTGTCATTTGCTGACAGGTCAACGGTGCCCGTCACGTAGATGTTGCTCTTGCCAGCCCATGTCTGGACCTGTGTGGTGGTCTCGTCGATATAGTAGTTGCCAGCTCCGGCACCCCATTGCGACAGCTTGCTCACCCCTGCGGGCACCTCCTCTAAGAATTTGCTGGCGTCGCAATCTCCTGGGAATTCGATTGTTGTCTCAAACCCTTCCCCGGCACGGGTAATGGCACGTGCACCGGCCTTCTTGCTGCTGAAGCCCCAGTCCACCTGTGTTCCAACCTTGCCAAACGCTTTCTCAAACGCGGCAGCATAGCTCTCGTTTACAGCCTTCTCTGCTTTCTCAGGGCTGTAGTAATAGTCATCGTGACTGCACGATGACACTGCCATCGCACCCCCTATCGTGGCTGCAATCGCAAATGTTCCAAATAAACTCTTTATATTCATAATTGTACTGTGATTTTTTTAGTTAAAATCTAAGTAGTTAAAGAATGCATGCCTATATGTGGGTGCAAAGGTACGAAATTAGTGGTGAAAAAAGAAATAATTGTAGTTAATTTGTGTTAAGCGGTGGCACTTTTTTGTGGGGCTGGTGGGACGACTGGGGCTTCTGGGACTTCTGGGACAACTGGGAGGTCTGGGACTGGTGGGGCTTCTGGGGCTTCTGGGACGACAGGGAGGTCTGGGACTGGTGGGACTGATGGGGCTGCTGGGACTGCGTACCAGCCGTGGCGGCCTGACTGTGCGCCCTGGCGGAGGCCGGCGGCGCGGAGGGCGGCCTTGAGCTGGCGCGGGGTGGGCACGTCCTGGGGCGGCAAGCCGTGGTCGCATAGCAGGTCGACGATGTCGGCGGTGGTCATCAGCGTGTCCGCTGAGGTGGGCGCCGGGGCGAGGGTGGCGGCGATGGTCTTCTCTATGACGCGCTGGCGGCAGTAGCGCTCGTTGTGCGCCTCCATCAGCGCCTCCTCCTCGCGGGTGAGGAAGAAGGGCTCGCCCTGGCTCAGCTCGTGCAGGACCTGCGCGAAGAGCTGGTCGTGGTTCAGCGGTGTTGCGGTGTCGATGGCGCCTGTCAGTTCCACGCAGAGGTAGCGTCGGCTGCCGGTGGGGTCGGTCAGGGGCCGCCGCTCGTTGGTGGTGGCGATGAACGAGCAGAGGCGCTGCACCATGGTGTACTGGTCGCTGCGCGGGCGGCGCACCTGCACGTCGCGCTCGGTCAGCAGTCGCTTGATCTTCGCCTGCTCGCGCGTGGTCTTCGCGTCATACTCGTCGATGTTCACCAGCCACATGCGACCCAGCACCCGCTCCACCTGCTCGGCGTTGTCCATCTTGATGTCGTCCATGTAGTACTGTCTGAGGTGCCGTGGCAGTAGCATCTTGCAGAAGGTGCTCTTTCCCGTGCCCTGTGCGCCGATGAGCATGGGCACGATGCTGTTGCCGTGGTCCTGGCTCATGCCGCGCACCTGCGCCACCATGGCCAGCAGCCAGCGTCGGAACAGGCGCGGCCAGTCCTGGTAGTCGGTAGGCACACGTGCGGCGAGGTCGCTGATATGGTCGTGGCCGTCCCACTGCGGCAGGTGGTCGAGGTAGTCAGCCACCGGGTTGTAGTCCTCCACGTGTGCCGAGTCGACGCAGAGGCGCATGGCGTAGCTCCAGCTCTGGCCTCCGGCCAGGAGCTGGTCGACGGTCAGGGAGTTAAGGTCGCGGTCGGTGAGGGGGAGGAAGGCCCCTCCCCCAGCCGCCCCAACTGCCCCTCCCCTGGCCCCTCCCCCAAGGGGAGGGGAAACCTCTCCCCCAACCCCTCCCCCAAGGGGAGGGGAGTAGATAGACTTGATGGCGGAGGAGGGCGTCTTGGGGCGGAACTCGGTGGTTTTCTTCATGGTGTTGTAGCGCAGGTCGTAGTGGTCGCGCAGGAACTGAAGGTTGAAGCGGATGGCATCAGAGCGGTAGGCAGACTCACCCGCCAGCCCCTTGGTCCCAGCGCCTTGCCCCTCGGACCCACCCCCCAGGCCCTTGGACCCACCCCCCAGCCCCTTGGACCCACCCCCCAGCCCCTCCCTATAGGGAGGGGAGTAGATAGTCTTGTTGGCAGAATCAGAAGGGGTGGACTGTTCCTCTTGAACAGGAAAAGTCCGTTCAGTCCGTGTTGTCCGCTGCTCAACATCAGGAGTCCGTGTTGTCCGCTGCCCAGACTCAAGAGTCCGTTCAGTCCGCGTTGTCCGCTGCTCTAAATCGGGAGTCCGCTCCGTCCGTGTTGTCCGCTGCTCCAAATCGGGAGTCCGCTGTTCGGTGAGGAGGTCGAGGGCCTTGGCGACGATGTCGAGGGTGCGGGTGGCGAGCTGGAGAGCCTGGGTGCGCAGGGCGCCGTTGTCGTTGAGGTTCTGTGTCATACGTGTGGATTTTTAGTTTTGCGCGCAAAGGTACTGAATGACATGCGGCACCGTCAGCCGTTAACACGGATTTAACGCCTTTTGGCCGGTTTTAACAGCCGACCGCACAAACTATCCTCGTACCCCCGCACCTCCGTACCCCCGTACCTCCGAAAAAACCGTACCTCCGAAAAAACCGTCCCTCCGAAAAAACGTCCCTCCGAAAAAACGTCCCCCTGAAAAAACCGTCCCTCCGAAAAAACCGTACCCCCGAGAAACACCCCCGCGCCCCCGAAAAAAACGCACCCCGAAAAATGCTGCACTACTTGCACTACTTGCACCAAACGGCACCTCATCGGAATAAAGGGGCACTTTACGGGAATATCTCCATGAGTTATTCTAGCGAAGCAATGCCTGGCTGTCGTGAAGCAATGCCTGGCTGTCGTGAAGCAATGCCTGGCTGTGAAAAAGTGGCCACTTTTTCCCGTAAAGTGGCCACTTTTCTCAATAAATCGGCACTTTTTTTCCTGTTACAATGGTGCAAACAGTGCAAACAGTGCAAGTAAAAAACGAGTAACGCTTACTGTCTGTTGCCCAGCATCACCTTCCGCGTGGCGTTGCCCTCACGGACGATGACGAGGCCCTGACGACCGGCGGCGTTGCCATCGAGGCGACGACCCTGCAGGTCGTAGAGCTGGCGGGTGACAGGAGCGGCGAGCGTCTGCGTCTCAATGCCGTCCGTGTACTCCGGCAGCTTGCCCTGGATATAGTCCGGCAGGTAGTAGCCCAGGTGCGGTGGCTGGTTGTAGGCAGAGTTCTGCCAGGCGATGCCCATGCGGTAGACATGGTCGTGCATCAGCGTCGGCACGACATAGGAGGTGCTCGTCCACGTGGAGAAGAGCATCACCTGCGACGAGTCCTTCTTGTTCCACATCACCAGCTCCTCGCGCCAGTCGCCCAGGATGTCGGCCTGCAGACAGGGTGTGGACTTGGTGTAGTTACAGGTCTGAGCGTTGTTATAGGTAGTGCTGTAGAACGAGATGACGTTGGCAAACGACGAGCCGTTCCACTTGGTGATGACCGGCTCGGCATGGTCGGTGGGGTCGGGCACGCCGTTGCTGTTCTTGTACTTATAGCCACCGTCGAAGAGCTGGTCCACATACGAGTGGTCCCAGTAGATGCGGTAGTTGACCGAGCACGACTTGCTGATGACCTCCTTGCCTGTGGTGGCCGACTTGGGGTATCGCTCGTCGCTCGACCAGAACTGGTAGCCGCGCTGGCTGAGGGTGAGCGCAGCGGCCATGCCGCGTCCGTTGTCCTTGTCGGCACTGCCTCCGTGCCAGATGATTTCGCCGGTGGCGGCATCGTGCAGGTCCCACGAGCCGTGTGCGGCGTTGAGCTTCTCCTCGTGCACGTCGAACACCTGCAGTCCTTCGCGGTCAGGAATCATCTTGCCCACGTGGATGGCGTCGCCGTGTCCGTAGCCGGTGGCATAGAGCAGGGTGCCGTCGTTGTTCAGTGCTGCTGCACCCCACAGTATCTCGTCGCATCCGTCGCCGTCGACATCGGCTATGGACATGTTGTGGTTGCCGTTGCCATAGAGTGTGTTGCTGCCTGCAATGCCGCCGTTGCTGTCGCTTGACTTCACCCCGCCGGTGTTGGCCGGTGCCGTCTTCATGGGTGTGCGCTGCAGCACGTCGCCGTCGACGGTCACCCTGGGCCAGCTCTGCGTCTCGTCCACATGACTGGTGAAAACCAGCGACTGGGTGGCCGAGGGTGAGGCGTGGAGCCACTCGGTGTGCAGGCGCTGTCCGTCGAAGCTCACCGCCCAGACGTAGGCCTTGGTGTAGTAGCCACGGCTGAAGATGCCGCAGGCCGGCTTGTCAGCGCCGTTGATGTAAGCCACGGCAGCGAGGAATCGCTCTGAGCGTCCACCGTAGTTGTCGCCCCAGAAGCCGCTGGGGAAGGCACTCACCTTGCCCAGCTCCGAGCCGCCCTCAGTGGTGGTGGTGCCCGATGGCAGCTTCGTGCCCGTTCCGGCGCGGCCCGGCAGATACCATGTGGTGTGTATGGCCCTGCCCGTCAGTCCCTCGAAGACGGTCAGGTATTCGGCGCCCTGCAGGATGTGGCCTTCGCCGTTGCGATAGTCCTTGGTGTTGCTCTGCTTCTTGATGATGTCGTCGGTGGCTGCCTGGTTGACATAGTTGCCCTGTCCGTCCTTGGAGCCGGTAGCCGTCTTGCACATCATCTCGGCGCGTCCGTCGCCGTCGAAGTCGTAGACCATGAACTGCGTGTAGTGAGCGCCGTCGCGGATGTTGTCGCCCAGGTCGATGCGCCACAGCATCTGGCAGTTCTCGTCCCGCTCGGTGTCAATCTTGTAGCAGTCGATGTAGGTGCTGCCTGTGTAGCCCTTTGAGTAGCTGTTGTCCTGAGCGTGCGTAGACTCCCATTTCACTATCAGCTCATACTTGCCGTCGCCGTCGACGTCGCCCACCGACATGTCGTTAGGGTAGTAGGAGTAGGGCACGTTGCTCTCCCATGCGCCATACGACTTCGAGTCGGTGAAGTATTCGCGCCAGCGGGCATGCACGCCGCCCTCCGGCCTCTGCAGCTGCAGGGTGAGGAACTTCTTGTCCCACGGCTTGACGGGGGCTGACGTCTCCGTCACCTCGTTGCCCACGTGTGTCACCACCTGATAGGTGGCCGTGGGCGAGCCCTTCGAGTCGCTATAGTTCGTCTTGGTCAGTCCCGTGGCTATCGTCTCGCCGTCGCGCAGCACGTCGAAGGTGGTGTTGGCCTTGTCGTCGGTGCCTAACAGTCGCCAGCTCACGAAGTTGGTGGTGCCCGACGCAGTGGTGGGGATGGCCACCACACCACGGTCCAGTTTCTCCATCTGCGAGCGCGGCGTCACTTGTGCCGTGGCGGTGAAGAGTGACAGCTGGCACGTGATGAGTGAAAGTAGGATTGTTTTCGTTTTCATTTTATTTTGATTTGAGATTTGAGATTTGAGTTTTGAGATTTCTTCGACGAGCGAAGCGGCAGAGCCGAGCGGAGGTTTGAGGTTTGAGATTTGAGATCACTCTCATTTCTCATCTCTCATCTCACAATGATCAGTGCCGACTGCGGCGCCACGCTGACGGTGGGTCCGCTGACGGTGCCTAAGCCCTGCTCGCTGATGACGCCCTGGCGAGCCACCACGGTGTAGGTGCCCTCGGGCACGTCGACGCTGACGGTGCGGCGGTTGGCGTTGAGGATGACGATGATGTCCTGCCAGTCGCCCGGCACGTCGTGCAGGCGGAAGGCCACCAGACAGTCTTGTGGCGGCAGGAACTGCAGGTGCTTCCTCACCAGCTCGGCCTTGCCTAAGCGGAAGGCGGCGTGATGCTGGCGCAGGGCGATGAGACCCTTGTAGTAGTCGAAAGCCTGCGGGTAGCGCTCCATGTTCGTCCAGTCGAGACGGTTGACGCTGTCGGGCGAGTTATACGAGTTGTGGACGCCCAGCTTGGTGCGCAGCAGCTCCTCGCCGCTGAGCATGAAGGGCACGCCCTGGCTGGTCATCACGGCGGTCTGGGCCAGCAGGTCGAGGCGCTGCAGCTCGTCGTCGGTGATGCCGTTGATGCTGGCCCTGAGCCGGTCGGTGAGACACATGTCGTCGTGGCAGCTCACGTAGGCTATCATCTGCGTGGGCTCCAGGGCGTAGGGCTTGTCGCTGTAGTTCACCAGCGCATAGTCCACCTGCGGGTGCTCCACCATGCCGGCGATGCCCGCCATGAGACTCATCTCCTGTCCGGGGATGGCGGCTAAGAACGCCCCTTTCGTGTCGTCGTTGAAAGGACCGCGCAGCGCGTCGCGCATGTCGTCGCTGAAGGCAGCGATGCGGGGCATCTGCGCCATGTTGGCCTTCACGCCCAGCTGCTCGGTGGGCAGGGCGCACGTTCCGGCGCTCCATCCCTCGCCATAGATAAGGATGTTGGGGTTGATGCTGTCCACAGCCTGGCGGATGGCGTTCATCGTCTCAATGTCGTGACAGCCCATGAGGTCGAAGCGGAAACCGTCGATGTGGTACTCATGAATCCAGTATTTCACGCTCTCGACCATGAAGCGGCGCATCATCAGCTTCTCCGATGCCGTCTCGTTGCCACAGCCGGAGCCGTTGGAATAGATGATAGATGGGGTCTCACCACTCACCTCTTGCTTCTCACCACTCACCTCTTGCTTCTCACCACTCACCTCTTGCCTCTCACCCCTATAATAATAGTCAGGGAAGGTGCGCTGGAAGTTGGAGTGCTCTATGTCGAAGGTGTGGTTGTAGACCACGTCGAGGATGACGTTGATGCCCGCTCGGTGCAATGCCTGCACCATGAGCTTGAACTCGCGTATGCGGCACAGCGGGTCGGTGGGGTCGGTGCTGTACGACCCCTCGGGCACGTTGTAGTTCACCGGGTCGTAGCCCCAGTTGTACTGCGGCTCGTTGAGGCGTGTCTCGTCGATGGAGCCGAAGTCGTAGGAA
This sequence comes from uncultured Prevotellaceae bacterium, assembly GCA_947168045.1. Lineage (GTDB taxonomy): Bacteria > Bacteroidota > Bacteroidia > Bacteroidales > Bacteroidaceae > Prevotella. The sequence continues at coordinate 75,255 of CAMVKN010000009.1, forward strand.
GGCAGCAGGTGAACGGCGTTGACGCCCAGCTCCTTCAGGTGGCTGATGGCCCACGGCTCGGTGAGCGCCAGGAACTTGCCGGGGTGCTGTGCGTCGGGACGGGCGATGGAGAAGTCGCGGTGGTGCATCTCGTAGATGACCCATTCGCTGGCATCGCGCTCCTCTCCACGGTCTTCGTTCCATCCCTCAGGATTGGTGTCGGCCATGTCCACGACGATGCCCCGCTGACCGTTCACCTCGACGGCCTTGGCAAAGACGCCGGGCGACGGACGCCCGTCGACGATGAACTGATAGGGCAGACCCTTCTTGTCGCCCTTGACCACCGCCTTGAAGAGGCGCCCTTCGGTCATCAGCGTGTCGTCGGTGGTCACCTTGAGCTCCATCTTGACGGTGTCGCTGCCAACCACCACGAAGCACTCAGCATCGTCAGGGGCAAAGAGTTTGAACACTGTCTCCTCCGGCGAGTAGGTCATCTCGTCGAACAGATAGGGTACCTCCTTCGGGGGGTCGCAGGCCACTGCTGCAGCGGCCATTCCGGCTATCATCAGTTGTCTAAACATCTTCCTATTTTTAATTTCCGCTGCAAATTTAGGTAAAAAAAATGATATATTAGGCTATTTTCCCTTTTTTTCTTCGTACCTTTGCAGCAAAATTAAAAAACAGCACCGAGATGAGTACTATTTATTTCTTCAAGACCCCTGCCGGAAGCGTTATTGCCACGCAGGCAGACCATCAGCTCACACAGGATGAAACGCAGAAGTTATGCTGGCTCTACGGCGAGGCCACGCTCATGGAGGGCAGCACCGTCGAAGGTCAGTTCATCGGTCCCCGCCGCGAGATGGTGACCCCCTGGTCGACCAACGCAGTGGAGATAACGCAGAACATGGCCATGAAGGGCATCACCCGCATCGAGGAATACTTCAGTGTGAAAAGTGAGGCTTCATTCGACCCCATGCTGCAGCGCCACTATGACGGTCTGGACCAGAACATCTTCACCGTCAACATCAAGCCGGAGCCCATCAAGTATGTGGACAACCTGGAGGAGTATAACGAGCAGGAGGGCCTGGCCCTGTCGCAGGAGGAGATTGAATACCTGCACGGCATAGAGAAGCAGAACGGCCGCCCATTGACCGACAGCGAGGTGTTCGGCTTCGCACAAATCAACAGCGAGCACTGCCGCCACAAGATTTTCGGTGGCACCTTTATTATTGACGGCAAGGAACAGGATAGTTCGTTGTTCGCCATGATTAAGAAGACCACGCAGGAGAATCCCAACAAGATTCTGTCGGCCTACAAGGACAACGTGGCCTTTGCACAGGGCCCTGTCGTGGAGCAGTTCGCACCCAAGGACCAGTCGACGGCCGACTGGTTCCGCGTGAAGGACATCGAGAGCGTCATCTCGCTGAAGGCTGAGACCCACAACTTCCCCACCACCGTAGAGCCCTTCAACGGCGCCGCCACCGGCACCGGCGGCGAGATTCGCGACCGCATGGGCGGTGGCACCGGCTCGTGGCCCATCGCCGGCACGGCCGTCTACATGACGGCCTACCCCAGGCTGGAGGATAGCACTGAGGCTGCTGGGTCCACTGAGACCACTGGGACCCAGAACTCCCAGCCCTCCCAGGAGCCCCAGGAGCCCCAGAAGCCCCAGGAGTCCCAGCCCTCCCAGAACTCTCAGAGCTCCCAGCCCTCCCATCCCCGTGACTGGGAGAACATCCTCCCTGTGCGCCAGTGGCTCTACCAGACGCCGGAGCAGATACTCATCAAGGCCTCGAATGGTGCCAGTGACTTCGGCAACAAGTTCGGCCAGCCGCTCATCTGCGGCTCCGTGCTCACCTTCGAGCACCAGGAGGCACCCGCCACAGCGGGGAGCGGTTCCCCCGCTCCCACCAAGTACGCCTACGACAAGGTCATCATGCTGGCAGGCGGCGTGGGCTACGGCACAAAGCGCGACTGCCTGAAGAAGGAGCCGCAGAAGGGCAACAAGGTCGTCGTCGTGGGTGGTGACAACTATCGCATCGGCCTGGGCGGCGGCTCGGTGTCGAGCGTCGACACGGGCCGTTACAGCAGCGGCATTGAGCTGAACGCCGTGCAGCGCGCCAACCCCGAGATGCAGAAGCGTGCCTACAACCTGGTGCGCGCACTCTGCGAGGAGGACGTCAACCCCGTCGTCAGCATCCACGACCACGGCTCGGCAGGACACCTGAACTGTCTGTCGGAGCTGGTGGAGGACTGCGGCGGACGCATAGACATGACGAAGCTGCCCATCGGCGACCAGACCCTCTCGTCAAAGGAAATCATTGCCAACGAGAGTCAGGAGCGCATGGGACTGCTCATCGACGAGAAGCACATCGACCATGTGCGCAGCATAGCCGAGCGCGAGCGTGCCCCGCTGTATGTCGTCGGCGAGACCACGGGCGACGCACACTTCAGCTTCGTGCAGGGCGACGGCGTGAAGCCCTTCGACCTCGACGTGGCACAGATGTTCGGACACTCGCCCAAGACCATCATGCGCGACAATACCGTAGAGCGCCACTACGCACCGGTGACATATAGTGTAGAGTGTGGAACGGAGAGTGGAGAGTTTGCTACTGCCGTCCCGTTTGGTGAAGGTATGGCGGTAGCAAACGCTACACTCAACACTCTACACTCTAAACTGACCGAGTACCTGGAACGCGTGCTCCAGCTGGAGGCCGTGGCCTGCAAGGACTGGCTGACGAACAAGGTGGACCGCTCGGTGACGGGCAAGATTGCACGCCAGCAGTGCCAGGGCGAGCTGCAGCTGCCGCTCTCCGACTGTGGCGTGGTGGCCCTCGACTACCGTGGCCGCAAGGGTATCGCCACCGCCATCGGCCATGCACCGCAGGCCGGACTGGCCAACCCCGCCGCCGGCAGCGTGCTCAGCGTGGCCGAGGCACTGACGAACATCGTGTGGGCACCGCTGGCCGATGGCATGGACAGCCTCAGCCTGAGTGCCAACTGGATGTGGCCGTGCCGCTCGCAGGAGGGAGAGGATGCCCGACTCTATGAGGCCGTGAAGGCCCTGAGCGACTTCTGCTGTGCGCTGCACATCAACGTGCCCACGGGCAAGGACTCGCTCTCACTGACCCAGCAGTACCCCAACGGCGAGAAGATCATTTCGCCGGGAACGGTCATCGTCAGCGCAGGAGGCGAGGTGAGCGACGTGCGCAAGGTCGTCTCGCCCGTCATCAGGAACGACAAGCACTGCTCGCTCTATCATGTCGACTTCTCCTTCTGTCCACAGCGCCTCGGCGGCTCAGCCTTCGCGCAGTCGTTAGGCAAGGTCGGCGACGACGTGCCCACGGTGGAGAATCCCGAATACTTCGCTGATGCCTTCATGGCCGTGCAGGAGCTGATTAAGCGTGGATGGATAGTGGCCGGTCACGACATCTCGGCCGGTGGTCTCATCACCACATTATTAGAAATGTGTTTTGCCAACACGCGCGGCGGTCTGCACATCAACCTGCACGACCTTTGCGGCGCTTCGCCCCTGAATGATAATGGAGAAATGATAAATGATAAAGGCTGCGACGTGGTGAAGATACTCTTTGCTGAGAACCCCGGCGTGGTCATTGAGGTCAGCGACGAGCATAAGGTGGACTTCAAGAAGTTCATGGAGGAACAGGGCATCGGCTATGCCAAGATTGGCTACCCCGTGGAGGACACCCGCACCATTGAGATTGTCTATCCTCTCACCTCTCACCTCTCACCTCTCACCTCTCACCTCACACTCGACATCGACCACCTGCGCGATGTGTGGTTCAAGACCAGCTACCTGCTGGACCGCAAGCAGAGCTTCAACGGCAAGGCTCGCGAGCGTTTTGAGAACTACAAGCAGCAGCCCATAGAGATGCAGTTCCCCAAGGGCTTCAAGGGCACCCTGGCCCAGTACGGCCTCAACCCCGACAGGTGGAAAGAAGATACGTCGGCTTCACTCCCCAAGGCTGCCATCATCCGTGAGAAAGGCACCAACGGCGAGCGAGAGATGGCCTACAGCCTCTACCTGGCCGGCTTCGACGTGAAGGACGTGATGATGACCGACCTCATCACGGGCCGCGAGACGCTCGACGAGGTCAACCTCATCGTCTTCTGCGGCGGTTTCTCGAACAGCGACGTCCTCGGCTCGGCCAAGGGATGGGCAGGCGCATTCCTCTACAACCCGAAGGCCAAGGAGGCCCTCGACCGCTTCTACGCCCGCAAGGACACCCTCTCGCTCGGCATCTGCAACGGCTGCCAGCTGATGGTGGAACTGGGACTTGTTAATAGTGTAGAGGCCCGCATGCTCCACAACGACAGCCACAAGTTTGAGAGCAACTTCATCACCCTGCAGATTCCGCAGAACGACAGCGTGATGTTTGGCTCGCTCAGCGGCAGCAAGCTCGGCGTATGGGTGGCCCACGGCGAAGGAAAGTTCTCGCTGCCCGGCAAGGAGAGCGACTACCATGTGGTGGCGAAGTACAACCACCACGGCTATCCCGCCAATCCCAACGGCTCTGACTACGACGTGGCCGGCATCTGCTCGGCTGACGGACGCCACCTGTGCATGATGCCACACCTGGAGCGTGCCATCTTCCCATGGCAGAACGCCTGGTATCCCGAGCGTCGCCGCATGGATGAGGTGACACCTTGGATTGAGGCCTTCGTCAACGCCAGAAAATGGATAACCCACCTCCAGCCCCTCTCAGAGGGAGGGGATGTGTGATACATCTATTGATGAATACTCTCGCGCAGAGTCGCAGAGTTACGCATATAGTCGCTTTAGAGTAATGACAACTCGGCGAAAACATAGTATACTCTGCGCCTCTGCGCGAGAATAGAGAGCTTCAGAAACTTGAATGATATGAATAATATGGGCGTGCAAGGTAATTACTCCCCTCCCTACAAGGGAGGGGCTGGGAGTGGGTCTCTTTTCTCCACTTTCTTCAAGATTGGCATGTTCACCCTCGGGGGTGGATATGCCATGATTCCTATTATCGAGGCAGAGGTGGTTGACAAGCACAAGTGGGTGACACGTGAGGAGTTCCTCGACCTCATCGCCGTGGCGCAGAGCTGTCCAGGCGTGTTTGCGGCCAACATCAGCATCTTCATCGGTTATAAGCTGAAGAAGGTGCCGGGGGCCGTCGTCACCTGTCTGGGCACCTGTCTGCCGTCGTTCCTCATCATCCTCCTCATCGCCATGTTCTTCCGCCACTTCCAGGACAACCCTGTCGTGGCAAGCATCTTCAGGGGCATACGTCCCGCCGTGGTGGCGCTCATCGCCGTGCCGACGTTCAACCTGGCCAAGAGCGCCGGTATCACCTGGGCCACCTGCTGGATTCCCATCGTCAGCGCCGTGCTCATCTGGCTCCTCGGCGTCTCGCCCATCCTCATCATCCTCATGGCTGCCCTCGGCGGCTATGTCTATGGCACGCTCATCAAACCAACGGAATAAAAAGCCCACCCCGACCCCTCCCGAGGGGAGGGGAGTATTGATATGATATTCTTACAGTTGTTCTTCACCTTCTTCCAGATAGGACTCTTCGGCTTCGGCGGAGGCTACGGCATGCTCTCGCTCATACAGACTGAGGTGGTGCACCACTGGGGATGGATGACCACGTCAGAGTTCACCGACATCGTGGCCGTGAGCCAGATGACGCCAGGACCCATCGGCATCAACTCGGCCACCTACTGCGGCTATACCGCGGTGCACAATGCCGGCATGGGCAACACCATGGCCGTCCTCGGCTCAGCCACCGCCACCTTTGCGCTGGTGTTGCCGTCGCTCATCCTGATGATTCTCATCTCGAAGATGTTCCTGCGCTACATGAAGCACCCCACGGTGCAGAATGTCTTTGCCGGACTGCGTCCCGCCGTGGTGGGACTGCTGGCTGCCGCCACGCTGCTGCTGTGCACCAAGGAGAACTTCTCAACGCCTGCCGACAACCCCTGGCAGTTCTGGATTAGCGTCTTCCTTTTCGTCGCCACCTTCATCGGCACCAAGGTGTTCAAGATTAACCCCATCAAGCTCATCGTCATGGCTGGCTTCGCCGGACTGCTGCTGCTCTACTGACATGGGGTTCAACGGCCGACAGTGCTGAAAGAATGAAAAAAAGCCGCGCTGGCAGGTTAAATTATTATAATAATGTACGCGAAATTGATGCTATTCTGTGCCTAATCGCTATTTTTGCAAGCGAATTTAACTCACTAAATGCAGAAGATTATGAAACAGAACATCTTATTGATGACTTTAGCCGCAGGACTGCTGCTGAGCAGCTGCGCCTCAAAGAAGGAGCTCGTGGGATGCCGCGAGGAGAACAAGAGTCTGAGCAGCTCGCTGCAGACCACCAAGGAAGACCTGGCCGCCAAGAACGCACGCATCACAGCGCTGGAGGAGCAGCAGAAGGGATTGCAGCAGGCACTGAAGGCTTCTGAGCAGAAGTATGCCAAGCTGCAGGAGAGCCTGGACAAGAGCCTCAGCAATGCCAACCAGAACAATGTCTCGATTGAGAAGCTCGTGGACCAGATTAACGAGTCAAACCAGTACATACGCCACCTCGTGGAGGTGAAGTCGAAGAGCGACTCGCTGAACATGGTGCTGACCAACAACCTCACACGCTCGCTCTCGCGCGAGGAGCTGAAGGAGGTCGACGTGCAGGTGCTCAAGGGCGTGGTCTACATCTCGCTGGCCGACAACATGCTGTTCCGCAGCGGCGGCTATGAGATTAACCCGCGTGCCGCAGAGACGCTGTCGAAGATTGCCAAGATTATCACAGACTACAAGGACTACGACGTGCTGGTGGAGGGTAACACCGACAATGTGCCCATCTCGCGCGAAAACATCCGCAACAACTGGGACCTCTCGTGTCTGCGTGCCTCCAGCGTCGTGCAGGAGCTGCAGAACAAGTACAATGTTGACCCGAAGCGGCTCACCGCCGGTGGCCGTGGCGAGTACAACCCCCTGCAGCCCAACGACAGCGAGGTGGGCAAGCAGCGCAATCGCCGTACGCAAATCATCATCACGCCGAAGCTCGACGAGTTCATGGAACTCATCGGCGAGGCTCCTGAAACTGAGAAGTAAGTGAAGGGCAAGGCACGGACTGTCGTCATCGCTGTCCTCTCAGCCATGGTCATCCTTGCTGGGGTGGGCTGCGCCTCGTCGCAGCAGCGGGCTGAGCGGGCAGCGCTGGCACGGCAGATGGTGAACAAGGCCCTGGACATGCGTCAGTGGCACATCGACATCACTGCGATGAACACGATGCGCTACGGTGCAAGGACGGTGGCCACCGATTTCTATTTGGAACTGCGTAACGACACGTTGCGCAGTTATTTACCTTATCTCGGACAGGCTCATGTGGCGCCGATGCATGGCTACGCGCAGGGACTTAACTTTGAGGCCCCTGTGCTGGGCTATCAGGAGAAGCAGGTGAAGGGCTGCCGCATGCTCGACCTGGACGTAAAGACGCAGGAGGACCGGCTGCACTACACCATCGAGGTGTTCGACACCGGCAAGGCGTCCGTCCGTGTCAGCTCGGTGAACCGCGACCCCATCAGCTTTGACGGCGACCTGACCGATGAAACAATTACGAAATGAGATGAACGGAACCAAGACAAACGGCGTGAGGACGTGGATGGTCGGCGCCGGACTGCTGCTGTCGGCACTGTCGGCGGCGGCGCAGAACCCAGTGAAGGGCGACTACGGCTATCTGTACTGCCACATGAGCGACGGTGGCGAGTACACCGCATACGCACTGAGTCGCGACGGCTACCACTATGAAGATGTCAACGGCGGACGGCCCGTCATAGACCCGAAGGTGCACGCCCGCATAGAGGGTGGACAGCGCGATGCCTACATCTGTCGCTCATGGGACGGCAAGGACTATGTCATGGTGGCCACCGACATGTGTGTGGCCAAGAGCAAGAAGTGGGACAACTATGGCATCGACCTCATGCGCAGCGACGACCTCATCCACTGGGAGAGCGTCACCTTCGACTTCAGAAAGGGACTGGAGATATTCTGCGACCAGGCCCACCCCCGGCTCCTCCCTGAAGGGAAGGAAGTGGACGGCTCTCCAGACAGCATGTCTATCTACTCCCCTCCCTACAAGGGAGGGGCCGGGGGAGGGTCTGCCTATAAGGACTGGAGCACCGTTAACCGCGTGTGGGCGCCGCAGATATTCTGGGACCCCGACTATGTGTGGGACAATGGCGACCGTGGCGGCTACTTCATCTACTACTCCATGTGGAACCGCGCTGAGGAGCCTTACGACCGCATGTACTACAGCTATGCTGACAAGAGCTTCACCCAGCTGACACAGCCCAAGTTGCTCTTCGACTGGGGTTACGCCACCATCGATGCCGACATCAACCTGCTCAGCGACGGTCTCTACCACATGCTCA
>CAMVKN010000010.1 GCA_947168045.1 uncultured Prevotellaceae bacterium
CAAACATTATGCCTAACTTTGCAAACAGCTTGCACTTGCTGGTTGACTGTATAGTCGAAATGTCATAGCCTGTTTTATAAAAAATAACTGGGTACAATTTGGTTAATTTGTAGGAATTGAGTAATTTTGCAACGCGATTGACGTCAATCTGCAAGTTAGAATGAAGTACTATCTACAACCTTTTGGGTATTGCATGCTATGATTAAGGTTTTAGCCATCGACGACGAGCCACTGGCGCTGCAGCAGCTGGTGGCCTACATACGCAGAATCCCCTTCTTTGAACTCTGCGGCGAGTGCATGAGTGCCCTTGAGGCGCAGGACATCTTGGAACATGAGGTCATCGACGTCCTCTTCTGCGACATCAACATGCCCGACCTCAACGGCATGGACTTCGTGCGCCAGTTAGTGGCCCCGCCCATGGTGGTGTTTACCACCGCCTATAGCGAGTATGCCATTGAGGGCTATCGTGTCAACGCCATCGACTACCTGCTGAAGCCGTTCGGCCTGCAGGATTTCCAGCGGGCTGCGCTGAAGGTGAAGGCGCAGTATGAGCTGCGCAACCATGAAGTCCCAAGTGCCGTTGGTGCCCCTGCCGTTGCTGGCGGCGACAGCGAACCTGACAATGACACCTTCTTTGTGAAGACCGACAGCCGGACGGTGCGTGTGTCCGTCAGCGACATTCGCTATGTGGAGGCCATGAGCGAGTATCTGAAGCTGCACCTTGAGGGACAGCCGCGGCCGCTCATCACCTATCTGTCGATGAAGAAGATGGAAGAGTTCCTTCCCGACACGTTTATGCGCATCCACCGCTCCTACATCGTCAACCTGCTGAAGGTGACGGAGGTGAACAAGAACCGCGTCATCATGGGGCCTGACGAATACCTGCCCATTGGCGACAGCTATCGTGAACAGTTTGAAAACTATCTTAGTAACCGCATCCTGACAAAATGAAGAGACTTTCCATCCTGTTGGCCGTGCTCTGCTGCGGGCTGACGAGCGTGGCCGACCCGTTAGTGTGGTATGACGGCGAGCATCCCGTCACCTACAGTGTTCAAGGCACGGTAGCCCCTGTGGTGAACCAAGCCCTGCAGATGTTCTGCAATGATATGGAGTTGGTGACGGGCCACGTGCCTGTGGCCGCCCGCGACGCTACCATCAAGATAGTGCAGGGCCGTGGCAGTGACGACGGCTTCCGGCTCAGCGTGGTAGACAAGCAGATTGTGGTGGAGGGACATAATGCGCGCGGCACGGCCTACGGTTTGCTGGAGCTGAGCCGCATGGCAGGCGTCTCGCCCTGGGTGTGGTGGGGCGACGTCCGACCGGACACACGGTCACGGCTGACCATCAGCACCGACTTCGTGCTGGAGCACACCCCCAGCGTGCAGTATCGCGGCATCTTCATCAACGACGAGGACTGGTCGCTGCGTGTCTGGTCGGGAAAGACCTTCGAGCCAGAGCAGCCCATGGGACCCAGGACCTACAAGGCCCTGTTCCAGCTGTTGCTGCGCCTGCGTGCCAACGCCATCTGGCCAGCCATGCACGATTGCTCGCCGGGCTTCTTCACCGTGGCGGGCAACAAGGCGATGGCCGACTCCTTCGGCATCGTCATCGGCACGAGCCACTGCGAGCCGCTGCTGCGCAACAACGTGGCAGAGTGGGACGTGCGTCAGCGCGGCCCCTACAACTACATCACTAACCGTGAGGCCGTGCAGAAGTACTGGATTGAAAGGCTGAAGGAGGTGAAAGGCAGCGAGGAGCTGTTCACCATCGGCATGCGCGGCATACACGACGGCTCCATGGAAGGCGTGAGGACACCCGAGGAGAAACTCAACGGTCTGCAGCAGGTCATCGACGACCAGCGCAAGCTCATAGCCAAGTATTACCGCAAGGATGTGGAGCGCGTGTCCCAGGTCTTCATCCCCTACAAGGAGGTGCTGGAGATTATGGAGAGCGGCCTGCGTGTGCCCGACGATGTGACGCTGATGTGGTGCGACGACAACTACGGCTATCTCACCCGTCTGCCTGACTCCGTGCAGCAGCAGCGGCAGGGTGGGGGAGGCGTCTATTACCACCTCAGCTACTGGGGTCGTCCCCATGACCACCTGTGGCTGACCACCACCCAGCCCGGACTCATCTACCATGAGATGCGCACGGCCTATGACCACAACTGCCGCCGACTGTGGATTGCCAATGTGCACGACCCCAAGGTGGCAGCCTACGACCTGGAGCTGTTCCTGGACTTGGCATGGGACATCGACGCCATTGTCCCCAACGACACCCACCTCTCACCTCTCACCTCTCACCCCTCACCTCTTACCTCTCACCTCTCACCTCTCACCCTCAGACAGCATCTGGAACGGTGGCTGATGACGCAGTTCGGAGGCTTCGTAGGCCATGCCGTCGCTCCGGCCATGGAGGAGTTCTACAGGTTGAACGCCATCCGCAAGCCTGAGTTCATGGGCTGGACACAGGTGGAGTTAGACAAGAAGAAATATCCTGGCGGCAAGTCGGTGCCCACCAGCACTGAGTTCTCGCTGAAGGAGGCTTACCAGCGCATGGCCGACTTTGTCAAGATTGAGGCCATCGTCGATGTGTACGCTTCCATGGTGAGTGAGCACCAGCGTGATGCCTACTTTGCCCATGTGCTCTATCCCGTCCATGCCGCCGCCGCCATGAGCCGCAAGATGCTCAGCGATGCCGTGGAGAGTCGCCGCGCATACGAGGAGATACAGTCGCTGACGGAACGCTATAACGCCATGGGTGGCGGCCGTTGGCAGGGGCTGATGTCGGCAGCGCCGCGCGGTCTGCCGGTCTTTGGCGAATGTCGCACCGAGCTGCCCCAGCATCCCGTTCCTGGTCGCGGCATTGCCCGCAACGCCTGCGACTATAGCCGCTTCAATGCTCCAGGACAGGAGCCTCATAGCGTGCAGATGCTTGGCCACTCAATGAACGCCGTAGCCATACCGAAGGGGTGTACGCTGGTCTATGAGTTCAATGTGGAACAGGCTGGCGACGTCATGCTCACCACTGCCATGATTCCCACGCAAGCCAGCGACCGCGGCGACTTGCGCTACAGTGTGACCCTCGATGATGGTGCCCCTGTGGTCATCTCGCTCAAGGAGCCGTTCCGCTCGGAGCGCTGGAAAGTGAATGTGCTGCGCTGTCAGGCACGTAACTATACGCCCCTCCATCTCACTGAGGGCCGTCACACGCTGTCTATCCAGGCCCTCGACGACCACATCGTTGCAGACCAGTGGATGATTGACTATAACACAAACCGCCGGCCCTACGTCATTCCCGTAGCGCCGGCGGCCCTGTGCCGATAGCCCTGTGCCGATAGGGTTTCCCCCTATCGGACTATCCTTACCTTGCCGTCCACAATGTTCAGACCTTTGCGGGGCTGCTCTATGCGCACGCCGCCGAGGGTGTGCACGGTGGCGGACTGCTGCACTTGTGGCTGGCTGATGGCGGTGGTGCCATCGAACAGCTGCTGCACCTCGTCGCTGCTCAGTGCATAGTTGTAGATGCGCAGGTCCTGCATATAGCCCGTGAAGTAGGGGTCGTTGTTGAACATGCTGCGCCCGATGTAGTTGATGACAGGCTTCACGTCGGCCGGACTGATGGTGATGGCGCTGGTGGATGCCACCTGCTGTCCGTCGACATAGATGCATGTGCTGCCAGCCTTCATCGTCACGGTCACGTGCTTCCACTGTCCGGTAGGCAGCTTCGGCGCGTCTAACTGCTGCTCGCTGCCGCCGTTCTTGATGGCCAGACGCATGACGGAGCCGTTGTTCGGCGTGAAGAAGAAGTAGTGGTCGGTGTCGTAGCCGAAGTCGAACAGTCGCTGCCATGCCGTTGCTGCTGAGGGCACCTTCACCCAGAGGGCGATGGTCGTCTCGTCTGTAGCCACGCTGTTGACGGGCAGCTGCAGCCACTGGCTGCTACGCAGGAAGAGCGACTTCGCCCCCTCGTCTCGGCCGGCGGCATAGCCTGGCGTGACGGCGCTGAGGGCGTGGCGGTCGTTGCCGCTAACGTCGGCGAGGCTCTCGTCCAGGGTCCAGTGGCCCATCAGTGTCCGCTCAGTGGGCACGGTGACCGTGGCCGTGGCCGATGGCGTGCTCTGGTTTTGGGCACGGTCGATGGCCTTTACCTTATATATATAGGTATGTCCGGGCAGTCCGGTGTTGTCGGTGTAGGCAGGCTGCTGCACGCGTCGTGCAATGGTGTTCCACGCGTCACTGCCCTCCTCAGTCCTGAGCACCATGTAGCCGTCGTTGTCCTCGTCGGCCACTGGCGTCCACGACAGCTGTACGGCAGCCGTTAGCGGCTGTGCCGTCAGTGTCTGGGGCTGTGCGGGCGGCGTCGTCTCGTAGTTCACGTCGGCAGGCAGCAAGCGCCAGCGCATCAGGTTGCGCAGGGCCTCGCTCGTGCCCATCGTCTTCTGCACGATGTTGATGCCGTCGTCTTTGCTGTTCGACAGGGCCGAGAGGTAAAGGGCGCTCTCACGGCAGCGGATGTAGTAGTAGCCGTCGCCGTCGTACTGCAGGTACCACTGCTCGTTGCTTGTGGGCTTTTCGTTTCTCGAGTAAGCCATGATGTTGGCGTTGTTGCTCTTAGAGAAGTCCTGCAGGTTCAGGCGTGTCTTGGCATTGGCGGCCGACGTGATGTCGTAGAAGCTGTAGTCGCCGCCGATGCGCGGGTCGCTCAGTGCCAGGTTCCACCGCTGTGAGGCAGCCCCGTTGTAGCGCTGCAGCACCACATTCTCTCCGCTGACGCTGGCCACGTTGCCGGTAGCCTTGTTCACCAGCTTGTAGACCCCGTTGGTGATGGCCGTCGGCGGCACGTCGTCGCCCCAGGTGATGTCAATGACACGCTCCGCATTGGTCTGTCCGTTCTGGTAGCCATTGCCGCCAGGCATCTCCATGCGGAACTGGCGCTGCGGCCCATAGCCGTCGAAGTAGACGTCGCGGTCGAGTGACACAAACTGATAGGTGGTCGTTACGGCCTGTCGCTCGCTGGAGCCGATGAAGGCTTTCACGCGTCCGTCGTCGTGCCGGTAGACGCTGGCCGAAGTCCAGTTGTTGCGGTGCTCGCCATAGGCCAGGCGCTCGCCGTTGCGGCTGATGTCGCAGAACTCGCCGCGGGCACGGCTGTCGAAGCCCCACCAGATGCCTACCGTCATGCCGTACTCCAGGCCCACCATGGCGTCGCCCACGTTGTGCATCTCGTCGGCGTAGCCCACCTTGCCATCCTTCTGCAACTGCTGGAAGAAGCTGGCGTAGGTGTCGAAGCTGCCAGCCAACTGGTGGGTGTTGCCCCAGTCGTAGTACTGCTTGCCGGTGGTGTACCATGCCAGAGCCTTGTCATTGTTCAGGGTGTTGCCCCCCACCATGGCCACGTCGGCCATGCGGGGATACTGCTCCTTCAGCGTCTTTGCCACCTGCACCTGCTTGCTCACGGTGGCCCCCTCCTCGGTGGTCCAGTAGTCTGGCTCGTTGAAGGGCGACACGCCGATGACGGGGTGATTTGTATTGGCCTGCACCCAGTGCACGTGGCTGTTGATCATGGCTGCCCAGTGGTCGACGTTGCAGCTCTTGTTCACCACGAAATAGTCGCAGGTGCCAGCCTCCTGGTCGGCAGTGATGGCCAACGGCAGCGTTGAGCTGACCCTGTTGAAGAGGCTGGCGCGCTGTCGCAGGATGCTGATGACATCGGATGCCAGGGCCGAGTCGTTGACCAGCGGCTTGCTGAAACGGTAGGCAATGCGGCCTATGCCGATGTTCTCACGACCCATGTGGTTGATGCCCTTCAGCAGGTTGGACTCGCTGACCCAGGCTTGGTCGAGGCCCCAGGTGGGACTGAAGCGGTGGCCACCCTGGCTGAGGTCGAAAGCCACGGTGACATCGGCTTTCTCCGTCACCTGTGCTGCTGCCAGTGTGAGCTGGCAGCAGCAGGCAATGATGATGGAAGTGCGTTTCATTCTATGACAATCTTTGTGGCCTTTCCGTTCTCAACCTTGATGTAGACACCCGGCCGCACCGACTTCTGCAGGACGGGGGTGCCGTTCATGTTGTAGAGGCGTGCCCCCTGCTGGGTGGCGATGGCGGGCTGGTCAATGGCAGTTACGATCAGCACCTCCTTCTCAGCGTCAGTGATGCCGGTGATGGGCATGGTGGCGCCGTTCCATGTGTCGTAGAGGGTGTAGGGCTTGGCCTGGTTGTCGTTGAACGGACGCATGATGGCGTGGTAGTTGCCGATGGGCGTGCGTGTGTTGCTGTCCTTCCACCATCTGCCGTCGATGAGCGAGTAGTATTCCTTGGGCGACGTGGCGCTGGTGGTGTAGAATCCGCGCAGGTTGCCCGTGCCGTTGTTGTTGGCCGACGACTTCGGCTGGCCGTACTCGCGGAACTGTGCCAAGTCGTTCTCGGACATGTAGATGAACGGCTCGCCGGCCTCCACCTCGTCAATCTGCTCCAGGCAGAGCGCTGAGAAGTCGCTCAGGATGCCCACAATCTGGTAGAACGTCACACCGGGTGTCTTTGCCACATTGTAGGGCAGGCAGGCCACCTGCCACTGCTGGGCCTTGACGGTGGTCTGATAGAACGGCAGATGGCGCAGCTGGAAGTCGGTGGCACACCACCATCCCTCGCGGTGGTCGCCAGTGTTGCTGCTGGCATCCATCTTGCGGTAGGCCATGTCCGTTGAGCCGGCCTTCGAGCTCTCGAAGCCGATGGTGACGGAGCCCTGTACGTCGGCATAGACGGGCAGTGTGGTCAGCGTCTGCCAGCGGTCGGCCACGCTGATGTTCGTCAGGTCAAGGTAGTCGCTCGTCAGGGTGGGGCTGACAGCCGTCGTCGTGCCGTCGGTGATGTAGGCATGCTGGTCGCTGAGGCAGTAGTGCTGCGTCGAGGCACGGCACTCGTTGAAGTAGAGTCCGTGCTGGGGCAGTGCCGTCAGCTCCTGCTTGATGGCCATCGTCTTGCCGTTGTCCTCGCTGGGGTTGAGTGCCCACCAGGCGTTCCAGCAGGTCACGCCGTCCTGCGTGGCTGTACGCTGGTCGCCACCGGTGTGGGTGCCGGCAATGGTGGTCCATCCTGTCGTGCTGGTGAAGTTTGGCGACTTCACCTTGCCCTCGACGGTGGTCAGGGGCAGGCTCTCTTCTATCTGGTCGCTGAGTGCCTCGTAGGTCTGCAGCACCCACTGCGGCGTGGTGTCGACGGCGCCCCTGTTCTCCACCTCGTCGGCGATGGCTGCCAACTGCTCGCTGCCGATGATGGGATACTGGCTGACGAGCGCCTTCATCTCCTTGGCACGTGCCTGCAGCAGGGGTAGGGTGGCGAGGGCCTGGATGGCCTCGTCGGTGATGGCCTTGACATAGTCCATGTCGGCCTGCTTGTCAGCGTCAACGTTAGCCAACTGCTCTGACAGCGTGCTGTTAAACTGCGGGTTATAGTCCATGAGGGTCTGTGCACGCTGGCGCGCCATGGCAGCACCGTTGTCCAGTGCCTGCTCTTGGGTGCTGAACAGCTCGTACAGGCGCAGGTTGTCGAAGCGTGACTGTGCGCCCAGTGTGGTGAACTGCAGGATGACATATTCATTACTTCCGCTGTTGAAGGTGCAGTACATGCTCTGCCATGCCGTCGAGATGTTGCTGATGGTGCCCACCTGGCCACCGTTGGTGTTGGTGCCGTTGGTGCTGAGGACGACCTTGGCTGATGAGCTGGATGTCATGTTGCAGGCATCGGCCAGGAAGTAATAGTTGGTGTTGGGCTTCAGCTTGACCGCCATCTTGATGGACGATTCGGTGCCCGTGCCACCGTTGCCGTAGCACTGCAGGTAGGGGCCGCCGTCGCTGCCGCCGATGGCCGGTGCCTGGAACCAGGGCTGTGCCAGTGCATCGCCCTTGCCGTTGGTCCAGCCATGGAGACCCATGCTGAAATCGCCGTTCACCAGCATGTTGCCGCCAATATAGAGCGTCTCGTCGCCGATGGTGACGGCATCGCCTGTTGTCACGTCGCTGTTCACCACCATGACGATGTTCGAGTTCTGCACGCTGCCGTTGGCGTTCTTCTCGCTGATGCGGAACTGCCAGCCCTGCTGGGCATCCACGTCGCTGACAGTGTAGGTTGTCGTCGTCTCGTCAAAGGGTACGTCGGCGATGTCGATCCAGGCCTGTGAGGTGCTGTGGCGGCACTGCAGGTGTATGTATTCGTTCATCTCTCCGTTGCTCTCCGTCCATGTCAGAGTGGCCTTGCCGGTCTTGGCGTCATACTCCACGCCGAGATTGGTGGGAGCTACCTGTGGCGGGCACTTCGGCACATATTCCTGCGATTTCTTGTAGCCCAGGCCGCTGTTGATGCTGGCATAGTACTTGCCGGCGGCGGTGAGTGAGCCGTTCTTGTAAATCTTCGACGGGTCGCGCTCGCTGTTCCAGTAGTAGTAGCGCTCCACGCAGGCCAAATTGTTCAGCGTGTTGCAGATGCGCTGCACGGCTGAGGCGTTCTGTGCCTCGGTGACACCGCTGGCGAAGGCACCGTTGGTGTTCCATGAGGCACCCCACACCCATTCTGAAATCCACACCGGACGGCCGGTGGTGTTCTTCCAGTTCTGTACACTGCTGAAGTTGCCCTCAGGCCAGTAGCAGTGCAGGTCTACGATGTCGCAGCGCCAGCCGCGCTTGTCTATCTCGTCAAGCAGCGTCTTGAGGAATCCCGAGCCGTTGGTATAGTCACTGCCGTCCCACGACGAGGGCGAGCACAGACGCATGCCCGTAGCCATGAGGTCTTCCCAGTTGGCCAGAATCTCCTCCTGGGTGTTGGGGGTGGGGTCGGCTGAGTTGCGCGGCTCGTTGTTTGTCTTCAGGTGGCATGAGTAGGTCACTTGTCCACAGCTGGCGGCTGACGGCCAGTTCTCGTAGATGTGGTGCGGCACGCACTCGGCGTCGGGCAGGCGGCTCTCGCCAAGTCCGAAGCTGTAGCACGATGTGACGTTCAGTGCACTGACGGCCTCGGCACTGGTGTTGTTGGCCAGGGCGGCCTTGCCGGTGTCGTACCACTTGAAGATGCGGTAGCTGCTGATGCTGCGGTCGAGGATGGCGGGCAGCTGTGCAAACTCCAGGTCTTCGTCGTCGGCGATGAAGCAGCGGCTGTAGCCACGGCCACGGTCCTTGATGGAGAAGGTGACCATGTAGCCACGCTTGAGCTTGAACGAGCGGATGCGGTTCTTCAGCTGAGCCGCAGTCAGGGTGTTCATGAAGCCACCGTCGTTGCCCAGTCCGAAGTTGTCGGCTGACTCGCCCTCGAAGTTCTTCTCGGAGTACACCGTCAGCGGTTTTGTGCTGTTGCCGTAGGGCAGGATGATGCAGCCACGGTTGTACAGCTTCACCTGGCAGTTCGAGTTGTTGATGGCCCGACCACCGTTCACCTTGACGTGGGCTGACAGCAGCGGGATGGCTGCCGAGGGCTTCACGTTCTGAAGGATGATGACAGCCTTGTCGTTCTGGATGTCCACCACGCCGTCGGTACCGAAGGGTGTGGCGTTGGTGATGATGAAGTCCACGGCGTTCAGCACCGTACGCGTGCTTGTCACCTGGTCCACGGTTGTCTTGCCGTTGGCTGCCCACAGCTGGGCGCCCATCATCAGGGCAATGGCTGCAGCCAAACAAGTCTTGAAAATACTTTTCATTGAGTTAGTTGTTATTTGTTAGTTATCAGTATTCTACTTTCAGCGTGCAAAAATACTAAAAAAAAACGTAAAGCCATCAAGTTTCCTCATTTTTTTGCTTTTATCGTTCACGATGCAAAGGTAAGGACATTTGCTCATATCGCAAGCGATTTAACTGATTATTTAGGAACGTTTAATAAAATATCGTCCGCGATACATCGCCGCCGCATGGCAGGCGCATTGAAAAAAAAAGGCACAAAAAAAGCTAAGATGTTTGTGGTTTGTTTTTTTTTTGCTTAATTTTGCAGCACCGAAACAACAAACGCTAAATACATTAAGAACTACTGCTATGAGACATTCGCTGACACTGCTGTCGTTGTTGCTGACAACGTCGCTTGCTGCCCAGACGCAGCGCCATTTCAATGTGTCCATCACCCCCGACGGCCAGTCCAACATGGAAGTATATCTGCCGCAGCAGCCTTCGGGCCGTGCCGTGGTGGTATGCCCTGGTGGCGGCTACAGTCACCTGGCCATGCAGCACGAGGGCCACGACTGGGCACCGTGGTTTAACGAGCGCGGCATCGCCTGCTGCGTGCTGAAGTACCGCATGCCTGGCGGCGACCGCACCATTCCTCTTGGCGATGCGCAGCAAGCCATCCGCACCGTGCGCGACTCGGCGCTGGTGTGGGGTGTCAACCCGCTTGAAGTGGGCATCATGGGCTCCTCGGCCGGTGGTCATCTGGCCTCGGCCGTCTCCACGCACAGCGAGTTCGACTGTCGTCCCAACTTCTCCATACTCTTCTATCCCGTCATCTCCATGAACCAGCGCGATAGCCATCGCGGGTCGTGCCTGAACTTCCTGGGCGAGGAAGGTGCGAAGGATGAGCGCTTGGTGAAGACATGGAGCAGCCAGAACGCCGTGGTGAGCCACCTCACCCCGCCGGCCATCGTCATCACCGCTGCCGACGACGGCGTGGTGCCGCCCGTGACCAACGGCGTGGCCTACTTCAGTGCCATGCGCCGTGCCGGCAATCTCTGTGCCCTCTATGCCTATCCGTCGGGCGGCCATGGCTTCGGCTTCCGCACGTCGTGGCCCTATCACGACCAGATGCTGGCCGACCTCGATGCCTGGCTGCGCTCACTGCCGCAGTCGCGCCCTGATGCCTGTCGCGTGGCGTGCATCGGCAACAGTATCACCCACGGCTCAGGCATCGACATGCAGGAGATGAAGGGCTACCCCGCTCAGCTGCAGCGCCTGCTGGGCGATGCCTTCGTGGTGAAGAACTACGGCGTGGGTGCCCGTTGCATGATGAGCACCAGCGACCATCCCTATATGAAGGAGCTGGCCTGGCGCGATGCCCAGGCGTTCCAGCCCGACATCGTCGTCATCAAGCTCGGCACTAACGACTCGAAGGACTACCAGTGGAACCAGCAGCAGTATGAGCAGGACTACCAGGCCATGATTGACACCCTGAAGGCCCTGCCGTCGAAGCCTGCCATCTATCTGTGCACCCCCATCCGTGCCTTCAAGGACAAATGGGGCATCACTGACAGCGTCATCGTCAACGGTGTCATTCCGTCCATACAGAAGGTGGCGCGTCGCAACCACCTGACCGTCATTGACCTGCACGGCGTCATCACCGACAAGAAGGACATGACCGGTGACAGTATTCACCCCAATGACAAGGGGGCAGGCCTCATCGCCAAGGCCGTGGCCGATATGTTGAATCCTAAAAAATAACCACACATGAACAACAAAAGACTTGCGGCCCTTTCACTGACGGCCCTTATCTCGCTGACCGCCTTGGGCCAGCGCCTGCAGCAGCCTGTGGCGCGCGGCGTCGTGGCTGTCAATCGTTCAGGCAATACCATACGCAGCGCGTCTTCCGCCGGCGGACAGGGCAACCTCATCAGCTGGCGCAAGCTGGCACAGGAGCCGGAGGGTACCACCTACAATGTGTACCGGCGCACGGCGGGTGCTGCCGACTTTACGAAGATGAACACCACGCCACTGAAGCGCACCAACTACGTGCCGTCTTCGCTGGCGAACAACACCGAGTATGCCGTGACGGCCATCACGCCCGACGGTCAGGAAGGACCGCTGTCTGTACCTTTCTTATATAGGACGCGAGCCTATCCCAATGTGTGGTTTGACATCAACTACGACAACAACGTCATTCCGCGCAACGACTATCGCACGAAGTATGTCTGGCCCATGGACACCGACGGCGACGGTGAGTACGACGCCGTGGTGGTAGACCGCCTCTTTGCTGGAGCCGCTGACAGCGACGATGCGGAGAACCAGAGCGACAACACCGCCACCACGACGCACAAGATTCAGGCCTACCGCTTCAGCGGCGAGCTGCTGTGGACCGTCGATATGGGTCCCAACGTGAACATCTGTGGCGGACAGAACGACATGGTGGTGGCGTGGGACATCAACTGTGACGGTCGTTGCGAGGTGCTCATCAAGAGTAGCGACGGCACCCGCTTTTGGGACAAGCAGAACGAGACCTGGGGCCGCTATGCCATGGGCAGCGCCACGGCCGACACCGACGGCGATGGCGTCGTCGACTACCGTACCCATGCCACCCGCGTGCCGCCCTTCTATGTCAGCGTCATCGACGGACTGACGGGCGAGGAGCTGGACTGCAGCGAGCTGAAGTACAGTGAGGTGCACGACGGCAGCGACACCTGGGGACGAAACACCCGTGCCAAGTACATGAGCTTCGGCTATGCCGTCATGGACGGACACTTCAGCATCTGCTACCTCGACGGCATCCACCCCTCGCTCGTCATGGAGTGTCTGGACCGTGAGACCAACAAGACACACCACAACTACGTCTTCACCTGGGAGTACGACTGGCCTGTGGACGGTGGCTCCCCCACCGCCACCAACTGGCATCACGACAAGACCTGGAGTCGCAACGACAAGAGCCCCTGGCCTGCCGAGTTCCACCAGCTGCGCGTGGCCGATGTTGACGGCGACGGCACTGACGAGATGATTCAGGGTGGCTACAGCGTCAACCCGAAGAACGGTTGGTTTGCGTCACCCGGCATTGGTCATGGCGACCGCCACATCCTCTCAGACATCGACCCTGACCGTCCCGGACTGGAGGTGTACGCCATTCAGCAGAGTGCCCTCCTGGGTCAGCTGCTCTACGATGCCCGCACCGCCGAGCGCATCAAGGAGTGGTACCTGCCCAGCGTCTACGATGTGGGCCGTGGTGCCTGCATGGACGTTGACGCCTCGCGCAAGGGCTACGAGCTGTACAGCTTTACCGACGACTATATCTACGACTGCAAGGGCGAGAAGACCAGCTACACACGCTCCGGCTGTAACATCAAGACGATGTTCGAGGGCGTGTGGTGGAACGGCGACCTGCAGCGCGAGGAGCTGTCGTCGCCCGGCGGTAGCGGCTGGGGCACCAACATGATGATTACGCAGGTGCTGAACAAGGCGCGCCTGGCTGAGTTCTCGCAGGAGAGCACCTGGGCCACCCATGGCGGCACGGGCACGCGGCCTGCCTTCATGGGCGACATCATCGGCGACTGGCGCGAGGAGATTATCCTTGCCAAGCAGAACGCCGATGGCTGCACTGGTCTGGTGGGCTATACCACCAACATGCCCTCTGACTACAGCATCTACTGTCTGCAGCAGGACCCTCACTACCGTGGCGACTGCACTACACGCGGCTACTACCAGCACCCCAACACCGGTTTCTATCTCGGTGGAGGCATGCCCCTGCCGCCCCTGCCGCCCGTCTTCGAGGCTGACCTGCGCTGGAAGGGCGGCACCAGTGTGGAAAGTGGCTTCTCCACTTTCGACCTGGCTCAGAAGGCCGCCTACGCCGAGGGCAAGAGCCTGATGTTCGACATCGCTGGCGACAACAGCAACCCCATCATTGTCAACCAGCCGTTTAACGCGCCCGTCATCTACCTGATGAACCCCCGCGGCCATGACTACACCTTCACTGGTAAGGGTACCACCGGCGACGGACAGCTTGTCAAGTCATTGCTTGGCACTGCCACCTTCAATGCCAGCCTCGGCCACACGGGCAAGACGCTCATCAGCGAGGGCACCCTTGCGGTCAACGGCAGCATTGCCGGTCCTGTGGAGTTGCGTGCCAAGGGTACGCTGGCTGGCTGCGTCATGCTGAAGGACACCATTACCTTCGAGGGGGCGCTCAACTACGAGGGATGCCGGATGGATTTGGGTAATGGCTTCAGCAGTGAGGACACCACCCCAGGCATCAAGTCGGCCAAGAGCATGGTGTTGCCAGGCAACGTCTATCTGGAACTGACGGCCGACGTGGTTGAGCCTGATTGTGTGGACTGTCCCACGGAGGCCGTCTGTGGCAGCCTCATTGTCGATGGCGACCTGACCTTCAGAAACACCAACTATGTCACCGTCAACCTTCGTTCAGACAAGGGTGCTGACTACGTGATAGCCCAGTGTACCGGTACGCTGACCTGCGACCCCGCCAAGCTGCAGACCCGCGGCTTGGAGGGCATCAACTACGACTTCGTGGTGGATGGCAACAAGCTCATCCTGAAAATTCACGCCACGCGCGCCCCGCAGGATAACGTCGTCTGGACCGGCAGCGAAAGCGGTGTCTGGAACTACAAGGTGGAGAACTTCTCCGTAGGTGGAGGCTCAGCCTCCACAGCCACTCCCACCGCCTTCGTCAGCGGCGATGCCGTGGTGTTCAACGCCCAGGCGCAGCGCACCACTCTCACCGTTCCTGAGATGATGGTCACCAACGGTGTCACCTTTGACAGCGGCACCTTCACCCTCAATGGCAACGGCGGCATCAGCGGTGCGGGTGGCGTCACCGTGAACAAGGCTGCCAGCGTGACACTGAACATGAAGTACAGCGACTACACAGGTCCTACCGTCGTCAATGGCGGCACACTGACCGTGCCCAACTTCTACGACGGCGGCCAGGCGAGTGCCCTCGGCGCCGCTACCGCTGCCAGGGGCAACCTGCAACTCAATGGCGGCACGCTGGTGCTGTCGAAGGACAACATGGGCACTGACCGTCAGATAGTGCTCACCGACACTGCCACCATCCGCATCGCACAGGCCAACAGCGCCCTGTCATTGAAGGGACAGGTCAGCGGTACGGGCTTCCTCGTCAAGGACGGTCCCGGACAGCTGAACTTCACCTATGGCGGTGCCAACACCTTCGCCGGACTCATCGTGCGTCGCGGCATCGTGGCCCAGGGTGCCTGGAACAGCACCTTCGGGCGCAGCGGCTCGCCCATGGTGCTGGCTGGCGGCGAGGTGCACCAGATTGACGTGAACAGCACCTCGACCGTGCCTAACTTCAACCATATCGTCACCGTCGAAGAAGGCACCAACAACCGCATCCTCGGCTCGTCGCGCGGTTCCATCAACGGCAGCGTGAAGGGCAAGGGCAACCTGACAGTCGAGACACGCTATGTGCGTTGCGACGTGGGCCTGAACTTCAGCAACTACGAAGGCACGCTGACGGCCAAGGGCGGCCAGTTCCGCCTGATGTCGGGTGTCACTGACATGAGCAAGGCCGTGCTGAAGGTGGAGGCTGGCACGAATATCGCCCATTACAACGGCGGCAGTGGCAACCAGGCCACCGCCACCCTGCGCATAGGCACCCTGCAGGCCACCGCTGCCGACGCCGTCTTGGAAGGCACGGGCAGCACCTATATGATAGGCTACCGCAACGAGGACTCGCAGTACCGTGGACTGTTCAAGGCCAAGAGCATCACCAAGGAGGGTACGGGCCGGCTGACGCTGACCGCCACCGGACATACCTCGCCCATCACCGTCAATGGCGGTACGCTGGAGCTGACCAACAGCACTTCGACGGCCATGACCACCGGACTCATCACGGTCAGGAAGGGCGGCACCATCACTGGCTCGGCGACGGTGCAGAACCTGACCCTGCAGCAGGGCGCCATTACACGCTGTCAGCTCGGGGCGTCGACGAACACCTGCCTGAACGTGAAGGGACTGTTGCAGCACAGTGGCGACACCATCCTTGTGGTCGTGCCGGCCACGAGGCAGCTGAAGGTAGGCGACGAGATAACCGTCTATAACGTGACGGGAAACCACAGGGGCACCTTCTTCGTGAAGTGCGAGGCCGAGGACGGCACGGCCTATGAGCTGGACGACTCGACGCTGCTCACCGATGGCAAGCTGCGCGTGGCGGCCATCAACACCGGCATTGGGACCACCTTTGCTGACGACACGCCAGTGAACGTCTATTCAGCCGACGGCATGCTGCTGCGCAAGGATGTGCCCTTCAAGCGCGCCCTCGACAGTCTGCCTCAGGGCACTTACATCGTCGGTGGCGTGAAGATGATAAAGAGATAAATGACTCAACAAGTTGAGCGAATCGAAGCAATGACTGACATGAAGATAAAGGTATGCGGAATGCGTGACGTTGAGAACATCCGTCAGGTAGCTGCGCTGGGCGTGGACTACATCGGAATGATATTCTGGGACCAGTCGCCACGCTATGTGGCGATGATTCCCACCCATGCGGGCATCATCCCCGACAGGGCTGACTCCTCACCCCTCACCCCTGACCTCTCACCTCTCACCTCTCACCTCTCACCCCTGAAAGTAGGCGTCTTCGTCGACGAGATGCCCCAGAGCATCATCACCCGTGTCGTGAACTTCCAGCTGGATGTGGTGCAGCTGCATGGCCATGAGTCGCCCACGCTGATTCGTAACCTGCGTGCCACCATCGCCCCCGACCTGCGTCCTGGCATCCAGTTCTGGAAGGCCATCAGCATCAGCTCGGCCGACTGCCTGAAGGCATGCAGTGACTACGAAGACTGCGTCGATGCCTTCGTCTTCGACACGCACTGCCCCTCCGTGGGCGGCAGCGGTCGGCAGTTCGACTGGAGCATCCTCGATGCCTATCAGGGCAGCGTGCCCTTCCTGCTCAGCGGCGGCATCGGTCCTGATGACGTGCAGCGCGTCAGGACGTTCCGCCATCCGCAGTGCATGGGCATCGACTTGAACTCACGGTTTGAGATAGCTCCTGCCGTCAAGAACGTTGACCGTCTGCGTCAGTTTTTGGCCGCTTTGCGAACATAAAAGTGGCCACTTTATGACAGCCACGCATGGAGATAATTCAGCCAGGAGCCGCTTTACGAAATTATCTCCATGCCTGGCTGAATTATCTCCATGCCTGGCTGTCATAAGTCGGCACTTTTTTAGAATAAGGTGCCGATTTTTCTCACGCACGCGCGTGTATCATGTGCGTGCGCATGCGTATACGCAAACGTTTGAGTTGACGGGCGGCCTTTTTTGTGCCTTATAATTTTGTCGTTCAAATAGTTTTTCGTAACTTTGCAACCTATTAACTAACAACTAAAACGTATGAAAAGATTCCTGCCTCTGCTATTGTTATTGCTGGCTCCGTGGACGACCCGTGCCATTAGCTGGAATGACGAAGCCTATCGTCAGATAGAACAGAGCATACAGTCGCCACGACTGGAAGAAAAAATGTTCCTTGTCACTCGTTACGGCGCCAAGACCGACGGCTCGGCTGCCGACAACCAGAAAGCCATTCAGAAAGCCATCGACAAGTGCTCGAAGAAGGGCGGCGGTCGTGTGGTGGTGCCTGCTGGCTGCAAGTTCATCACCGCTGCCATCCATCTGAAGAGCGGCGTCAACCTCGAGATTCAGGAGGGAGCCGTGCTGCAGTTCGCCTTCGAGCCGGAGCTGTACCCCATCGTGGAGACGGTGTGGGAAGGGCTCGACTGCTACAACCTCTCACCCTGCATCTACGCCTACCAGGCACACGATGTGGCCATCACCGGGCGCGGCACCATCGACGGTGGCGGCAGCAACGACACCTGGTGGCCCTGGTGCGGTGCACAGCACTACGGATGGAAGGAAGGCATGGTCAGCCAGAAGATAGAGGCCCGTCCGCGCCTGCTGCGTGCCGGCGAGGACGGCGTGCCCATGAAGGACGAGATGGGGAACCGCAGTGCCGAGCGCACCTTCGGCCCCAAGGACGGCCTGAGGCCCCAGCTGGTGAACTTCGTCGAGTGCCAGCGCGTGCTCATCGAGGATGTCACACTGCTCGACTCGCCCTTCTGGGTCATCCATCCTGTCAGGTCCACTGATGTCATCGTGCGTCGTGTGCATATCAACAATGCCGGTCCCAATGGCGACGGCTGCGACCCCGAGAGCTGCGACCGCGTGCTCATCGAGGACAGCTTCTTCAACACCGGCGATGACTGCATAGCCATCAAGAGCGGGCGCAACCGTGACGGCCGTGAGCATGGCATGCCCTCGCAGAACATCATCATCCGTCGCTGTGAGATGAAGAACGGTCATGGCGGCGTGGTCATCGGCTCGGAAATCAGCGGCGGCGCCAAGAACATCTTCGCACACGACTGCGTCATGGACTCGCCCAACCTCGACCGTGTGCTACGCATAAAAACCAACTCGTGCCGTGGTGGCATCATCGAGGACATCTTCGTCAAGGACATCAAGGTGGGCCAGTGCGGTGAGAGCGTGCTGAAGATTAACCTCGACTACGACCATAACGAGATTTGCTGCCGGGGCAACAACCCCATCGTGCGCAATGTGCTGATGGAGAACGTCACCTGCCAGAAGTCGAAATATGGCGTGCTGATTATTGGTCTGGAAGACGACACGCTGGTCTACGACATCGATGTGCGCAACTGCCGCTTCGACGGCGTGCAGCAGGGCAACAGCATCACCGGCAAGGTGCGCGACGTGCGCTATGACAAGCTCTATGTCAACGGCTCTCTGGCGCTCACCGACAAGCCTTACAAGCACTACTCTGAGTGGATGACCTACTCGGAGATGAAGCGCGTGCCACAGTCGTATATGCTCGACTTCTCCACCCGTCCGAAGTGGAGTTACGTCATGGGCATCGAGCTGGAAGGCATGCTCGACACCTATCTGCGCTATGGCGGCGATGACATACGCAAGTACTGTCAGCTGTACACCGACACGATGATTAACGAGAAGGGCGACATACGCGGCTACAACATCCTGGACTATAACCTCGACAACATCCGCACGGGCCACTTCGTCACACGCATGTACCAGCAGTGGCCCGAGGCCAAGAACCTGATAGCCATGCAGACCATGATGAAGCAGCTGCAGGACCAGCCGCGCACCGTGGCCGACAAGGTGTACTGGCACAAGGCCATCTACGCTTACCAGGTGTGGCTCGACGGCATCTTCATGGGCCTTCCCTACCGCTGTCTCACCGCCCCCATCACCCTCTCCCAGAACTCTCAGCGTTCCCAGAACTCCCAGCGCTCCCAGAAGTCCCAGAAAGCCATCACCGCCATCTACGACGATGCCGTCAACCAGCTGAAGGTGACCTACGAGCGCACCCTGGACCCCGTCACGGGGCTGAACCGCCACGCCTACGACGAGACGCGCACCGCCTTCTGGAGCGACAGCGTCACCGGACTGTCGCAGCACTGCTGGGGTAGGGCACAGGGCTGGTACACCATGGCACTCATCGAGGTGCTCGACGCACTGCCCGAGGACTATGCCCGCCGCCATGAGGTCATCGACCTGCTGCAGAAGGACCTCGACGCCGTGCTGAAGTGGCAGGACAAGAAGAGCGGCGTGTGGTATCAGGTGATGGACTCGCCCGGACGCGAGGGCAACTACTTGGAGAGCACCTGCTCAGCCATGTTCACCTACGTCCTGCTGAAGGCATACCGCAAGGGCTATGTGGGCACGAAGTATCGCGATGCGGGCATCAGGGCCTACAAGGGTATCATACAGAACTTCATCCGCGTGAACGACGACAAGACCATCTCGCTTACCAACTGTTGCTCGGTGGCTGGTCTCGGCCCCGCCGCCACACCACAGGTGGTGGCCGCCATGAAGCAGGTCAACCCCAAGGGCAAGGTGAAGGAGAACCGTCGGCGCGACGGCGGCTACGCCTACTATCTCAGCGAACCCATTCGTGACAACGACGCCAAGGGCCTTGGCCCCTTCATCTGGGCCAGTCTCGAGATGGAGATGCTGGGCTACGACACTGACAACATCGACAAGCCCATCGACCGCAAGGCCGTGGCAGGACGCAACAATCCCGTCGTCACCGAGGCTGACCCGCTGGCATCGCTCACCGTGGGCAACGGCCACTTCGCTACCACCGTCGACGTCACAGGGCTGCAGTCGTTCCCTTTTGACTATGAGGCAGGTGTGCCTCTGACAGCCATGTCCGACTGGGGCTGGCATAAGTTCGAAAACACCAAGGGCCTGACGCCGGCTGAGTCGGAGAAAAGCTTCGACCTGGGTCACGGCCATCAGGAGGTGTACGCCGTAGAGTACAAGGCTCCCTCCCGCTCCCCCCAGGGGGAAGTGACTGAGCGAAATGTTCAGGCTACACAATACTTCCGCGTCAATCCCCATCGTCTGAACCTCGGTGCCATCGGCCTGGAGCTGAGCGACGCCCAGGGCAAGAAGATTGAGCTGAAGGAGTTGACCGACATCCGTCAGGAGCTGAAGCTCTATGACGGTGTCATCGAGTCGCATTTCGTGGCCGATGCACAGCCCGTTGATGTCATCACTGCCTGCATGCAGAACGACGATGCGGTCATCTACCACATCAAGTCGCCGCTGCTGAAGGACCGCCGTGCCACCGTCGCCATCCGCCTGCCGTACCCTACGGGCAAGCATGCCGATGCTGCTGCCGACTGGACCAAGGACGACCAGCACGTCTCGCGCATCATCTATCCCGCCCCCACAGCGCCCGGCGGTTTCCCCGCCGGCACCCACTGCGCCGTCATCGAGCATCAGCTCGACTCCACCCGCTATTACCTCACCCTCACCTGGCAGGGCGAGGCTCAGCTGTACGAGCGCGACCGCCACTGCTTCGTGCTGTCCACCACTGACAACGTCCTCAGCTTCAAGGCTGCCTACAGTCCAGTATGTAGCGTTGCCAACGCTGCGAACAACGCCCTCGTCTTCGACCAGGACCTGCGCTCCGTCATCCGTGCCTGGAACCGCTGGTGGAACGCCGGAGCCATCGTCGACTTCAGCCAGTGCACCGACCCAAGGGCGAAGGAGCTGGAGCGCCGTGTCGTCCTCTCGCAGTATCTGACGCAGGTGAACTGTGCCAACAACATGCCGCCGCAGGAGACAGGACTGACCTACAACTCGTGGTTCGGACGCCCGCACTTGGAGATGACCTGGTGGCACATGGTGGACTTCGCCCTCTGGAACCGTCCGCTGACCGTGGCCACCGTCATGGACTGGTACAACGACGTGGCCTCTCAGGTGGCACGCCAGATAGCCCAGCGACAGGGCTTCGAGGGCATACGCTGGATGAAGATGACCGACCCCTGGGCTGGCGAGGCACCGTCGAACACCGGTTCCTTCCTCATCTGGCAACAGCCACATTATATATATATGGCGGAGGAGATGTACCGTGCCAATCCGACGGCCGCTACACTGAAGAAATATGCCGACCAGGTGGAGCAGACAGCGCTGTTCATGGCCGACTTCGTCAGTGTGGCCAGCGGTTCTCCCGCTGGCAGCTTCGTCAGCGCGCCCAGCGGTTCCCCCGCTGGCAAAAAGACTTACTTCCTGCAGGGTGCCACCGCCATGCAGGAGTCGATGTCGAAGGACTTCAGCTACAACCATCCCTTCGAGCTGGCCTACTGGCAGTACGGCCTCACCGTGGCTAACAAGTGGCGCGAGCGCCAGGGCCTGCCCCGCAATGCACAGTGGGACGACATCGCCAAGAACATGGCCCCCCTGCCCATGAACGCTGACGGCATCTACACCGCTGGTCTGCCCAAGGGCAAGACCGAAGGTCTGCAGCGCTTCGACCCCTTCGACGTCGTCGGGGCCTCCAAGACAAAAGGAGCCTCCTCGGCCACCGCGGGAGGAGCCTATGAGACCTTCGTCGAGAAGTGCCGCAACGACCACCCCGCCGTCCTCGGACCCTTCGGCCTCCTGCCCTCCTGTCAGCTCAGCAGCGACACTGCCACAGCCGCCAAGACCCTCAACTGGGTGATGGACAACTGGAACTGGGCCACCACCTGGGGCTGGGACTACGGCATGACGGCCATGGCCGCCGCACGCTTAGGACAGCCGCAGACCGCCCTCAGCGCCCTGCTCATCGACACCCAGAAGAATACGTACCTGAAGAACGGACATAACTTCCAGACGGCTGACCGCCTGCGCATCTACCTGCCGGGCAACGGAGCCCTGCTCACTGCCGTGGCCATGATGTGCGCCGGCTGGGACGGCTGCGATAACCCCAACAACCCGGGCTTCCCGCAGGACGGCACATGGAACGTGCGCTGGGAGGGACTGCAGCGCATGCAGTAGTCATCGTCTCCTCGTCGCCCTCCTGTCTCTCTATGCTGCGACATGTCGCAGCCCTTCAAAAAAGAAAAACAACAAACATAAAAGAAATGAAACACATCTTTACTAGTCTTTTCATCATTGGTGCCATGTTGTTCAGCGATGCTGCCGCACAGACCCCTGCCTTCCCTGGCGCTGAGGGTCATGGTCGCTATGTCACAGGCGGGCGTGGCGGCACGGTGATACACGTCACCAACCTCAACGACTCCGGCACCGGCTCCTTCCGTTCCGCTGTCAGTGGCAACAGTAAGAAAGTTATTGTCTTCGACGTGGGTGGCGTCATTGCCTTGACCCGTGACCTGAAGATAGGCAACAACACCACCATCCTGGGACAGACGGCCCCGGCCCCGGGCATCACGCTGCGCTACTTCACCGTTCAGCCCGGCAGCAACAACGTCATCCGTTTCATCCGCTGTCGTCGTGGACAGGAGAAGAACGTCAATGATGGTGCCGATGCCATATGGCAGCGCAACCTTACCGGTATCATGCTGGACCACTGTTCCTTCTCATGGAGCATCGACGAGGTGGCCTCGTTCTACGACAACAATAACTTCACCATGCAGTGGTGTACCCTCGGTGAGAGCCTCTGCGATGCCGGTCACGGCAAGGGCGCTCACGGCTATGGCGGCATCTGGGGCGGCAAGTTGGCCTCCTTCCACCACAACCTCATCCTGCATGTGGCCAACCGCTCGCCCCGATTCAATGGTGCCCGCTACGACTGGACAGGCTACACCAGCAACCAACTCTACAAACAGTATAACTGGGAGAACGCAGTGCAGGCTGAGAACGTTGACTTCCGCAACTGCGTCATCTACAATACCAACGGCTGCTATGGAGGTCCTGGAGGCGGCAAAGTGAACATGGTGGGCAACTACTACAAGAGTGGTCCTGGCGCCACTATCGACCGTCTGACCACCGTCACTGTGGGAGCCAAGGGCAACTCCGATGGCTATCCCAAATACTGGGACATGACCAGCCGCTATTTCGTCGAGGGCAACATGATTGACAACAAGAATGCCGGCTGGGAAACCTTCCGCTATGACGACGGCACCATTGAGCGTAACGGCAAGCGTTACTCGAAAGATCCCAATCACTACAATGGCGCCAATGAGGAGTATATCACTGTCAGCGGTACAGACTATATCTGCATGAAACTCGACGAGGCTGGCCCAACGGGCGATGTCACTACGCATACCGCCGACAAGGCTTTCCAGCAGGTGACCACCTATGCAGGTGCCTCGCTCTGCCGTGACGAAGTGGACGAGCGCTATGCCACTGAGACCCTGAACGGCACATGCACCTACAAGGGCAGCGTCTCAGGCAAGTGGGGACGCATCGACCTCGTCAGCGATGTCAATGGCTATACTGAGAAGACCTTCGGCACTGGTAGCCGGCCCGCTGACTTCGACAGCGACAAGGACGGCATGCCCGACGAGTGGGAGAAGAACAATGGGCTCGACCCCGCAAAGAACGACGCCAGTCAGTACACAGTTGACAGCGAGCACAAATACTACACCAATCTTGAGGTCTATGCCAACAGTCTTGTGCAGGACATCATGCTCGGTGGCAACGATGGTGCCTTGGAGAGCGTTGCCGAGTACTACCCCGCCTTCTATGATGCCGACGGCGTGTTCCATCCTGCCGTCAACGACCCTGACGTATCGACCATCGTGCCTGTAGTGTCGCGCACTGCTGAGCAGCAGCCCGCCTACAACCTTGCCGGCCAGCGTGTCCGCCCCGGCTTCCGCGGCATTGTCATCGAACAGGGCCGCAAGCGTATTGTCAGATAACTTTTTACAAAACCTATTATTACAAACTAACAACAAAACGACATGAAGAACAGATTCCTACGCTTATCCCTGTTAGCCATCCTGGCGATGCTATGGGGAACGACGTCAGCTGCGGAGTGGACATGGCGTGACTTTGCCGTCACCCTGACCGATGCCTCCGTATTCCCTGGCGACAACACCAACTTTGGCGTCTTGGTAGCTGAGGACGGTACCTACACCGCCACCACTGCCGACGATGCTGCGGCCAATCTCACAGTCAAAGCCGTCCGTCTGAACGACAAAGACCACGGATGGGTGAACTGCACCTTCACTATGCGCGTCAACGGCCCCGTGGAAATCACGCTCGGCGACTGCCAGTTTGGCAATCAGGATGGCACTGTTACCGACACCGAGGGCAACGTCATGGAGCTGAAGGGCGGCAAGCAGGGCTGCTGGCACAGCAACAAGAGTGCCGTCACTGCCCTCTACCGCGGTCTGCAGCCCACCACGCTCACCATTGTCTACAATGGCTACTGTCCCTACATCGCTGCCAAGGCCGTCGACCCCGCCGACCTGCCCGCCGAGGTGGCCTCCTACACGCTGACATACGCCGCTGGCGAAGGCGCTGGCCTGCTGCCCGCTGCCAAGGTCTACAGTGCTGACGAGGAGATTGTCCTTCCCGCCAACACCACCCTCTACAAGGAGGGCTATACCTTCACAGGCTGGAGCGACGGCACCACTCTCCATAAGGCTGGCGAGAAGATGAAGCTTTCGGCCGACGTGACGCTGACGGCACAGTATGCCGCCAACACCGTCACGCTCGCTGACCGCACCGAGGCCGTCGTGCTGAACTGGATGTTCGGCGAGGGCGACGGCGCTGGCCCCATCAACTTCCAGGGCAAGAGCGGCTGGGTGGTCACGCAGGCCACCATTGGCGATGCCGTCATCGACGTGAAGATGGACATCGACGCCACTAACGGTAAGTTCAACAACGTGGGCCGCAAGGACCAGTGGGCACAGGTGAACAGCGGAACGAAGCTCACCGTCCCCTCGTGCAAGGGTGCCACCATCGCCATGCAGGCATACAATGACATCACCACGACGACCATCGACGGCCAGAGCGACTACACGACGGGCAAGACCATCAGCTACACCGTGGCAGGCGGTGCCGAAAACGTGGACATCGTCATCGGCGACGGAAGCTACTACAGCTACCTGCAGGTGATGCTGCCCAAGGTGGAGAAGGACCTCTCTGGCATGGTGTTCGACAATGTCAGCGGTACTGTCGTATGGCGTGTGGGTAACGAGGAAGTGGCCACCGTCAGCAAGGACATTGCTGATGCCGTGTCCATCGCCACCGTTGCTGCTGGCTCAGGCATGACTGCTGCTGAGGCAACTTATTTTGAGACTAAGATGGTGAAGTATACGCCTGCTAACAGCAATTCAGGAACCGTGGAAGGAGTGATGATTGAGTACCGTGTGAAGACGCTGGCTGGCCTCACCTTCAAGCCCACCAACGTCAGCTATGCTGCAGTGAAGGTAGGTACCGACAACGCCACCTACTCATGGAGCTACACCCTCGACGGCAAGGAGAGTGCCATCACGAAGGTAGACCCCAAGCCCGACCTGCTGCGCAACGACGGCAGCAATAGTTCGACGGCGAAGCTCATGCACAGCCACGACCTCAACGTCGAGGGCGTCAGCGACTTCACCTTCCGCATCTATGTCTCTGACTGTGCCAACAACAAGAACATCTGCATCGGCAACGTCACCATCACTGGCACTGTCAGCGGTACCGTGGCCAATGTGAACATGTACTCCCTGACGGCTGTGGCTGCACCCGAAGAGGCTGGCACCGTCAGCGTCTATCCCGCCGGTGAGTCCTTTGAGGAGGGCAGCGAGGTGACCCTCACTGCCACCGAGAACTTCGGCTACAACTTCGTCAAGTGGACCGATGCCGACGGCAATGTGCTCAGCACGGAGCCTAAGTTTGCCTACACGGTCAATGCCGATGCAGCGCTGACCGCCAACTTCGCTGCCGTTGAGACCTACGAGCTGGGCCTGACCGTCGACGGCACTAACGACTACATGGTGACCATCAACCCCGAACCGACCATGGTCGACGGCAAGATGATGTACGAGGCCGGACAGGCCGTACAGCTCACCGCCAATCAGTATGAGGGTCTCGTCACCTTCAACAACTGGAGCGATGGCGACACCAACTCGTCGAAGCTGGTGCAGATGAGTGACAACCTCACCCTGACAGCCGTCTACTCGCAGGCTGACATCATTGCCGGCTGGGACTTCTACAAGCGTGGTAACAGCGGGCGCAAGGCTGACTTCGCCTCTGCCGACAACGAGGCCGCAGCACTCAGCCTTGTCGAGACTGAAACGGGCACTGCCTCTGGATGGCTTGACAAGAGCACCGAGGCCGATGGCGGCTACGAGAGCTTCAAGGGCGCTGCCGTGAACTGGCGCGAGACCGTGGGCACACACCACTGGCAGACGAAGGTCAACGCCGCTGACTTCACCGACATCAACGTGCAGTTCCAGATGCTCTACAACTACAACGCCTATCAAACCTACAACGTAGAGTACTCGCTTGACGGCGAGACCTGGACGAAGTTCGGCTCCGTCAGCATGAGCGATACCAGGGTCGTGGGTACATTCAATGAGAAGATGCCCGCCGCAGCCAACAACCAGGCCGACCTCTACATCCGCATGCTGGCTGACAAGACATCGAAAATCCATGGTACCAGCGGTAAGGACGGCAACACCCTGGCCATGTTCTTCATCACCGGCACACCGAAGCTCGTCGACGATGGCGTGGCTCCTGTGCTCGTTTCTACTGTACCCGCTGACGGTGCCACAGGCGCATCGGCAACAGGAAAGATTGTATTCACCTTCGACGAGCGCGTGAAGATGGCCGAGGGCGCCAAGGGAATGATGTCCGTCAGCAACGGCATGAGTGGCACCTGGCTGGTCGACCCCGTCGTGTCGGGCAAGACCATCACCTTCGACTATAAGGGTCTGGAGTATGGCACACCCTACGCCTTCACCCTGGCTGCCAACAGCGTGGCTGACCTCACTGACAACTACATCACTGAGCCCATCAAGCTGACCTTCACTACCATGGTTCGTCCCTCGGTAGAGAAGAAGCTCTATGACTTTGTGGTGCCCGACGACGGTACCTTCGCTGAGGCTCTGAAGGCCGCTGAGGCCCGTGCTGACAAGAACGTGCGCTACCGCATCTTTGTCAAGCAGGGCGACTATGTCATCCCTGCCAACCAGAACGTCAAGGTCGTGGCCAACGGTGACCACGGCGACGGCAACGAGTATGCCGACCCGAAGACCAACTTCAATGCGCCCAACGTCTCCATCATTGGCGAGAGTGCCGACAACACGGCCGTCACCAACGAGATGCCCACTGCCATGAAGGACGGCAACAACGTGCTGGAGGGCATCCGTAGCAGCGGCGTGCTCTATCTGGGTAGTGGTGCCACAGACACCTACTTCCAGGACATGAAGCTGTATACCAAGACTGCTGACGGCACCGGACGTAACGTCATCCTCGTGGACAAGGGCACGCGCAATGTGTTCAAGAACGTCACCCTGTGGGCTTATCAGGATACCTACGTGCCTGACAACGGGCGCGGCCTGTTCTACTTCGAGAACGGCATCGTGCGCGGACGTACCGACTTCATCTGCGGCGACGGCGACGTGTTCTTCAACACGGTTGACATCATCATGTGCGAGGACGGTGGCTACATCACTGCTGCACGTGGCAACTCGCACTACGGCTATGTGTTCAAGGACTGCACCATCAAGGGTGGCTCGTCGAAGGTCAACGGCAACTACTACCTGGGTCGTCCCTGGACCGGCGGCGCCGAGACTTACTTCATCAACACCAAGATGGAAGTGCTGCCACGCGCTGAGGGCTGGCACGACTGGGGCCAGGGTCCCACGCGCTATGCTGAGTACAACTCGATGACGGCCAATGGCACACCTGTGGACCTGAGCCAGCGCATGAAGATGTTCCCCAGCGACAAAAAGACCAACGAGCCCATCCTCACTGCCGAGGAAGCTATGGAGATTGGCAACCTGCATAACACCTTTGGTGACTGGGATCCCACGCTGCTCACCGAGCAGGCTCCCATCCCGACGAATGTGAAGCAGGATGGCAAGAAGCTCGTATGGGACAATAGCAACTATGCACTGCTGTGGGCCGTCGTGAAGGATGGCAAGGTCATCGCCTTCACCACCGAGCCTTCCATCGAGCTGAGTGCCGATGGCACCTACGCCGTGCGTGCTGCCAACGAGATGGGTGGACTGAGTGAGATGAGTGCCACCGTGGCTGTCACGGGTGTCACCACTGGCATCAGCGAGACCATCAATGCTGAGACCATCGTTCCCGACCGCATCTACAACATGGGTGGCGTGCGGGTAGACAAGGCACAGCGTGGCCTCTACATCATCAATGGCCGCAAAGTCGTGATAAAGTGAGCGAAATGAGAGCGACAGCTCTCATTTCCGAACGTGAACGACTTCGGGCGCCAGCTCAAGGTCGTGATAAAGTGAGCGAAATGAGAGCGGCAGCTCTCATTTCCGAACGTGAACGACTTCGGGCGCCAGCTCATAACAGAAGAGCCGCAGCGGACATCCCGCTGCGGCTCTTCTGTCATGGAGGCTCGCTTGAGCGTAGAAAGCCTATTGTCCCTCGCGGTAGAAGTCGAGGGCTTCTTCAATCTCCTCCTTGGTGGCCGTCTGGTTCAGGGCCAGGTCGCCCACGTCATGCAGCAGGGTGAAGTTGATTTTGCCGGCAGTGTTCTTCTTGTCGTGTGTCATCAGCTCAAGCAGGGTGGGGTAGTCGTCGCAGGTGATGTCCATGCGGCCGTAGTGCTCCAGGATGAAGCGAACCACCTGACGCATGGTGCTGACGGGGAAGCCCGTCTTGATGGTGCTCAGGTAGAGCTCGCACACCAGTCCCCATGCCACGGCGTAGCCATGCAGCACCGGATGGCGTGTCAGTGCCAGCGATTCGAAGGCGTGCCCCACGGTGTGCCCCAGGTTCAGTGCCTTGCGCAGTCCCTGCTCCAGCGGGTCCTCGGTCACCACATGCTGCTTCACCTTGACGCTGTCGGCCACCATGCGGCCCAGTGCCAGCAGGTCAGGCTGCTCCACGTCGAAGGTCAGCAGCTCGTTCAGGAGTTTAGGGTGTAGAGTGTTGAGTGTAGAGTTTGCTACCGCACAGCAATCCACAGCGGTAGCAAACTCTCCACTCTTCACTCTCCACTCTTCACTATAAATCAGCCCGTGCTTCAGCATCTCAGCATAGCCTGAGAGGATGTTCTCCCTGTCGAGGGTCTTAAGGAATACCGCGTCGAGAATGACGGAGG
The DNA here is from genome assembly GCA_947168045.1 of uncultured Prevotellaceae bacterium. Lineage (GTDB taxonomy): Bacteria > Bacteroidota > Bacteroidia > Bacteroidales > Bacteroidaceae > Prevotella. Next base: position 29,205 of record CAMVKN010000010.1, read on the forward strand.
AAGCATTGCGGAAGACGCCTATCTCGTTCTTCAGACCTCCGAAGTTGATGCCCGTCTTGCCGCCCACGCTGGCATCAACCATGGCCAGCAGCGTCGTAGGGATGTTGATGAGGCTCATGCCCCGCTTGAAGGTGCTCGCAGCAAAGCCCCCCAGGTCAGTGACCATGCCGCCGCCCAGGTTGATGAGCAGCGAGTGACGACTGGCACCCAGCCGCTGTAACTCATTCCATACATGGGTGAGCGTTGCCAGCGTCTTGTGCTCATCGCCGGCCCCAATCACAATCTTCTCCACTCCCTTCATGCAGTCGAAGCCTGCCACCACGGGCAAGCACAGCTGTTCGGTGGTATCGTCGACCAGCACGAATCTGCGGTCGGCACCACACTCCCGGATGGCCTCTGTGAGCGCCTGCTCCAGGTTCTCTGACAATATTACTTTCTGTTCTTCCATCGTTTTTGTGGGGGCAAAGGTACGAATAAGCGAGGGAAAAGCAAAAGAAAAACCCTTTTTTCTTTTCTTTTCCGAGCGAAAGTACCTTCGACGTCAGTCAAAGGTACGAATAAGCGAGAGAACAGCAAAAGAAAAATGTTTTTTTCTTCTGCTATTCTTAAACTTTTCACGTTGCGTTGCGTCATAGTTAACAGAAATGCAATAAAAATCAATCCCAATGAAACGATTTCTACTCCTGACGGCCGTGATGCTGCTGACGGCCCTCTCAACAAGCGCGCAACGCGTCATCAGCGGCACCGTGGTAGACAAGGACACGAAGGAAGCCGTCATTCAGGCCACTGTGTCGTTGCTCAAGCCCGACAGCACGTTGGTGCAGAACGCCGTTACTGACCTCGACGGCCAGTTCCGTGTCACCGCTCCTGCTGACGGACGCTATGTGCTCCGCATCAGCAGTGTGGGCTACACGTCGCACCTGCGTAACATCACCATGGCTGGCGAGCCGTTGGCCGTTGGCACCGTCACACTGTCAGCTGATGGCATTGTGCTGAAGGCAGCCACCATCACGAAGAACCAGACACGCATGTACTCCAAGGAGGACACCATAATATATAACGCGGGCGCGTTTAAGACCCCTGAAGGCTCTGTCATCGAGGAGCTGGTGAAGCGTCTGCCGGGTGCCGAGGTGGGCGATGATGGCAAGATTACCATCAATGGCAAGGAGGTGAAGAAAATCAAGGTCGACGGCAAGGAATTCCTCACTGGCGACACGCAGACCGCCATGAAGAACCTGCCCACCAGCATCGTGGAGCGCGTGAAGGCCTACGACGAGAAGAGCGACCAGGCTCGCATCACTGGCATTGACGACGGCGAGGAGCAGACAGTGCTCGACTTCGGCCTGAAGCAGGGCATGAACCGTGGCTCCTTTGGCAATGTCGACCTGGGCATCGGTACGGAGAAGCGCTATACAGCCCGCCTGATGGGCATGAACTTCAAGAACGGCCTGCGCATCATGGGCTTTGCCAATGCCAACAACGTGGGCGACCGCGGCTTCGGTGGCGGTGGTCCTGGCGGTGGCTTCGGCGGTGGTGGCGGCGGTGGCCTGCGTGCTCCGAAGATGGCTGCTTTTAACCTCAACTACGAGAAGGAGAACCTGTTGCGCGTAGATGGTGGCGTGAACTGGAGCCACTCCAACAGCGATGTGTGGAACCGCACGGCCACCGAGAACTTCGTCTCAAGCACCGGTGCCTTCAGCAACAGCATCAGCCAGAGTTTCTCAAGGGCCAACTCTTGGAGCGGCAACATGCGCATTGAGTGGACGCCCGACACCCTGTGGAACATCCACTTCCGTCCTAACTTCAGCTTCAGCAAGAATGACTCCAAGTCGCAGAGCATCTCGGCATCCTTCCGTAACAATCCCTACGACTATGTGAACTACACCCTCAGCACGCGTGGTAGCCTGCAGCAGGCCATCGAGCTGATGCGCCGGGCAGAGTATGCCAATGACTCGCTCGTGGTGAACAGCCGTGACAACGGCTCGCTCAGCTACAGCGACAACAACCGCTTTGGTGGCGACCTGCAGATCAATCGCAGGCTCAGCTCCAGCGGCCGCAACATTGCCCTGCGTCTCAGTGGCAGCTATTCTGACAGCGAGTCGCAGCAGCTCTCGTTGCAGGATGTCAACCTCTACCAGACCACGATGATGCTCTACGACTCCACCTATAGCGAGTATTTCCGCAACCGCTATAACCTGACACCCTCGACCAACTACAACTACGGTGCACGCCTGACCTACAGCGAACCCATCGCCCGCCAGACCTACCTGCAGTTCAGCTACGACTTCCAGTACCGTTATCAGAAGAGCGACCGCACCACCTACGACTTCAGTGAGTGGCCCACACGCCTGGTGGCTGATGGCGGACAGTTTGCCATCGACGACTTCAGCCTGCGTTATCGTACATGGGATCCCAACCTGACGCGCCTGCGCAATGGTGGTGACATGGAAGACTATCTGGACAATTCGCTGAGCCGCTACTCTGAGTACAAGAACTTCATCCATACCGCTGAGGTGATGCTGCGCGTGGTGCGTAAGAACTATAACTTCAACGTGGGCATCCAGGTGGTGCCGCAGACGTCGAAGTTCACCTATCGCTACCTTGGCGTGGACTATGGCACCACCACACGCAATGTGGTGAACTGGAGCCCCACGGCCAACTTCCGCTACAAGCTGGGCGACCAGGGACAGCTGCGCTTCCAGTATCGTGGTAACACCAGTCAGCCCTCGATGACCGACCTGCTGGCCATCACCGACGACAGCGACCCCCTGAACATCACCGTGGGTAACGCCGGTCTGAAGCCGTCGTTCACACAGAACTTCAGCCTGCGCTTCAACAACTACTATCCCAAGCACCAGCGCTTTGTCTTTGCCAACCTCAGTTTCTCAACCACCAGCAACTCCGTCACCAGCAAGGTCGTCTACGACCCGCTGACCGGTGGCCGCACCTCTACCCGCGACAATATCAACGGCAACTGGAACACCCGTGGCGAGCTGATGTTCAACACCGCACTCGACACCCTGGGACGCTTCAACATGAACTCGCGCACCACGGCTGCCTATACCCACAGCGTCAGCTATCTCGATGCCAACCGTGACGGCAGCATCATGAAGAACGCCGTCAACGAGACCGTGCTGGGCGAGCGTCTGGGCTTCAGCTATAGGAACGACTGGTTTGAGTTTGAGCCTAACGGAGCTGTGAACTACACCTTCGGCCGCAACAAACTGCAGGCACAGGGCAATCAGGACACCTGGAACTTCAGCTATGGCTTCAACACCACGGCACAGCTGCCCTGGGGCATGCAGCTCACCACCAACCTGAACATGACCAGCCGTCGTGGCTTCAGCGATGAGTCGATGAACACCAACGAGCTGATATGGAATGCACAGATAGCCCAGTCGTTCCTCAGGGGCAAACCACTCAGTGTCCGCCTGGAGTTCTACGACATCCTCGGTCAGCAGTCCAGCTTCACCCGCACCCTGAACGCCATGATGCGCAGCGACTCTGAGTCAAACGCCATCAACAGCTATGTCATGCTCCGTGTCAACTATCGTCTCAACCTGTTTGCCGGCATGGGCAACATGGGCGGCGGTCGCGGCGGCAGTGGTGGCTTTGGCGGTGGACGCGGTGGTCGCGGTGGCGGTGGCTTCGGAGGTCCCGGCCGCTTCTAAGGAAGTGAATAGTGAAATGTGACGAGTGGGAGGCCGTGAAACGTCTCCCACTTGTTATTTTGCAAAAATTAGCAGCTGTTTATGCCTCAATTACAAATTATTTGCGTACTTTTGCAGTCAAAATAGACACCAAACAAAAAAAACAATGAAGAACTTAGACTGGGCCAACCTTTCGTTTGGCTACATGAAGACCGACTACAACGTGCGTTGCTACTATCGCGACGGCAAATGGGGCGAGATTGAGGTCTGCTCCGACGAGTACCTGAAACTGCACATGGCTGCTACCTGCCTGCACTATGGCCAGGAGGCATTCGAGGGCCTGAAGGCCTATCGGTGCAAGGACGGCAAGGTGCGCCTGTTCCGTGTCGACGAGAATGCAGCGCGCCTGCAGAGCACCTGCCGTGGCATCATGATGCCCGAGGTGCCCACTGAACTGTTCGTGGAGATGGTGAAGAAGGTGGTGCGCCTCAACCAGGAGTGGATTCCTACCTACGAGAGCGGCGCCACGCTCTATGTCCGTCCGCTGCTCATCGGCACCAGCGCACAGGTGGGCGTGCACCCCGCCAAGGAGTACTGCTTCCTCATCTTCGTCACACCCGTTGGACCCTATTTCAAGGGAGGCTTCGCTGCCAACCCCTACGTCATCATTCGCGACTATGACCGCTCAGCACCGCTCGGCACCGGTAAGTATAAGGTGGGTGGCAACTACGCTGCATCGCTCTTTGCCAACAACCTGGCACATGAGAAGGGATATGCTTGCGAGTTCTACCTCGACGCCAAAGAGAAGAAGTACATGGACGAGTGCGGCGCTGCCAATTTCTTTGGTATTAAGAACAATTCCTACATCACGCCGAAGTCTACGTCCATCCTGCCCTCCATCACCAACAAGAGCCTGATGCAGGTGGCTGAGGACCTGGGCATGAAAGTGGAGCGACGTCCCATCCCCGAGGAGGAACTGGAGACCTTCGAGGAGGCTGGTGCCTGCGGCACGGCTGCCGTCATCAGTCCCATCAGTTATATTGATGACCTGGACACTGGCAAACGCTACACCTTTGGCGACAAGCCCGGCCCCATGTCGAAAAAACTCTTCGACACCTTGCGCGGCATCCAGTATGGCGAGATTGAAGACAAGCACGGCTGGACCACCGTGGTCATCGAATAGTAAAGCCTCCCCAAGCCCCTCCCTAGGAGGGGATGTTCTGATAGATAAAGGGCTGAGGGGGCATTAGTAATCAATATGTAACCAACATTCCTCCCCTTGGGAGGGCTTTGGTGGGCTTAGATATGTCAAAAGGAAAACTGGCGAAGTTCGCCGACATGGAGACCTACAGGAACGTCTTTCAGTACCCTTATTCGGTAGTGAGTGACGTATCCTTTGCCATGCGTGGCCAGTGGCGCCAGCAGTATTTCCATAACGACAACCCCATCATCCTGGAGCTGGGGTGTGGCAAGGGCGAATATGCCGTGGAGCTGGCCAAGGCTCATCCTGACCGTAACTATATAGGTGTTGACATCAAGGGAGCCCGCATGTGGACGGGGGCTACGCGAGCCTTGCAGGAGGGCATAGCGAATGTAGCCTTCCTGCGCACGAACATTGAGATTATCGACCGCTTCTTCGCTCAGGACGAGGTGCAGCAGATTTGGCTCACCTTCAGCGACCCACAGATGAAGAACCCCCGCAAGCGTCTCTCCTCAACCTATTTCCTGCAGCGCTATCGTCGTTTCCTTCAGGATGGTGGCCTCATTCATCTCAAGACCGACTCCAACTTCCTCTTCACCTACACCACCTATGTGGTGCAGCACAACCACCTGCCCCTTGTTGCCCATACCGACGACCTCTACGGCGCCACTGTGCCCGACGGTTCCCCCGTCGGCCTGCCCGCACAGCTTGCTGAGGCCGCAGCCATCCAGACCTATTATGAGCAGATGTGGCTCGACCGTGGACTCAACATCAAGTATGTGCAGTTCAAGTTACCCCGTGAAGGCAGCCTGCAGGAACCCGATGTCGAGATTGAGCTGGACGATTACCGCAGCTACCACCGTACGAAGCGCAGCAGCCTTTCGACCAGCAAATGACAAGTGTAGAGCGATATTTAAAAACGAAGAATATGAACAAAGATAGCATGAGCAGGTTTCCCACGATGGTGAAGGCACTGGTATTGCTTTTTGCCTTTCACTTGTCTCTCGTCACTTCTTCGGCACAGGAACTCGTGGTGACCGTCGACACCGTAGGGCAGTTGGGCACTCGGTTGCCTGACAGCCTGCGCTTCTCCATGACCGAGCTGAAGATTACAGGTCCGTTGGGAGGCAGTGATATGAAGCTGTTGCAGAGCATCCTGAAGAATCCTCGGCAGAAGAAGGCCACCGACAAGGTGCTTACCTCCATTGACCTCTCGGAGGTCAGTGTGCAGGAGAGCCGTGGCAGCTTCCACACGAAGGCCGACATGCTGCCCGCCAGCATGTTCCTCGGTTGTAAGAACCTTGAGCGTGTCGTCCTGCCCGCCGCCTTGACAGAGGTGAGCATCAGCTGTTTCAGTGGCTGTGTCAACCTCAAGGAGGTAGAGCTGCCCGAGACCATCCGCCTCATCGGCCGTTATGCCTTCAATGGCTGTGTCAGCCTGAAGGAGCTGAAGCTGCCCGCCGGTGTGACCACCATCGACAAGCATGCCTTCGACGGCTGTGTGAGTCTGAGCGACATTGAGATACCCGAAACCATGGAAATGATTGACGAGGATGCCTTTGCCGGCTGTAAGGCACTGGAGCGCATAGACCTGCATCATACCTCGCTCAAGTCAATCAAGGCTGAGTGCTTTGCACGCTGCGAGCGCCTGGAGAGCGTGTCGCTGCCCCCGTCGGTGGTGTCCATTGGCAACGAGGCGTTCAAGGGTTGTACGGCACTGGAGAGCATACTGATGCCTGAGGCCATCAGCGAGATAGGCAACAGCGCCTTTGAGCAGTGCCAGAGTCTGAAGTCGATTGAGATGACGTCTGCCACTGTCATCGGCAGCGATGCCTTCCGTGGCTGCATCTCGTTAGAGTCGGTAGATGTGGAGCAGGTGAAAAAGATTGGCAACAGCGCCTTCAGAGATTGCTCGAGCCTGAGCACCGTGACCCTCAATGGCAACCTCAGCGCCGTTGGCGCCGAGACCTTCATGGACTGCTCCAGCCTGACCACCGTCACGTTGCCGACAACGGTGAAGACGCTCGGCACGCGTGCTTTCTTTAACTGCAAGTCGCTCGCAGGCATTGAGTTGCCTGAAGGACTGACGCGCATCAATGACCATGCCTTCGAGAACTGTGCCTCGCTGCATCACATCTTCATACCTGCTATGGTGAAGCAGCTGGGCAGCGACACCTTCGAGAACTGCTCGTCGCTCGACAGCGTCGTGGTCAAGGGCTTTGTTGAGAAATTAGAGAGCGATGTGTTCCGCTACTGTCACTCGCTGCGCACCGTCACCCTGCCTATCTCGGTGAAGAGCATTGGCGACAATGCCTTCGAGGAGTGCACCATGCTGTCCGACATCAACCTGCCTATCTCTGTCACCAGCATCGGTGACAATGCCTTCGACAAGTGCGCCTCACTGTCGTCGGTCGTCATTCCGGCCGCCTGCACGCAGATTGGCAGTGCCACCTTCCGTGAGTGCACGGGTCTGCAGCGTGTCGAGGTGTCGGCAGCCATGAAGAAGATTGGGGGCAACGCCTTTGCCAAGTGCGTGTCACTACGCGAGGTCGTCATGGGTTCGCCCCTGCCGCCCAGCATCTCGCACAGCAGTTTCAAGGGTGTGGTGCAGGGAGCCTGTAAGTTCATCGTGCCCAAGGGCGCCAAGGCAAACTACCACAACGAAAAGTCATGGAAAAAGATGACAAACATCGTTGAGAGTGAGTAGCCTAATTTAGTGTAGAGTTTAGAGTGTAGAGTTTGCTACCGCTCTATTAGTTTAGAGTGTAGAGTTTAGAGTGTAGAGTTTGCTACCGCCGTCCCATCAAGGTGAAGGTATAGCGGTAGCAAACTCTACACTCTAAACTCTAAACTCTAAACTCTACACTCTACACTTTAATAGTTCTCAGCCTTCACCTGGAAGTAGGCCTGTGCGTGGTTGCACACCGGGCACTCCTCGGGAGCCTTCTTGCCGATGACGATGTGACCGCAGTTAGAGCACTGCCAGATGACGTCCTCGTCTCTTGAGAACACGCACTCCTTCCTCACGTTGTCCAGCAACTTGCGGTAGCGCTCCTCGTGCTCCTTCTCGATGCGGGCTACGCCCTCCATCTTCTCGGCTATCTCGTCGAAGCCCTCCTCGCGTGCCTCGCGTGCCATGCGCTCATACATGTCCGTCCATTCAAAGTTCTCGCCCTCGGCGGCAGCCTCCAGGTTGGTGGCCGTGTCGCTCACCTTCCCTCCGTTCAGGTACTTGTACCACAGCTCGGCATGCTCCTTCTCGTTGGCAGCCGTCTCCAAGAAGATGTTAGAAATCTGTACATAGCCATCTTTCTTGGCCTTCGATGCGAAGAACGTGTACTTGTTCCTGGCCATCGACTCTCCGGCGAAGGCTTCCTGCAGGTTCTTCTCCGTCTTTGTTCCTTTTAAGCTTTTCATTGTTGTCGTGTTTTTGGGTTAATGAATGTGTTGCCTGCAAAGGTACTCATTCTTTTGAACAGCACCAAATGATTGCCCAACTATTTTTATTAGTTGTGGAACACCAGCCCGTCGCCGAACTCGTCGATGACGATGGGGCGCTCGCGGCTCACCTCGTCGGCCAGCAGTTTCCTTGACAGGTCGTTCAGCACATAGTGCTGTATGGCGCGCTTCACCGGGCGTGCACCCATGTCGGGGTCGTAGCCCTCCCTGGCTATCCACTTCACGGCGTGGTCGCTCACTTGCAGCTCGAATCCCTGTGGCTCCAGCATCTGTTGCACGCGTTTCAGCTGCAGGCGCACCACCTGCTCAATCTCTTGTTGTGACAACTGCTGGAAGGTGATTATCTCGTCGATGCGGTTGAGGAACTCCGGTCGCATCGTCATGCGCAGCTGTTCGCGCGAGGCGTTGCTCGTCATGATGATGATGGTGTTCTTGAAGTCGGCCGTGCGTCCCTTGTTGTCGGTCAGTCGGCCGTCGTCCAGTACCTGCAGCAGGATGTTGAACACGTCAGGGTGAGCCTTCTCTATCTCGTCGAAGAGCACCACGCTGTACGGCTTGCGCCTGACGGCCTCCGTCAGCTGTCCGCCCTCGTCGTAGCCCACGTAGCCCGGAGGCGCTCCGATGAGCCTTGAGACGGTGTGCTTCTCCTGATACTCGCTCATGTCGATGCGCGTCATCATCGTCTCGTCGTTGAACAGATATTCAGCCAGGGCCTTGGCCAGCTCAGTCTTACCCACGCCGGTGGTGCCCATGAAGATGAACGATGCGATGGGTCGCTTCGGGTCCTGCAGACCGGCGCGGCTGCGTCGCACGGCGTCGCTCACAGCGCTGATGGCCTCGTCCTGTCCGATGACACGCTTGTGCAGCTCCTCCTCTAAGTGCAGCAGCTTCTCGCGCTCGCTCTGCAGCATGCGGCTCACGGGGATGCCCGTCCAGCGGCTCACCACCTCGGCGATGTCGTCGGCGGTGACTGAAACCCCTCCTAACCTTCCCGAAGGCGAGGAGTCCAGTTGTGTCTGAAGCTCGGTCAGCTCCTGCTGTAACTGCTGAATCTTGCCATAGCGTATCTCGGCCACGCGTCCGTAGTCACCTTCGCGCTCGGCACGGTCAGCCTCGAAGTTCAACTTCTCTATCTCCTCTTTCTTCTGCTGGAACTTTTCCGATAGGCTCTTTTCGCTCTCCCATTTTGCACGCATCTGGTTCTCTTGCTCCTTGAGCTCGGCAATCTGTTTCTCTATCGTTTCCAAAGAGCCAGCGTTCTTGCCCCCCTCTGGCGAATTGAGTGGGGTGTCCCGCTTGATGCTTTCCCGCTCAATCTCCAGCTGTGCGCGCTTGCGTATAATCTCGTCCAGCTCCTCCGGCACTGAGTCGCGTTCCATGCGCAGCTTGGCGGCGGCCTCGTCCATCAGGTCGATGGCCTTGTCAGGCAGGAACCGCTCTGTGATGTAGCGTTCCGACAGCTGCACGGCGGCTATGCATGCGTCATCCTGTATGCGCACTTTGTGGTGGTTCTCATAGCGCTCCTTCAGTCCGCGCAGGATGCTGATGGCCGACAGCTCGTCAGGCTCGTCCACCATCACCGTCTGGAAACGTCGCTCCAGGGCCTTGTCCTTCTCAAAATACTTCTGATATTCGTTCAGCGTCGTGGCACCGATGGCCCTCAGCTCGCCGCGCGCCAGCGCCGGCTTCAGGATGTTGGCGGCATCCATGGCTCCCTCGCCGCCACCGGCTCCCACCAGCGTGTGTATCTCGTCGATGAAGAGGATGATGCGGCCGTCGCTGCGTGTCACCTCGTTGATGACGCTCTTCAGGCGCTCCTCAAACTCACCCTTGTATTTTGCACCGGCTACCAGTGCACCCATGTCGAGCGAGTACACCTGCTTGTCCTTCAGGTTCTCTGGCACGTCGCCACGCACGATTCGTCCGGCCAGTCCCTCCACGATGGCGGTCTTGCCCGTGCCCGGCTCGCCGATGAGGATGGGGTTGTTCTTCGTGCGGCGGCTCAGTATCTGCAACAGTCGCCGAATCTCGTCGTCACGACCGATGACGGGGTCCAGCTTTCCAGCACGTGCCAGGCTCACCAGGTTCTTGGCATATTTCTCTAACGACTGATAGTTGTCATCGGCGCTCTGGCTCTGCACCTTCTGCCCCTGCCTCAGCTCCAGGATGGCCTGCTGCATGTCGCGCTGGTTGGCACCGGCATCCTTCAGGATGCGGCTCACCGTTGAGTTCACTTCTAAGAGTGCCAATAGTATAGGCTCACACGAAACAAACTCGTCGCCGAACTGTTGCGACAGCTCCTGTGCCTTCAGCAGCACCTTGTTGCTGTCAGACGACAGGTAGGGCTCGCCCCCCTGCACGCGTGCCAGGTGCTGCACCTCCTGCTGGCAAAGCATCTGTATCTGAGCCGTGTTCACGCCAATCTTCTGAAACACGAAGCCCGTCACGTCGCGAGCCTTGTCGAGCAGGGCCAGCATCAGGTGTACCGGCTCTATGCTCTGCTGTCCGTTCTGACGGGCCAGGTTGACGGCCTGCTGTACCGTCTCCTGTGCCTTGATGGTAAATTTGTCAAGTGTCATAGTTATCTCCTTTCTTTATTTTGTTATTCTTAACCATCGAGCATCAAATGCTGTGCCGTCATCTTCGTATCTGACATTTCGGCAGAAGTTACGACACGTTGGCATACATGTAAGGCCCAAGGTGCGAAGATGCTGAGAAAGCCAAGAAGTGAAATCCGGCAGTTGTATATATAATTGAGGAAACCGGAAAAACTAGTACACTAAGTGCACCTATTGGGTTTAATAGCCTGATATGCAAATTATTGAATGGTGCACCATTGCCAAGCCATCGTGCACCTAAGTGAACCAGTCCAAAGCGTTGGTGCACCAGCGTTTTAGGTATAAATTCTCGAGAGAATTTTGCAATAACTCGGCTCCTGGCTGCAATAACTCGGCCCTTTACGGAATTATCTCCATGAGTTATTGCAATAAGTCGGCCCTTTACGGATTTATCTCCATGAGTTATTGCAATAAAGCCCCCCTACTGCCCCCGAGGGGGCTTCTATAGTTTTGCTATTGGGGGTAGGGCCTATAGCAGCCCCCTCCGGGGGCAGAGGGGGGGCTTTGGGGGGCTTTGGGGTGGGTCTCCTGGTGCACTTGGTGCACCATGATTGCACCAAAAAGGGCTTTGGTGCACCAGCCATTGACTTGCAAGTCAGTTTGTTAAGGGCCATAGGTGCACTTAGTGCACTATTTTTTTCGTTTCCCTTATATTCTAAGAATAAAGGTTAAATTCTAAACTTTTAGAACGAATTATTTGGCGGATAGCAGGAATTGCTTTATCTTTGCATCGACATTCTAAAACTTTAGAAGATGAAAGACAGAAGACAACAACTGACAAGACAAGAGACGCTTGTGATGAACGCACTGTGGAGTTTGCCGGAGCAGGGAGCCTTCTCGGCTGAGATTATGGAACTGATGCCCGAGCCGAAGCCTGCCCCCACAACGCTGCTCACCTTCCTGAAGATTCTGAAGGAGAAAGGATTCCTGGTGACCGAAAAGGTGGGCAAGGCCCTACGCTTTACACCCACTATCAGTCGTGAGCAGTACACCCGCCAGTACATGGATGACGTGAAGGACACTTTCTTCGGTGGTTCGCTGGCCTCGCTGGTGTCGTTCTTTGCCAAGGAAGAGCAGTTGAGCGACGCTGAGATTGATGAGATTATGCAGATTCTGAAGAAACGCTGATAATTGATAATGATGACAAACTTTCTGCAATATGACCTGAAGGTGGGAGCGTTGCTGGCATTGTGCTATCTGTTCTACCGCCTGCTGATGGAGCGCGACACGCTGCACCATCTTAACCGAGTGACGCTGCTGCTGTCGGCGGTCATGGCACTGCTGCTGCCACTGTGCACCATCACCGTGCACCAGACAATAGAGCTGACTGTGCCCACCATTACGGCAGCTCCTGTCAGCAGCGCCGTGCCTGTAGCGAAGAGCGCAACAGGCGGTGCGCCCTTCGACTGGCTGTCGCTCTTGGGGTGGATGGCAGTGAGCGGCATCGCTGCCCGGCTGGTTTTCTTAGGCACTACCTACTGGCAGCTGAGACGGCTCATCAACCATAGCCAGCGCTACACGCTTTCCGACGGCACGCGGCTGGCTGTCATTGAAGGTTCCTACTCACCCTTCGCATGGATGCACACCGTTGTGCTCTCGCGCTCCGACTATGAAGCGGTCGACGCTTCCCTACTGGCACATGAGAAGGCGCATGTGCGCCTACATCATAGCTACGACATCGTGTTCGTAGAGTTACTCACGGCTCTGCAATGGTTCAACCCCGTGGTTTGGCTCTTACGCCAGGACTTGCGCACCCTCCACGAGTATGAGGCCGATGCAGCCGTTCTCTCGCAAGGCTTTGACGAAAGCCAATACGTTTATCTGCTGATGCGCAAAGCCACTGGCATGAAGGCCTTTGTCTCTGGCTTAGGCGGCATCGGCACCAGTCAAACCAAAAGACGAATCAGGATGATGATTAAAAAGAAATCAACGCGATGGTGCTGGCTCAAAGGCCTCTACATCGTACCCATTGCGGCGCTGTCACTGGCTACTACCGCCAGGACTGTGACCGACTACAAGTTCATACAGCAGCCACAACAGCCACAGGCGGCCACTGTCGACAATGCACAGCAGGCGGCGCCGCCGGCCGGCTACGTAGGAGTGATGGTCATTGACGGGAAGATAGCCACCCGCGAGGACTACAAAGCGCTACTCAACCACAAAGAGGACATCGTAGCCAAACACAAGATGTCACCCGAAGAGGCACAACAGCTATACGGAGAGCGCGGACTGAACGGTGCATGGGTGATAACAACCAAGAATGTGACCTCAAACGACGAGAAGGTGGTGTGCGTCGTGGACGGCAAGGAGATGACGATGAAAGACCTGGATGAACAGTTGCCCAAAAAGGAAGACATTGACCATGTGGATGTGCTCGGCAGCGAAACAGCCCGGAAAATCTATGGCGAGCGGGCCAGCGATGGTGCCATCATCATCACGACCAAGAAGAGCACGGCAGGACAGGACGACGAACCGGTTCTCACCGTGTGCGACCAGTTGCCGCAATTCCCTGGTGGCGCTACGGAGATGACGAAATGGGTCATGCAGAACGTTGTCTACCCCAAGAAAGCCATCGAAGCAGGTGCCCAGGCTACGGTGCAGGTCGGCTTTGTGGTAGAGAAAGACGGAACGCTGACCAATGCCGAGATTAAAAAGGTGACGGGTGCCATTGGCGTCGTAGCATGCATAGATGAGCTGAAACAAGAGGCGCTGAGGCTGGTGAACAAGATGCCCCGCTGGATCCCCGGCAAGCAACACGGCGAGACAGTGAGGGTGAGCGTCTGCTTCCCTGTCTACTTCCGTCTGAACTAAACCATAGTGGTCCCCGTCGCTACCCACCCTACAGAGGAAAAGCGACGTTCATAAAATAATTGTTAGTAAACAGGTTGCAACCATAGGCAGGATGTCGACGTGATGTCGGTGTCCTGCTTCGTTAGACAGGCAGACCCGCCCCCCAGCCCCTCCCTGAGGGAGGGGAGAAAACAGACCCGCCGTCGTGCCCGGGGCTTCTCCCCCGGCGGCTGAAGACTAGACGTCAGAGGCCCTGTCGGCAGTAATGCCACCCCTCGCTGTCGTAGATAGTGAGCAGGCGCTTCAGACGCTGGCAGAAGGCCTCGTAGTTCTTCTGCTCAGGGTTGGCCCACTGCACCTCGGCCAGGGCGGCCATGCGCGGCAGCACCTGATACTCAATCAGTTCTGGGTAGGCGATGTACTCCGTCCACAGGTTGGCCTGCACGCCGATGACATGGGCCTGCTGCTCAGAGGTGAGCGTGTCGGGCGCAGGCTCATAGTCGTAGACCTTCTTCAGCGGCGAGTAGCCACCGATGAGCGTTGTGTTTGTCCAGTCGCTGGAGGGAATCTGGTAGAAGTCGAAGTAGAGCGTGGAGTTGGGCGTGCGCACCACGTCGAATCCTTGCATGGCGGGGTCGTCGACGCCCTTCCAGTCGCGCCAGTTCATGATGATGGCATTGTGGGGCACGTCGCAGTACATAATCTCGTCCCATCCCATGATGCGGCGGCCGTTGGCAGCCAGTAGTTTCTCCATCTCGCGCACCATGTAGCCCTGCAGCTGGTCTTCGTTGGCAAGGCCCAGGTCGCGCATCTTCTGCTGACAGCGGGGGCAGTGCTTCCACCGTACCTTGGGAGCCTCGTCACCCCCCAGATGGATGATGGCCGAGGGGAAGAGTTCCATGACCTCAGTGAGCACATCGGTGAGGAACTGATAGACACGCGGATTGCCAGCGCAGAGGATGTCGTCGCTGACCCCCCAGTCGGGCCACACCTCGTATGGGCCGCCGGTGCAGCCCAGTTCAGGATAGGCCGTGAGCGCTGCCACCATGTGGCCGGGCATGTCAATCTCAGGGATGATGGTGATGTGCCGCTCGGCGGCGTAGGCCACTACCTCGCGTATGTCCTTCTGGGTGTAGAAACCGCCATACATCGTGTGGTCGTAGAGCCCCATGTTGCGCCCTATGACGGTGCGGTCGCGCCAGGCACCCACCTGCGTCAGGCGGGGCCACGACTTGATTTCTATGCGCCAGCCCTGGTCGTCGGAGAGGTGCCAGTGGAGGGTGTTCATGCCGTGCAGCGCCATCATGTCGATGTACTGCTTGACCACATCCTTGCTGAAGAAATGACGGCAGATGTCGAGGTGCATGCCGCGATAGGCAAAGCGGGGGGTGCTTTCAATGGTGGCGAAGGGCAACTTGGCCCCCTCCTGCCTCTCCCAACTGGGGGAGGTGGCTGCGCCGGTGGAAGCCTCCCCCTGGGGGAGGTTGGACGGGGCTAGTATTTGGCGCAGCGCCTGACGGCCGTAGAAGATGCCACGGGTGGTGCTGCCCTCGATGGTGATGCCCCGCTTGTCGACGGTCATGCGCCATCCCTCAGGCGAGCTGATGGCAGAGTTGAGCCTGTCGGTGACCACCAAGGCGGAGTCGACTGTGAGCATGCGTCCCTTGGCATCGATGTTGACCGTCTGTGGCATGGGGATGATGTCGTACTGCGCCTTCACGGTGATGGCACCAGTGAACAGTAGGAATAAGGAAACAAATAGGCTGCGCATATCACGGTTATTGGTTATTGTTTAACGGTTATTGTAATCGCGTCCTTGCACTCCTCCATGAGCCACTTCGGCGTGCTGGTGGCACCGCAGATGCCCACGGTGTGGATGTCCTTCAGCCATGCGGCGTCAATCTCGTCGGGCCCCTCTATGAGATGGCTGTTCGCGTTGACGCGCTGGCACTCGTTGAAGAGCACCCTGCCATTGGAACTCTTACGGCCACAGACAAAGAGAATGAGGTCGTGGCGGGCGGCAAAGTCGGTGATGTTTGGCATGCGGTTGGCCACTGAACGGCAGATGGTGTCGAAGCTGCGGAAGGTGGCCGTAGGGGCGATGTGACTCTGAATGTAGTCGGTGATGCGGTGGAACTCGTCCAGGCTTTTCGTGGTCTGCGAGTAGAAGAAGATGTCGCGCGAGTAGTCGAGCAAGGGCTTGTTCACCAGTTCGTCGTAACTCTCTATGACGATGGCCTTGCCCCCCGTCTGCCCCACGAGACCGAGTACCTCAGCATGTCCCTTCTTCCCGAAGATGACAATCTGAGGGGTGAGAGGTGAGAGGTGAGAGGTGAGAGGTGAAGGGTGAAGGGAGGAACCCTCATACTGCTCCTTGATGCGCTTCTGCAGCTTGAGCACCACGGGACATGTGGCATCGATAATCTCTATGTTGTTGCGTCGTGCCAACTCGTAGGTCTCCGGTGGCTCGCCGTGGGCACGCAGCAGCACCTTGGCATCGTGCAGTTCCTTCAACTGCTCGTGGTTGATGGTGACGAGCCCCATGCGGCGCAGACGGTCGCACTCCATACCGTTGTGCACGATGTCGCCCAGGCAGAAGAGCGTGCCGTCAGTGGCCAGCACCTCCTCAGCCTTCTTGATGGCAGTGGTGACGCCGAAGCAGAACCCGCTGCCGCTGTCAATCTCGATGGACAGCCCACCGAAGCCCTCCCTAAGGGAGGGATGTGGATGACCGGCATCCTTCATATAATCCTCCATAGTATTCTCACCTCTCACCTCTTTAAGCTCGAGAAGTACTGGTCCAGCAACTCCTGGGCGGCCACGAAGCTGGTCTTCTGGCCCTGAAGGACGCTGCGCTCGGCCTGCGTCAGCTGCTGCTGGATGGCGGGGTCGTTGTAGAAGCTGAGACGCAAGTGCTCGTTGATGCTCTCGTACATCCAGTACTTGGCCTGCTCGTTCCGGCGGTAGTCGAAGTAGCCGTTGGCCCGGACGAAGTCGAAATACTGGTAGATCATGTCCCACACCTCCTTGATGCCCAGGCCATAGAAACCGCTGTAGCAGAGCACCTTCGGCATCCATCCGCTCTCAGGCATGGGGAAGAAATGGAGCGCGTTGCGGAAGTTGGTGGCAGCCATCTGACAACGGTCCACGTTGTCGCCATCGCACTTGTTGATGACGATGCCGTCGCTGATTTCCATGATGCCACGCTTGATGCCCTGCAGCTCGTCGCCCGTACCCGCCACCTGGATGAGCAGGAAGAAGTCGACCATAGAGTGGCAGGCCGTCTCGCTCTGTCCTACACCGACGGTCTCTACGAAAATCTTGTCGAAGCCAGCCGCCTCGCAGAGGATGATGGTCTCACGCGTCTTACGTGCCACGCCGCCGAGCGAGCCTGCCGACGGACTGGGGCGTATGAACGAGTCAGGGTGCACGGCCAGCTTCTCCATGCGCGTCTTGTCGCCCAGGATGCTGCCCTTGGAGCGCTCCGATGACGGGTCGATGGCGAGCACGGCCAGGCGTCCGCCCTTCTCCTTGAGCAGATGGATGCCAAACTCGTCGATGCTTGTTGACTTGCCGGCGCCGGGCACGCCGCTGATGCCGATGCGGACACTGTTGCCACTGTAGGGCAGGCACTTCTCGATGACCTCCTGCGCCTTGGCTTGATGGCTGGGGTTGACGCTCTCGATGAGCGTGACGGCCTGCGAGAGAATGGTGATGTCGCCCTTGACGATGCCCTCCACCATGTCGGCGGCACTCAGCTCGCGGCGGTGGAAACGGCCCCGCTTCAGGTAGGGGTTGATGATGGCCTGCTGCTCTACGCCGCTGTTCACTTGCAAGCCTGCATATTCAGCACTGTTTTCAGGATGTTCCATTATTCTACGTTGATGGTAATGACAACTTTTGAGTTCTTGGGGTCGTTGGTAATCATCAGGATGCGGGGCTTGGAGCGTGCCTTCCTAATTTGCGATGGTACGATGCTGACACGCAGCTTTGTGGACTCACCTGGCTGCAACTCGCTCTTGGGCAGCTTCACCTTGATGCCGCCAGTGAACATCTGGAGCGAGGTGACCTTCAGGGCACTATTTCCGTTGTTCGTCAGGATGATGGTGCCATTCTTGTGGTGCGCATCCAGGCTGAGGGCCTCAGCTGAGAGGTGCAGCTGTGGTGTCGAAGCGCCATCGCCCTGCGCGATGGCTTCGGGCAGCAGGACGACGCTGACGGGTATCTCCGTCTCATCGCTGATGCGCTCACCGATGCGCTTAGCCAGATAGACGCTGACCTGCGTCAGGCCATAGCTGTGCACCTCCTCAGAGTTCAGCGTCAGCACAATCTTTCCGCTGCGGTTAGGCTCCAGCGTCTCAGGCATGGCCAGTGCATGCAACCATGAAGGCATGTGCAGGATATTGGGCGTCATGTTCTGCTCGGTGTTGTTCAGCAAGTTGATTTCCACCTCACGCGTCTCACCCTTCTTCACATCGTCGAACTCAATGTTGTTCGTTGAACTGAGCAGACCGTTCATGTCGTAGGGATAGCGGTTGGAGTAGTCCACAAGGTCAGCCAGCACCACGCCCTTCATCTTCAGGTAGACAGGCTCGGGGGTGGCATTGCTGTAGACGGCCACCTGCTTGGTGAAATGGCCTAGGAGCTTGGCATCGTAGGTGAGCGAGATGGTGAAGCGTTCGCCGGCGCCGACGGTCTTAGGCCCGTCGACGGTGGTGCAGCCGCAGTCGGTCTCCAGCTTCTGGATGGTCATCGTCTTCAGGCTCTTGTTGCGCAACTCGAAGGTGGCGGTGACGGGCACCTCAAAGCCCGTCTTGCCTACGTCGACGGTGGTTTTGTTGATAGAGAGTCTCTGCGCCGCCCCTTCGCTGATAAAAAGCATGAAGAGTGCCAGCAGCACCATCCAGCGTTTATTGACACACAATATCTTGTCTTTCATATTGATTCGTTTATTCTTAAAAAACATTTCACATTCACTGTCCACTATTTGTCGAAGCGCTATCACAGTGTAGCACAATGGACCTGGCAGTACCATGGAACTCGGGACTGTAGGCGCACTGCACGGTGCAGGTGCCCGTCTCGTAGGTTCCGGCGCGGTCAATGTAGTATTCTGTCTCAATGAAATGTCTCCCCTTGGGCAGACGGTCAAAGAAGTAGTTGGTGACATAGTCCTTGGGAGCACAGTAGTAGCCTTCACGCCAGTGGTAACCACTGAGCTGTTTGACAGGCTCCATGCAGGCGGCTCGCTTGTCGCTCACCTGGACGAAGTCGTAGTCGCGGTCCGCCTCGATGGTGATACGCACCTTGATGCGGTCGCCCACTTTGATTTGAGTATTGAGATTTGAGATTTGAGATGTATTATCACCTATGAGTAACTCGCGCTTGACGCTGATGCCGCTCTTCTGGTCGGCAATGTCACTGGTGGGCTGCATGAACTGGGCATAGACGCTACCCCAACTGATGCCCGTGCTCGTCTTGTTGGCGCTGAAGGTGGCGGGCAGCTTGTCGGTGACAGGCACCGTGGTCTTGACGTAACCCAGACCGGCGGTGGCATCGCTGGTTTCCAAGGGCTTGCCGTCGATGCACAGCTCAGTCCTGGCCTGCGGGGCCAGTGTCTGACTGTTGCCGTCGAGGAAGGCGTAGATGGCATCGACACTGTTCAGCGGCGTGTCCCAGGCCTGGGTGCGCTTCTGCTGCAACAGCCAGCGCTGCATCTCACTGATGGTGAGGGTGTCCTGCGGTGTCAGCAGCTTCATAGCTTCGATGGCGGCCACCTGTGTGGGCAGTTTATAGTCGCGCCATGAGTAGGCGGCGCGCTGCGTGTCGTAGTAGCGACCCATGTTCTCACGGTACACCGTCCACTCCTTCAGGCTCTTGACATAGCCCTTGTCCTGCAAGATGATGGCCGAGAGCGCCTTCTCGTAGATGGTCTGGTTCTTAGTCTCCTTCTTCAGCAGACTCTTCAGGTAGGTGTTGGCATCGGTCACATCCTTGGGCAGCTGGCGTCCGTCGAGGGCACAGATGTAGAGCCACTGCAGGGCACGGAAGCTGGGGAACACCTGCTTGTGCCCCTTCCGTTCTTCCTTCTTCATTTCTTTCACCAGCTCCACGATGTCGCGCCCCATGAAGGCGAAGGCATTGTCAAGCATGGCGGAGGTCTCATCCTGCCGAGCCGTCATCTTGTTCAGGCGCACCAACATCTCGCTGACGGCAGTGGTGATGAAGGTGGAGCCGCCCATGCCCGGCCACCAGCTCCACGAGCCATCTTCATTCTGCAGCTTGCCCAGTTTGTCGATGGCTGTGCTCAGCCGCAGGTCGATGGTGTTCTTGTCAAAGAAGCTGGCCAGCTGCTGCTTCTGTTCCTGTTCGCGGTTGGTGTCCATCACCCACGGCGTCTCGTTCAGCAGCAGGTCTTTCAGGTCCTCGTTCCTCTGCAGTGAAGCGTGCAGTGTGTGGCGTGCATCGTTTGCTCCCGCTGTCTTTTCCTCCTGCTTCCACTGTTCGAAGACGTTCTTTGCCAGAGGGCTCTGCGCCAGGATATGGCGGCCAATGGCGTTGGCATAGAATGAGGTGGCCTGACACACGGCACAGTCGTCGTGCGGGTGGCCAACGGTGGGCAACGCCTGAATCAACAGCCAGGCGGGGTTGTTGGTGTACTCAATGGTGAGTTGAGATTTGAGATTTGAGAATTGAGATTTATTGTTAGTCTCAGGCAGGAGCTTTCTTAAGTCTATCTCTTTGGTGCCTGGGCCGTTCTGGGTGAAGGGAACGGTGACGGTGACGCGCTCCGTCGAAGGCAGTATGGGCAGGTAGTGCTGCTCGCCGTCGCTATGGGTAGGAGTAACAATACTCACCCGCACAATCAGCAGGCCCGGCTCAAGCCTGAGGCCTGAGTTCTGAAGTCTGAACTCAACGGCTGTGGTCGAGCTGTCGGCGACGCTGACCTGTTGCTGCTGTTCGTAGACGACATCTTCAGTCTCAGGGTCGAGCAACTGTAGCATGGCAGTGCCGCTGATGGGCTTGTCGCTCATGTTCATCACGCGGGCGCTGATGGTGGCCTCGTCGCCTTCGCGCAGGAAGCGCGGCATGTTCGGCTGAATCATCACATCCTTGCGGGCCACGGCCTCGTCGGTCAGCTGACCGCACATCATGTCCTTGGTGTGGGCGATGCCCATGAAGCGCCATGTGGTGAGACTCTCAGGCAGGGTGAACTTCAGCGATACCTGACCGGTGGCGTCAGCCACGAGTTGCGGCATGAAGAACGCCGTCTCCTGCAGGTTCTCGCGCAGCTGCATCTCGGCCTGCCCAGGCTCTTCGTCCGGCACAGTGGCAGCAGCCCCGTTCATCATGGCCTTTTGTGCACCGAAAGCAACCTCTTGCACCTGACGGTCGCTTTCATCGGCAGCAGCCGCGAAGTCGACGTCGGCCGCTTCTTCTACTTCCGCCACGTCGTTGAGTCTAAGTTCCATGGCCCTTCTGGTCGTCTTGCGATAGATGCCGAAGTGTGGGCGATAACTGAAACTGGGGAACACGTCGTAGTCGAAGTGGCTGTAGCGCAATTGTGGCACGTTCAACGAAGGCTGGCGCTTAGATCCATTTCCGAAAATGTTGCCCCAATGTGCCTGACTCCATGAAGTGTACACATAGTTCAGACGGACAGGCGGCACCAGACTCCATGAGTGTTCGTAGATCTGGTCGAGACTCTTGTCGTAGAGCGTGGCCATCAGCTGTGCGTCGGCGGGTGTGCCGTCAGGCTTCACTACGGTGAGCGTCCATTCCTCCTGCTGGCCGGGGGTGAGCCGGTTGCGGAACGTCTTCCACTTCAGGTTCAGGTGCTTGTCGGGCAACGGCTTCTTGATGGTGGTGTTATAGACATAGTATTCTCCGCCCTTCACCCATCCGAAGGTGAGCATCAGGCCGTGGCCGTAACGCTCTTCATAGACGAACTTGCGGTTGATGAGTTCGTCGCTGATGTCAGCCGTGCCGCTCTCTATGAGTTTGTTGCCGCTGAAGATGGCGTACACTACGTGCACGTCCTTGTCTGACGAACCAACCTGTACGGTGACAGGCTTGCCGTCAGCGGGGAAGTGCTCGCGGCTGGTGTAGAACCAGCTGCGCATGTCGGCTACGGGGCGCTTGTCATCGAGTGAGAAAACAGTAAACTCTTGCTCAAGGGTGTCTCCCTGGCAGATGGCCGTCAGTGTGTGCAGTCCGCTTTTCAGTGAGGGTACGACGACGCGGTCGCTGGTCTTGGCCTTCTTCCAGCTGCTGTTGTCGAAGCGGTAGCGCACATTGCCCTCCAGGTCTGCTCCTGCGGCGTTCTGCAGGTGGAAGGCTATCCTGGTCTCGTCTTCGTTCAGCAACTTCTCGGGCAATGTGACGCTGAAGGCCGTCTTCCTGTTGCCCAAGGGCACCGACATCGTGCCCTGATGCGTCTCGCCAGCCTGGTCGGTGACGTCGGCGGTGATGACGAAGTTGTAGAACATGGGATGCTGCGTCTGCGGCACGACGAGCGGGATGGAAGCGGTGAACTGCCCCTTGTCGTCGGTCACGGCCTCGCCTTCTTCTATGAGCTCATCGTCGCTGCCTGTGCCGATGTAGCCGTACTGCCAGTAGCGCGAGTAGTTCATCCACCAGAAGGCCAGGCGGCGCACCACCTTATACTTCACCGTGGCGCCCTGCACGGGTACGCCGGCATAACTGCGCACGTTGCCAGTGGCCTCGATGGTATCGCCCGCCTCATACTCGCGTGTCACCTGTGGGATATCAACCTCGAAGGTTGGCCGCTTGTATTCCTCCACACGGAAATAGTGGCTCTCGCCTCTGACGTTGATACTGAACTGTCCTGTCAGCCCCTGTGAGGGCAACACAAAGTCTGCCGAGGCCGTGCCGTATGCATCGGTGGTGACAGTGTGCTCCTCCACTGTCTCGTAGTTGGCATCCCTCAGATGGATGGTCAGTTCCTCGTTACCAATTGCACGGTTGTCATTGCCTTCGTGGTTGCGGTAGAGGATGACGGCGGCATGTACCGTCTGTCCTGGACGGTAGATGCTGCGGTCGGTGAAGATGGCTGTCTGGCTCTCCTCGTAAACTTTTCTGTAATGGTAGCGTCCCCAGTCATCCATCTCAGGGCAGGCATTGTCAGATGTGGTATGCGCACGCAAGCGGAACCTGGAGGCATCTTTCTCAGGTGTCAGCATGCACTCGCCGTTGCCGTCGGTCGTCAGCGAGGCTTTACCTTCGTTCTGCCCCCAACCCCAGCGCACGTCGACGGTGGCGTTCTTTACGGGTTGGCCGGTGGTGGCGTTCACCACGACGATGCGCTTCTGCCCTTGCTCGTCAGCGTCGGCCGATGGCAGCGTTAGCGACAGTACGCGCAGGTCGCTGACGAAGTAGAGGCTGCGCGAGGTGCGCGTGGCGGGCTGGGTCTCAAACTCCAGCATATATACACCCACAGGCAGGCCGCCCAACTGCATCGAGTCGTTGAAGATTTCGTACGAGCGCTTGCCTACGAATGTCTTTGTCTGGGTCATCTCAGGCAGGGCGGTCAGCAGCGGCTTCAACTTCTTGTAGTGGCTGGGGCTGGCAGGGTTGAGTTCCGTAGTGCCGTCCACATTGACTTTATACACGCGCATGGTGAGTTCGCTGATGCCGCGGAGGTCGGTCAGGTCTACGGTTTGTGGACGCTGCGGGATGTTGACGCTTTTCCTCACCTCTGCTGCATATCCCAGCTCTGTGAGGTCGCGCTGACGGTTACGCAGATAGTTCATGCGCTGCCACGAGCCCCAGCGCTCCAGCGCCATGTTGATGTACTGCCATTTCTGCTCGGCGGTGGCATCGGTGTGCTCGGCCATGTAGTCATAGCGGTCGATGGCCAGTTCGCCACACTCCGGCAGGTCTTGGTATTCGGCTATGAGCGAGTCGAGGCGCTGAATGTGCCTTGACTTGCTCAGCGGCTCCTGCTCAATGTCTTCCGGTTCCTCGTTCAGCAGCATCGACTCGCTGGCGAAAAGTGCTCCGTGGCGGTTGCCAGTCTTCAGGTAGTAGTCACGAAGTTGGCGTGCATAGCCTGCCTTGATGCCGATGACGCTCAGTAGGTCGTCGCCGTAGTAACGGCTGTCCTCGCCCTTGATGACGAAGGGCTCGAAGTCGGTGGCCTTCACCGTGGCCAGCTCGTCGCTATAGGCCATGGCCTTGTCGTAGTAGTCCTGGCCTATCTGCTCGTGGTGCAGCTCGTCGAGCCAGCTGTTTTGGTAGTAGATGTAGCCCAAGACGGCATAGTAGATAGCCTGCAGCACATGGTTGTCCTCGGCTTGCTCAGCGCGTTCCTTCAACTGCTCCACAACGGGTTTCAGCGAGTCGGGAGCCACCTCGCACTGCGAGTGGGCATGCTGCAGCTCGGCCTTCAGCAACTGGCCGTAGGCTTTCTCTTTCTCGGCTTTTGCCACTATCTTACCCAGCACTTCCTGCTCCGTCTGCGGCAGGTCGTTGTCCTGGGCGTCTTTCACCTGCTTCCACAGGGCGCTGTATGTCTGGGCGTTCATCATCGTAGCAAAGAATAAAGCTATCGTAGCAATCAGAATAGTTCTCTTCATCTCTCAGTACGTTTTTAGTTTTGCGTAATGCAAAGATACACTAGTTGGCCTTGTTGCGCAGCATGTGCTTGGCAGCCCAGTCAAATCTTATATACTTATCCATATTCCATTCGTTGTATTCGTTGGTTGCAAAGTTACAAACAAATATCTGAACCGCCAAGCGATTCCTTTTTTTTTTGCTGCATCCTTTTCGAATTAGCGTAAACTAACATGAATAATTGTGGCAGACAACTACCTTTGGCTGTCACCGAAGGTACTTTTCCTCGCTTATTCGTACCTTTGGCTGTCGCCGAAGGTACTTCCGCTCGGAAAAAGCGAAAGAAAAAAGAGTTTTTCTTTTGCTTTTCGCTTGCTTATTCGTACCTTTGCACAAAAATTTGCGAATATGAAGATTGAGACACTCATCAGCCAGGCCGCCGGTGAAGCCGTGAAGGAGCTTTACGGCATGGAGGCCACAGAGAAGATGCTGCAGCTGCAGAAGACGCGCAGCGAGTTTGAAGGAAACCTCACACTGGTGGTCTTCCCCTTTGTGAAGGCAGCCAGGAAATCGCCTGAGCAAACGGGTGAGGAGATAGGCCAGTACCTGGTGGAGCACTGCGCCGCCGTAGAGAAATATAACGTGGTGAAGGGCTTCCTCAACCTCAGCGTGGGGCAGGGAGCCTGGCTGCAGCTGCTGGAGGCCATCCAGCAGGACGAGCAGTTCGGCACAAAGCCTGTGCGCGAGGATGCCCCCCTTGTGATGATTGAATACAGCAGTCCTAACACCAATAAACCGCTGCACCTGGGCCATGTGCGCAACAACCTGTTGGGTTGGAGCTTGGCCAAAATCATGGAGGCCAATGGCAACCGCGTGGTGAAGACGAACATCGTCAACGACCGTGGCATACACATCTGCAAGTCGATGCTGGCCTGGCTGAAGTGGGGTAACGGCGAGACGCCTGAGACGAGTGGCAAGAAGGGCGACCACCTCATTGGCGACTACTACGTGCTGTTCGACAAGCACTACCGTGAGGAGGTGAAGCAGCTCGTGGCCGAAGGCATGGACGAAGAGAAGGCCAAGCAGGAGGCTCCCCTCATCAAGGAGGCTCACCAGATGCTGGTGAAGTGGGAGCAGAACGACCCCGAGGTGCGCGCCCTGTGGGAGAAGATGAACGGCTGGGTGTATGCCGGCTTCGACGAGACCTACAAGAAGATGGGAGTGTCGTTTGACAAGATATACTATGAGAGCCAGACCTACCTGCGCGGAAAGGCGAAGGTGGAGGAGGGACTCGACAAGGGCCTCTTCTTCCGCAAGGACGATGGCTCGGTGTGGGCCGACCTCACCGATGCGGGTCTGGACCAGAAGCTGCTGCTGCGCAGCGATGGCACCAGCGTCTATATGACGCAGGACATCGGCACGGCTGAGATGCGTTTCCACGACTATCCCATTGACAAGATGATCTATGTGGTGGGCAACGAACAGAACTACCATTTCCAGGTGCTCTCGCTGTTGCTCGACCGTCTCGGCTTCAGCTGGGGCAAGGACCTGGTACATTTCAGCTATGGCATGGTGGAACTGCCCAACGGCAAGATGAAGTCGAGGGAGGGCACCGTCGTCGATGCTGACGACCTGATGGAACTGATGGTTGAGGATGCCTACAAGACCTCGATGGAGCTGGGCAAGTTTGATGACATGACCGAGGAGGAGCGTCGTGAGATAGCACGCATCGTCGGCATGGGTGCCCTGAAGTATTTCATCCTGAAGGTGGATGCCCGTAAGAACATGCTGTTCAACCCCGAGGAGAGCATCGACTTTAACGGCAACACCGGTCCGTTCATACAGTACACGTATGCCCGCATCCGCTCAATTATGAGAAAAGCTGAAGGCTTGGGCATTTCACTCACCTCTCACCACTCACCTCTCACCACTAAAGAAATTGAGCTCATTCAGAAGATGAACGAGTTCCCTGCCGTAGTGGAACAGGCAGGCAAGGACTACTCGCCCAGTGGCATCGCCAACTACTGCTATGAGCTGACGAAGGTGTTCAACCAGTTCTACCATGACTACAGCATCCTGAACGAGCCTGACGAGCAGAAGAAGGCCATACGTCTGCTGCTGGCCAGCAACGTGGCTAAAATCATCAAGAGTGGCATGGGCATGCTGGGTATCGAGGTGCCTGAGCGCATGTAGTTTAGTATGTTGCGATGTTATCGCAACCACCATCGACAATGATTCAGAACCCTCCCGACTATCGCCACGACACCGTGCTGCCGCTTCCCCCGGAAGTGACGGCCGATGCCTGGGCCGTGGATGCCGCTTGCAGTGGCAATCCCGGCCCGATGGAGTATCAGGCCATTGACCTGCAGACGGGGGCCCGAGTGTTCCACTTCGGGCCCCTGCATGGTACCAACAACATCGGTGAGTTTCTGGCCATCGTCCATGCGCTGGCGCTCTGCTGGCAGCAGGGACTGCACACCAAGACCATCTACAGTGACAGTTACAACGCCATCCTGTGGGTCAAGAAACGACAATGCAAGACCAAGCTGGAACGCACTCCCCAAACGGAGCAGCTTTACCAGATTATCCAGCGGGCTGAGGCTTGGTTGCGCAGCCACGAATGGCGCAACCCGTTGGTGAAGTGGGAGACGCAGAAATGGGGTGAGGTGCCTGCCGACTTTGGCAGGAAGTGAATCAAGCGTTTTTCTTGATATAGCAGCACAGCTGGTGGCCCGAGTGATGAGCACTGTCGTGGACGACGACATTGGCCGGCAGCTGGGGGGCGCGTGTGCCTCCGCTGACGGTGATGGGAGCCGTCTCTACACGAATCTCATCCCATAGGTCCTGCATCAGGAACGACTCCAGCGTCTTCCGCCCACCCTCTACGATGAGCGACTGTATGTCGTGGTGGTAGAGACTCTCCATGTTCAGCGGGTGCTGGCGGTCAATAACCAGGCGGCGTGGCGACGGTCCTACCCAGTGGCGCACGTTCAGCTGTGGGTGTTCGCGGTCGTCGGTGACACGGCCCACGAGGATGGCATCCTCCTCAGCGCGCAGCTTGTGGCAGAGCATCTGTGTGAAAGGCGAAGAGAGCGCCAGCTGATGACCGTGGTCATCGATGAAGCCGTTGGCTGTCTGTGCCCATTTTAATATAATGTACGGGCGATGCAGGCGGTGGAAGGTGAAGAAACGGCGGTTGAGCCAGCAACACTCGTCTTCCAGCACGCCGACGATGACATCGATGCCTGCCTCTTGCAGCTTTCTGATGCCGCGGCCCTTCACCTCGGCATACTCATCGATGCATCCCACGACGACCCTTTTGATGCCTTTCTTGATGATGAGGTCGGCGCACGGCGGCGTCTTGCCATAGTGTGAGCACGGCTCCAGGCTGACATACATCGTGGCCTGTGGCAACAGCGGTTCGTCCTCGGGGCGCACGGCGGCAAAGGCGTTCACCTCAGCGTGCTCCTTGCCGCACCGCACATGGTAGCCTTCGCCGATGATGCGTCCGTCGGCTACGATAACGGCACCAACCATGGGGTTGGGCTTGGCATTGCTTCGGCCGCAACGAGCCAGCTGAAGGCAGCGGCGCATGTAGGTCTCATCGGTGGTCTGTGTCATCATTCTGTTTGTTGGCGTTGTCTGACGGCTTCGAAAAGCAGGATGGCAGCCGACACCGACACATTGAGCGAGTCGAGCTGCCCCAGCATGGGTATGCGTATATGGGCCGTTGCTGCCTGTCGCCACTGGTCTGTCAGTCCTGTTGACTCAGTGCCCATGACAATGGCCGTGGGCCTACGCATGTCGGTATCATAATAAAGATGTGAGTCCTGCAGCTGTGCAGTAAGGATGCTGATGCCATTCTGCTGCAGGAAGCTGATACACTCCTGACTGGTGCATGCCACGGTAGGCACGGTGAACACGGCACCGATGGAGGCACGGATGAGGTTGGGGTTGTAGAGGTCGGTGAGTGGGTCGCACACGATGACGGCATCCGCTTGTGCGGCATCGGCTGAGCGGAGCACAGCCCCCAGGTTGCCAGGCTTCTCAACGCCCTCTAATACGATGATGAGAGGGGAAACAGCCCCAACAGCCCCACCCCCGCCCCCTCCCGCGGGGGGGAGGGAAGTGGATAGTCTTTCCGCTAAATAGTTGAGGGTGAAGCGGCGTTCCTTGACGATGGCGATGACGCCCTCGGTGCTGCCGCGGTAAGCCACACGCTCGTAGAGTGAAGCGTTTAGAGTGAAGAGCTGGGCCTCATTTAGTGTGGAGTTTAGAGTGTAGCGTTTAGAGTCTGCTACCGCTTCGTTGATGAAAAGACTGTCAAGTTCATAGCCGGCAGCGAGACAATGCTCTAGCTCACGGCGGCCCTCCACCACGAACAGCCCTTCCTTGCGGCGTAGCTGTGACTTTAGCTGTAGTTGCAGCAGGTGCTTAATCTTTGGGTTCTGGGCACTGGTAATCTCCATCATCTCAACACAATTCTCAAACCTCAATTCTCAATTCTCAATTCTCAAATCAAAGATAGAACTCTTTGTACCACTGTGCAAATCGGCGCAGTCCCTCACGCAGGGATGTGGAGGGCCGGAAGCCGTAGTCGCGCTCCAAGGCCGAGGTGTCAGCAAAGGTCACGGGTACGTCGCCGGGCTGCATGGGCACTAACTGCTTGTGGGCCTCGAAGTCGTAGTCCTCGGGCAGTACGCCGGCACGGATGAGCTCCTGCTGCAGGATGTCGACGAAATCGAGCAGGTTCTCAGGGCTGCTGTTGCCAATGTTGTAGACGGCGTATGGCGGCAGGGGCAGACCATCGTCGCCCGTCTGCTTCTCAGGTGCTCCCTGCATGATGCGCACCACGCCCTCGACGATGTCGTCGACGTAGGTGAAGTCACGCTTGCAGTTGCCGTAGTTGAAAATCTGTATCGTCTCGCCCTTGCGCAGCTTGTTGGTGAATCCGAAGTAGGCCATGTCAGGGCGTCCAGCTGGTCCATAGACAGTAAAGAAGCGCAGTCCCGTGGAGGGAATGTTATATAGCTTTGAGTAGGCGTGTGCCAGCAGTTCGTTGCTCTTCTTCGTGGCGGCGTAGAGGCTGACGGGGTTGTCCACCTTGTCGTCGGTGGAGTAGGGCACCTTCTTGTTCGAGCCATAGACACTGCTGGAGCTGGCATAGACCAGGTGTTCGACAGGATGGTGGCGGCATGCCTCCAGGATGTTGTAGAAGCCGATGAGGTTCGATTGAATGTAAGCGTCAGGATTAGTGATGCTGTAGCGCACGCCAGCCTGTGCCGCGAGGTTCACCACCACGGCGGGCTGATAGTCGTTGAAGATGGCTTCGATGGCGTTGCGGTCGGCGATGTCGCCCTTGATGAACACGAAACGCTCATCCTGCAGCTCCTTCAGGCGGAACTCCTTGAGGGCCGGGTCATAGTAGTCGTTCATGTTGTCGATGCCTATGATGCGTGCCGTTGTGGTGTCCTTCAGCAAGCGCTTCACCAGGTTAGAGCCGATGAAGCCTGCTGCGCCGGTAACGAAAAGGGTCTTGTTCTCTAAGTCAATCTTTTGCATGGTCGTCTTGTTTTGGGTGGGGCTGTGGCGGAGCCACAGCTTACTGAGAAGTTTAGGTGAAGAGGCGCTGTGCCTCGTAGTAGGTGTCGAGCGAGCCGATGTCGAAGCGGCCAGCCGACATGGGCCAGGCATGGAGCGTGGTGTGCTGAGCCATATAGTGGGCCAGGTTGCCGGGGGCATCCTTTCCGCAGCCGTTCTCTACTGAGTGGCGCACCAGGTCGAGGTCCTCCTTGCGATAGATGTAGAAGGGAGGCACTGCCCAGTGGCTCTTCGGCTGCTGCGGCTTCTCCTCCATGCTGAGCACGCGCCAGTCGTCGTCCACCTCGATGACGCCGGTGCGCTGCAGCTTCTCGATGGAAGGCTGCTCGTGGCACATGATGCACGAGGTGTGCTTCTGCTTGAAGAAGTCGACAAACTCCTGGAAGGAGAAATACAGGATGTTGTCAGCAGCCACCACCAGCAGGTCGGTCTCATCGGTGATGTGCTCCATGGCCAGCAGCAGGTCGCAGACGGCGCCCAGGCGGGTGTCGTTGGTCTCTGTGCCATCGTCGATGATGGTGACGGGCTTGGTGTAGTGGCTGTCCGCAGCCCACTTCTGGAAGATGGGTGCAAACTTATGGTTGGTGACCACGATGTGCTCGTCGATGTCGGCTATTTGGTCAATGTCCTGAAGCATGCGGTCCAGAATGGTACTGTTGCCAATCTGTAGCAGTGGCTTGGGGAAGTTCTTGGTCAGCTCACCCAGCCGGGTGGCGTAACCTGCTGCTATTACAATATTCTTCATCTTTATGTGCTGTTAGTCCTTGACAAAACGGGCACCGTCGTCGGGCTTCACCCAGAACACCTGGAAGGTCTTCTCATATTCTGGGAACTGGCTGAGGTAACGCTCGGTGAGCTGTTGCTGTATCTGCTCCTTGTATTCAGGGTTCACCAGGGCGATGCAAGCCCCCTTGAAGCCTGCCCCCGAGAAGCGTCCGCCCCATACGCCGGGCAGGTCGCGCATGGCCTCGTAGATGGCAATGAGCTCCGGGCTGCCACACTCGTAGTTGTGGATGGAGCTCTCGCACGAGTCAAATGACAGCTTGCCGAAGAGTTTCATGTTGCCCGTCTCCCAGGCCGTCACTCCCTGTCGCACGCGACGATACTCGCTGTAGAAGTGCTCGGCACGGCGTGCAAAGCGGGCAGGCATGGCAATGCGTGTCTTTTCAAACGTCGCCTTGGGAATGTCGCGCAGGAAGGTCTTGTCGAAGGTCTTCAAAGGCTGGTCGGTGTAGGCCAGCATGTTCCATGCCGCCGTCTTACACTCGTACACGCGCAGGTTATAGTCGCTGTTCACCAACGAGCGTGTCAAGCCTGAGAAGAAGATGCCAATCTCGAAGTCGGGCATGTCGGGATGGCGCTTGATGATGCGGTACTCATCGCTGTCGCAGTCCAGGAACAGCAGTCCGTCCTTCTTGCCCAGTGCTATGCAGGCCTGGTCCAGCAGTCCGTTGTTCAGCCCGATGTACTCGCGTTCTGCCTCCGATGCAATCTTCACCACCTCGAAGGGCCGCAGTGTGATGTCGTTGGCCTTGGCCAGCGCCATGACGTAGGCGATGAGCACGGCGGCGCTGCTCGACAGACCGCCCACGGGCAGCGAGCCCTGTATGACGCCCTCGATGCCATGCTGCAGCTCGAAGCGCTTCCTCAGTGCGAACTTCGCCCCGCGGGCATAGTCGCCCCAGTGGCGCTCCTTCACCTGCGAAGGGCTGTTCACGTGGAACGCCACATCGCCTTCAAATGTCCTTGACGACAGCTTCACCAGGTCGTCTTCACGTGTGTTGAACCACAGGTCGACACCTTTGTCGATGGCGAAGCCTGTCACCAGCCCGTGCTGGTGGTCAACGTGTGCTCCGAGCGGGCATACCCTGTAGGGAGCGAAAATGTGATATTGGTAATTCATGTCTGCAAAAGTACACATTTTCGGTCTAACAAGCAAATAAAGCGAAGAAAAAGCATGTTTTTTTTCGTCGTTTCCTTAGAAAATGATTACTTTTGCAGGAAAATATCTGATTATGAACAGAAGAATAGATTTTTTCCTGCCTGCCGATGAGCAGCCGACCACACAAGGCGTCATCGAGCAGCTGCAAGGCGACCCTGTGGTGAGGGCCATTTTCCAACAGACCATTGAGAGCCAGCCCAGCAGTGCCTCCCTGCGCGCGATAGCAGCGAAGGCGAAGGCCGACTATACCGTCATCGTTACCAAGCCTACAGCACTCGTCCTTGGCCAGGGTGCCCTGTGCCGCATGGCGCGCGTGGCCGACGACAGTGGCGCTGCCATGGTCTATGCGGACCGGATAGAGCGGAAGGCGGACGCTGAAGGATGGAAGGACACCAGGCATCCCGTCATCGACTACCAGCAAGGCTCCATCCGCGACGACTTCGACTTCGGGTCGCTGCTGCTGGTACGCACCTGTCTGCTGAAACAGTGGGCGAAGGAGCATGCTGATACATCTTATATATACAGTGGCCTCTACGACCTGCGACTGTGGCTGAGCCGTCATGGCGACCTGCTGCATCTGAACGAGTACCTCTATACTGAGGTGGAGGACGACCAGCGTCTGTCAGGCGAGAAACAGTTTGACTATGTCAATCCCGCCAACCGTGAGGTGCAGATAGAGCGCGAGCTGGTGGCTACCAGTCATCTGAAGGCCATCAGTGCGCTCATCGACACGTCGGCATACGTCGAGGTGGACCATCAAGAGCAGGCCTTCCCCGTTGAGGCTTCGGTCATCATTCCCGTCTTCAACCGTGCCCGCACCATTGCCGATGCCGTGAACAGCGCGCTGGAACAGCAGACCTCTTTCCCCTTCAACGTCATCGTGGTCGACAACCATAGCACCGACGGCACCACCGACATCCTGTCCAGTATGTCGCGTTGTCAACGCGACAACCCCCTCGTCCACCTGTGCCCTGAGCGCACCGATCTGGGCATCGGCGGCTGCTGGAACATGGCTGTCAGCGACCCGCGTTGCGGACGCTTTGCCGTTCAGCTGGACAGCGACGACCTGTACTCGTCGCCGCACACCCTGCAGCGCATCGTCGATGCCTTCCGTCAGCAGAAGGCCGCCATGGTGGTGGGCAGTTACCGCATCTGCAACTTCAAGCTCGAGACCCTGCCGCCGGGACTCATCGACCACCGCGAGTGGACCGACGAGAACGGCCCAAACAATGCCCTGCGCATCAACGGACTGGGCGCTCCCCGTGCCTTCTTCACGCCGCTGCTGCGCCAGATGCCGCTGCCCAACACCAGCTATGGCGAGGACTATGCCGCCGGACTGGCTTTCTCGCGGCGCTATCGCATCGGCCGCATCTACGACGAGCTCTACTTGTGCCGCCGGTGGGAAGGCAATAGCGATGCCGCCCTCAGCGTGGAGCGCGTCAATCAGAACAACCTCTACAAGGACCGTCTGCGCACCCTGGAGATAGCGGCGCGACAGCGCATGAACCGAGACGAACAGGGCGAGCAGCGTGAGGAGCGCACCGCCGTGGAGCGTTTCTTCGACCGCCAGCTGGTACAGTGGCCAGAGGCGCTGCAGAACTACCGCCGTCTGACCGATGTGCAAACCAAGGAGCTGCACGTGGGACAGCTGACGCTCCGTGTGCAGTATAACCCGGCACGTATTCGCAGCACGGGTGCCGCCATGACCCCTCAGGCGCTGGCCGAGCGCCCCTGTTTCCTGTGTGCCGGCAATCGTCCGTCAGCCCAGCTCACAGTCAGCCTCAAGCCGCAGGGCTCAGCCCTCGAACTGCTCGTCAACCCTTACCCCATCCTGCCCATGCACTTCACGCTGCCCATGCGGCAGCACCAGCCACAGCGCATACAGCCGCTTTATGGCGAGATGTTGGCACTGCTGATGAAGCATCCGCAGCTGACGGTGTTCTATAATGGTCCCCACTGTGGGGCCTCGGCTCCTGACCATGCCCATCTTCAGGCTGTCGGCACTGGCCTGTTGCCCTTGCAGCAGGAGTGGCCCCGGCTGCAGCGTAGTCTGACCACCGTGGTGCAGGCCGCCCCCGATGCCCTGCTGGCCACCATCGACGACTATCCCTGTGCCGCCATCCTCATCCGCACCAAGGGCAAGAAGTCCAGCGAGCGCCTGTTTGCCCGGCTCTGCGATGCCCTGCCACCGCAGGAGGAAGAGCCGATGATGAATGTCGTGGCATGGCAGCAGGACGGCGACCTGCTGACCGTGGTGTTCCCGCGTAGGAAGCATCGTCCTGACTGCTACTATGCCCAGGGCGACGCACAGATGATGGTCAGCCCCGGAGCCATTGACATGGCGGGGCTGCTGATTACGCCGCGCGAGGAGGACTTCACGAAGATGGACAGCCAGAAGGCCGTCGACATGCTGACGGAGTGTGCCCTCGACAGCAGCCAGCTGAAGGATGTCTGCACCAAGCTGGCCGCGCCGGCAGCGGCCTCGTCGGTCATTGCTTCGCGGCTGAAGCTGCCACCAACTGTCTCCGTTGGCATCGTCAGCGCACAGTGCATCGACTTCTGCCTGAACGACATCTATCAGGCCAAGGGCGAGAGCATCAGCGGGCAGCAGACGGTGAAGCTGGCCGAAGGCGGACTGATGTGGCGCGGACAACAGTATCGCGAGCTGCGCTTCACCCCGCAGTCGGCTGACACGGGCACCTTCACGCTCAACGATGTGGTCATCGGCAATGGCTTCCACTGGGAGCGTCGACAGCAGCAGACGTTCTTCGGCACACTGCGCCTGCTGGTGGAGGCCGACGAGGTAGTGGCCATCAATGAGCTGCCGGTGGAGAGCTATCTGGAGAGTGTCATCAGCAGTGAGATGAGTGCCAGCTCGTCGGCGGAGCTGCTCAAGGCACATGCCGTCATCAGTCGCTCATGGCTGCTCTTCCAGATGCAGAAGCGCAAGGAGGAGAGTGGCCGGCCTAAGGAGGGCGTCGACTTCTTCTCGTTTGTGAAGAAGGATGACGAGCTGTTGCGCTGGTACGACCGTGGCGAGCACACCCTCTTCGATGTCTGTGCCGACGACCACTGCCAGCGCTATCAGGGAATAGTGGAGCGTGGCGAGAGGAGCGAGGAGAGCAAAGCCTGTGAGGCCGTCAGACAGACGCGTGGCGAGGTGCTGGTCTATGGCGACGAGCTCTGTGACACACGCTTCTCGAAGTGTTGCGGCTGGCGCACCGAGGAGTTCCAGTATTGTTGGGAGGACACGCCGAAGCCTTATCTGCAGAGCGTGGAGTGCCCCTGGTGTGACACCAAGGACAAAAGCATCCTGAAGCAGGTGCTGAAGGACTACGACCAGGAGACGACCGACTTCCACGACTGGACGGTGCGGTACACCCAGGAGGAGCTGACGGAGCTTGTCAACCGCAAGGCAAAGCTCGACCTGGGCGACATCGTTGACATCATCCCCCTGGAGCGGGGCAAGAGTGGACGCATCTGGCGACTGAAGCTGGTGGGTACCAAGCGCTCCTTCGTCATTGGCAAGGAGCTGGAGATTCGCCGTACCCTCAGCGAGACCCATCTGCTCAGCTCAAACTTTGAAGTGGAGAAGCTGCCCGCTTCACCTCACACCTCTCACCCCTCACCTCTACAGTTCGTCCTCCACGGTCATGGTTGGGGCCACGGCGTGGGTCTCTGTCAGATAGGTGCCGCCGTGATGGGCGAGCAGGGCATGAGCTACAGAGACATCCTCCTGCACTACTATTCAGGTGCCACCATCAAGCAACTGTATTAACCCCGTATAATAATCATGGAACACAAAAAAACAAATCCGTGGGCATGGATACCCACACTCTATATTGCTGAGGGCTTGCCCAATGTCATCGTCACTTCGGTGGCCGTAGTGCTCTACATGCAGATGGGCCTGACCGATGCACAGATTGGCCTTTACACTGGCTGGCTGGGGCTTCCTTGGATTATCAAGCCCCTGTGGAGCCCCTTCGTCGACCTCTGCAAGACCAAGCGCTGGTGGGTACTGCTCACCCAGGTGTTGCTCGGTTCGTCGCTGGCCGGCATCGCCTTCACGCTGAATACCAGCTTCTGGCTGCAAGGCACGCTGTTCTTCTTCTTCCTCATGGCTTTCAGCAGTGCCACGCATGACATTGCTGCCGACGGCTACTACATGCTGGAGCTGAGCGAGCATCAGCAGGCATGGTTCGTGGGCATACGCAACACCTTCTACCGGCTGGCGGTCATCTTCGGCAATGGCGCGTTGGTGCCCATTGCGGGACTGCTGCAGGAGTATTACCCTGAGAGCAAGGCTTTTGCATGGAGCCTTGTCTTCTATGGCACGGCGGCACTCTTCCTGGCCATCTGGCTCTATCACACCCGCATGATGCCGAAGGCCGAGGCCGACGTGCAACGTGACGCCACCGCCGCCGACATCGTCCGGGGCTTGAAAACCATGCTGGTGGCTTTCATCCACAAGATGCCGTGGAAACCCATGCTGGCCGCCATCCTGTTCATCCTGTTCTACCGCTTCCCCGAGGCCCTGCTCAATGCCATGAGCAAGACCTTCCTCACACGTCCGCAGGAAGACGGCGGGTTGGGGCTGACGCTGGCACAGTATGGGCTGAGCTATGGCACCGTGGGACTCATCGGTCTGCTCCTGGGAGGCATCGTGGGCGGATGGCTCGCCAGCCGCGACGGTCTGAAACGCTGGCTGTGGCCCATGGTCTGTGCCATCACCCTGCCCGACATCGTCTATGTCTACATGAGTCTGATGATGCCGTCGAACATGGTGCTCATCAGCTCCTGCATCTTCGTTGAGCAGTTCGGCTACGGCATGGGCTTCACCGCCTTGACGCTCTACATGCTCTATTTCTCAATGGGCGAGTTCAAGACCAGCCACTATGCCATTTGCACCGGCATCAGCTATCTGGGTCTGCAGGTGCCGGGCATGTTCAGCGGCTTCCTGAAGGATGCCGTGGGCTACTCCACGTTCTTCATCATCGTCATGGCACTCTGCTCAGTCACCTTCCTCGTCGCAGCCTTCATTCACATCGATCCGCAGTTCGGCAGAAAAAAAACTGTTAAGAATTAGGCTGTTTTCCTTTGTGGAATGAGAAATAAGCATTATCTTTGCAAACGAGAAGAGAATCTTGTAAGAGTATTAACCCATCAACCCCAAAACACTATGAAGAAGTTCTTATCACGCATGATGTTGCTGGCCACAATGGCAGCCGCCATGACAACCCTCGCCAGTTGCGAGACGGAAGACGACTACATCGCCCAGCAGTTGCGCAGTGGCGACTGGCAAGGCTACATCGGCGCTTATTATTCCGACCGCTGGGGCATCAGTGGCAGTACATACGCTACGGTGATGCGCTTTGAGTCGAGGGGCGAATACTACACCAGTGGTCGTGGCTATGAGCTGAACTACAACGTCAACTCACCGCATTACGACTATGCGTGCAGCTCGTTCAAGTGGTTCATTGTCGACGGCGAGATTACGCTGCTCTACGATGACGACGTGTGGACACCCATCTATATCGTTGACTACTCGCTGGGCAGCACATGGTTCCGTGGCAGAATCTATACGCCAAGCCGCCAGCGCATCCAGTTTGAGTTTGAGAACGTTGCCTACGACGACTGGGACTACTACCGCAATGGGCACTATGGCAGCTACGGCGACTTTGGCAACCCGCGCTATTTCCACTCGCGCACTGATGTGGACCGCGGTGGCGACGTGCCCTTCCTCGACCGCAGCGACATCGCCCGTGAGAACAGTGGCGAGTCCGATGCCTTCAGCGTGGCCAGCGGCGAGTTTGCCAAGGCCATTCAGGAGAGGGCAGGGAAGTAGTCTTGCCCGTTCCCCTATCACGAATAGGTTTTTCCCTAATGCCATTTAGGGGAAAACCTTTTGTTATGCCCGCTTTTTGCCTTACCTTTGCATCAACAAAACACTTAATACCTACGATTATGAAAAAGATTTATACCTACTTCTGGATGGTGCTGATGCTCAGCATGGCAACCGTCACCTTCACAAGCTGTGAGACTGAAGATCAGTATGAGGCCGATGTCCTGATGGCTGGCGACTGGCAGGGGTATCTGGGCACATACTACTACGACCGCTGGGGCTTGGCCGGCAATACCTACGAAACCGTCATACACTTCAGTGGTGGTGGATATGGCGCCACCAGCGGAAGGGGCTATGAGGTGGACTACGACACGCGCTCGCCCTTCAACGACTATGCCTACTGCGAGTTCTCGTGGTCCGTCGTCAACGGCGTCATCACCCTCATCTATGATGACAGCATGTGGGCACCGGTCTATATCTCTGACTACTCGCTGTCGAGCAGCTACTTCACTGGCTACATGGACGATGGTACGCACCGCGACATACGCTTCAGGCTGAAGAATGTGCGCTTCGGCTATTGGGACACCTACCGTGGCTACTATGACGGCTATTATGACTATTACGACTATTACGGCGGCTACTATTACTCACGTACACGTGCTGCCGAGTCTGACAGCAGCACCGTGGTCACCGACAGCAACACCGTGGTCAACACTGGTAAGAGCATCGTCAGTGGTTCATTTGCCAAAGGCATGAAAACGGGTGAATAAGCGTTTCCTCGAAACAACGAAGTCGGCATCTGGCATCAGCAGGTGCCGACTTTATCGCTATGAAGCGTATATTATATAGCTTATTGGCCGTTTTAAGCGGCAAATTCTCGAGAGAATTTGGGAATAAAGCGGCACTTTACGAGCGTCAGGCAATGCCTGGCGAAATTATCTCCATGCCTGGCTGTCATAAGTCGCGACTATTCTCGCGTGCGCGCGCGTAGGACACGCTAAACATTCAGACCCTACCAAGATGTTCTTTAGTGATATGCAAAGAATAACTTGGGACGATTCGTAGGTACGGTGGTGCGGTGGTACGGAGGTACGAGGATAGCTTGCACGCCTACTTTCAGCGTAAGGTCTATCCTCGCACCATCGTACCCCCGTACCCCCGTACCCCCGAAAAATACCAAGTTATTTTTTAACGGTTAATTAACGTTTACTAAATGCCCAGGCCACCCTGGAAGGAGACGTCCACGGCCTTGCTCTGCAGGATGCGCGAGTGGGGGGGCACGTCGTGGGTGAGCCAGATGTTACCACCGATGACCGAGTGGTGACCGATGGTGATGCGGCCCAGCACGGAGGCGTTGCTGTAGATGGTGACGTGGTCCTCGATGATGGGGTGGCGTGGAACGTTCAGCATGTTACCATCGGCGTCATACTTGAAGCTCTTGGCACCCAGCGTCACACCCTGGTAGAGCGACACGTGGTTGCCGATGATGGCCGTCTCGCCGATGACCACGCCAGTGCCGTGGTCGATGGAGAAATACTCGCCGATGGTGGCGCCGGGATGGATGTCGATGCCGGTGCGCGAGTGGGCCTGCTCGGTGATGATGCGCGGAATGACCGGCACCTGCATCAGCTGGAGCACGTGGGCCAGACGATAGTGCGTCATGGCAATCATCACGGGGTAGCAGTAGATGACCTCGCCGTAGTTGGTGGCGGCGGGGTCATTGTGGAACATCGCCTCGACGTCGGTGTAGAGCAGGCGCTTCACCTCGGGCAGCGCGTCGATGAACTGCAGCGACAGCTCCTCGGCAGTGGCCTGCACGTCGCTCTCGCTACAGTCCTTGCAGAACTGCAGGCCGCGGGCTATCTGGCGGCAGAGCAACCCGTAGAGCTCTTCCATGTTCACGCCTACGTGGTGCCCGCGCAGCTGCTCGTCGGTCTGACGCCGGTGGAAATAGTCGTTGAAGATGATGTCGCGCGTCAGCCGCACTATCTTCAGCACCTCGTCGACAGAGGGGAGGGGCGAGTGCCCTGCGGGCATCATCGCCTGCTCCTTCTCGTCGAGTTTTGAGAGCTTCGCCACGTTGCGCAGCAGAACCTCGTTGATTTGCTTTTGGTCCAAGATGTCCGATTATTTGTTTTCTTCAATGTATTCGCTCATGGCCTCCACCATGCTGACACCGTTCATGCCAATCTGTTGCCAGTCGCTGATGAGCCATTTGCCGTCCACGTAGACAAGCGAGACGGTGGTCGTTTGCTCTTCAGTGCCGTTGGACAGCTGGTAGGTGGCCTCAGCTGTGTCGCCGTCGATGGTCACGTCGATGTCCTTTGGCGTAACGGTGTTGCCCGGGCCCCAGTAGTTCCAAAGGGCATAGTCATCCAGGAAGAAGCCTGAGCCATCTTCCTTTTGGGCATCGATGGCGCGAATCTGGGTGATGAGCTCGTTGAAGTCGGCTGTGCAATACATGCCGAACAGGTCAAGGTTAGGCTCCATGTCGTCTTCGGGATTGGCTATCAGGCTGGCATCCTGATAGGCTTCTTTGAGCATGGCTATCACTCCCTCCTCAGTCTTGGGCGCTACATCCTCGTCCGATCCTTCTGGAATGTTCTCGCTCTCCACTTTCTCGGTGCTGGCCTTTTGTACGTTCTCACTACTGCCGCTCTTGGAGCCGCAGGACACCATTGCACATGCCGACATGGCGGCGATGGCAAACACGAATAGTTTCCTTTTCATAATTTTATTTGTATTGGTTAAACGGTACCTTTGTTTCTGTTTTCAGTTTCCCTGTCTCCAATGCTGCAACGCTGTTACGGCCAGCGCCTAAAGCCGCAGCCGTCGCCATAGCCACCGGGGGATGTGCCGCCACAGCCAGGTGAGGAGGCGCCAGCGACCGTCAATGACCCGCACGTGGCGACCCTTCTCCATGGAGCGAACCATGTCGAGCGCCACCTTCCGCTTGTCGAGGAGCATGGGGTATCGGTTGCCGTCGTTCAGCAGGTCAGTGTCTACAAAGCCGGGCCGCAGGTCGGTGAAGCTGATGTTCAGCCGTCGGTCGCGCGCCTGCTGCTCCAGTGCCTCGATGTAAGTGTTCTGCATGGCCTTCGTGGCCGAATAGCTGGGGGCAGGCCCCAGTCCCTTGGTGCCGGCAATGCTGCTGATGACGGCGATACGTCCACCGCCGTGGGCGGCCATGTAGCGATAGGCCGTGCCCACCATTCGGGTAAAGCCCAGGGCATTCGTCTCGACGGTGCGCAGCTCGATGTCCTCCTCCAGCTTGCGGTTCTGCTTGCCGATGCCCGAGGCATGGAAGTAGAGGTCCATGCCGCCCAGCCGCTCTATCAGTGTCGTCAGCCGTTGACCGGCGTCCGCGGCCGTCACGTCAATCTGCATGGCCGTCTCGAAGTCAGCCAGCCGTTCCAGGCGGCGTGCTGCCACACCCACTGTCCAGCCGCGTTCCTTCAGCAGCAGTGCCACTTCGCGGCCAAGGCCCGAAGAGGCTCCTATGACAATTGCTCGTTTCATCGCTGCAAAGTTATGGATAATCAGTGGAAACAAGGGGCGTCCGCCGGTTAAAAGTTGTTAATTGCAGGACGGTTGCTTGGTCTGTCTGCTTTTTTTCCCTACTTTTGTATTCAACTATTCAAGGAACGGCATGGAACGAAACAACGAATTGCGCACGGCGTGGGACTTTGTGGAGAATACAGGGCGAAGCATCTTCCTGACGGGAAAGGCCGGGACGGGCAAGACGACATTCCTGAAAGCGGTGGTGGAGAAATCAAGGAAGCGACCCATCGTGGTGGCACCCACAGGCGTGGCAGCCATCAACGCTGGTGGCGTCACCATCCACTCTTTCTTTCAGCTGCCCTTCACACCCTATGTCCCAGGGGCTACGGTGGAGAGCAAGTTTGAGTTCAGCCGTGAGAAGCGGAAAATCATAGCCTCCATCGACCTGCTGATTATCGACGAGGTGTCAATGGTGAGGGCCGACTTGCTGGATGCCATCGACAGCGTGCTGCGCCGCTACCGCGACCACTATCAGCCCTTCGGCGGCGTACAGCTGCTGATGATTGGCGACCTGGCACAGCTAACACCCGTGGTGACACCCGAGGAGGAACAGCTGCTGAAGGTCTATTACGATACGCCCTACTTCTTCGGCTCCAGGGCCCTGAAGCAGGTGGACTATGTCACCATTCAGCTGGAGCATGTCTACCGTCAGCAGGACCAGACGTTCATTGACCTGCTGAACCAGATTCGTTGCGGGCGTCCCACACAGCAGACGCTCGACAGGCTGAACACCAGGGTAGGAGCCGCCACGGGCGACGGATTCATTCGCCTGACGACACACAACCAGCTGGCTAACTTCTACAACAATGCGGAGCTGGGCAAGTTGACGGCGAGGCCCTTCCTCTACAAGGCGGAGGTGGAGGGCATCTTTCCCGACTACGCTTACCCCACGGCTGAGACCCTCGAGCTGAAGGTGGGCGCACAGGTGATGTTCGTGAAGAACGACCCTACGGGCAATCACCGCTACTATAACGGAAGGATAGGGAAGGTGACCTATGCGGACCAGCATAAGGTGCTGGTGCTGTGCGAGGGCGACGACACGGCCATAGAGGTGGAGCAACTGGAATGGGAGAACACCCGCTACACGCTGAACGAGAAGACACGAGAGATTGAGGCCGACGTGCAGGGAACCTTTAGGCAGCTGCCGCTCAGGCTGGCATGGGCCATCACCATTCACAAGAGCCAGGGACTGACCTTTGACCATGCCATCATCGACGCCGGACAGTCATTCGCGCCGGGACAGGTGTATGTAGCCCTGAGCCGCTGTAGGACGCTGGAGGGACTGGCGCTGGCCACACCCCTGACGCAACGCGCCATCATCAGCGATGAGCGGGTGGATGAGTACATCAGCCAGCAGGAGACAGA
Source organism: uncultured Prevotellaceae bacterium (assembly GCA_947168045.1). GTDB lineage: Bacteria > Bacteroidota > Bacteroidia > Bacteroidales > Bacteroidaceae > Prevotella. Next base: position 71,806 of record CAMVKN010000010.1, read on the forward strand.
GGCGGAAAGGAGCATAGCACAGCTGCCAAAGCTGAAACAGGAGTATGAGCGCTATCTGCTGCTGCAACTGTTCGACTTCAGGGCATTGCTCAACATGCAGGAGACCATGGTGCGCATCTTCGCAGAATACTTCTACCACAGCCACGCTTCATTGAAGCAACTCCACGACCAGGCGTTGCTGAGCCTGCGCACACAGGTGGCCGACGTGGCAGCCAAATGGCACCAGGTGATACAGGCAATGCCTGTTGAGGAACTGCGCAATGCTGAGTTCCTGAACAGAGTGAAACGCAGTGCTGCCTATTTCGCTGAGCAGCTGGAGACAATCCTGGCCAAGCCGCTGGAGCTGACAGCCAAGGTGGAGAGTAACAACAAGCAGGCCGTCAAGCGGCTGGGCAATGCGCTGCCCGACGAGCAACAGACGTGGATGGCATGTCGCACTCTGCTGCAGAAAATGGCAGAGCGGGGATTCACCGTGGATGGATACCTGAAGGAGAGGCAGATGGCGATGCTGGATGCCATTGACGAGAAAAGGAAGAAAAAGACAACCAAGACAAAGGAAGCGAAACCGAAGACATGGGAGGTCAGCTATCAGCTGTACGCCCAAGGCATGAAGCCCGACCTGATAGCCCATGAGCGTGGGCTTACCATCGGCACTGTCATCAGCCATCTGGCACGATATGTCAGTGCAGGGAAGGTTCCCATGAGTGAGCTGGTGTCGGACGAGCACTACAAGGCCATCATGTCTGTTGTGTCCAAGATTGGGACGGCAGACGGAACGACGGCCATCAAGAGCCTGTGTCCGCCAGAGGTCTCCTACGAAGAGATACGCCTGGTGTTGGGATGCATGGGTCATCAAGGAGAATAGCTACAAATGGACGAGACAAAGAAAGGATTCCTGCAATTGCACCTGAGTGTGCTGCTGGCAGGGTTTACTGGCCTCTTCGGGAGACTGATAACACTGAATGAGGTGGACATCGTGTGGTACAGGATGCTCTTCACTACTTGCATCTTGCTGGTATTCACCGGACTGCCACGCGTGGGATGGAGAAAGTTCCTTCAGCTATGTGGTTGCGGGGCATTGCTGGGCATACACTGGATGCTGTTCTATGGCAGCATCAAGGCCTCGAATGTGTCCATAGGCGTCATCTGTTTCTCGCTCATCGGCTTCTTCACGGCACTCTTTGAGCCGCTCATCTTCAAGCGACGGTTGTCATGGGTCGAGCTGCTCTTCTCGCTCATCACCGTGGCCGGTGTGCTATGCATCTTCTCGCTCGACGCGCGCTATCGCTATGGCATCATGATTGGCATCGCATCGTCGGCCGTCTGCGCGCTCTACGCCATCTGCAACAAGAAGGTCAGCGTGGGCATACGCAGTCGTACCGTGCTGATGTACCAGATGTCGGGCGGACTCGTCATCGTCTCTGCCGTCATACCCCTCTACCTACTCTGCTTTCCCGGCCAGCAGCCTGTCGTCGTTGTGCCCGAGGGCACTAACCTGTGGTTCATGCTCTGCCACGCCCTGTTCTGCACCGTCGGCATGTATCTGCTGCAGATTCAGGCACTGAAGCGCCTTTCGGCTTTCACCGTCAACCTTACTTATAACCTGGAGCCGTGTTACACCATCATCCTGGCTTTCATCATCTTCGGCGAGGGGCGTGAGGTCAACCTCTCCTTCTATCTCGGCATTGCGCTCATCCTGCTCAGTGTCTTCTTGCAGACCGCAAGGGTATGGAAAAAGTGAAGGACTGTTAAATCATGCTCGCCACTCAAAAAGAATCTGCTTATTTCTTTGGCAGTATCAGGAAAAATTCTTACCTTTGCACCCGCTTAAAGCGAAAGGAAGGTTGGCAGAGTGATCGATCGCGCTGGACTCGAAATCCGGTATACCCTTTCGGGTATCGGGGGTTTGAATCCCTCACCTTCCGCAAAAGGAGTCTCACTCTACGCAAAACTGAATGGAAGCCACTAAAAAGGCTTCCATTTTTTATGCCTAAAAATCAGTATTTTACGTTTGTTAGTCCTTGTAAGTACTTCAGAATAATATTCTAAATGGGCTGACTTTTGTCGTTTGCTTTAGAATAAAAGCAAATGCATCTGGCATATAACAGGAAAGATTTCTGTATTTAGCCTTAATCTTGGAGGATATTTCTAATTTTCGTACCTTTGCACTCAGAAAACAATACAGAAATGAAAAAACAGACGATAGCCATCCACACGCCTTACGTCCGTCGCGATGCATACGGGTCGTTGGCAGTAACTATATATAATAATGTGTCGTTTGAGTTCGAGGATGCGCAGACAATGAGCGATGCCTTCTGCAACCGCATCAAGGCTCCCGACTACGCCCGCATTGCAAACCCCACGGTAACTCAGTTCGAGCAGCGGGTAAAAGCGCTGACGGAGGCAGAGCACGTGACAGCATTCAACTCAGGCATGGCAGCCATCAGCACCGTGCTGTTTGCTGTGGTTGCTCAGGGCAAGAACATCGTCACTTCACGTCACTTGTTCGGCAACACGCTGGCACTTATCAGCGGCACGCTGCTGCGCCTCGGCGTAAAACCTCGCCTGCGCGAACTTACCGACCTGGAAGCCGTAGAGGCAGCCGTCGATGAGCAAACCGCCTGTGTGTACTTGGAAGCGGTAACCAACCCGCAGCTGGAGGTGGCCGACCTGAAAGGCATTGCCGACATCGCTCACAGAAAAGGCGTGCCCATGATTGTTGACTCTACTGTGATTCCCTTTACTGAGACTTCGTTGAAGGAACTTGGGGTGGATGTTGAGGTGGTGTCGAGCACGAAGTATATCTCTGGTGGCGGCACGTCATTGGGCGGTCTGATTATCGACTACGGCACCTTCCCGAAGATTAACAAACTGGTGAAGTACGACCTGCTTATCAACCTCGGCGTTTATATGACGCCGCAGACTGCCTACATGCAGACGCTGGGACTTGAAACGCTCGACGTGCGCTACCAGCGACAGGCAGCCAGTGCGCTGTGGCTGGCCGAAGCACTCAGAGGGTTGCCCGCTATCGCCGACGTCAACTACATAGGACTGGAGGACAATCTCTATCACGAACTGGCCGTCAGGCAGTTCGGGCCGACGGCGGGCGCCATGCTTACCATCGACCTGAAGTCGAAGGAGGCATGCTTTGAGTTTCTTAACCGTCTGCAGTTGATTCACAGGGCCACAAACCTCTTCGACAGCCGCACATTGGCCATCCATCCCGCCTCAACTATCTTCGGACTATTCCCAGAACGGCAACTGCAGCAGATGGACGTGCGACAGACCACCATCCGCCTTTCCGTAGGACTCGAAGCACCAGAAGACCTCCTGCAAGACATAGAACAAGCCCTCTCAAAAAACAATCAATAATATGGAACAGAAGAAACTAAGCATCATCGCCTTCAGTGGCGACTTCGACAAGCTGACTGCAGTATTCACTCTGGGTACGGGTGCGGCGGCAGTAGGCTATGAGGTGAACATCTTCTTCACCTTTTGGGGCCTCGACGCCATCAAGCAGAAGCAGGGGCGCTCACTGACGGGCGGCAACTGGCTGACAAAGATTTTTGGCTTCATGATGGGCGGTCTGAGGGTGACACCCACGAGCCGTTTCAACTTCCTCGGCGCTGGCCCAAAGATATTCCGCTACCTGATGCGCAAAAACAATGTGGCGACGCTTGAAGAACTCGTTGAGGCAGCGAAGGTCCTCGGCATTAACTTCTACGCCTGCGAGATGGCGATGCACGTGCTTGGTCTGAAGAAAGAGGATTTTATCCCTGAGGTGAAGGACGTACTCGGCGTGGCATCGTTCCTGAACTTGAGCGAGGGTGGACAGACATTATTCATATAAAAAGGCAAGAATATGGCAACAAAGGTATTAGACATCACGAAGGAGCACTGCCCGATGACCTTCGTCAAAACAAAGATTGAG
>CAMVKN010000011.1 GCA_947168045.1 uncultured Prevotellaceae bacterium
ACCAGGGTATCTAATCCTGTTCGATACCCGCACCTTCGAGCTTTAGCGTCAGTAAAGGTCTCGCCAGCTGCCTTCGCAATCGGAGTTCTTCGTGATATCTAAGCATTTCACCGCTACACCACGAATTCCGCTGACGTCGAACTCACTCAAGTCAACCAGTTCGCGACGCACTTCCACGGTTGAGCCGCGGCATTTCACGTCACGCTTAATCAACGGCCTGCGCTCCCTTTAAACCCAATAAATCCGGATAACGCCCGGACCTTCCGTATTACCGCGGCTGCTGGCACGGAATTAGCCGGTCCTTATTCTCCGGGTACATACAAAACGGCACACGTGCCATACTTTATTCCCCGGCAAAAGCAGTTTACAACCCATAGGGCCGTCATCCTGCACGCTACTTGGCTGGTTCAGACTCTCGTCCATTGACCAATATTCCTCACTGCTGCCTCCCGTAGGAGTTTGGACCGTGTCTCAGTTCCAATGTGGGGGACCTTCCTCTCAGAACCCCTACTGATCGTGGGCCAGGTGGGCCGTTACCCCGCCTGCAACCTAATCAGACGCATCCCCATCCCTTAGCGATCAATCTTTGCTCCTCGTCAGATGTCTTCAAAGGAGAACATAGGGTATTAATCCGACTTTCGCCGGGCTATCCCCTACTAAGGGGAAGGTTGGATACGCGTTACTCACCCGTGCGCCGGTCGCCATCAAAGTTTGCAAGCAAACTTCATGCTGCCCCTCGACTTGCATGTGTTAAGCCTGTAGCTAGCGTTCATCCTGAGCCAGGATCAAACTCTTCATTGTAAAAATATCGTTAGAGTCACTCACCGCAGTCTCCCGCGGCGGGACAACTCTTGCTGTTCCTGACAAAGGACGCCGTCCTTCATAATGAATGTATTATTGAGCCAAAGATGCACCCTGTCTTCTATTGACGGTTCATTCTTCGTTTACCCGACGGACCACTAACAAATAGCGGACCGCCGCTTCTTGTACTACTTCATTCTGTCTATGTAATCCTATCAAAGATCGCTTCGTCTTGTGCAGACAAGTGCTCGGCCCCTTGACTTGAAGGGGCGTTCCCTTGTTAGCGGATGCAAAGGTACGAACTATTTGCACACCCACCAAATATTTTCAGCATTTTCTTTCAAAAAAAAAGTAACTTTTTCGCGTTTCGTTACAATAGCCTTTAAACATTATATATATAACGCGCGAGAAAGGCCTTTTCTTTGTCTTTTGTCTGTGCCAGGAAGCGTTGGTAGTCATCGCTGTCAGGATGGAAGGGCCGATGGTTCAGTGCGGCCTTGATGGGCTGCCAGTCCTTGACGAACTGCTTGGCCATTGGACTGAGGAAGACATCGGCGAACCGCTCCCAGATGTAATCGACGGCCTGCTGCGATGGGTGCAGCATGTCAGGCTGGTAGAAGCGATAGTCGCGCAGCTCATCGAGGACGATTTCGTATGCGGGGAAATAGCATACGTTGCCGTAGCGGTTGCACAGCTCATGTGCAGCGAGCTGCAGCGTCGCCTTCGACAGCTGACTGCCGTGATAGCCGTACTTGGCATAGCGTATGGGGCTGACGGTGACCACCACCCATACATCAGGCCTTCGGCGACACAACGCATCGACGGTCTGTGCCAGGGCCTCGGTGCACTGCCCCACCGTCAGCTCTTCCTCTATGAACAGCTTTTGCGGCCGTTTCTGGCAGTTGTCGACAATCTCCCCCGTCTCGCGCAGGCGGTAGACATGGTTGGTGCCCAGTGTGATGAACACCACCCTGGGTATGTTCTCCTGCCGCTGCATGGTGTGGAGGATGGACACGGGGTTATACATCACGCCAAAGGGGTTAACCACGACGCTGAAGTGTTCCTCCTCCATACGCCGCCCAATGTTCTCGGCGAAGCAGGAGCCGACGAAGAGCATCTCTTCGAGGGGCTCAATCAAGAAGGGCGCCTTTGGAATGTCTACGATGGTTCTGAAGTCCATGGAGTGTTACGGTTATCGGCGACGCAGCCACAGCAGGTGTCCTGGTCGGGCGGCGCCGGTGGTGAAGAGTGTGCCAAGGGTGATTTTCTTCTGCTGCATGGTGACCTGCCCCGTGGTGGCATTGATGGCCATCAGGGCGTAACTGCCGCTCTCCACGCCAATGCTGACCGTGTCAGCAAGCGCATAGAGCAGATAGCCGTTGGTGCCTCCCAGCGCCACACAGCCCTTCCCCTCTACGGTATTCATGTGCGGGATGTCACGCAGCAGGTCGTCATGGTAAGGCTGTCCGTCGCCCGGCCGCATCGGCACGTTTGGCAGCGACCCGCCCGCCATGAGTATGGCCCATCCATACTGTGGATACTGCTGTGCGAAGAAAGTGACGGCCTTGTCAGGATAGCGCTGCCGCATCTCGCTCACGGCCTTGTAAGCCTCAGCAAAGGTCGTCTTCCCCACGCGCTCCTTGCGCATCCACTGTCGCGGAGCCAGGTTGCGCCCCGCGCGTGGCGCCCACAGCCCCTGCGTGTTGTAATGCCAGTAGCGGATGTCGATGATGTCGACGACAGAGCTCAGCCGCGGGTCATCCATGATGCTGTCCTGCGCATCGCGGGTACAGCTGAGGGCCACCAGCGGTCTGCGCCCCGTTTCCCTTTCCCACTGGTCAATGGTCTGCAGCCAGAAGCGGGTGAAGTGCAGCGGTCCAGTGTACTCGCCACTGATAAGGTGGACGGCATTGTGCTGGTCCTTCATCTGGTCCAGACACATGCGTATGTACTGCTGATGCAACGGGCGCAGGACGCTGTCCTGCTCGTTGTAGAACTGCTCGGCGATGAAGATGCGCTTGTCGCCGGCAAAGGGGACGGGCTCGGGGAAGGGACAGGGGGACGAGGACGAGGACGACGGGGAGGGGGACGACGGGGAGGGGCCCAACGGGGAAAGCGCAGGGGAGGGGCCCGACGGGGAAAGCGCAGGGGGTAGGCCCGACGGGGAAACCGTCGGGCGCTGTAGGTTGACATTGTTCACAGGGCGCCAGGGGCAGTCCACCCAGTGGGCTCCTGCCTCCAGGATGTTGTGCTGGAAATAATGATGGTGAAACAACAGAATGTCGTGTTCGGCCGCCAAGTCGGCAAAGCGCCTGAGCCGCCCCCAGTACCACTGGTTAGGGCGCGTCAGGTCATAGCGCGACAGCCCGTCCCAGGCCGTTCCCTGCCCTGTCCGGCTGAAGGGCTGTTCGTAGAACGGCGCCCAGACGTCGCCGTCAGCCCGTCTGACACGCTCGTGATCGGTGCGCCGCAGGTCGTACCACAGCCCATAGTGGTGCGACAGCGACGCATAGCCCTGTCCATGCAAGTAGGCTACGACGCTGTCGATGCGGTCCGTCCATCCTGTGCCCTCACGCCCTGGCACGAAGCGGGTGACCGCCGGCCTTGCGTCACGCTGGACGAAGTTGTCCTTGACACGTCCGCTCCACCAGGGGATGTCATACTCGTTTCCCGTGAGAAGCAGTCCGTCGGCGGTGGTGAGGTGTGCCTGCGTCATCGTCACCTGCTGATGCGCCTTTGAGCGGCTGCGCACGCCTTCAGGCTTCATCGGCCGAAGCGCGGAGGTGACCGGCGCCGTGAAAGGGATGGAGTCCATCCACATCTCAAGTGTCAGCCGCGGCTCCATGAGCGACTCCTTTGCCAGCGCCATGGCTTGCTCAACGGTTGGCGACGAGGTGGCATTGGTGCTGCGAGGCAAGACGAATCCCTCAGGTCGCAGTGCCTTGTCCACCTTCAGGCTGTCGAGCCGCTGCTGCAGCTGTGCATAGAACAGCGAGCGCGGCTGCACATGGTCGTTGCTGCTGGTCCAATGGGCGTTGCCCGTCAGCGTTCCCCAGCACCCATGAGCACTGCAGCGGTTGTCGTCATCAGGCGAGTAGCACCAGATGGTCGATGCCGTACACTGCCAGAACATGGAGTTGGCCGTGTTCCACCCCGTTCCGAACTGGAACTGCTCCAGATTAGCGAAGCGAAGGTCGTGACCATCGATGTTGACGATGTCGAAGAGCAGCCCTGGTGCCCACGAGCCGATGCTGCCACTGAATCCCTTTGCCTCCTCGCCCTCGCACTGCACGAAGGCGTTAGGCCCTGCCGCACAGAAGCCAGCCACGAAGTCGTGGATGCCCTGCCGTGAGATGCACCGCTGGAAGAGCGTCTGCTGTCCGCGGGTGAGGAATACCTGTCGCCGCCATCCGCCCAGCTCTGAGACAGGCTCCGTGGCGATGCAGTCCTCGACGGTGATGCGGCTGGTGTTCCGCTGCAGGTTGACGGCCGAGCCGGCAAAGTGGCGGAAGGTGACGCGTCGCACCCAGCAGTCGCGTGCCTGCTGCACGAAGACGGCGTCCCAGCAGTGGTCCTCGTCCATGGCGTTCCAGTCGTTGACGGCCGATTCCATGGACAGGTTCTCCACGCCACACTCCCGCAGCTCGCCCTCGTGTCGTCCGCTCAGGACGAAAGCCCCGCCGAAGCCAGGGCCCAGCGCCGTGGTGAGCGGAGCGTCGAGCACCACCTCATTGCCACGGACGGCAGTAACCGTACGGTCCCAGTGCATCTCGATGTCCGTGGGTTTCCATCCAGTGTAGTCCAGTCCTCCGCCGAAGTCACGCATGCCCAGGTGGTCAATCCACTCCCAGGTACACGGACGGACAATGGAGATTCTTAAGCCGGGGGTGAGGGGAGAGAGGGGGGAAGTGAGGGGTGAGAGTCTGACGGTTGTGCTGCCAGCGGGAATGGTGTCGGTGATGAAGGCGAGGGTGTCGGCAGGGGTGGTGTCGGCCTGCCCCTCTATATAGAGCAGGGCACCACGGTCAGTGCCATGCTTGACGAGCACGGTCTTTCCGCATCCCACGCCACGCAGCACCACGCCCGACGTGCCGATGCGCAAGGCACGGTCGAGCCGGTAGCGCCCCTCGCCCAGGAGCACGGCGCCACGCCGGCCCTCAGCGTCGGCCTTCATCAGGCTCACGCGGTCGATGGCCTGCTGGATGAGCGCTGAGCAGTCGCCCTCCTGCCATGCCACGACGACGGCCACGCCGACATCGGGCAGTGCCTGTTCTGACGCTCGGTAGCCACAGGTAGAGTAGTCCATGGGCACATAGAGCTCTCTCTTGGCCTTTGGCGCCGCTGTGAGGGCGGTGCCAAAGGCGAGGGCAAGGAGGCCGCAGAGCAGCCTGCAAGTGTTGGTGGTCAGACGGTTCATTGCTTTCAGTGTTAGTTGGGTGCAAAAGTACGAATATTTTTCGTAAGAATCAAGCACGGGTACACTTTTTTTACAGCTGGGCATACTCTTCGTGCGCATCGAAGCAGGGACAAGCCTTAGCCGCGAAGTCGCGGTGACCGTAGACCTGCGCATCGGGGAACTGCCGGCGCAGACGGCCGATGAGCTGTCGCAGCGCCGTCCGCTGCGCGTCGGTGCGCGTGTCCTTGGGCCGCATCTGCCTGTCGAGCCCTCCTACATAGCACACCCCGATGGAATGGGCGTTGTGGTCAGTGCAGTGGGCACCGCAGCGCCACAGTGGGCGGCCCTCACAGACGGTACCGTCGAGCAGCACCAGATAGTGATAGCCAATCATGAAGAATCCTCTTTCCCGATGCCAGCGGTCCACGTCAGCCACCGTGTGGTGACGTCCCTCAGGCGTTGCCGTGCAGTGCACGATGATTTCTGTTATCTTTCTCATATACATTATTTATTAGGGGTGAGGGGTGAGGGGTGAGAGGTGAGAGGGGTGAGGGCACATTCGCCACCCTTGACCAGGAAGAAGCGCGCCGAGAGGCCCTCCACCTTCGAGCAGAGATGGCTGATGAGGCGCTGCGTGTCCTCCGGTCCGAGCCAGCTGTAAACCATCAGCTGCCACCGCTGGTGCTCATAGCCCCTGTGGCGCAAGTCATCGAAGGCGGCAGGCAGCACCACCAGCTGCAGCGCGCTGTCGGCCGTCACCTCGTGCGTGACGGGCTTGAGCATGGCTAAGCGCGTGCTGCGCATACATCCCGACTCAGTGTGGACAGCCTCAACCAGCATGTTGGAGTTGACGCGGAGCCAGTTCATGCAGATGTTGGCAAGGGAGATTTTCTGTTGACAAGCCTCAATGAAGGCATTGGTCTGTTCATGTTGTGTCTGTTTCATTGTCATCATGTTTTTTACTGTTGGCTACCAGCAGTTAGGGGGCGCCTTCCCGCTGCCGGTTTTGCCTTTCGGTGTGCAAAGGTACGGCGGAAAAGCGGAGCACGGCAGCAAAAGTGACGCGGTGTGCCCATTTGCGGCGAAAGCGGTGCGAAAACGGGTGAAAAGCGGTGCGAGAACAGGCAAAATACCGATTTTTGAGTAAAAAAAGCGGAAAAATGTTTGCAGAAAGCGAAAAAAGCAGTACCTTTGCAGCGCTTTTCGGAAAAACCGAGTCATTCGACGCCGTGAAACAGCTGCGATTAAAGGCTGTGAGCGGCGGAAGGATGTATGAGCAAACAGTTTTATTTAATCATTCACAACCATGTATTTAGATCAAGCTAAAAAGCAGGAGATTTTCTCGCAGTACGGCCAGTCGGCCACCGACACAGGTTCAGCTGAGAGCCAGATTGCTCTCTTCACCTATCGCATCAAGCACCTCACCGAGCACCTGAAGGAGAACCACAAGGACTTCGGAACGGCCCGCTCGCTGACCAAGCTCGTCGGTCGCCGCCGCAAGATGTTGAAGTATCTCTATGAGAACGACATCACCCGCTATCGTGCCATCATCAAGGCCCTCGGACTGCGCAAGTAACAACCTGCCAATCAGAGCAACGCCTCTCAGCCACCGCTGGGAGGCGTTTTTTATGGAAAAAAAGCGGCACTTTTTGGAAATAAAGCGGCACTTTATGAGAATAAAGCGGCACTTTATGAGCATAACTCCATGCCTGGCGAAATTATCTCCATGCCTGGCTGAATTATCTCCATGCCTGGCTGTCATAACTCCATGCCTGGCTGTCATCAGTCGCGACTTTTCTCTCTCGCGCGCGTGCATAAGCGAAACAATGCCAGGTGCTACTGATGCTACTGGTGCAACCTCAGGTGCAAATAGGTGCAAGTAGATGTGGTTTTGTAATGCATTGATTTGCAAGTGGTTGCGAATCAGGTGCAAGCATCAGTAGCACCAGTAGCACCAGTAGCGCCAGTAGTGGCATCTGGAGGTCCAGGTGCAAGCAGGTGCAGCACCTGAACACTTTTCGCTTATATACGCGCGCGCGTAGGTCCACACCTCCTAAAAGGAGCGGGCTCCAATCCTTCAAGAGCCTCAATCAAAGTTTTTTTCGTTAATCATTTGGTCGTTTCAGAAAAGAGTTGTATATTTGCAGACGCAAACAGAAAGAACAATGATTATAACAAGCAAAGACTTCAGGGCTAACCAGTCAAGGTACATCGGCATGGCCCACAGCGGAGAGGACGTGATACTGAAGTCGCGCGCCGGCTGCGTCCGCCTGATGCCCGTCGACACCTGGGAGGCACCAGGACAGAAGGAGAACAAAGTCTACATCAAGGACGGAGAAGTAAAAGTGGAGTTCGTAACCGACACCTTGAGCATTGAGGAAGCTAAGGAACTTACGCTGAAAGCCATAGAATTAGAGTATTTACTGCCATGAAATATGACATCAGTGCCAAATGTACAAAAAACATAGTGTCGTTTTATCTTAACGTCGCAAAAAGGTACATGGCCAACACAGACAAATGGTACTACGCCTACACCCTCAGCGGCGACACCATAACGATACACGATGCATGCCACGCGCAAAATATGCACGAAGACAGATAACGAAGATTGACAACCTCTTTAATTTACTAACTAACATTTACACTTATGAGAAAACTAAAACTACTACTCGCGGCAGGCGCACTATTGCTGGGCGCAGGCCAAACATGGGCACAGACGGATGTCACAAACACGTACATCACGAATGCCGACTTCTCGTCAACTGATGGCTGGACACAAGAACATCCTTCCGGTACATATTGGGCATTAGGTAATGGTTTGATTGGCACATACGCTGTTGCCAACGACAAAAAGTCAACGACTGACGATACCCATTTGGCTACCGAGTACTGCCTTGGTATGCAGTGTCGTTGGAGATCAAATTATGCTAACTTCACTCAAACCACATCTACGCTTCTTAGTGGGGTGTACACGCTGACTTTTGACGTGGAAAACACTAACGCTTCTAATAATGTAACCTACAATAATCTTTTCTCTGTAAAAGTTGGTGAAACCACTTATACAGATTCAAAGAAAGAATGGATGAGTGGTAGTACAGGTTGGACAACACATACCATCTCCTTCACACTTGAACAAGATGCTACTGCCACTATCAGTTTTGGATATGGTACTGGCGACAACAATATTGGTACCGGCAGTACCCCTCATCTATATGTCAGCCATCTGAGGCTGACATATCAGTCGCTTCTTGATGGTGTGAAGACCTTATGGGAAAATGCCAAGGCGAAAGCCCAGGCTGCTGTTGCAAATGGAACTTACGCCAACGTCACTGGTGACGAGTTGACGGCTATCAATGCAGAAATCAATAAGGCAGAGCCGACGACTAAGGAAGGTTACGAAAATGCTACCACCGCTTTGGAAGAAGCCACCGCCGCTTTTATTGCTGCCGCTCCAAGCTATGATGCATTCATTGCTGCCAAGAATGCCGATACGCCAAATCTGGTCTACGCTAATCCGGACAAGAAAGAAGACCTGGAAGAGGCTAAAGCTGTCACTGCAACATCAGCAACAGATGCCGCAACTAAAGCTGCAGCCATCACTACCGCTTTGCGTGCCTATTACGAAAGCCATGCTTTGGCTGAAGGTGTAAATGGTGCTGTAAATATGTCAGACCGTATTAAGAATGCCAGCGACCCCCAAAATAACAATGACTGGACATGGACCGGAAAAAAGAACAATCCTGCCAGCAATGAACCTTGGACAGATGCCAATGGCACCAACAAACATTCTTACTTCGATGGTGGCGACTGGAGTAATAGTACTTGGACTACAACCATGACACAGACCATCAGTATTCCCGCTGGTAAATACCTACTCACTGCAAAGGCTCGTGCTGCCACAAATGTGACATTCACCATGTCCGTGGGCGAAGCTTCAGTTGATTTGCCGCATGTGGGAAGTGCAGGCAATGTCTTCGACCGTGGCTGGGGCGATGCCTCTGTAGAGTTTGAGACCGATGGCAGTGATGCCGAAATTTTTGTTTCAGCTTCTTCGAACACTATACATGAATGGTTCTCCATCTCTGATTTCCGACTTGTTCGCCTACAGTTGTATACGCAAATGGCAGACGCCGAAGATTATGCAGCATTGAACGATGCTATAAGTTCTGCCGAGGCCAAGACGCTCGGATTCCTGGATGGTGAGTATGCACCATATAACAATGTAGAAGCTATCAAGGCTTTAGCTGAAGCTAAGAGTATTGACCAAAATGCTGAAAACTCAAAGGAAGATGTGGAAAGCCTTACGGCAAAGCTTACAAATTGGACGGCTAACGTTGGTGAAGTGGACGCCATCTACGATGGGCAGTTTGCCAATACAGAAGCCAACACTACTTCCGGCGACATCACTCTGCCGGGTTGGACGAAAGTGGATGGTATCCGTTTGCTCGTGAAGGATCAAAGCACAGACCCAGGTCTGGCATATACCGACGGCAAAGCTGCCGTGTTCTCATGGGGCGGCACCACGCTGACCTATGGTGAGCAAACTGGCTACACACTGCCGATGGTAAAGAACACAGTATACCAACTGACGTTTAAGGTGTCGGGCTGGCGCGACGGCGACCTGCCTAGCTATGTTTCAGTTGATTTGGATGGCGTCGTGCAGCCTGTAGAACCTGGGACGGTTAGCCGTATTAACGACGCCGAAGGCAACCCGTTTGCAACGATGAAATTCTTTGTCACTCCTACTAAAGCCAACTCTATTCTGAAAATCTTTGCAAACAAGCACTTCACCATAGCTGACCTAAGTCTGAAACAGGCTGTGGCAGAGGAAGTCACTATCAATGAGGATAAGGAGAACGCATTCATCGAGACCTATGCCAATGTGACATTGCAGCGCACACTTTCTGCTAGTTATTGGAACACATTCTCTGTGCCCTTCGATATGGCTATTCCTACGGGCTGGACGGTGAAGGAGTTTGAGAGTGCAGAGGATAATGTCCTTAACTTCAAGGATGCCCAAGGAATCGTGGCAGGCAAGCCCTACCTTGTGAAGCCTGAAACCGATTATACCGGCGGCACCTTCGAAGGTGTTATCGTAAAGAGCACAGAAGGAATAACCGAGGGTAAGGGTGACTACAAGTTCGCCGCCCAGATCTACAACAAGGAGCTGGCTACCGACGGCACCGTGGCCTACCTGGCTACCGATGGCAAAATCAAGAAGCTTACCTCTGGCGGTATCAAGGGTCTGCGGGCTTACTTCATCGTTCCCGCTAAGGCAAACATCGCTAACGCCCGTATTGCTTTTATTGGCGATGAAACAACAGGTATCTCTGAGGTTAAGAACCAGAACAACGTTGAAGGTGTCTATGATCTGAATGGTCGCCGTGTACAGACTCTGAAGAAGGGAATCTACGTGGTGAACGGCAAGAAAGTTGTAAAGTAATGAACCCTAAAAAGATAAGGCAATTATGAAAAAGATGAAATATATTCAGCCTCAGGCCAGCATCGTTCTGCTGGCTTCCAGGAGTAACATGCTGGAGGCGTCAAACACCTTTAATGGCAACTCCGCTACTGTGAATCCGGAAACGATGGAGGAGGGCGATGGGTCTAATGCCGCTTCCCGTCGCCGTCGCCACCGCAGCGCATGGGAGGAGGAAGAGGACGAGGAGGCTTGGTAAGCCAACGCACTTCAGCACCCTGCTGACATAACCGTTCAGGGCGCAGCCGCACAACAGCGGTCTGCGCCCTGAATGCTTCCGGCACCGCGGTTCTGCGGTTCTGCGTTAAAAAAAAGACAAGTTTTTTTGCGAAACGCTTGGTGGTTGAAAAAAAATGTCGTATCTTTGCACGTTGGCACACACAAACGACGTGTGCATGTAGCAGTGGTGTTTAGAGAACCATTTTCATAATTACATTAACCTAAACTTCAAATCTTATGAGAAAACTAAAACTTTTAATCGCGGCATGCGCACTAATATTAGGCGCAGCCACAGGCCATGCAAAGACAGATGTGACAGCTACATATCTGAAAGATGCGGATTTGGCCTCATTAACTGGATGGGGAAATCCAGGTAGAACTGATTGGAAAACAGATGGTGCAGTAAATGTGGTGGAATTCTGGAACTGGAGCAGTCAGTTCAACTTCTCACAAACCGCAAATCTTCCTGCCGGCTATTATCGTCTTGCAGTAAATGCTTTCTATCGTAACGGCGGGGGTGGTGACGGCACCAACAATGACATGGCTTGGATTTTTGCTGGTGAGAAGACACAGAACGTCGTTGCACTCAAATCGATGGGCGATTTGTCAGGATATGCAGGTAGCAATGACCTTTATCGTGCTGCAACAGCTTTCTCACAGGGGAAGTTCTCGAATGAATTTGATTTTAAGGTCACTGGTGAAGGAACTGTAGCTGTTGAAATAGGTTTTAGGGGTACATGTCCTAATACTGGCTGGTGTATTCTCGGTCCCGTAACTCTTTATGAGTACACTGTAGATGACTACATTGCAGACTATCAGGAGAAAGTTGGAATTGCCACCCCTCTGCTTAGCGAAAAGATGAATGCAAGCGTTCTTCAGGCACTGAAAGATGCTATTGTAGAAGAACCAACGCTCACCACGGTGGACGCTGTTCAGAATGCTGTCACTACTCTGACTGAAGCCATCGCCAATGCAAATACATCTATTGCTTATTACGAACTGCTTCAAGCAGCCGTTGACCATTATAACGCGAACTATGAAAAGCTTGACGATGCTGGTAAAGCGGCCGCCGATGCAGCTGGCGCTACCGATGCCATAGCAGCCTACAATAATGGTACCGCTACTGATGGTGCTACAGAGATAGCTACCCTTAATGCAGCTTACCGCGCTGGTGTCCTTGCCACCAGTCAGCCTGGCGATGGACTTGACATGACTCCTTATATCGTAAATCCGAGCTTTGAGAACGGCTTAACCGGCTGGACTAACAGCGGAATGCAAACACAAAACAATTCTTCTTTTGAAAAGGTTGGAACCATTTATTGTGAGGCTTGGCAACCTAATGGCACGAAGAGTGTTTCTCAAGCAATTGCTAGTTTGCCTGAAGGTTGCTACCGCCTTTCTGCAAAAATCAAGGCACGTGGCGTAACTTCTGCTAAGCTTTATGCCAGTGAAAACGAAACGGCAATTGATGTCCAGGAAGCCACTGGTGCTTATGAAGTAGAGTTCCTTTGCATTGGCGGTGTTACTATCGGCTATGAAGGTGTAGGAACAGGGGCTGCAAATAGCTGGCTTTGCGTTGATGACTTCCAGCTGACCTACGTCCGCCAGCTGACCAATGATGAGTTGGCCGCTGCAGACAAAGCTGAGTATGAGAAAGCCCTCGCCGCTGCACAGGCCATTGCCGAGGGTACCATTCCTGCCGCTAACTACACTGCATTGCAGAACCTAATCACTACTAACACTTTGCCCGAAGGCTCAACAGCTGAACAGTATAAAACTGCCGCAACGGCACTTAATAATGCTGCAACAGCTGCTGCTGCACTTGTAGAGCCTTACACTACGTGGAAAGCCCTCTGCGCTACCGGCGAAGCAATTGCACCGGAGGCTGAACACCCGGCTGTATACAAGGCCATCCAGCAAGTCAAAAAGGCTGTGGAGGAGAATATCGTCACCGCTGACAACCTTGTACAAGGAAACAAAATTGCGGAATCGTTGATTCACGATTACCCAGAATGGTTGGCCATGAAGGAAAATGCCACAGCTTTGGTAGCTGTGTCAAGCAATAACGATGAAGCCAAGACAACACTGAGCGGTACATTAAATGATTTGTCAGGACAGATTAGCAATTATCAGGTTAGTAATTATTACCAAGCTTTGACACTTGCTCAATTCATTCCCACCGCCACTAGCAATCTGAAGACTGCCATGACCACCTACGTCACGACTGCTGAACCCACCAACAATGAGTGCTTCGACTTGACGTTCCTGATTGTGAATCCCCACTTCTCTGAGGGTGAAGGAGGTATGGGCAAAGTAGCCGACGGCTGGAAGCTCGAAAGCGGTACTGTGACAGAGCATCGTCTTGCTACTCATAATTTCGAGGCATACCACATGACGTTTAACTTGAGCCAGACCATTAAGGATCTTAAGAAGGGTACCTACAAGGTTACACTGCAAGGCTTTGCACGCCATGATGGTAGTGACAAGGACAAAACCAACCTCTATTGCGGCATCGTGAACCAACCCATCAAGAGCATCAAAGACGAATATAGCACCACATCACTTTTCCATTCACCTATGGAAGGTACATACTGCCCTGGATGGAATAGTATTGAAGCAAACTATGATACTGGTTATGAGCTTGAAGAGCAGACCGTCTACGAGCCCAACGGCATGACTGGCTCTTACTATTTCTTCAAGGAGACGAATCCCGCTACCGGGCTGCCCTTCTACACCAACGAGGTGAAGACACTGATTACCGAGGATGGCGACCTGAAGATTGGCTTCAAGTGCGAGACTACCTCCGACTGGGTTATCTGGGATAACTTCCACCTCTACTACTATGGCTCGGCCATCGCCGTCACCCTCGACGAGGATACCGGCACTTCCTATTCAGAAGACATTGAGAACGCTAACGTAACGCTGAAGAAGACCATCCTTCCTGGCTGGAACACCATCACGATTCCGTTTGAGGCTACTGCCGAGACGTTCGGAGATCTGCTCTATAAGTATTCATACGATGAAGATGGAATCTTGTACTTTGAGACGGCTGAAACGATTGAGCCCAACGTACCTTATCTGCTGAGTGCTACTGAGAATGGTACCGGAGAATACACCTTCAATGGCGTGACTGTGAAGGCAGCCAACGAAGTGACCATGACCACCCTTGGCACGAACTACGACTTCGCCGGTATCTATCAGGAAGCAACGGTTGCCGAAGGCGACTACATCCTTGGTGATGGCGCCTTCTATCGCTCAGCTGGCGGTAACAAGGTGAAGGCTTATCGCGCATACATCAAGGCAAAGAGCGATGACCCCAGCAATGCACGTCTGAAGATTTCCATCAACGGTGTGGTCACTGCCATCGACACCATCGATGGCCAGGCTGTTAACAACGCTGCCATCTATAACCTCTCAGGCCAGAAGGTGGAGAAAGCCCAGAAGGGTATCTACATCCAGAACGGCAAGAAGGTGGTGGTTAGGTAAGGACCACTGCTTGTAGTGAAGATATCGTATTTTGAAAACTAAAAACAAAGAAGAATTCTATGAAAAAGAAAGCATATCTTTCACCTGAAGTCATGGTGACAGCCATCCATACCGCCCAGCTGGTGATGGCTTCAAAACTAAAGGGAACAAACCTTGGAGAAGACCTGGGTGTCGCTGAAGAGGATGCACCTGAGGGTATGGTAGGCCGCTCACGCCGCCGTCGCCATAACCAGTGGGACGACGAAGAGTTAGAGGACGAGGAGGCATGGTAAGCCTCACCGCTTCAGCACTCAGCTGACTTAAACGTTCAGGGCGCAGCCGCACAAACAGCGGTCTGCGCCCTGAATATCTTTTTCATTGATTATTTGGAAGTTTGAAAAAGAATCGCTATCTTTGCAGCGAGCTTTTTGAATAGATGAAAGCAAACGTGAAGTGCAATGACTACTGAGAAAGCTATATTCACGCGCATTGAGCTGCTCATAGGTCCTGAGGCGTTGGAGCGCATCGGCAGCAAGCGCGTCATCATCGTCGGCGTGGGCGGCGTGGGCTCGTGGTGCGCCGAGAGCCTGGTGCGCAGCGGCATCCGCCGGCTGACCATCGTTGACAGCGACAGCGTGTGCGCCAGCAACATCAACCGCCAGCTGATGGCCACGACGCAGACCGTAGGGCAGCCCAAGGTGGAGGTGCTGAAGAAACGGCTGCTGAGCATCAACCCGTCAGCAGAGGTCACGGCGCTGCAGCAGGTCTTCTCGCAGGCAACGGCTGAGGCGTTCCACCTCGAGGACTATGACTATATCATAGATGCCATCGACTCGCTGAAGGACAAGGCGTGGCTCATCCTGATGGCATGCCAGACGAAGGGGAGTCTCTTCTCGTCGATGGGTGCGGCACTGAAGATGGACCCCAGACGCATACAGGTGGCTGAGTTCTGGAAGGTGAAGGGCGACCCGCTGGCACGTGCCCTGAGGAAGTGGTTCAAGAAGGAACAGTGCTTCCCGAAGCGTAAGTTCCGCTGCGTCTTCTCTGACGAGCTGCTCAAGAACCATGAGCTCAGCGCCACCAGCGGCCGGGAGCCAGCAGCCCAGGAGCGGGCCAACGGCACGGTGGCACACATCACTGCCATCTTCGGTTTCACCCTGGCCTCACTGGTCATACAGGATGCTTGTTATAATTATAAATGATGAACAACAGAATAGTGATTCTTGACGGCTATACAGCCAACCCCGGCGACCTGTCGTGGGAAAGACTGGAGACGATGGGCGAGCTGACGGTTTACGACCGCACGCGCCCTGAAGAGACGGTGGCACGTGCCAAGGATGCCACCATCGTGCTGACGAACAAGGTGTGCCTGTGGCGCAAGGAGCTGGAACAGCTACCCCGCCTGCGCTATGTCGGCGTGCTGGCCACGGGCTATAACGTGGTTGACACAGAGGCGGCCCGTGAACGAGGCATCATCGTGACCAACGTGCCGGCCTACAGCACCGAGAGCGTGGCACAGATGGTGTTCGCCCACCTGCTGACGGTGACCAACCGCACGGAGCACTACGCCCAGCAAATACGCCAAGGTGCATGGACGGCCTGCGACGACTTCAGCTATAGCGACACGCTGCTGACCGAAATCA
This sequence comes from uncultured Prevotellaceae bacterium, assembly GCA_947168045.1. Lineage (GTDB taxonomy): Bacteria > Bacteroidota > Bacteroidia > Bacteroidales > Bacteroidaceae > Prevotella. Next base: position 16,004 of record CAMVKN010000011.1, read on the forward strand.
GCGGCAAGACCTTCGGCATCGTAGGGTTGGGCCACATCGGACAAAGGGTGGCCGCCATCGCCCACGCCTTTGGGATGAACGTCATCGCCTACACCAGCAAGCCACAGGAGGCGCTGCCCGCCTACATCGGGAAACGGACCATGGAGGAGCTGCTGCAGGAGAGCGACGTCCTGTCGCTGCACTGCCCGCTGACCGACGGCACCCGTCACCTGGTCAACGCACAGCGGCTACGGCTGATGAAGCCGTCGGCCATCATCATCAACACTGGCCGCGGACCGCTGGTAAACGACCAGGACGTGGCCGATGCACTGAACGAGGGACGCCTGAGGGCCTTCTGCGCCGATGTGCTGACGACGGAGCCGCCCGCCGCCGACAACCCGCTGTTCAAGTGCGACAATGCCTTCATGACGCCGCACATCGCCTGGGCCACGCAGGAGGCGCGCGTCCGTCTGGTCGACGTGGCCATCAGCAATGTCCGCGCCTTCCTCGACGGCACGCCACAGAACGTGGTATGCTAAAGGTCAGAACCCTAAAAAAAAAGGATGCTCCCCAGCTGAGGAGCATCCCTTTTCGGTTGTTATCAGAGTACGTAGGTCATACATGAGCTGACGCCCAGGCTGGTGGCGATGGCCGAGAGGATGGCAAGTGCCGTCTGGACGATGAACTTCCAGGTTGCGCGATTGAACTTCATGGCTGCTCACGATTAGGGGTTGACAGTAGGCTCGCCGCTGGTGCCGGTGCCCTCGATATACTCTCCCTTGGTCGAGCTGAGAATCAGCTCGCCGGCCTTCACGCGCTGTGCCAGGCTGGTGTAGCCCAGGCGGGCGTTCTTTGAGAATACGGCCTGACGCATGCTGCCAGTGGCGCGGGCGGTCATCTTCACCTGCCTGATGTGGGAGGCCAGGTCATACTTCTCAACGCTGTCGGCAGGCTTGCTCTTTACCGAGGGGGTGAAGATGGCCAGGTCGTCGAGCTTCACGGGGATGCCGTTGAGCATCTGCTCCTGGATGCAGTGCACCATGTCGGTCAGGATGCCCTTGATGACGCCCTTCGAGTAGGGGCTGTTGTGGTCGGACATGTGCTCGGCCAGCTCCTCGAGAGTCATCACGTTGGCGGTCTCGATGCGGCCATACACCTTGCCGTAGCTCTCGCTGCCGGCCACCTTGTTCTTGTAGAGATTGATCTTCAACATAATAATAAGAAAGGATTAATAGTTAAACACTGGTTTTGATTTGTGGTTGTCTCAGGCGCGCCCTGCGATTCACGGGTGCAAAGGTAGCAACGCAAAAGGCGCGTTGCAATCCGTTAACACGGATTTAACGCGCCTTTGCGGTTTTTAACCCTTCGCGGCTATCTGACTGCCACTTTCCTTGTGATGGTGACGCCCGACGGGTCGCTGACGGTGAAGAGCAGTGGAGCGCTGACACCGTTCAGGGCCACGACGGTGGCACCCCTGAACTGACGGTGGCCAACGATGCGCCCATCGGCGGTGGCCACGGTGAGCGTGCAGGGACGATTGGCAGCAGCCCCCTGCCATGCCACGATGTAGAGACCGTCGTGCGTGCGTCTCACGGTGAGCTGGGCGTTGTCGACGACAGGCCCATCGACCGCGACAGGCTGGAGGGGCAACACGGTAGGCTCCTTTGGCATGGAGGCATCGGCCAGCAGGAAGTCGGTCTCGTATGCTCCCAGGTCGGGTGCTCCGCCGGCATACTCAATGGCAGGTATGACGATGCCAGCATCGGCATATTGTGATGCGTTGGCCTCGACCATCACCCCTGCATCGACATACTGCTTGCCGCTGGTCAGGCTGATGTGGGCATAGTCCACCTCAGGCAGCATGCCGTCGCTCTGTCGCCCACCGATGAGCTGCTCAGGCTTGTCCATGGCCGTGAAGCAGCCAGGTGCCGCCTTCCAGTCGTTAGCCTGTTCCTTAGAGGCCACGGTGACCTCCCACCGGCCCCATGTGCCGCGCTTGCCGCCGTCGCTCTCGCTCTTGTCAGTGGTCAGGCGGTCGTTGATGGCTATGCTATTTTGTATCTCGCAGATGCTGCCGCTGGCCAGGTCCTCATAGATGCGGTAGCTGTACGACTTGCCACCGACGTCGGTCTGTCCGATGCCGGTGCAGTTGTTCATAATGATGTCGCCCGAGTTATGGTTCTGGTCAAAGCCCTTGTTCAGGTTACGCACCGCCATACAGCGGTTCAGCACACAGTTCATGCGTCCCTGGTCGCTGCCCATCTTGAACCCGTTGCCATTGCCACTGGTGGCCGACCCGTTCATGATGCCATTCTCGTAGGCCAGACAATACTCCATGATGATGGTCTTGTTGTCTTCAAAGCCGCCGCTCTTCTTGAAGAAGACGTCGTAGCCGTCGTCGCTGTTGTGCCAGGCGCGGCATCCGAAGAGGTAGTTGCCGTCGCCGACGCTGATTTTCGGTGCAAAGCCGTCGGCATCGCCATCTTCCTCATCCTTGTTCTCATAGCTGTCGCAGTTGATGACATAGTTGAACGATGCCAGGTTCTTCATCTGCAGCCCGGTGTCGCCATTGCGGTAGAAGTTACACTGCTCAATGATGTTGTCGTGGCCGTCCTGTGTGCGCGCCTTGATGTCGGCCGCCGACCCACCCGTGGGTTTGTTGCGCTCAATGAGCATGCCGTTGTCCGAGGCATTGGTGATGTCAATCTTGTAGAAGTGCCAGTAGGAGCTGGTCAGGCGCACGCCCTGGTACGGGTTGTCAGAGTGCTTATGATAGGGCATGCCTGAGAAGTCGAGCACGGCTCGGCCACCGTATGCGAACACCTGTATGGGCTTGTCGGCCGTGCCGTTGTGGTCGTCGATGTTGATGCGCTTGTCATAGACATAGGTGCCGGCCTTCATCCAGATGCGGTCGCCCGGGTCGGCCATGTCGATGGCCTTCTGCAGGTCGAAGAAGGGCTTCAGCTGTGAGCCGTCGGCGGTGCTGTCGTCGCCGTCGGGCGAGCACCAAATCTCGTCGCCAATAATCTCGTCGGGCCTCTCCTCCACCTGGTCGGTCCTGATGGCAATCGTCTCACCGCAGGCCATGCCTTTCTCCGTTCGCGCGTACGCACGTATATAATAATAGGTATCGTCCTCGAGGGGCAGCGTGGCGCTGAACTTCACCTTCGGGTCGAGGGCAATGCGCGTCAAGGCAGGATGGTCCAGGTCGTCGGTCTGCTCGGTACCGTAGATGAAACCCACCTCCTGCAGGTCCAGTCCGCCGTCGTCGGTCACCACGCCATTGGCCCTGTATCGCGAGCCGCTCTTCACCACTGCTCCCGTCTGTACGACAGGCAGCGTGGCCTCAGCAGTGCCAAAGGTCTGCACGTCGCCGTAGGCATAGCCTGCAGCAGTGAGTGCGTAGGCCCGGTAGTACACGGTCTGGCTGGCCTTCAGCCCAGTCACCATGACCGACAGCTGCAGGGCTTGCGAATCTTCGGTCTCAGCACGGTTGTCAGCCAGCGTGGGCACGGTGTTGACGGTGCTCCACAGGAAGCCACTCTCCTGTATGGTCTGTCCGCCGGCGTCCACCACCTCGCCCTTCAGCACGGCGCTGTTCTTGGTGATGTCGGTAGCCTCGCCGGTGACCACCACGGCGGGTGTGCCGAAGGCATGGGCCGTAACGACAAGGTTGTCAATGTCGGCATCGCCACTGGTGTCGTTGGCTATCTTGACGCGGTTCACCTCATGATCGTTCACCGTCACGGTGAAGTCGTTGCCCGAGGCGGTGGCGGTGGCGGCAGTCCAGGTGGAGCCACCATCCTTCGAGGTGTAGACAACCAGCTTGTCGCCCTTGCGGCCAGCATAGAACGTTATGGCCCTCACGCCATGGTCCAGTATGGGGGTGACGACATAAGAGCCATTCTTATACAGTCGCAGGTTCATCGTCGAGCCGTTCACATTGTATTTGCTGTTCGTTGACTGGAAGGCGTTCTTGTAGAGCCATTCGCCCTGTCCTTCCACCACGAAGGCCTGCTCCTCGGCGTTTCTTGTCTCAGGATACTGGGTAGCATCCTCGAAGTCCTGCACGAAGTACACGCCATCGGGGCCGACGGCCATTGTCTGCAATGACCACAGCCATGTTGCCAGTGCCAGCACAGGTAATAAGAGTTTGTTCATGTTGCTTTAATAGTTAGTAAGGAAAGATAGTTTGTTGTGAAATGCAAACGAGGGTACACCGTCATACGGTGCACCCTCGTTGTCCTGGTGCCGGGCGTAATTAGCCCAGTTTGTTGATATGAACAGCCAGACCCGACTTCAGGTTGGCGGCCTTGTTCTTGTGGATGACGTTCGTCTTAGCGAGCTTGTCGAGCATCTTCTGCACCTTCGGGTAGAGTGCCACTGCCTCTTCCTTGTTGGTCATGGCGCGCAGCTTCCTCACTGCGTTGCGCATGGTCTTTGCATAATACTTGTTGTGAAGAGCCTTTTTCTTGTCCTGACGGATTCTCTTCAGTGATGACTTGTGGTTTGCCATTTTTTTAATTGTTTAATTATTACATTTTTACATTTTTCGTCACAGCCTATGGGTCTTGTGTCTTGGCTGACTGCCCTGGGCAAGCTCCTTGCAGAGCTCTCCGCCACCACTTCCCTGCCTTCCGGCTACCGGTAGCGCATCACTGCGCAGATGACGAATATAACGGTTGTAGTCCCTAGGAGAGTCGAACTCCTCTTTAGAGAATGAAAATCTCTCGTCCTAACCGATAGACGAAGGGACCAAAGCGGGTGCAAAATTACTGCTTTTTTCTTAACCTGCCAAATTTTTCGGTAAAAAATATGTGTTTTTCAATAAAATATGGTACTTTTGCAGCAGATTTTTTGTCTAACATAATAAAATTGAACAATGAAAAAGACATTTCTTTTTGGCTCGCTGGCACTGTCGGCCCTGATGGTGACAGGCTGTGGCACGCAGAACAGCGCACTGACGCAGATTGGCACCCAGGTGCTGACCGATGTGCTCATGGGTACCAACACAGCAGGCACGGGGACCGGGACTGGCACTGCCACGGCCACCGACGGTGGCGTGCTGGGCAACATCCTCGGCAGCGTGCTGGGTGTCAACACACGCCCCACGAAGCAGCAGATTATTGGCTCGTGGACCTACTCACAGCCAGGGTGCGCCTTCACCAGCGACAAGCTGCTGGCCCAGGCCGGTGGCGAGGTGGTGGCCGCACAAATCAAGCAGAAGGTGGCTCCCACCTATCAGACGCTGGGTGTGAACAGTGGCAGCACAAGCATGACGCTGAAGGAGGACGGCACCTTTGCCGCCAAGTTTGCCGACACACCGTTCAACGGCAACTACACGTATGACGAAGCATCGTCGAAAATCACCCTGAAGGGCATGCTCATCACCCTCAACGGCTATGTCAAGCGCAACAGCGACGGCATCGCACTGCTGTTTGAGTCGAGCAAGCTGCTGCAGCTGCTCCAGACGATGTCAGCCTTGAGTGGCAACACGTCGGTACAGGCGGTGGGTGAAATCTCGAAGAGCTACGATGGCCTGCGCCTTGGCTTCGACTTCAGGAAATGAGAGGTGTGAGGTGAGAAACAAAAAAAGGGTCACCGCTGTGACCCAACCTTTGTTAACCTTAAATCTAATACTATGAAAAACACGTTGCAAAGGTAGTGTGTTTTTGTCACTTTTTGCAAACGCGGAAGGCTGAAATGCTTTCAAACCTCTTAATTATTGACATAAATCAATACGGATTCGCACTTTTCTCCTGCTTTTTCTTCACAATTGTAAGCCCGTCGCGTAAAGGGAGTATAACTTTCTCTACGCGCTCGTCGCCGACGAGGTGGTCGTTGAAACGCCTGATGCCCACGGTCTGATGGTCACGGTCATAGGCAGCATCTACGACATGACCGTCCCAGAGGGTGTTGTCGGCCAGGATGAAGCCCCCAGGCCGCACCACTCTGAGCGCCATCTCGTAGGCCTCCACATAGGTGCGCTTGTCGCCATCAAGAAAAGCTAAGTCGAAGGTGATGCCGAGTGCCGGCGCCTCAGCGATGGCATCGCCGATGATGAAACGCACGCGGTGGCCATAGGGTGAGCCTTCAATCCACTTCCGTGTAAAGTCTTCCAGCTCGTCGTTCACCTCAAAGGTGACCACACGACAATCGTCGTCAGCCAAGCCCTCGGCCATGCACAGCGCGCTGTAGCCGCTGAAGGTGCCCACCTCAAGGACCTGGCGTGGACGAATCATTTGCACCAACATCTTCAGTAGTCGCCCCTGCAGGTGTCCGCTGACCATGCGCCCGTTGAGCAGCTGGAGGTTGGACGCCCGCCACAGCCTGTAGAGATAGTCAGGCTCAGGGTCGACATGACTGAGGATGTAGTCGTCTATCTGCATAGCGCCTCAATGGCCAGGCGATAGGAGTCAAGGCCGAAGCCACAGATGACGCCGCGGCAGGCGCTGCTTATCATGCTGTGGTGGCGGAACTCCTCACGCTGATGGACGTTGGAGATATGCACTTCGATGACGGGAGCCTTCAACGAGCGGATGCAGTCGTGCAGGGCGACGCTGGTGTGGGTATAGGCACCGGCGTTCAGCACAATGCCGTCGCACGAGAAGCCCTCCTGCTGCAACTTGTCGATGAGCACGCCCTCAATGTTGCTCTGGAAGTAGTCTATCTGCACATCAGGATAGCGTTGGCGCAGCTGTGGCAGGTAGTCGTCGAAGGACGTCTGCCCGTAGATGCCGGGTTCGCGGCGGCCTAACAGATTAAGGTTAGGTCCGTTGACAATGAGTATCTTCATTGAATCTTCTTATAAGTGACGTCCATCGTCAGGCTGTAATCGCCCTCGGCTTCTGAAAAGTGCACAACCAGAGTGGTCTCGTCAAGCGACACGATGGTGTAATTCTCTCTCTCACCTAAGCCTATCAAGTGCAGTTTGCCGCCGTTGACACTGTATATTACTTCGGCGTACTTTTCCCAAGCGTTATTTTCAAACTCATAGCCAACGAAGGTTCCATTGCTTTTGAACTCCCAACGGGTGAAATCAGCCACATCCACTCTATCAAACTCTGTAGGATTTTCCCGTGGTGACACGTCGAAGGACTCTGTTTTGCCGTATTCGGTGAGGACGCCCTTAACGTTGGTCATTTCCCACATGCCGACGAGACTTTTCATGTCTTTGATATCCTCTTCGCTACAAGCTGCCAGGCCCATGAAGAGGGGGAGCAGCAACAAATACCATATTTTTTTCATGTTGTTAAGTATTTAATGGTTAAAGGTATAATTGTCGTTTTCTCTAAGGTCGATGTGCGCTGCGCTGACCGTCTCGTTCAGGAAGCGTTGTGCCAGCTGGGCAAAGCGCTCGGGGTTCTCGCTGGTGAGGTAGCGCGTCTGTCCGCCCTTCGAGCAGCGCTGTTCCATCTCAGGATGGCGCTGCAGATAGTCGGCGAGCGACCGTGCCACATAGCCGCCCTGTGCGATGACCTGCACCTGCTGCGGCATGTAGTGCATAATCTTCGGCATGAGCAGCGGATAATGTGTGCAGCCCAGTATGGCAGCATCGATGAGGGGGTCGGCCTCCATCATCTGTCCGATGTATTTCTGCACGAAATAGTCGGCGCCCGGCGATGTTGCCTCGTTATACTCCACCAGGGGCACCCAGAACGGACAAGCCACACCCGTGACGCTGATGTCAGGATGCAGCTTGGCTATCTCCATCTCGTAGCTTTGGCTTCGCACCGTTCCCTCTGTGGCCATGATGGCAATGTGGCGTGTGCTTGTGATGCTTCCAATGGCCTCCGCCGTGGGCCTGATGATGCCCAGGACACGCCGCTGTGGGTCCCACTGCGGCAGGTCGCGCTGCTGAATGGTGCGCAGTGCCTTGGCCGAGGCAGTGTTACAGGCCAGCACTACCAGGTGACAGCCCATGTGGAAGAGCTGTGCCACAGCCTGACGCGTAAACTCGTAGACCACGCCGAAAGAGCGTGGTCCGTACGGAGCCCGGGCATTGTCGCCCAGGTAGAGGTAGTCGTATTGCGGCAGTTGTCGTCGTATGGCATCGAGGATGGTCAGTCCTCCATAGCCACTATCGAAGACACCAATAGGAGCTTTCATAATGCTTAATGCTTAACGCATCGTTCTTAGTTGGAGCATGACGGCTTCGGTGATGTCGATGGAGAGGGCCGGCTCGATGAAGGGGCAGGCGTTGGCGTCGGTGTTCACCACCAATGCCAGGCGCTGCTGGCGAGCCACGGTGGCTATAGCCTCGTTGAGTTGCTGGCGCAGCGGTGCGTATGCCTCAGTGCGCGCCTGCTCCAGCTCCTTGCGGCTCTGCTCCTTGAACTCGACGTTGCGCTGCATCAGCTGCTCCAGCTCCGTCTGTCGTTTCAGCAGGATGGTACGCGGGAAGTCCTTGCGCCCTTCGAGGAAGTCCTCGTATTTCTGGTTGAACTCGCTTTCCACCCGCTTCAGCTCGGCCTCATACTGCGTGGTCAGCTCCTCCATCTGTCTCTCCGCGATGGCGCGCTGGGGCATGGCGGCCAGCAGACTGTCGTAGCTAAGGTAACCGAAGAGCGGCTGTGGCTTTACGACTGAGGCCTGGACGGTGGAGTCGGCCGGTACAGCGATACCGACCGTCTGGGCCAGACCACTCAGTATGCCTGCCACCGACGCAATGATAACAAACAGTAGTCTCATAAAGCTACATCTATAATCAAATCTCAAACCTCAAATCTCAAATCTCAAATCTACTTGATTCCCAGCTTAGCCTTGACCTGAGCGGTGACATCAGTTGAGAGCGTGGTGCTGATATAAGGTATGCCTGAGCCCATGTCCATGATGTAGACATAGCCGCCCTCCTGTCCAATCACCTTGATGGCATCGCGCACCTTCACCGTGATGGCCTGCAGCTTCTCCGACTGTGCCTTGTTCAGTGCCTGCTGGTTGTCCTGATAGGTCTGCTGGATGCGCTGGTAGAGGTCCTGCAGCTCCTGATTGCGGCGCTGCTTGATGTTCTCGGGCAGCGTTGCCTCCTCTTTCTCAAACTGCTCGGCCTTCTTCTGCAGCTCCTCCTGCATCTGCTTCAGCTCAGTCTCATACTGCTGGCTGAGTTTCTCCAGCTCTGCATTGGCGGTAGTAAACTCAGGCATGGCCTGAATGATTTCCTGACTGTTGACGTGCCCGAACTTCTGGGCGTTAGCGGTGGTGAAGCCGCAGACAGCGCACAGGGCGCAAATGATAAATTTCTTCATTTTTCTTGTTATTGATTGTCGTTATTAAGTTTTTTCGTTATTACGTTATCACGTTATCACGTTATTACGTTATCACGAGGTTTTGTTATCACGAGGTTTTGCTATCCGGCGGCAAACCGCCGGACACAGTGGCTAATTAGAATAGCCGAGCTTGCGCAGCACCTCGTCGCTGATGTCAATCTTTGGTGAGCCGAAGATGATGCCGGTGTCGCTGGCACGGTCGAGAATCAGCTGATAGCCACGCAGCTCGCTGACATCCTTGACGGCGTTGTAGATTTCCTCCTGGATGGGGTTCATCAGTGCCGTGCGCTTCTTGAAGAGCTCGCCCTCGGGACCGAAGTACTGGCGCTTCAGCTCGGCGGCCTGCTTCTCCTTCTCCATGATGGCATCCTGGCGAGCCTTCTTCTGCTCAGCCGAGAGGAACACCACCTCGTTCTGGTAGTTCTTATACATGGTCTGCGCCTCGGTAGTGAGAGCGTCGACCTCAGCCTGCCACTTCTTCGACACCTGGCTGAGCTGCTCGTTGGCCCGCTCATAGGCCGGGATGTTCTTCAACACGTAGTCCATGTCGATAAGTGCGAACTTCTGTGCCCTTGCAGGGCTGAATGACAAATGACACATGATAAATGACAAAGCCATTACCATCATCATTCTGTTATTCATCAAGCTGTTAATCATTTTTCTCATATTCATGGTTTACGCCGTCCTTTTCGGCTCATTTATCATTTATCATTTATCATTTATCATTTAGGCCGCAGGCCGCCTAAAACTCCTGTCCCAGCACGAAGTGGAACTGGCTGCCGCCCTTGCGCCATCCGCTGCTGCCCTGATAGACGCTGTCGAAGCCGTAGGCCCAGTCGATGCCCATGAGTCCGACCATGGGCAGATAGATGCGCACGCCAACGCCGGCCGACTTCTTCATGTCGAAGGGGTTGAAGTCCTTGACGTTGGCCCATGCGTTGCCGGCCTCCACGAAGGCCAGTCCGTAGATGGTGGTGTTGCCCAGCATGAAGGGATAGCGCAGCTCGAGGGTGAAGCGGTCGTAGGCGTAGGAGTCGTAGCTGCTGTAGCGTCCGGGTGTGCGCTCGCTGCTGAGTGCATTGGCCGAGAGTGACAGCGAGCCGTTCTCATAGCCACGCAGGCCTATCGTCTCCTCAGCATAGCTGGTGCTGTAGCCACTCATGCCGTCGCCGCCGACGTAGAAGGTCTCGAAGGGCGACTTCTTATGCTTGTTGTACGACCCCAGCAGACCCATCTCCACACGGGTCATCAGCACGAAGCACTTCTGTCCGCTGGTGAGGGCGGTGAAGGTGCGGCTCTTGAACTTCCACTTGTGGTACTCCACCCAGCGGTACTTCTCGCGCTGCTCGTCCTGGAAGCGGTCGTAGTCGGTGTTGTAGGTGTTCCATGTGGCCAGGTTCTCGTAGTCCTTGTTGTCGAAGAGCGACCAGGGCGGGGTGAGCGTCACCGAGAACGAGAACTCAGAGCCCTTACGCGGGAAGAGGGGGTTGTCGGTTGAGGCGCGAGCCAGGGCCAGCGAGAGGTTGAGGTTGTTGCAGTTGCCGTTGCTGATGAGGAAGTACTGCCAGTCCTTCAGCATGTAGCGCTGGTAGGCCAGCGTAGCTGAGAAGTTGAAGTAGTCATCAGGCCAGCGCAGACGCTTGCCCCACCCCAGCGACAGTCCGAAGAGCTTGACATACTTGTCGTCGTCGAGGAAGCTCTCGTAGTTGTTATAGTAGCCTTGGTTGTAGGTGCCATAGCCATACATGTAGTTATACATGTTGCTCATGTAGGCCGAGTTGTAATAGTTGCTCGACACATCGCTCTGCTTCGAGTAGTAGGCACCGATGTTGAACGAGTTGGGTCGCTTGCCGCCAAACCATCCCGTGCCGTAGTTGGCTGAGAGCGATGAGTAGTAGCGTCCGTTGGTCTGGTAGCTCAGGCCCACCTGCTCGCCGTCGCCGGCAGGCAGGAATCCGCGATGCAGCTTGTTCTTGCCTAAGAGGTTGCGCAGCGAGAAGTTGTTGAACTTGATGCCCACGCGCCCGATGACACCTGTCTGGCCCCATCCTAACGACAGCTCCAGCTGGTCGTTGCTCTTCTGCTGCAGCTCCCAGTTGATGTCGACGGTGCCATTCTCGCCATTGGGCTTCACGTCGGGGTTGATGGCCTCAGCGTCGAAGTAGCCCATGGAGGCTATTTCACGGTAGGAGCGCATCAGCGTCTCCTTCGAGAACAGGTCGCCGGGCTTCGTGCGCAGCTCGCGACGCACCACCTCCTCATAGAGACGGTCGTTGCCGAATATCTTCACGTTGTTCAGGTGGGCCTGCGGACCCTCGATGATGCGCACCTCCAGGTCGATGCTGTCGCCCACGACATTCACCTCGGCAGGGTCAATCTGCGAGAACACATAGCCGTTGTTGTAATAGTAGTCGTGCACGCCGTCCTCGTCGGTGAGCAGTCGCTTGTTGATGAGCTTCTGGTTGTAGACGTCGCCGCTGTTCATGCCCAGCGTGCGGCTCAGGCCCTCGGTGGGTACCACGGTGTTGCCCACCCAGGTGATGTTGCGCAGATAGTATTTGTCGCCCTCGTCAATCTTCAGGTAGATGTTGACGTGCTTGTCGTCCTCGTTCCACACGGAGTCCTCGATGATGGCGGCATCGCGGAAGCCCAGCTCGTTATATTTCTCTATCAGTTCCTTCTTTGCCTCGGCAAAGCGCTCGGGAGTGAACTTCTTGGCCTTGAAGAAGTTCTTCAGCTTGCCGGCCTCGTGAATCTTGCCCAGGGCGCCCTTGCTGAACATGTTACCCTTGATGACGGCGTCCTTCACTTCGTTGTTTCCGTCGAGCACGATGTTGCGCACCTTCATCTTGTCCTTCTTGTCAATGTAGACATCGAGCACCACCTGGTTGTTACCCGTCACGTCGTCGTGCTGGCTGATTTCTATCTCGGCGTTCTTGTAGCCCTTGTCGTCGAAATACTTCTTCGCCAGGATGGTAGCCCTGTCGATGAGGTTCTTCGTCATGCTCATGCCCTTGGCCATGCCCAGCTTTGCCTCAAGGTCCATGCGCTCACCCTTCTTCACGCCGTGGTAGTTGATGTCTGAGATGCGGGGACTGAGTGCGAGGTTCAGACACAGGTAGACCTTGTCGTCAACGATGCTGTCGGCGGTGATGCTCACACGCGAGAACAGCCCGTGACGCCAGTAGCGTTTCACGGCATCGGTAATCTCACTGCCAGGCAGGTCGATTTGCTGTCCCACCGCAAGTCCTGACAGGTTGATGAGCACCATCTCGTCGTAGTCAGTGACGCCCTTGACGGTGATGCCGCCAATCACCACTTGCCGCGGAGTGCCGGCATAGCTGATGTCCACCTGCGCCGCTGCACGGCTAAACGATAAAAGGCACAGGAAAAGCAAGAGCGCAGGCCTCCCCAAGCCCCTCCGAAGGAGGGGATGTTTAGGTACAAGCCTCCCCAAGCCCCTCCGAAGGAGGGGATGTTTAGGTACAAGCCTCCCCAAGCCCCTCCCAAGGAGGGGATGTTTAGGTACATTATTATATATAGAATGTATGTTCATGTCTTTATCTGTTTTAACATCCCCTCCTTCGGAGGGGCTTGGGGAGGCCTTATTTTCCGCCTTCCACCTGTGCCTCCGTCAGTCCGTAGCGGCGCTGGCGCTGCTGGTAGCTGGCGACGGCCTTGTGAAGACACTCCTCGTCAAAGTCGGGCCAGTAGGTGTCGCAGAAATACAGCTCCGAGTAGGCTATCTGCCACAGCAGGTAGTTGCTCACCCTGATTTCGCCGCCGGTGCGTATGAGCAGGTCGGGGTCGGGCATGAAGCTGGTGGCCAGGTGGCTGTCGATGGTCTGCTCAGTGATGTCGTCGATGCTGAGCGTGCCGTCCTTCACCTCCTGTGCTATCTGGCGAGCCACGTTGGTCAGCTCCCACCGACTGCTGTAGCTGATGGCCACCACCACGGTGAGGGCATCGAAGTCCTTGGTGAGGTCCTCAATATATTTAATCTTGTCCTGTACGGGCTTCGACAGGCGGCTGAAGTCGCCCACCATGCGCAGCCGCACGTTGTTGTCAGTAAAGAGGTTGGTCTCCATAGCGGTCACCAGCAGGTTCATCAGTGCCTCAATCTCGTAGGCCGGACGGTTCCAGTTCTCCGTCGAGAAGGTATAGAGCGTCAGGTACTTCACACCCATGCGTCGGCACTCGGCGGTGATGCGTTTCACGGTCTCCACGCCGGCCTTATGTCCGAAGGTGCGGTCCAGCCCCTGCCGCATGGCCCATCGCCCATTGCCGTCCATGATGATGGCAATGTGTTCAGGGATGGAGCCTACCCCCGACACCTCCCCAAGGGAGGGAGAGCCTACCCCCAGCCCCTCCCCATGGGAGGGGGGATTAGTCACTTTTGCTACGGTGTTTGCTGTTGTATCCATTGTCTTTACGTTATTTATTTCTTATTACTTGCTCCTCTATCCTTCTCCCCTCCCTTGGGGAGGGGCTGGGGGTGGGTTGCTGGGGGTGGGCTCCTACTCCCGGTCGTTGTGGCAGGTCTTGCACTTGGACCAGATGTCGTAGGTCAGCGACACCTGGAGCGTGCTGTAGCTGTCAGTGTTCTTGAACAGCCCCGAGCTCTTGATGCCGTATGGGTCGACGACGCCGTCCAGCTTGTCGCTGCCGGTGAAGTGCATCACCCACTCGGCCGTGAGGTTCAGCCTGTCGGCCAGCTTGTACTTCACCCCGCCGCCGAGCAGCAGCGAGCCTGCCGTGACATCCTTGGTGAAGGCCAGCCCTGCACCGAGGGCGATGAAGGGGGTCAGCGGCCTGGCGCCCAGATACTCCTTACCCGTGCCAAAGGGCCAGAAGTTATACTCGTAGCGCACGGTGAAGTCGGTCAGCGCGTTGCTGAACGACGCGATGCTGTCGTGCAGCTCAGGATACCAGGTGTCGGTGTCCTTCGACGTGCCCTTCAGCCGTCCGCTGCTGAGCTGAGCGCTCCACGCCATGCGCGGGTTCATCTTATATTTGGCCACTGCCGCCGCCATGGGCTGCAGGTGGCTGAACAATCCTCCGCCGAGGTCGCCCTGACAGGCCATCAGCCCTAAGCCGCCGCCTATCTCCATGCGGTACTCAGGGTCGTCCTGCGCCGCTACGGGGCTAAATGACAAATGGAAAATGATAAATGATAAACACAGCAGTTTACCATACTTCATTCTTCTTGTTATATTCTGCACAGTCATGGCGCAGCATTTGTCATTTATCATTTATCATTTAGCGTCAGCGCAGCGCCCCCATCCACAGCTGTCCGCTGTTAGTGAGCAGCCACAGGCGGCCCTGCGTGTCGGCAGCCATGGCCACATGGGTGCCACTGAGGCCCGAAGGCATGGCATAGGTAGCGCTGGCACGCCACGAGATGCCTTGGTCGCGCGATTCAAGCATCGACAGGTCGTCGCCCACACAGAGCACCTTGCCGTCGTAATAGACCAGCGACACGTTGTAGACCAGCGTCAGCGGATAGTTGTTGTCATGGTCGAAGGGCATGTAGACCCACTTGCCCTCGCCGCCTTGATGGCTCTCCAGCTTGCGCCACACACGCATGGTGACGACATCGTCCTGACGGGGCTGTCCCACCAGCAGCACATAGTCCATGTTGTCAGCCGAGTCGTAAGGCCAGCTGACAGAGGTGGCGCCGGCGCTGTCGGGCAGCAGCTGCACATTGTCGTCAAGTGCCTCCTCGTGCCATGTCTGACCGCCGTCGGTACTGCTGAACAGCCCCTCACGGGTCAGCTGATAGCTGGCCGCCGTGGAACGCCCCACGATGCTGTCGCGCGGACAGAGGCGGACGCTGTCGCCCCAGGCCTCCAGCCGCATGTCGTCGGTCCAGGCCAGGGCGTCGTCGTCTTTCACCAGCTGCCAAGCGAAGGCGACGCCGGTGGTGCTGCTGACATTGAGTGTCACCTCATAGTCGCGGAAGGCGGAGCCATCGTTGGCATAGACACGGAAGATGCGGGGCACCGACAGGTCGACGCTGTCCGTCGAGGAGTGCCAGCGCAGCGAGTCGCTCGTGGCCGACTTCAGGGCCACCAGGCCACTGTTGCGTGTCGTCACCGTGCACACCACATGCTGGGCGTCGGTGCCTACTGGCAGTGGGTCGAGGTTGTAGATGCGCTGCTGCAGATGGTCGATGGTCATACGATACACCGAGCCTGACACCGTTGACTTCACAATGGTGTCGTTACCGGTGTTAGACGACGTGGCGTGCGTATAGCGGTTCAGGGTGCCCAGCGTGAACTGGGTGATAGCCACGTCACTGTAGGTCGTGACGCTGCTGTCGCTGTCGTTCAGACATGAAGTCAGGGCCGACGAACATGCCAGCAGGGCACAATAGAGCAGGGAAATCTTTCTCATTCCGTCTCGTTCATGCAAAATTTGGCTGCAAATTTACGCACAATTCCGCAAATAACAGCCATTTCGCACAGATTATTACAAAAAAAATATCATTATTTGTCCGTTTTTAGTAATCATTAAAGAATAGAACGGTCGTTTTCGGGAAGAAACCCGTGAACGAATCAGTCGCACTGTCTCTCACGGATTTCACAGATTTATTTTTATGCGAGAAAGGAAAAAGTGGCCGATTGGAGGATAAATTCTCGAGAGATTTTGGGAATAAAGCGGCACTTTATGGTAATAAAGCGGCACTTTACGAGCATAACTCCATGCCTGGCGAAATTATCTCCATGCC
This sequence comes from uncultured Prevotellaceae bacterium, assembly GCA_947168045.1. GTDB lineage: Bacteria > Bacteroidota > Bacteroidia > Bacteroidales > Bacteroidaceae > Prevotella. The sequence goes on from CAMVKN010000011.1 coordinate 31,979, forward strand.
TGGCTGAATTATCTCCATGCCTGGCGAGCATAACTCAATGCCTGGCTGTCGTCAATCGCGATTTTTCTCTCTCGCGCGCGTGCAAAAGCGAAACAATGCCAGGTGCTACTGATGCTACTGGTGCAACCTCAGGTGCAAGTAGGTGCAAGTAGATGCGGTTTTGTAATACGTTGATTTACAAGTGGTTGCAGATCATGTACAAGTAGTGCAAGCACCAGTAGCACCAGTAGCACCAGTAGCGCCAGTAGTGGCAGTAGTGGCATCTGGAGGTCCAGGTGTAGCACCTGAACACTTTTCGCATCTATACGCGCGCGTAAAGACGGGCTGCACCTCCACAAAATAGTGCTTCTATAACTTTTTCTGTCAAACACTTGGTCGTTTGGGGGAAAAGTCGTAACTTTGCACCGTTTGGAACAAAACGCGACCGAATGATGGAGACTGAAAGCTGCTCAAGGGGCTACGCCGTAGGCGTGCAACTCTTTGACCGAATACGTGAAAGCGGTGCCGTCTACATTGACAAGACAGAGTATGTTTGGAAGATGGTGACGACCAAGGCCGTCAACTTCTTCCTTAGTCGTCCGCGTCGTTTTGGCAAGTCGCTGCTCGTCGATACGCTGCGCTGCTACTTTGAGGGTCGCAAGGAGCTGTTCGAGGGACTGTATATCTACGACAAGGAGAAGGAATGGAAGAAGTATCCCGTCATTCGGCTTGACCTGAGCAACGGCAAGTATTACGAGAAGGATTTGGTGCATGGCACCATCAATAAGATTCTAAGACAGCAGGAGGAAAGATTTGGAATTACTAATCCAGAGAATCCTACTAATTATGATTCGCGCTTGACCAACCTTATCGAGGCCGCCCACAAACAGACGAATGAGCAGGTGGTCATCCTCATCGACGAGTACGACGCCCCCATGCTCGACAGCATTAACAACAGGGAGCTGCAGGACTACATCCGCGACTGCGTGCGCAACCTGTTCTCGCCGCTGAAGGCACAGTCACAGTACCTGCGCTTCGTGTTCCTCACAGGCATCTCAAAGTTTTCCCAGCTGTCGGTGTTCAGCGAGCTGAACAACCTGCAACAGATCACCTTCGACCCCAACTACGAGGCCGTTTGCGGTTTCAGCGAACAGGAACTGCTGACCTGCATGAAGCCCGACATCGAAGAACTGATGCAGACGCTGAACGCTGACTATGCACGTTACGGCGTGCACTATTCCTACGACGACATGGTGGCCAACCTGAAGGAAATGTACGATGGCTACCACTTCTCCGACCGGTTCACCGACATCTACTGCCCGTGGAGCCTCATCAACGCCTTCACCATGAAGCGCGTCCTGAACTTCTGGTTCAGTACCGGCACACCCACCATGCTGGTCAACATCATGCGGCAGCACAACATCAGCCTGCAGCAGATAGAGCATCTCCAGGCCACGCTCGACCGCTTCGACGCCCCAACGGAGCACATCGGCGACCCCATACCCGTACTGTTCCAAAGCGGCTACCTCACACTGAAAGCGTTTAATCCCTTCACCAGGATGTTCACCCTGGGCTTCCCCAACACGGAAGTGCGCGAGGGCTTTGCCAAATCGCTCTACAAATACTACATGGCAGACTATGTAGGCAGCGGCGATGCCCTTGGCAATGCCTATACTGACTTACGTTTCAAGGAGATTTCCGTAGAAGAGTTCCTTGAAGCCGTGCGCCGCTGGTACGCTGGCATCCCCTACAGCATTACTGACAAGAACCAGAACGAGCAGCTGTACCAGTCGCTCATCTACGCTGCCCTGATGGGCTTTGGCGCCGATGTCAGCGCCGAGGAACAGACCAGCGACGGACGCATGGACATTGCCCTGAAGCTGCCTGACTGCATCTATATCCTGGAACTGAAATACGGCAAGACGGCCGAGGAGGCCGCCGAACAGGTCATTGCCAAGGACTATGCCGTGCGCTTTGCCGCCGACCAGCGCCCCGTCTGGGCTGTGGGCATGAACATCAGTAAGGACCGACGCACCATCGACAGCTATAAGATGGTGAAGGTGAAATGAACACAAACAACAACAAACTAAGAAAAGACACTATGATGAAAAGACGCACCCTTACCCTTGCCCTGCTGATGGGCTTTGTACTGTTCATTGCCGCCTGCGACGGCAAGAAGCGTGAGAAAAACCGTGACAAGGACGACATCGAGGCCACGACAGACGACGACGACGAGGACCAGGACCGCTACATGGCCCAACTGCGCAAAGGTGCGAAGGAGGCCAACGCCACGTGTCCTGTCAGCTTAGGCATCATGGGCGAGATGGTCAGCATGACCATGGAGGACGACGTGCTGGTGATGCGCTACGACATCAACGAGGACCTCATCAGCGTTGCCACCATGGCCGACGACCGCCAGACCATGCGCGACAATGCAAAGGTGATGCTGAGCAACCCTACCGGTGCAATGCGCACACTGATGGAGCTGGTCATCAAGGCCGGGGCGAAGATGAAGGTATCGTTCCACGGCAAGGAATCGGACGCCGTAGCCAGCATCACCCTCAGCGCGGACGAACTGGAGGAGCTGCTCAACAACGACGTCACACCTGAAGAGAAGCTGGAAACGGCCATAGCCAGCACAAAGCTGCAGCTGCCCATACACGTAGCACAGGGCATGGACGTGGTAGACCTGAAACAGGAAGGCAACAATGTCATCTATGTCTATGTCGTAGACGAGACCATGTACAGCGTTGACCTGTTTGAGCAGAACAAGGCGCAGATGAAGGAGGCGGTGATGGCTGAGCTGAGTGCACAGGGAACCGTAGAGAAGCAGTTCGTCCAGATAGTGGTCAATGCCGGGGCTAACCTCGTCTACCGCTACAAGGGCGACAACAGCGGCGCCTTTACCGACGTCACCATCAGCAACCGCGAACTGAAGAACATGTTGTAAGAAACGAATATAATCATTATCCACAAAAACAAATTATTATTATGAAAAAGAATCTTTTTATGATGGCTGCCGTCATGTTCGGCATCCTTTTGGCATTTACCAGCTGCAAGGACAGCAAGAAGGGCAGCAAGGCTGACGACAATGACGACACCGAGCAGGTGGAAAAGGACGGGAAAACCGCAACGATGAAGGACGCAGCCCTGAAGAAGGTGGCCTCGCTGGAGGACATCGAGGCCCTGAGTGACCTGGACCTGGACGACCTCGACCTCTCAGAACTTGACATGGACGACATCGACCTCGACAACATTGACCTCAGCGAGCTGACTGAGAGCCAGGCCAATGCACTGCTTGAGCTGGTGATGCTGGTGGGCAGCAAGGAACTGCCACAGGAAGCAGGCGAAGGCATGACCATGACCGCCATCGACGTGGATGACGAGGACGTGAGCTTCTTGCTGGAGATAGCTCCCGGCGGAATGAACGGTGTCGACATTGAGCAGTTAGACATGGTGTTCAGCAACGCCGACCTGAGAGCGATGATGATGCAGGAGCTGGTGAAGGGCTTCGAGAGCGGTGATGAGGACATGAATACTTTCTTCAAGGTCATCACCACGGCCGACAAGAACCTCAACATCAAGTTCACTGATACTGAAACTGACAAGACTGCCGTCTTGACCATCACCGCCGATGAGCTGAAGCAGATTTATAACCAATAAAAGCCGAAAGACACATTAGAGACAAGAAATGGCATACACAAAGTTAACCGCTGCAGAAGCTGCAGCGCTGATTAAGAATGGCGACCAGATCGCCATGAGTGGCTTCACCCCCGCTGGTGTGGCCAAGGCAACAACGAAGGAGCTGGCCAAGATTGCCGTCAAGGAGCACGAGGCCGGCCGCGAGTTCAAGGTGAGCATCTTCACGGGCGCCAGCACGGGCCAGAGCACCGACGGTGACCTGGCCAACGCACAGGCCATCAAGTATCGCGCGCCTTACACCACCAACCCCGACTTCCGCAAGCATGTCAACATGGGCGAGATTCCCTACAACGACCTGCACCTGAGCCACATGGCACAGGAGCTGCGCTACGGCTTCTATGGCGACCTGGACTGGGCCATCCTTGAGGTCTGCGACATCGAGGAGGTGGGCGACGAGCTGCGTGTCTACCTCACCGCCGCCGGCGGCATCAGCCCCACGGCAGCCCGACTGGCCAAGAAGGTCATCCTGGAGCTCAACGCCTTCCACAGCCCCAACGCTAAGTACATTCACGACGTCTATGAGCCGCTGGACCCGCCCTACCGCAAGCCCATACCCATCTTCAGCGTCGGCGACCGCATCGGCAAGCCTTACGTCAGCATCCCACGCGAGAAGGTGGTGGGCGTAGTGGAGTGCAACATCCCCGACGAGGCTCGCGCCTTCAAGGACAGCGACCCCGTGACCGACAAGATTGGCTACCTCACGGCTGAGTTCCTCGTGTCAGAGCTGCACGCCGGACGCATACCCAAGGAGTTTCTGCCCCTGCAGAGCGGCGTGGGAAGCACGGCCAACGCCATCCTCGGCGCACTGGGCGAGGACAAGCATGTGCCCGACTTCAACATCTACACTGAGGTGATTCAGAACTCAGTCATCGACATGATGCTGCACGGCCGCGTGAAGGACGCCTCGGCCTGCTCGCTCACCGTGAGCAACGAGTGCCTGATGCAGGTCTATGACAACATCGGCTACTTCAAGGACCACCTGACGCTGCGCCAGAGCGAGATATCGAACCACCCGGCCGTCATACGCCGTCTGGGCGTCATCGCCATCAACACTGCCATCGAGGTGGACCTCTACGGCAACGTGAACTCGACGCACATCAGCGGCACGAAGATGATGAACGGCATCGGCGGCAGCGGCGACTTCGAGCGCAACGCCTACCTGAGCATCTTCACTTGTCCCTCGACAGCCAAGGGCGGTCTCATCTCGTCGATAGTGCCTATGGTGACACACCAGGACAGCTCAGAGCACGATGTCAACGTCATCGTCACCGAGCAGGGCGTGGCCGACCTGCGCCACAAGAGCCCCATGCAGCGTGCCGAGGCCATCATCGAGAACTGCGCACACCCCGACTACCGTCCGCTGCTGCGCGATTATCTGAAGCTGGGCACCGGCGGCCACACCCGCCACTGCCTCACCGCCGCCTTCGCCATGCACGACACGCTGGCACGCAAGGGCGACATGCACCTGACCGACTTCGCTGAATACGTGAAGTAAGGTGATTCCCGATAAAGCAACGGATTCTTAACCCCCCGTTCTCTCCCTCAATGAGGAAGGGAACGGGGGGTAAGAAGTTCCTCTAAAAACACATAAAACAACTGGCAGTTACTACTAATACCTGACACAGACCATGGGATTCAAACCAAAAGACAACATCGCCAGCAGTCTGGCACGCCAGCAGGAGGTGCAGTTCAGCCAGGAACAGTTCGTTGAGGACGTGTTCAACGGCGACTACATCCTGGTGGTGGGCTCGGAGGTGGTGATGAACCGCGAGGTGGAACCCTCGGGCGACGTCAACAGCTACATTCTACGTGCGCTGAACGACAGCCTGGGCGGGCACTACCGCGACTTCAACGACCTGTTCGCCAGTCATGGCGATGCCATCGACCCCATCCGCACCCTGCTCAACTCAGGCGAGTACTGGAGCTACGACCTCAGCGACGTGTCGCCCGAGCTGAAAGCGTTATTAGAGACGCGCCTGTTCCCCTTCGTACTCACCACCACCTTCGACGGCTACCTGGAGCGGCTCATGGAACACGTGTGGGGCAAGGGAGGCTACCGTGTGGTGAACATCGACGACAAGCGGCAGCTCGATGCCATGCGCAACGCCCTGATGGAGTGCCGCGACGGCCGCGTGTACCGCCAGCCCACGCTGTTCTACATCTTCGGCAAGGCCGTGCAGGACGAGTCAAAGATGTATGTCCACACCGACGACGACGCCATCGTCATCATTGATAAGTGGATGCAGATGTCGAAGGACGACCCCGTGCTGCGCTTCATCCGCAACAAACTGCTGCTGGCTCTCGGCTGTAAGTTCAGCAACTGGTACTTCCGCTTCTTCTGGTACATACTGAAGCGCGAGGTGAACCGTTTCCGTGAGGGTCAGGTGGCCTTCATGCTGAACAGTGGCGACCAGAACGACAGCCACTTAGATGCGTTTCTCAAGCACTCGCGCATCTACCGTCATGACGACGCACGCTCCTTCATGGCCAGTGTCACCACCATGCTCACCTCGTGCGACGGCGGCAGCGTGTTCAACTCCTTAGAGACCAGGGTGCGCCAGTACGGCGGGGTGTTCATCTCCTACTGCAGCAAGGACACCGTCATGGCCCGTCAGCTCTTCTATGCCCTGACGCGCCGTGGCTACAGCGTGTGGATAGACAGTGCCGGCATCAAGGGTGGCGACGACTACAACAGCTCCATCGAGGAGGCCATCGGCCGGTCGCGCGTGGTGCTGACGCTGCTTACGCCCAGCATCGCTGCCGACTATGCTGCCGGCCGCACCGACAACTACTACAACCGCGAGTGGCGCATGGCTGCACAGCTGCCCGACAAGGTACTATTGCCCATAGCCACCGGCGGCTACGACCTGCGCGCACCCTACCATCATCAGCACTACGAACAGACGGTAGGCGCCACGCCCTCGGGCATCGACCTGATGCAGGCTGACGGTTTCAGCCGCCTCGTCGAGTCGTTAGACAAGAGTCTGCACCACCCCCACCTTAATATTGGCCATTATGAATAGCACAGCAGAGACCAACCCCTGGGCAGGACTATCGTCATACCAGGACCCTGAGACCAGCCCTGTGCAGCTGAAGTTCTGCGGACGTGACAACGAGAGCTTCGACGTGGCGCAGCTCATCGACAACAACATCTTCGTCACGCTCTACGGCAAGAGCGGCACGGGCAAGACGTCGCTGCTCAACGCCGGTGTCTTCCCTCGGCTGCGCCATGAGCAGTACATGCCCGTGAGCATCCGCCTGAGCATGGATGCCATGGGCATCACCTTCCAGCAGTGCATCGTTGACAAGGTCAGCCAGACCCTGCAGCAACGGCACGGCAGCATGAGCACCGTCAGCGTCGTGCCCATGCCCGCCGACGAACAGGCACCCGAGTACCTATGGAGCTTCTTCGCCCGCAGCCGTTTCACCGATGGCGATGGCCGGACGCTCTTCCCCGTCATCGTCCTGGACCAGTTTGAAGAGGTGCTGCGCCACCGTCGCGAAGAGACGGAGGCACTGCTGAGACAGATGCACTTCATGATGGACGAGAGCCACGCCCTAAGCAGCCGCACCGTTGACGGACAGCCCTACCAGTACGACTTCAACTTCCGCTTCGTGGTCTCCATACGCGAGGACGACCTCTACAGTCTGGAGGACGCCATCGACAACAACTTCCTCAACGAGATGAAGCGCTGCCGCTACCGTCTGTGCAGCCTCTCTCAGCAGGGCGCACGCGAAGCCATCCTCATCCCTGGACAGGGACTGTTCCGCGACAATGAGCAGGAACAGATTGTGGAGGCCATCATCAACAAGGCGCGTAACGATGACGGCACCATCAGCACCAACATCATCTCACTGCTCTGTAGCCGCATCTACACAGACTATCAGAAGTCGGGGGCCGAGACCATCGGGCTGGCACTGGTCGACTCGTTCTTGAAGGGCAATCCCTTCGAGCGTTTCTACAACGAGGCCACACGGGGGTTCAGCAACAAGGAGAAGGGCTATATCGAGACCCACCTCGTGGACAGCAGCGGCCGTCGCAATTCCATCTCTGAGAGCGACTTCCTGCTGCATGTGCCGCGTGGCGCAGAGCTGTTAGAAGGTGCTCGCAAGATTCTGCAGCGCAGCAGCACATCGAGCGGCAGCGGACAGTTTCGCTTAGAGCTTATCCACGACTCGTTCTGCGAGCCACTGGCACGCATGAAGGAGAAGCGCGAGAAGCAGCGCCGCCGACGCTGGTTCATCATCGCCGCCGCTGTCACACTGTCCAGCCTCGCCATCGGGGCGTACTTCATCTACCTTTACAGCGAGCTGAGACACAGCAAGGAGAAGATTGAGCAGCAGTATGACGAGATAGACGAGAAGGACGAGCAGATAGAGGAGAAGAACCTGATGCTCAGCGAGAAGGACTCCATCATGCTGGGACTGGGCGAGAAGGCTGCGGCCTTCGACGCTGCCGCCTTCATCCTGCAGACCATTTGGGCGGACGAGAGCGGACGCTATGACGAGATGAAAGACAGCATGGACAAGATGCCGGAGCTGAAGCCGTTCCTCATCACCGACGTCGTGGAATATCTCGGCAATGGAGTCTACAGAGTCGACGGAGTGAACTACCCCACGCCATCACCGAGCACTGACGAACTGACGGAATGGGCTAAGAGCATACAGCAAACGGGGGCAAAGAAGATATACCGGAGCAACTATGACATCAGCGACGAGATGATGCGCAATGAGCCAGGAACGGTCTACCTCATCCTAAGGTCGAAAAGCATCTCAGGACACAGCGAGAAACAAAACTGGTTCGCCCTGTGGAATATCATGAATGGCGAACAGATACTGAAGCTGTATGACATCCTTTATCGGGAGAATTACAAGCTGGCCACCATCAATATCAAGAACCAGCTACGCGACCTAAACATGAAGGCATACGACGAGGCTAAGCAGGGCCACTACGAAGAGGCGCTGAAAGCCATCGATGAAGCCATCAGCATCAAGCCCGACGAGGCTTACATATATGACTCAAAGGGTGAGATTCTGCTGATGAAGGGCGACGAGCGTGGTGCGGTGAAGATGTGGCGGAAGGTGATAAGCCTCGACCCTGACTTCATCGAGAAATACGAAGGTGGAACGGAACTGTACAAACAGCTGCTTGAACGTGGACTGATAGATTAGAATGGTGTCGGGGAAGTGAAGGTCAGACGCTCGCCAGAAAAGGGATGCGTGAACGAGAGCTTGGCGGCATGTAGCAACAACCGCTCAGCTGGTTTGCCGTAAAGCCGGTCGCCGACGATGGGACAGCCCAGTCCTTCCTGATGTGCACAGTGCATGCGCAGCTGGTGGGTGCGCCCTGTATGTGGCGTCAGGGCCAAGCGCACACGCCCCTGCCCTACCCTGTCCAGCACGCGGTAGTCGGTCACTGCTTCCTTGCCCTGTTCATGATCCACCACCTGCCGCGGACGGTCCAGCGGGTCGGGACGAAGGGGTAGCCGGATGGTGCCGCTACCTTCCACAATGCCGTCTACCACTGCAATGTACATTTTATCTATCGTGCGCTCGAGGAACTGCCGTTGCAACAGGTGGTAGGCATCCCTTGTGCGCGCCACCACCATCAGGCCACTGGTGTCCTGGTCAAGGCGGTGCACCATATACACCTCGCCATACTGACGACGGAGCAGACTCTCCACCGACTCCTCGCCCGTCAGGCCAGGCACGGAGAGCAGGCCCGCCGGCTTGTCAACCACCAGCAACGCACTGTCTTCAGAAAGCACACGCAGCTTCTGAGGATGGTGGGGCTGCTGAGAGGACTGGGAGGGCTGGGAGGACTGGGACTGCTGAGAGTTCTGAGAATTCTGAGAGTTCTGGGAGTTCTGGGAGAGCTGAGAGAACTGAGAATACTGGGAGGGCTGTGTACAATTATTCAGCATCCACCCCAGGACGGGCTTACACTTGCCGCGGCACGCGGGGTAATAGTGTCCGTGGTGGCGCACCTCTTGCCTGGGTGATGCGCCCTGCCAGAACTCGGCGATGCTGAGCGGCTTCAGTCCGTTGGCGAAGGCATATTGCAGCAGCTTTGGCGCACAGCACTCACCCGTCCCTGAAGGCGGCACATGCTGCGGCGTGTCAGCAAAGATGTCGGTCAGCGTGCGCCGCTGGCCTTGGTCGTTCAGCATCACAAAGTGGTCGAAGAGCCAGCGCTGCAGGGCATCTGAGCGTTGCTTGCGTTCCTGCTTCATGGCATCCAGCCTGCTCTCCGTTTGTTGCACAGCGGCGGCGGCCTCGGCCAGCACCGTTTCCCAGCGTTTCTTCATCCGATGCAGTTCTGCCTTTTGGAACTGGCTCTCGCGAATCAGCTCGGCACTGTCGGCCACGCCACGCAGTGCATCGCGTTGGGCTTTAGCCGCCTGCATCATCTTCCGGTATTCGCTTATCTCCTTGTCGGCATCCTTGGTCAGCTGTGCCAGCGTGGCCTTTGCCGACACATAGTCACTGGCACTTTCGAGGCGGCTGATGGCATGGTTGATGGCACTGATGGCAGCCTCTTCGCGCTTGAAATAGCCATCGGGCTGCAGGTAGTCGAACACCGCAGGCACAAACCACGGCCAGTCAGCCCTTCCGCCCAGCTGTCCGCTATAGGCAGCAAGAAACCCTACCTGCCCGTCGGGAGCCTGGCACACCAGCACGCCCAGCATCTTGCCCTGCAACACCTCGTCGTTCAACGGACTGTGCGACAGGTAGTCACACACCTGTCGAGCCGCCTCCACACACAGTGGATGCGGCTCGTAGCAGAAAGGGTCGTTCAGCTGCACAGGCAGCTCGCCCACCGAAGTCATCGGGTGAAACACCACGTTCAATCGTCTTGTGCAGGCCGTGAGGCAGTGGCTACTGTGTCTTATTCGGGAAAGGTGAAAGGCACCATCTCAACGCCGTCTCCATAGATGGTACGGAAGTCGTCCTTCATCGAGATGACATGATAGCCAGCCTCGCGCCACTGCGTAGCCAGCTTCAGGGCTTTGTCGCGGTTGGCGTGGTCGCGTGCATCGTCATCAGCCACGAGCATGAAGGCGGCACTGCGATACTTGCTGTTGCCTAAGCAATAGTTGTGCATGGAGGCATCGCCGCCGCTGTTACCAAACGACAGCACGGGCACCTTGCCAATCTCCTGCGAAATCTGCAGCACTTTGTTCGTCTTTAGATTCTTGATAATCAGCTCATTGGTGCGTATCAGGTTTTCCTCTTTGCCCATGGTATAGTTCACACCGGCGGTCTCGCCCTGACTGCTGGCCACGAGCTTGACGTCCATGCCGATGACCCTGTTAGGATTGATGCCGAGCGGCTCGGCCAGTGCGCGGCAGATGAAGCGGTCAGACCCTGAGACGACATAGAACGTGAAGTTGTTGGCCGTGAGGTAATCGAACACCTCGCGCATGGGCTGGAAGACGGCCTCACCATAGGTCATGCCCTTGAAGCCATTGGCCGGTTGGTTGGCATATTCCTTCACGTAGCGGTCAAACTCAGCAAGGGTCATGCCGGCGTATGCCTCGGCGGCGGCCTGCGCATGAATCATGTCAAAGTGGTCGGGCAGCGGTGTTCCATGGCGCACGAAGTCCCTGATGGCCTGTGCTGCCTGGCGCACATACTCAGGAGCCTTGTCGCGGTAAGAGGGGTCGTCCAGGGCACGATACTCCAGCAGGTTGTACTCGAAGTAGGTGGGATAGAGCTCGCCGACGAAGGTGCCGTCCATGTCGAAAGTGGCAATACGGTCCTCAACCTTGATGAAGTTGGGCGACTTCGGGTTGGTGACGTCCTCAACATATTCCTTCAGGGCGTCCAAAGCCTCGCAGCTGTTCCATGAGGTGAAGTACTCTTTCTTGACGGATTTAGGCGATTCGTCGTCATCCTTGTCACACGACGTCAGAGCCGAGCTGCCAGCAAGCAGTAGTATTGCCAGCAGCCAAATCATGTTCTTTTTCATTAGCATAGTGTTATAACGGTTTTTCGTTGTTGTTTTCATTGTAAGGAAGTGCAAAAGTAAGCTTTCTTAGTCTATTCAGACAAGGGCTTCAGCCACGGCGAGGTCGAAGGGCGTGGTGAGCTTGATGTTCTCACGGTTGCCGTCGACCATCGTGATGGTGTGGCCGTAGGCCTCCACCACTGAGGCATCGTCGGTGAACGTGTCGCGGTAAGGCTGACGGTTGGCGGCCTTCAGCAACGGGATGCTGAACACCTGCGGCGTCTGCACCAAGCGGTAGCGGGCACGCGGCACGCTGTGTGAGCTTTGTTCGCACACTGGACCCGTCACCTCATCCATCACGCGCAGCGACTCCACCACGGGCACCACGGGGATGACCGCCCCATGGCTGCGCGCCGCCTCATAGCAGCGGGCGATGACATCGCAACTGACGAAGGGGCGCACCCCATCGTGAACGCCCACCATGCCCTCCTCGTCGTCGGCAATAAGTGCCAAGCCGTTCTGCACGGAGTGGAAGCGTGTCGGCCCGCCGTCGGCCAGCTGATAAGGGACGTCAAAGCCATGCGTACGGCACAGCGACAGCCAGTAGTCCTGCTGGTCACGCGGCAGTACAAGGATGATGCGCAGCTCGGGAGAGTAGTCATGGAAGCGCTGCAGCGTGCGTTGCAAGACAGGCACTCCGCCCACAGGCATGAACTGCTTGGGCACGTCGCCCCCCATGCGCAGCCCCTTGCCACCAGCCACAATGATGATGTAATCGGCCATAATATAATAGTATTAGGGTACAAAGGTACAAACTTTCATTCAGAAAAGGAAAGAATTTGCCGTTTTCTTTTGTTTTTCACCTACTTCTTCGTACCTTTGCACAAAACTACAGCTGCCATGCAAGTCATCTATGAGGACAACCACATCATCGTCGTAAGCAAGAGGAGCGGCGAGATAGTGCAAGGCGACAAGACTGGCGACGTGCCACTGTCAGAGACGGTAAAAGACTATCTGAAGGTGAAATACCAGAAGCCGGGCAACGTCTTTCTTGGCGTTGTGCACCGCCTGGACCGCCCCGTCAGCGGTCTGGTCGTCTTTGCCCGTACGTCGAAGGCGCTGACGCGCCTGAACAAGATGTTTGCCGAGGGACAGGTGCACAAGACCTATTGGGCCATTGTGGAAAGCGGAAAGTTAAATCCCTCTTCACTCTTAACGCACTGGCTGACACGCAACGAGCAGCAGAACAAGTCGTATGCCCACGACCACGAGGTGCCCGGCTCCAAGAAGGCGCAGCTGCGTTATCGGCTGCTGAGCCGTGGCGAGCGCTTCGCCGTGGTTGAGGTAGAGCTGCTTACCGGACGACACCATCAGATACGCTGTCAGCTATCGGCCGTGGGCATGCCCATCCGCGGCGACCTGAAATATGGTGCCCGTCGCTCGAACCCTGACGGCAGCATCTCGCTCCTGGCGCGTCGCATCCAGTTCGTCCACCCCGTCTCAGGACAGGACATCACCCTGGAGGCTCCCCTACCCGACGACCCCCTCTGGCAAAAAATCCTAACTCCCAACTCAACAAATGTATAACGTCAACGACATCCGTAACGACTTCCCCATCCTGGGCCGCGAGGTACACGGCCACCCGCTGGTCTACCTCGACAATGCCGCCACCACGCAGAAGCCGCTGGCCGTGCTCGATGCCATGCGCAAGGAGTACCTGAACGTCAACGCCAACGTACACCGTGGCGTGCACTACCTGTCTGTGAAGGCCACCGAACTGCACGAGGCAGCACGCGAGCGGGTGCGCAGCTTCATCGGTGCACACAGCGCCAGGGAGATTGTCTTTACCCGTGGCACCACTGAGGCCATCAACCTTGTGGCCGCCACCTTCGGCAGCTCGCAGATGAAGGCTGGCGACGAGGTGCTCGTCACTGACATGGAGCACCACTCGAACATCGTACCTTGGCAGATGCAGGCCCTGCAGCGTGGCATCGTCGTGCGCCATCTGCCCATCACCGACGACGGTGTACTGCGCATGGACCTGCTGCCACAGTACATCAACGAGCGTACACGCATCATCAGCATGACACATGTCAGCAATGTCCTGGGCACCGTCAACCCCGTGAAGGAGCTAACACAGCTGGCCCACAGCCACGGCATACCGGTGCTGGTGGACGCGGCACAGAGTGCACCACACACAGCCATCGATGTCAGCGACATCGGCTGCGACTTCATGGCTTTCAGCGGGCATAAGATGTATGGCCCCACAGGCATCGGCGTGCTCTACGGCCGCGAGGAGTGGCTTGACCGTCTGCCGCCCTACCAGGGTGGTGGCGAGATGATTGGCTCAGTGAGCTGGGAGAAGACGACATGGAACGAGCTGCCTTACAAGTTCGAGGCTGGCACGCCTGACTACGTCGCCTCACACGGTCTGGCCACAGCTATCGACTACGTCACGGCGCTGGGCCTCGATGCCATTCACAGCCATGAACAGCAGCTGCGTCGACACTGCGTCGCACTGCTCAAGCAGATTCCCGGCCTGCGCATCCTCGGCCCTGAGGAGAGCGATGCGGTGGTGAGCTTCGTGGTCGACGGGATTCACCCACTGGACCTCGGCACGCTGCTCGACCAGCTGGGCGTGGCCGTGCGCACCGGTCACCACTGTGCACAGCCTTTGGTGGAGCGCCTGGGTCTGACCAGCACTCTTCGCGCCTCCTTCGCCCTGTATAACACTATGGAAGAGGTGGAGGCCCTGGCCACCGCCCTGAAGCGGGTCATACCCATGTTACAATAAAGAAAAGCCCACCCAAGCCCTCCCCAAGGGAGGGATGTACGATAGATTATGCTGCTACCTCATTATTATACCGGACTGGTTGAAGCTGGCGTCGACGAAGCCGGCCGTGGCTGTCTGGCCGGGCCTGTCTATGCTGCCGCCGTCATCCTGCCTGCTGACTATAGTCACCCGCTGCTCAACGACTCGAAACAGCTCACTGACCGACAGCGGCGCCGTCTGCGCATCGACATCGAGCGCGATGCTATAGCATGGGCCGTTGGCATCTGCTCACCGCAGGAGATTGACCAGATGAACATCCTCAACGCCAGTATCACAGCCATGCACCGCGCCCTCGACCAATTAGCAGATTACAGCGGACAGTGTTCTTTGGCAGCGGACAACAACGGACTTAGTTGTTTGGCAGCGGACTACAGCGGACTGGATTCATTGGCAACGGACAACAACGGACACACTCGTTTGGCAGCGGACTACAGCAGACTGGATTCTTTGGCAACGGACAACAACGGACTGGCTCGTTTGGCAGCAGACTACAGCAGACTTGGGTCGTCGTCCGATGCGAAAAAGTTCTGTCCGTTGTCGTCCGATGCAAAAGAAAACAGTCCGATGTCGTCCGATGCAAAAGAGAACCGTCCGATGTTGTCCGATGCAAAAGAAAACAGTCTGTTGTCGTCCGATGCAAAAGAGAACAGTCCGTTGTCGTCCGATGCAAAAGAGAACAGTCCGTTGTCGTCCGATGCAAAACAACAAAGTCCGATGTACCCTCAGGCTGTCATCGTCGATGGCAACCGCTTCAAGCCCTGGCGCGACAAGCCGTACACTACCATTGTCAAGGGCGACGGCAAGTACCTGGCCATCGCCGCTGCCAGCATCCTGGCGAAGACCTATCGTGACGACTGCATGATTGCCCTTTCTGAACAGTTCCCACAATACGGCTGGCAACAGAACAAAGGCTACCCAACACAGCAGCACCGTGAAGCCATACGTCAATATGGCCTCACGGTGCATCACCGTCGCTCATTCAATCAGCTGGGCGTCACCCAGTTAGAGTTACCCTTCCAATAGGTGTGTTCCTCTTAGCCAGCGAACCTCAGCGCAGCAGCGCCGTCAGCACCCTCGGGTTGACGTTCAGCTGCAGCCATCCCCAGTCCTGCCATGCCTTGTGGCTGCCGCCCTTCAGACGGTCCAGCGTTGCCGTGCCCAGCATGGTGGAGTAGCCGGCGCTCAGCGTCACGTCCTTCATCAGGCGTGCCGTCACCTTGATGTCAATCTCATGTCCCACCTGTTTGTCCAAGTCCGGCAGCTTTTGCACCGTCATCAGGTAGTGATAGTCGACGTCAGCCTTCAGCCCGTCGCAAATCTGCGATGACACACCGCCATGGATGTCCTGCAGGCCGCACGACAGCGAGCTGGTGAAGTAGTCCATGGCACCCAGGAAGTTATGCTGCGAGCCAAACAGCGGTATGAAAGCGTTCCAGCTGTCTTTGTCGTAGTCGTTGGCGGGCATGTAGTCGTAGCCGGCCCTGAGCTGCAGCTGCGGAAAGAGGCTCACACCAGCATCGCCCGAAGCCATCCACGACTGCACCTTACGCACCGTCGTCTTGCCCATCTGGTAGTAGAACGAGCCATGGATGTACCATGACAGGGGACGGAATGACACGTCAGTGCCGAAGGTCTGCAGATAGTTCGTGCGCCCATGGCCGCTGGTACCGCGTTCCTGTCCGATGTTCAGTCCGATGAGCGAGATGCCGAGGGGCACCATCTCGGCCTGATAGTGATACCACAGGGCCATCAGGTTCTTGTAGGGCATCGGCCCGTCGTAGTAGTCGCCTTTGTTATGTTCTGCCGTCTGGTTCATGGCCAAGATAGCATGCAGGCGGTGGTGCCCGTCCTCGTAGCCCACCTTCAGGGCATCGTGCCAGTTGCCGTCGAGGCTCCAGTCATTGGCACCGAGGATGCGCTCGTCGTCATAGCACAGCTGCTGACGGCCCACCTGTGCGAAGAACACGTCGGCGAAGGTCAGCTTCGCCCATGCCTCACTCATCGTGGCACGGCCGTTGGACTGGTTCATGGGGTCCTGACCCCACAGGCCTGTATGCTGCACCGAAGCCTTCAGCTCCAGGTTGTTGCGCTTGAAGTCAAACGACAGACGGGCACGCTCACTCACATAGTTGGCGCTCTGCTCACCCTCCTTCTGCGGGTTGATGACGCCATTGTCATGCTCGCCACGAGCACGCAGCTGGGCATCGACGGTCAGCGATGTGTCCTGGGCCCACGCGGTGACAACCGTCGCCAGGAGGGCTGCCATAACGAATACTCTCTTCATATACATTATATTATTATTCCTAATCCTCAAATATCTTTCTCAAAATGTTGATAGTCCTTCATCGTGTTCCAGTTGCCACCCCAACGGAAGCCGTGCTCGGTGAACAGACGGTAGAGCAGGTCGTCCTTCTCTATCTTGTAGATGAAGGTCTTGCTGCGGTCGGCGTAGGGCCGACCATTGTCAGGCGACACATGCAGACGGCCGTTGCGCCGCCGCACATAAGGGTTATAGCGCGTGTTGATGTCGACGGCCAACCCACGGGCATGCTTCGACAGCGACTTGGTGCCGTCAACGTTACGGAAGCAGAAGCACGACGAGTTGTTGTCGCTCATCGACCGCTCGTCGTCGGCATCATAGTCGTCAATGAGGCGTATGCGCTCTATGGGGTAGTGGGCATCGTAGAGCTGGCGGAAGATGTCAGCCAGGTCAGCGGCAATGGCCTTGTGACACACCAGCTCACCCTGGCAGACAGAGTCGGCAGCATTGCGGTGCAGCACACGCAGGTAGCGCAGGTCACTGCGCGCCGTGGTACAGCCTGCGGGAAACGACCGTCCCCACATGCGTTGGAACAGGGCATCACTGATGGTGTCAATGCTGAAGCCATCGTCGACTGGCTGAGCCTGAACGGCTGTCAGGGCGCCACAGCATAACAATAGGACAAGGATACGCTTCATGGTTCGTTCTTTGTTGGTGGTAAGTTAAGCATCGGCAAAGGTGCGGCCGTCGTCCAAGGTCACCTGCAGCGGCACGTACTCTGAGTGGAAATCGTTCAGCAGACGGTCGAGATAGCGGCGGCACTCCCAGTGGCACATCGGCAGGTCGTGCAGCAGATAGTTGCCGCAGGTCTCAGGCGTGGTGGCCGGCACTGCGTTCTGCTCCAGCATCCAGCGCAGGCACTCGATGGTCAGCTGCCGCATCTGCTCCGTGTCGTAGCTGCCCGTCATCACGATATACATGCCCGTGAGGCAGCCCATGGGGCCTACGTACACCACGTCGTCCTTCACGCTTGAGTTGCGAAACCAGGTGGCCATGAGATGCTCCATGCTGTGCATGGCTGCCGGAGCCACGGCCGGCTCCTTGTTGGGTTCGGTGATGCGCAGGTCAAAGGTGATGAACCCCTTGTCCTGACGCGACACATAGATGCCAGGCTTCAGCTGGCTGTGGTCAATGGTAAAGCTCTGTATGACTTCCATAGGATAATTATTTTTTCGCTTTGCGCCGACAAAAGTACACATTATTTTCGAGAATCAGCAAAAAAATGAGTACTTTTGCAGTGAAATTGACATACTAAGACCATGATTAGCGTTATCCGTATCATTGAGGACACGATGGTCGACGGCCCTGGCTTCCGCACCGCCGTCTACTGTGCCGGTTGCCGCCACCACTGTGAGGGCTGCCACAACCCGCAGTCGTGGGACTTCGAGGGCGGTCATGCCATGAGCACCGACGACATCATGCGCATCATCGAGGCAGACCCCTACGCCAACGTCACCTTCTCTGGCGGTGACCCGATGTACCAGCCGGAGGGCTTCGCCGAGCTGGCGCGTGCCATCCGCCAGCGCACGCCGGAGAAGGACATCTGGTGCTACACGGGCTTCACCTTCGAGCAGCTGCTTACCAACCCTCGCCAGCGCGCCTTGCTGGAACTCATCGACGTGTTGGTGGACGGTCCCTTCGTGAAGGCCGAACGCGACGAGAGCCTCCTGTTCAGAGGCTCTCGCAACCAGCGACTCATTGATGTAGCCCAGTCGCTGTCTATGGGGCATGTTGTCAACTTCGTCCCTCGCCTTTAGCTACAGCAGGCTCTCAATGGCCTTGTCCAGGTCGTCCATCTGCGAAGAGCGCATCTGGAGGGCATTGTCGCGGTCGATGAGGAAGAACTCTGGCACGCTGGTGACATTATAGTTCAGGCACGACTGGCCCGAGGGGTCGAACACCGTAATCCACGGCAGCGAGGCAGCGGCCTGCTTCCACTCGAACTCGCTCTGGTCCACCGACACCTGGTAAATCTCCAGCCCACGGTCATGGTAGCGGTTATACAGCTCGCGCATCTTCAGCATGCGTGCGCCCGACTCCGGCGAGGCAAAGAGATGGAAGTCCAGCAGCACCACCTGTCCCTTCAGCTCCGACAGCGTGCGCTCCTTGCCCTTGCGGTCAGGCAGGCGCAGGTCAATGATGTTCGAGACATTGATGCGGTCCTCGTCCAACAGTCGCTGCTGCTGTGCAGCCACCTTACGCTTGTTGTTGATGTAGCGCTCCACCATGTTCCACAGCTGCTGGGCACGCTCCGACTCGGGATAGAACTGCTTCCAGCAGGTGGCCACGGCACGGTATGCCTTGCCGTCGATGCTGTCGCCCAGGATAAAGATGTCGTTGTTCAGCTCCGGATAGCGGTGGCTCAGCTTCTGCATCAGTGCAAAGTAGGCGTAAGCGCTCTGCGGTTCCTTGACGATATAGTTGCGCATCACCGTGTCCTTATACTGGCGCAGCATGCGTTGCAGCGAGTCGAGCATTGCCAGCGGGGCCATGCCGGTGTTGTCCTCTAAGTCGTAGACACGCTGCTGCAGCTGGCTGTGCATCTGTGACAGCAGACGTATCTGCTCACTCGACGGCGACCCGCTGACACTGTAGTGCTGTGCCAGGCCTGGCATCCGTCCGTTGATGGTCACGGTCTCGGTGGAGTCGACTGAGAAGTTCACATACTCGCGTCCCTGGCGACCTACGGCCAGGACATAGAGGTCGGGGCTGGTGGGGGCACTGCCGCTGATGCTGAAGTGTCCACTGCCGTCGGCCGTGGTAGAGTCGAGCAGCACGGTACCGCTCATGGAGCGGTGGAACAGATAGAGGGTAGAGTCCTGTGCCCCCTCGATGGTGCCCTCAACGGTGAAGGCAGGCTCACGGCTGCACGAGGCAAGTGCCAGTGCAGCCGTGGCAACAATATATATATACTGTCTCATATAAAACTATATGTTACTGCATGTCATACACCACCTGCATCAGGCGCTTGCCCAGCTGGTCGGCCTCGTCCATGGTCTGTGCCTCGCTGTAGACGCGGATGATAGGTTCGGTGTTCGACTTGCGCAGGTGCACCCAAGCCTTGGGGAAGTCAATCTTCACGCCGTCGATATCGTTGACGGTGGCCTCGGGGTCGTTGGCATACAGCTCCTTCACCTTCACGAGGATGGCGTCCACGTCGGTGTCGGGCGTCAGGTCGATGCGGTTCTTGGCTATCTGGTAGTCGGGGAAGGTCTTGCGCAGTTCTGAGACGGTGCACCCCTTCTGTGCCAGTGACGACAGGAAGAGGACGATGCCGACGAGGGCGTCGCGACCGTAGTGGCTCTCGGGGTAGATGACACCACCGTTGCCCTCGCCGCCGATGACTGCCCCCACCTCTTTCATCTTCGTCGTCACGTTCACCTCGCCCACGGCAGCAGCGGCATAGTGGCCACCGTGCTTCTCGGTGACATCGCGCAGGGCGCGCGTCGACGAGAGATTGCTCACAGTTGAGAGTTGAGAGTTGAGAGTTGAGAGTTGAGAGTTTGCTACCGCTGTGTTTTTTTGCGCACTTAACACGTAGTCAGCCACTGAGACCAGTGTGTACTCCTCGCCGAACATCCTTCCGTCCTCGCAGATGAAGGCCAGGCGGTCGACGTCGGGGTCGACGACGATGCCAAGGTCGAAGCCTCCCTGTCGCATCTTGTCCATGATGCCCTGCAGGTTCTTCTCCAATGGCTCGGGGTTATGGGCGAAATGTCCGTTGCACTCGCCGTTCAGTATCTCATAGTCTACGCCCAAGGCCTGGAACAGCTGGGGCAGGATGATGCCACCCACGCTGTTGATGGTGTCGGCGCAGACGCGGAACTTTCTCTTCTTGATGGCTTCCACATCGGCCAGGCGCAGCTGCATGACGCTGTCTACATGGCGCTGGTTCATGGTGTCGTCCTTGATGACGCGGCCCAGCTGCTCCACAGGCGCATAGTCGAAGTCCTCCTGCTCAGCCATGCGCAGCACCTCGGCGCCGTCGGCAGCGGTCAGGAACTCGCCCTCGCCGTTCAGCAGCTTCAGTGCATTCCACTGCGTGGGGTTATGGCTGGCGGTGATGATGATGCCGCCGTCGGCCTGGTGCCAGCGTACAGCCAGCTCGGTCGTCGGCGTGGTGGCCAGACCGATGTCGATGACCTCGCAGCCCATGCCTGCCAGGGTGCCGCACACCACATCGCGAACCATCGGTCCGCTGATGCGGCCGTCGCGACCGACCACGATTCTGACTTGTGCTTTGTCTGCAGGAGCAGACGCGTCACTCTTCACTCTACGCTTCTCATTTCTGATGAAGGTAGCGTATGCCGTTGTAAACTTAACGATGTCTAAGGGGTTGAGCGTATCGCCCGGGTGGCCTCCTATGGTACCACGGATGCCGGAAATGGATTTAATAAGCGTCATAAGTCAGTCTTACGCATAAAGGTTATTTCATAATAATAGGGATAGACATAGCTGGAGGCAATGGTGTTGCCCTGGCTGTGGGGCACGATGAGGCGCACCTTCGCTATCTGGTCATCGGCAGTGCGTGGCCGTCCCACGTTGATGTAGCCCAGCGGCACTAACAGACCTGCCGGCACTGTCTCCGACTTGTACGTGCTCACCCACGCCCCGGAGGTAAACGAAGCAGTGAAGGTGGTGCCTGAGCGGCCGACGTTCATCACGTCGACGTCGTAGGGGTTGCTGATGTTGAACGTCGACATGGAGTCAAGCAGGCACCGCTCGACAAAGCGTATCAACAGGTCGCAGTTCTCGCCATCCTGGATGGGGGTGCCGCAGCCCTTGTGTACTATCTGCATGTAGACGCCGCTGTTGTCCATGTACACGAACTCGCGCTTGCTGACGTCGGTGACGTTGCCCTGTTCGTGGAACTGCTGCTCGCTGATGACCACGAAGGCCGAGTCAGCCAGCAGCTGCCGGATGGCCTTGCGCTCCTTCTCCTTCTTGTCGCCGTAGGTCTCATAGTCGTTGCACGACGTCAGCAGACCGGCCAGCAGGAACAGGGGCAGGAGCGCCATGATTGCTTTTCTCATTGTCTTTCTTTATTATATTATTGTAAGGGCGTCACCAGCGACGGCCCCACATTGCGGGTGCAAAGTTACTAATTTTTCGTGACATCAGCCATCATTCCACAATTATTTCACATTTCTTGTGTTAAATGGCTGGCTCACCCTACGCTGCCCTCCAACGACACGCTGAGCAGCTTCTGCGCCTCGGCGGCAAACTCCATGGGCAGTTTCTGCAACACCTCGCGGGCATAGCCGCCGACGATGAGCGACACAGCCTGTTCGGTGGGGATGCCGCGCTGCTGACAGTAGAAGAGCTGGTCCTCGGAGATTTTCGACGTCGTGGCCTCATGCTCACAGATGGCCGTCGGATTCTTCACGTCGATGTAAGGGAAGGTGTGGGCGCCACAGTTACTGCCTAAGAGCAGCGAGTCGCACGAGGAGTAGTTGCGTGCCCCCTCGGCGGTGGCAGCGGCGCGCACCAGACCACGGTAGCTGTTCTGCGAGTGACCGGCCGAGATGCCCTTCGAGATGATGGTGCTCTTCGTGCGCCGGCCCAAGTGAATCATCTTCGTGCCCGTGTCGGCCTCCTGATAGTTGTTTGTCACGGCCACGCTGTAGAACTCAGCCGTGCTGTCGTCGCCGCGCAGCACGCACGACGGGTACTTCCAGGTGATGGCGCTGCCCGTCTCCACCTGTGTCCACGACAGCTTCGAGCGCACGCCGCGCAGGTCGCCGCGCTTGGTCACCAGGTTGAGCACGCCGCCACGGCCCTGCTCGTCGCCGGGGTACCAGTTCTGCACCGTGGAGTATTTCACCTCGGCACGGTCCATCACCACTATCTCCACCACGGCGGCATGCAGCTGGTTCTCGTCGCGCATGGGTGCCGTGCAGCCCTCCAGGTAGCTCACGTAGCTGTCGTCGTCGGCCACGATGAGGGTACGCTCAAACTGTCCCGTGCCGCGTGCGTTGATGCGGAAGTAGCTGCTCAGCTCCATGGGGCAGCGCACGCCCTTGGGGATATAGACAAAGCTGCCGTCGCTGAACACGGCGCTGTTCAGTGCTGCAAAGAAGTTATCCTTATAGGGTACCACACTGCCCAAATACTGCCGCACCAGGTCGCCATGCTCTCTGATGGCCTCGCCGATGCTGCAGAAGATGACGCCCTTGGCGCGCAGCTGCTCCTTGAACGTGGTCTTCACGCTGACGCTGTCCATGATGGCGTCGACGGCAGTGTTGCCACTCAGTGCCAACCGTTCCTCCAAGGGGATGCCCAGCTTGTCGAAGGTATCCATCAGCTTGGGGTCGATGTCAGCCTTTCCTCCCTCGGGAGAAGCGGAGCCCCCCTCCCCGCCAGTCACCCCCCCCAGGGGGGGCTTGGGGGGGGCTGGCGCAGCATAATAGCTGATGCCCTGATAGTCAATGGGCGGCACATGGACGTGTCCCCACTCGGGCTGTTGTTGTTCGCTCCAGTAGCGGTAGGCCTTCAGACGGAAGTCAAGCATCCATTCCGGCTCACCCTTCTTACGTGAGATCAGGCGTACCACATCCTCACTGAGACCCACAGGAATGATTTCCGTCTGCACGTCAGTGGTAAACCCAAACTCGTATTTCTGCTCAGCTATCCGCTGGGCCAGTTCATTGTCAGTCATTACTTTCTTACATCTGTATTTCGTTGCAAAGGTAGCTATCTTTTTTCAATTGGCAAAATTATGCTCTTTAAATTTTTTTGACGGGTTTTTTAACCTACATTATTCTTTTGTTTGTATTTTTTTTGCTACCTTTGCATCCGAATTTCGGAAACCATAGTAAAAATGACAGACGAACTGACTAAGAACGAGGGCTATCAGCCCTCTACCGAGGAAGAAAACAACTATTCCGCAAGTAACATACAAGTGCTGGAAGGCCTTGAGGCCGTACGCAAGCGCCCCGCCATGTATATTGGCGACATCAGCGAGAAGGGCCTGCACCACCTGGTGAACGAGACGGTGGACAACAGCATCGACGAGGCCATGGCCGGCTACTGCACACACATCGAGGTGACCATCAACGAGGACGGCAGCATCACCGTCCAGGACAACGGCCGTGGCATCCCCGTTGACGAGCATGAGAAGATGCACAAGAGCGCCCTGGAGGTGGTCATGACCGTGCTCCATGCCGGCGGCAAGTTCGACAAGGGCTCCTACAAGGTCTCTGGCGGTCTGCACGGCGTCGGCGTGTCATGTGTCAACGCCCTGTCTACGCACATGCTGTCACAGGTCTTCCGCAATGGCCACATCTACCAGCAGGAATACGAGAAGGGCAAGCCCCTCTACGACGTGAAGATTGTGGGCGACACTGACCGCACGGGCACACGCCAGCAGTTCTGGCCCGACCCCACCATCTTTACCACCACTGAATTCAAGTATGACATCATTGCCAAGCGCATGCGCGAGTTGGCTTACCTCAACGCCGGCATCACCATCACCCTGACGGACTTGCGCCCCGACGAGGAAGGCAACCTGCGCCAGCCGGAGGTATTCCACGCCAAAGAGGGCCTGAAGGAGTTCGTGCGCTATGTCGACCGTCACCGCACCCACCTTTTCGACGACGTCATCTACCTGAAGACCGAGAAGCAGGGCACCCCCATCGAGGTGGCAGTGATGTATAACACCGACTACACCGAGAACATCCACTCCTACGTCAACAACATCAACACCATCGAGGGCGGCACGCACCTGCAGGGCTTCCGCATGGCGCTGACACGCACGCTGAAGAAATATGCCGACGACGACCCCAACATCTCCAAGCAGATTGAGAAGGCGAAGATTGAGATAGCCGGCGAGGACTTCCGCGAGGGTCTCACCGCCGTCATCAGCATCAAGGTGGCTGAGCCCCAGTTTGAGGGCCAGACAAAGACGAAGCTGGGCAACAGCGAGGTGGTGGGTGCCGTGAACCAGGCCGTGGGCGAGGCACTGACGAACTATCTGGAGGAGCACCCGAAGGAAGCCAAGCTCATCTGCGAGAAGGTGGTGCTGGCTGCCACGGCGCGCATCGCCGCCCGCAAGGCGCGCGAGAGCGTTCAGCGCAAGAACCCCATGAGCGGCGGCGGACTGCCCGGCAAGCTGGCCGACTGCTCGAACAAGGACCCGAAGAACTGCGAGATATTCCTCGTCGAGGGTGACTCGGCAGGCGGCAGCGCCAAGCAGGGCCGCGACCGTCACTTCCAGGCCATCCTGCCACTGCGCGGAAAGATTCTGAACGTGGAGAAGGTGCAGTGGCACCGCGTGTTCGAGGCCGAGTCAGTGATGAACATCATCCAGAGCATCGGCGTCCGCTTCGGCGTCGACGGCGAGGGCGACCGCGAGGCCAACGTCGACAAGCTGCGCTACGACAAGATTATCATCATGACCGATGCCGATGTCGATGGCTCACACATCGACACGCTCATCATGACCCTCTTCTACCGCTTCATGCCGAAGGTCATCCAGGAGGGACACCTCTATATCGCCACACCCCCATTATATAAATGTACGTATAAGAAGGTGAGCGAATACTGCTACACCGAGCAGCAGCGTCAGGCCTTTATCGACAAGTATGTGGCTGGCGACGAGAACAGCTCGGCCCTGCACACCCAGCGTTACAAAGGTCTGGGTGAGATGAACCCCGAGCAGCTGTGGGAGACGACCATGAATCCTGAGAACCGTCTGCTGAAGCAGGTCAGCATTGAGAATGCTGCCGAGGCTGACGAGATTTTCTCCATGCTCATGGGCGACGACGTGGAGCCGCGCCGCGAGTTCATCGAGCGCAACGCCACCTACGCCAACATCGACGCATAGTCTCGCCAAACCAATAGCGAGCCCACATCATTGTCTGCAGGACCTCGACATCCCCGTCTGCTACAGCTTCCCCGTGGGTCACAAGCGTCCCAACCTGCCCATAATTGAGGGCCGCAAGGTGTGTCTGTGCGTGGCGTCCGGGGGCACCACGCTCTCCTTCCTGCCATAGGGCAGCTGGCTTCGGCCGCCGTCACATTCATCTGTTCATTACATGCCTGGCTTTTCGTCCCTGGTTCCACTGGGGGCGCTGCGGGCTGTTCGTCGGCGAAGTGGGCCTCCTGGCGTTCCACGGCAGGCTGCTCCTCGTCGGGGCTGGCATCTGGCTGTGGCTGGGCACTCACCTCCTCTTGTCGTGTGGCGGCCATGTCGTTGGCGATGATGTCGAGGGCCTTCGACACCACGTCGAGGGCCTTCATGGCCAGCATCAGCACTTCTGCACGGGTAGGGTTGTCGTTCTGTGTCATGTCTTCGGTGTTTTTTACTCAGGTCAGGCCGGTCTCAGCGCCTGCCATCGTTTTTTTGGACACAAAGATAATGCACGGCAACGCCCTTCGCGGGTCGTTAACACCGAAATAACGTCTTTTGACTAGTTTTAACACTGTCCGCTTCGCGCGTGGCGCGTGCGCGCGTGCGCTGTCTAACGCCGAAAAATGTTGCACTACTTGCACTACTTGCACCGAAACAGGTTGCACTGCTTGCACTGCCTGCACCAAAACAGGTTGCACTACTTGCACCAGGCCCCGAAAAACATGCCTCTAACAGGCTGATAATCAGCTGTGGTGCAAGTAGTGCAACATTTTTCCGAGTTAACGCTATGCGCGCACGCGCGTGCGCATGAAAGCAAAGTATCGCGCCAAAAAAGTCGGCACTTTTTTTCGTAAAGTGCCGACTTATTTTCATAACTCCATGCCTGGCTGAATTATCTCCATGCCTGGCGAAATTATCTCCATGCCTGGCTGTCGTAACTCCATGCCTGGCTGTCATAAAACGGCCACTTATTCTCATAAAGTGGCCACTTTTTCCAACAGCTCGGCCACTATTTCTGGCGGGTGCTCGCGCAGATTATGAAAAAAAATCTCTTTTTTTCTTCCTGCAGCATCACTTTTTCGGGAGATTTTGCTAATTTTGCACTAAAATATGAACAAATAATAAAATGATTCCTGTAAAAGACAATCTTGGCAACGCAGTGCAAGCGATAAAGGATGCCATATTGCAAAGCCAGCAGCGAGCGTTGGGTGCCGTGAACCAAGAACAGCTTGCCCTGTACTATGGTATTGGTAGGTACATCTCTGCCAACACCCGGACCAAGAACTGGGGAAAAGGTTTTATTGAAGGTATCAGCGAACAATTGAGAAAGGAGCTGCCTGGGCTTCGGGGCTTTTCAGCTACCAACCTTAGGAACATGAGAGTTTTCTATGAGGAATGGAAAATGCTGGAAATGGATAACTCATCAGTCCAAACTGATGAATTGACGGGAAACGGTGACAATTCATCAGTCCAAACCATTCATTCGTTACAACGAATCAATTTGCCTGATTTCCCTGTCGTAGCTTTCTTGAGTATCAGTTTCACCCATCATACCGCTATTCTAACAAACGTAAAAACGTATGATGAGCGCAAGTTCTATATCCAATTCGCAGCCGAACACAAAGTAAAGTGCGAAGATTTGGAACAGCTGATGAAAGATGACCTATATAGTCACCGAGGCTCATTGCCCAACAACTTTAAGCGTACCATTCCTGACCAACTGCAAGCCTACCGTGCAATCACCATGTTCAAGGATGAGTATTTGCTGGACTATATCAACACGGAAGAGCTGTTTATACGTGACAAAGACAGGGATGAACGGGTCATAGAACAAAGCATCATCAACAATGTCAAGAACTTCATCATGACTTTTGGTCGTGACTTCACATTTGTAGGCAACCAATATCATCTGGAGAAGTTTGGCATTGAGCAGTTCCCCGATTTACTATTCTTCAACAGAGAGCTGTCTGCCCTTGTCTGTGTGGAGCTCAAAGACGGGCCATTCAAGACTGCCTATCTGGGACAGCTGGCAGGCTACTTGCGTATTCTTGATGATGAGGTTCGCAAACCCAATGAGAATCCATCCATCGGCATTATACTTTGCAAAAGTGCAAACAAGAAGTTCGTAGAATATGTTATCCAAGACTATGACAAGCCTATGGGTGTGGCAACATACAAGACTTCTGCCGACATGGACGACAGACTGAGAAAATTACTTCCTCCTATAGAGGACCTGAAGAACTTGCTATAAATATAAGTTGCATGAAAAGACTACTATCCCTGCCGCCCAACCTTGTCAGGAAAGAGGACGACGACGTCACCGTGTTCCATCATATCACCCATCTGCCTCAGGAGGAGTACTTCTGTACCTGCGACCCTGAGGGCCACCGCATAGGCAGCGGCGGCGGCACCGCCTGGCTGCTGTGGCAGGCGTTCCTTGATAGTGAAGAGTGTAGAGTGGATAGTGTAGAGTTCTTGGACGAGCCAAGCGGCGAAGCCGAGCGTGCTACCGCTGTCCCATCAGCTGAAGGTATGGCGGAAGCAAACTCTAAACTCTACACTCTAAACTCTAAACTATTCTACCACTGGCTGAAGCATGAGAAGCGCATCCTGCTGCACGCCGGAGGCCAAAGCCGCCGTCTGCCGGCCTACGCCCCGTCAGGGAAGATTCTCACGCCGATACCCGTGTTCCGCTGGGAGCGCGGCCAGC
The DNA here is from genome assembly GCA_947168045.1 of uncultured Prevotellaceae bacterium. Taxonomy (GTDB): domain Bacteria; phylum Bacteroidota; class Bacteroidia; order Bacteroidales; family Bacteroidaceae; genus Prevotella. Next base: position 60,325 of record CAMVKN010000011.1, read on the forward strand.
GACTGTCGCAGGACCTGCTGTCACTGCAGCTACCACTCTACGAGCACATCATGGACATGGCCCCTGAGGGGCTGCACACCATGGTGGTGAGCGGCGATGTGTTCATCCGCACCAGTCAGCCGCTGCCCCCTGTGCCCCAGGCCGACGTGGTGTGCTACGGCCTTTGGCTCAACGCCACCGTGGCACAGCACCACGGCGTGTTCGTGGCTGACAGGCATACGCCACAGGTGCTGAAGCAGATGCTGCAGAAACCCACCATCGAACAGCTCAGTGAACTGCAGCGCGAGCACCTCTACCTCACCGACATCGGCGTGTGGCTGCTCAGCGACAAGGCCGTCAGGATGTTAATGCAACGGTGCGGGGTAAGTCTCAACTCTCCGCTCTCAACTCTCAATCCTCAAATCTCAAATCTCAAATCTCAACTCTCAAACCTCAAATCATACGACCTCTACTCCGATTTCGGCCGCGCCTTAGGCACCGACCCGCAGGTGGACGATGCGGAGCTGAAGGAGCTGACGGTGGCCATCGTGCCGCTTGAGGGCGGTGAGTTCTACCACTTCGGCACCAGCAGCGAGATGATTTCGTCGATGGTGAGGCTGCAGAACGTCGTTTCTGACCAGCGCCGCATCATGCACCACGACCGCAAGCCCCACCCCAGCATCTTCGTTCAGAACGCCGTCACGCACATCACCTTCACTGAGCAGAACACCAACATCTGGGTGGAGAACAGCTGCATCGGCGCCCGCTGGCAGCTCACCCACGACAACATCGTCACCGGCGTGCCCGACAATGACTGGGCAGTGAGGCTCGAACCGGGCGAGTGTCTCGACATCGTGCCCGTGGGCACCGACCGCTACGCCGTGCGCCGCTACCACATCGACGACCGTTTCGACGGTCCTGAGCAGCAGCGCCCACAGTTCCCCGTGATGCCCCTTGCCGACATAGCGCAATATCTATCCTCTCACCTCTCACCTCTCACCTCTCACCCCTCACGCCCCTTGCTCAGCGCCGAGCAGCTCAGTGCCGAGGCCAACCTGGAGCGGCTGTTCGCCCAGCGCCTGCAGTTCCGCTGCAGCGTGTGGCCCGCCATGGCCCGCAACTGGCAGCACAGCGTGTTCTACCAGCTCGACCTCGACGATGCCGCTCACGAGTTCCACGACCACCACATTGCCATGCCCACGCCACCGGCTGACGACGCGCCGCTGATGACCCGCATCCACGATGCCATGTTCCGCGGCGACAGCCAGAAGGCCTTCGCCCTGCTACGCCAGGGACTCATCGACAACATCGTATCACAGAAGCAGCTGCCCCGCCTGGGCGTTCAGGACGACCAGATAGTGTGGGCACGCAGTCCGGTGCGCATCGACATCGCCGGCGGATGGACCGACACCCCACCCTACTGTCTCTTGGAGGGCGGCAGCGTGGTCAACCTGGCCATCGACCTGAACGGCCAACAGCCGTTGCAGGCCTACATCAAGCCGTCGAGACAATACCATATCGTGCTGAGGAGCATCGACCTGGGGGCCACCGAGACGGTGACGACCTTCGACGAGCTGATGCAGTACAACCGTGTGGGGTCGCCCTTCTCCATCCCCAAAGCGGCGCTGGCCCTGGCCGGCTTCGCCCCTCCGTTTGCCGCCCAGCAGTTCGCTTCGCTCGAAGAGCAGCTGCGCCTGTTTGGCAGCGGCCTCGAGCTGACGCTGCTCTCGGCCATCCCCGCCGGCAGCGGACTGGGCACCAGCTCCATCCTCGCCGCCACCGTTCTGGCCGCCCTCAGCGACTTCTGCCTCCTGGCATGGGACAAGAACGAGGTGGGACGGCGCACGCTGGCACTGGAACAGCTGCTCACCACCGGTGGCGGATGGCAGGACCAGTTCGGCGGCATCCTGCCCGGCGTGAAGCTGCTGAACACCAGCGATGGCTTTGCACAACAGCCCATGTCACGCTGGCTGCCCACCGACATCTACACCCTGCCTGAGTACCGCCAGTGCCATCTGCTCTACTACACAGGCATCACACGCACTGCCAAGCAGATACTCGCCGAGATTGTGCGCCGCATGTTCCTCAACAACGGCCGACAGCTGCACATCCTCAGACAGATGAAGGAGCACGCCGCAGAGATGTTCGAGGCCATCCAGCGGCAGGACTTCCAGCTGATGGGACGCTTGGTGGGGCGCACATGGCAACAGAACCAGCTCATCGACGCCGGCACGAACCCCGATGAGGTGCGCCGCATCACGGCCATCATCGACGACCTCTGCCTGGGCTACAAGCTGCCCGGTGCCGGCGGAGGCGGCTATCTCTACATGGTGGCCAAGGACCCGGAGGCGGCAGCACGCATACGGCATGCGCTCAGCACCAACCGCCTGCACCGCAACGCCCGTTTCGTCGACATGTCGCTGTCGGCCACCGGCCTGCAGGTCAGCCGCAGCTAAAGACACACCTATATATAATAATGTACACAGCCAATGGACATCCTTGAGCAGGACATCATGTACTTGCAGGGCGTGGGTCCCTACCGCAAGAAGATGCTAAGCGAAGAGCTCGGCATCAACACCTTTGGCGACCTGCTGGAATACTACCCCTACAAGTATGTGGACCGCAGCAAGGTGTACACCATCCATGAGCTGACCGGCGACATGCCCTTCGTGCAGGTGAAGGGACGCATCCTGAGCTTTGAGAAGTATGAGATGAGCGTCCGCAAGACACGCGTCGTGGCCCACTTCACCGATGGCACCGGCATCCTCGACCTGGTATGGTTCAACTTCGGCAAGACGGCCATGACGAAGTACACCATTGGCAAGGAGTATGTGGTGTTCGGCAAGCCCACCATCTTCAACAACCGCGTGCAGATAGGCCATCCCGAGATAGAGGAGCCGTCCAGCGCCCCCCTGGGCGAGGGCAGCGAGGGCGGCTGGGGCATGCGTCCCTACTACAACACGACGGACAAGATGAAGAAGAACGGGCTGACGTCGCGCGCCATGGAACGACTCACGCTGACGCTCATCAGCCGCCTCAGGGAACCACTGCCCGAGACGCTGCCGCCCTTCATCGCCGAGGGCCGTCACCTGATGAGCCGCAATGAGGCGCTGCGCACCGTCCACTATCCACAGAACGCCCGCGACCTGGAGCGTGCCCGCGTGCGGCTGAAGTTCGAGGAGCTTTTCTTCGTCCAGCTGAACATCCTGCGCTACGCCAGCTACAAGCGCCACAAGTACCGCAGCTACGTCTTCCAGCGCATCGGCCCGCTGTTCAACGACTTCTACAAGCAGAACCTGCCCTTTGAGCTGACCGGCGCACAGAAACGGGTGATGCACGAGATACGCGCCGACCTGTGCTCCGGCCACCAGATGAACCGTCTGTTGCAGGGCGACGTGGGCAGCGGCAAGACGCTGGTGGCACTGATGACGATGCTCATCGCCAACGACAACGGCTGCCAGGCCTGCATCATGGCCCCCACAGAGATACTGGCGGAGCAGCACCTGCAGACCATCACGGCCTTCCTGCGCGGTCTGCCGCTGCGGGTGGAGCTGCTCACCGGCATGGTCAAGGGCAAACGGCGAAAGGAGGTCTTGGAGGGGCTGGCTGACGGCAGCGTCCACATCCTCGTGGGCACCCATGCCATCATTGAAGACAATGTGGTGTTCCGGCGCCTCGGCCTTGTCGTCATCGACGAGCAGCACCGCTTCGGCGTGGCACAGCGGGCAAAGCTGTGGGATAAAGGGTTTAGAGTTGAGAGTTTAGAGTTGAGTGACTTTACTTCTGCCAGTAATGGAAGCGTCACTCAACACTCAACACTCAACACTCAACAAACAAACCCCCACGTGCTGGTGATGACGGCCACGCCCATCCCCCGCACGCTGGCCATGACGCTCTATGGCGACCTGGATGTCAGCGTCATCGACGAGCTGCCACCAGGACGCAAGCCCATACGCACCACACATGTCTTCGACAGCAACATGACCTCGCTCTACGACGGCATGCGCCGGCAGATACATCAGGGGCGACAGATTTACGTGGTGTTCCCCCTCATCGAGGAGAGCGAGAAGATTGACCTGAAGAACCTGGAGCAGGGCTTCGAGACACTGCGCGAGGCGTTCCCCGAGTTCCGGCTGAGCAAGGTGCACGGCAGGATGAAGGCGGCGGAGAAGGAGGCTGAGATGGCGCGCTTCGTCAGCGGCGAGACACAGATGCTCGTAGCCACAACGGTCATTGAGGTGGGCGTGAACGTGCCCAACGCCTCGGTGATGGTCATCCTCGACGCTCAGCGCTTCGGACTGTCGCAGCTGCACCAGCTGCGCGGCCGTGTGGGCCGTGGTGCCGAGCAGTCGTTCTGCATCCTCGTCACACCCTACAAGCTGAGCGAGGAGACACGCAAGCGCATCGACATCATGTGCGAGACCAACGATGGCTTCCGCATTGCCGAGGCCGACCTGAAGCTACGCGGACCTGGCGACCTGGAGGGGACACAGCAGAGCGGCATGGCCTTCGACCTGAAGATAGCCGACATCGCACGCGACGGACAGCTGGTACAGATGGCACGCGACGAGGCACAGCACATCATCGACAACGACCCCTTGCTGCAGCAGCCCCAGCACCAGCTGCTGGTCGACCGTCTGAAGCAGCTGCGCAAGGATGCCATCGACTGGAGCAAGATTTCATAGCGCTTTTCTTGCCTTCTCCGCATCTATGCCCGCCGGGGATGATTACATGAATGATAATTCGTGGGTCATTCATGGTCATTCGTGTTAAAAACATGAAGCAAGGGGCTTGTCTTTCAACATGTAATTACCATATAATGACCCACGAATTATTCATGAATTTATTTTGCCACAACCTTGCGGCCTCCATTGACGTAGATTCCCTTGGCCGCCGCCACACTCGAAAAAGACACAAATATATTTGTTTCTTTTCTCGCTTTTTCATATCTTTGCAGCCAGAAACCAAACATGTTAGGATTATGACAGCAATACAGTTGAATGCGGAGCTGTTCCGCACCATGGGTGAGATTGCCGACGACGAGACGCTGATGGCCAAGTTGCTGAAGTATGCCAAGAAGCTGGCAGCAAGCAAAAAAGCTGACCCGACGTTGATGACGAAAGAGGAGTTCTTCGCCAAGCTCGACGAGGCTGAACGTGAGATTGCCGAGGGTAAAGGCATCAAGATGCTTCCAAATGAATCGTTGGACGAATTCTTGAGGAGGGTTGGCTGATGTATAACATAGTCTATTCTCCCAAGGCTATAGAAGACCTTAAAAATCTTCAGCGGAACGAGCCTGCCGCCTTCAAGAAGGCCAGTAAGTTTATCGAAGAACTGAAGGAGCACCCAAAGACCGGTCTGGGGCACCCAGAGCCGCTGAAGGGAAAGCCCGAAAACCGTTGGAGCCGGGAGATTACCAGGAAGCATCGGCTGGTCTACCGCATCTTTGAGACCGAGGTGTATGTGGATGTTCTCTCTGCATACGGCCATTACGATGACAAGTAGCATCGCCGCTTTAATTCTTATTAATGAATCATTTAATGATAATTCGTGGGTCATTCATGGTCATTCGTGTTAAGAACATGAAGCAAGGGGCTTATCTTTCAACATGTAATTACCATATAATGGCCCACGAATTCCACATGAATTCTTCACCATCAAGGAGCGTGGCGACTGGCAAGACCCGGTGTTCTTCGCTCATTGCTTTCTTTAATAGGTGCTCAGGCGAGCAAGCTCGGAGCTTTGCCATGTCTGCCTATATCTACCGCATTGACGAGGGTTTGCAGTTCTTTGCTTTGCAAAGCGGCATAGCCGAGCGCAATGCCAACGAACTCAGACGTGCCGACCATGAAGTCCACGACGTTGCAGACGGCAGATACGATGGGCGAATACAGAAGTTCCAGCAAGGGATGTCAAGATAGGCAGCTGTTATATGATAGCAGTCCGATAAATTGGAATTTCCTTATCTGCTTATGTGCAAACCGATAGTTTCTATTATTCGCATATCGGTAAACTTCTTCTTATATGGATCGAACTTCTGCATTTTTACAGCATTAGGACTTATGCCTCGTATTAGTCCTTGCTCTTTGCGGACAAAATATAGTCTGTGCTGCTTTGGAAAACAGTCTTTTCTAACTGTATCACAGTTGTACATAGCATTCCGCTGACGTAACGTGTCTGTTCTAATGTCTATGCTATCTTGTCTGAATGCTGTGCTGTCAACGAAGTTTTGACCAACGGCAAAACAAGGCATTAACAAAAGGACGATTAATCCAATAGATTTCTTTGGTACAATCATACAAATTTCGATTATTCTGTTCTTGATTCGCCCGGACAAGCCGATTGCCCGCCGTTTATTTCATCTTGATTGTGAACTCCACTTTTTGTGTTCCGCGCCTATAAACATTGGCGAGGATGAGGTTGTTGTGCAGGTTTTCGCCCTGTTTTATCGGTTGCTTGGCGTGGAACAAGTCGTAGCCCGCAAGACATTGAGGCATTTTGCTCTACTTGCCGTTGACGAACTCGTCGATGTCCTTGATGGCTTTGTTCAGTGAGCGCATTTCGCGATTATAGGCAAAGAAAAGTATAGGTGCAATTATGATGAACATCACAATTGAAATCACAAGCCTACTGGATGGGATGTTTGTGCCGTAGTGAACTTCAAGCAAAAACCAGATAAACCAGAGAAGAAGAAAAGGAATCGCGA